>JANODE010000172.1:0-24811 GCA_031412525.1 Akkermansiaceae bacterium | reverse complement strand
CATTGCTCACCAATACACCAATTCCCAGCACCCCACCGCCAATGTGTAAGCGTAGTCTGAAGTCCCGTGCTGATGGAGTTGCTACGGCAGGAGCATAGCAGTCATAGTTCCCGGTTCTATCACTGCTATGTTGTCAGGCTGCGGTGCGGCCGGTTTTTCCGCCGCGGGCTTTGTGCCAGTTGGCAGGCGTGAGGCTGGCGGCTTCGCTGGCTTTCATGCCGGGCAGGCGGGTGAGGACGTCTTCGAGGTAGTCCCGGGTATCCAGCCCCAAGCGGCGGCAGTTTTCCACAAGGGTGTAAATGATCGCGGATTTTTCGCCGGCGTGTTCGGCTCCGATGAAGAGCCAGTTCTTGGCTCCGAGCTTGGTGGGGCGGATGGCGTTTTCAACGAGGTTGTTGTCGATCTCGACCCGGCCGTCCCGCAGATAGGTCTGGAGGTTGGGCCATTGGTTGAGGGTGTAGGTGATGGCTTTGCCCAGATTGCTTTTGGGGAGGATGGTGCGGCGCAGGGCGAGTCGGACGAAGAGTTTTTTGAGGCGTTGGTGGATGGGCCGGCTTTGGGCGGCACGCATGGCTTCGCGCAGGGCGGGGCTGGCTTGGGTTTCACGCAGCCGGCTCTCGATCTGGTAGAGGTGGGCGAGCTGGCGGAGGATCCAGCCGACGAGGCGTGGGGATTGGTCCTGGGCTTCGAAAAACTTGCGCCGGACATGGGCGTGGCAGCCCATGAGGGTGATGTGTTTTTTGCCTTTTGCCCAGGCGGGATAGGCGGCGTAGCCGTCGCATTGCTTCGGGGTCAGTCCCAAATAACAGACATCGCCGAAATTGCCGGCTTCTAAATGGGGATCTGCCCCTCGGATTCACGCGTTATCTTTCTCATGGTTGCGTTAGCGAGATGAGGCCCTCCAATCACAGCATTGGAAAAAACGTCATGTGAATCCAGGCTCACTCCCGCAGGTGCTTCAGCGCTTCCTGAATGGCGGGCAGCAGCATCGGCAGGCACTCACCGATGGCTTTGGGATTCCCTGGCAGATTGATGATCAGGCTGCGGCCGCGGGTGCCGGCGGTGGATCTTGATAGAATTGCGGTCGGGACTTTTTCGAAGCTGCGCATGCGCATCGCCTCGCCGAAGCCGGGCAGCTCGCGCTCCAGCACCGCTTTGGTTGCTTCCGGGGTGAAATCTCGCGGCGAGGGGCCGGTGCCACCGGTTGTTAGGATGAGGTCGCACGCGTCCTCGTCGCAGAGTTTCCGCAGCAGGGCCTCGATGGCTTCGCGTTCGTCCGGCATGACGATGCGGACCCACTCGACTTCCTGATAGCCGGCCTCGTCGAGGATGCGCTCGATCTCGGGGCCGCTGCGATCCTGATAGATTCCGGCGCTCGCGCGGTCGCTGAGGGTGAGGCGGGCGATTTTCATTCCTTGATTTTTTCCACGACGCGGATGTCACCGATGACCATGCCCTTGTCCACGGCCTTGCACATGTCGTAGATGGTGAGGGCCGCCACCGAGACAGCGGTTAGGGCCTCCATTTCGACGCCGGTTTTTGCGGAAACGATGGACGTCGCCCGGATGGAGACGCCGTTTTCCCGGATCTCGAAATCGATGTCCACCTTGTCGAGGGGCAGTCCGTGGCAGAGCGGGATGAGCTTGTCGGTGATCTTCGCCGCCTGGATCGCGGCGATGCGGGCGACGGTTAGAACGTCGCCTTTCGGCAGCGCCTTGTCCCTGAGCGCCTGCACGGTGGCGGGCGCGCATTCGATGAAACCAATGGCGACTGCGGTGCGGCGCTGGACCGGCTTGTCGCCGACATCGACCATGCGGGCGGTGCCCTCCGCGTCGAGGTGGGAGAATTGAGGTTCTGTCATGACGGACACTGGATCGCGGATTCGGGAAGGTCGAGCAGGAGGGTTTCCACGGGGCCTTGGGCGGGATGATCCGAGTTCACGCGGACCAGCGCGTTTGTGCCGGCGAGAGAGAACGTGTTGCCCGAAGTGGACCAGCTTTTCGGAGCGACGACCAGTTGGCCATCCTCCACAAAAGCGCGCGCCACCCAGAAGGATTCCCGCGGATCCGGCCGCAAGGGTTCCCCACCGCGGATGGGGAGCTGCAGGAAATTCCAATGGATTGGCAAACCACTGAGGATTTCCACCGCCAGCCGGATGGCGACGTGGAAGCACACGAAGTGGGAAACCGGATTTCCGGGAATCACAAACGCAACCTGCCTGCCGCGGGTGGCGAATGTCAGCGGTTTTCCCGGCCGCAGGTTCACCTTGTCAAAATGAATGGTGAAGCCGAGCCGTGTGAGCGTTTCCGCGCCGAAATCATAGTCGCCCACGCTCGCTCCGCCGGAGATCAGCAGCAGATCCCAGTCGCCCTCCGCAATTTCAGAAATCACCTGCGGGTCATCGGCGACTCGGCGGGAGTCTGAAATTTCCACGCCGAGGGATTTCAGCAGACCGTCGAGCAGGCTGGAATTCGTATCGCGGATCTCACCCCGGCCGGGGATTTGGTCGGGTGGGACCAGCTCGTTGCCGGTGGCGAGATGCCGGATCACGGGTTTGCTCACGATTTTCGGTCTGATTTCGCCGATCTGGGCCAGAATCGCCAGTTCCGGGCCACCCAGGCGCATGCCCTTTTGAAGCACGATGTCAGCGGGGGCCGCCTCGCTTCCGGCCTTGCGGATGAAACGGTTTTCCGAAAATGCCTCCACGAAAATCTCGTCCCCCACGCGGCTCACATCTTCCTGCATCACCACCCGCCCGCCGCCTTCGGGGATCAGGGCCCCGGTGAAAATGCGCAAGGCCTCTCCCTTCCCCACTGCCAAATCGGGAAATCTCCCCGCCGGAATCTCCCCCACCACCCGGAAAGTCCCGGGGGGCTCGTCGCCGCCGATCACGTAGCCATCCATGGTTGCCCGATCCGCCGTCGGATAATAGGCTCCCGCAACGAGCGGCGCGGCCAGAATCCCTCCCCAGGCCTCGGCGAGTGGGACCTCCACCACTCCGGCCGGCTCCACGTGGGAGAGGATCCGCTGGCGTGCTTCTTCCAAGGAAATCATTACGCCCGAGGCTAGGTTATGGGAGACAATTGATTCAAGGATCAATCCACGGCTGCGATGCCGTGTATTTCATCCTCCGCCTCGGCTGGGTGCCTGTGGGCGAGGCCTCCCCTTACCTCGGCGTGCTCAGCTCCCACCGTGGCGAGGCGCTGCGGTTTCTGGCAGATTCCATCGACCGTCTGAAACCCGATGTGCCGCTCTGGCCCGTCACCTCGCTCCGCCCAGCCGGTCGGCACCATACGGGCCGAACGGAACTAACAAATCACCATTGCCCGCGACCGATACCGAGTCGAGCCACAGGTTCCACGTTGGAAACCTCCAGCGGTTGGCCGAGTCTCCATTGGCGGTTGCGGAGAAAATCGTTTTCGCATGCACGCCGAGGATTCTCCCGGCCACGAATCGCAGTGCGCTGGGGCGCCAGCCGAGGTCGAGGCCCTTTTCCGCAGTCCACGACTTATCATCGGCGAGAGTGAAACGTGAGACACCGGATTCCGATGTCACAAACAGCCGACGCCCTCCGGCTGCCACCGCTGCCTTGGCTTCCACATCATGGCTGGCGACGAGGAAGGCGTCGAATCCGTCCGACGCGCTCACCTGGATGTTCGCCGCTTTTTCAGAACTCATCGAGCGGGTGAATGCGAGAAATCCCTTCTGGTCCAGTTCCGTCACCGCGAACAAGGTGCCCGGCAGGTCGATTGCGGAGCGCACGATGGCGGGCCCGCTTGGCCCGACTTCCAACACGTGCGCCGCATTTCGGGTCGGGTAGAAATGCGTGTCCCCGGTGGAGGTGACATCCGTGGTCCGGCTGGATCCGACGACCACCAGCCCGCCGCCCGCTGCATTCACCTGGTTGAGCGACGCGCTGGGATTTCCGAAACTAACAGGCTTCTCCACGGATGGATTTTTCTGATGGGTCACGTCAAATACCAGCAACTGCGGCTTGCTTCCGCCCTCCCCGCCCAGCGGTGGATAGATCGAGTCCATCTTGGCTGTCCCGGCGGTGATGACATCGCCATACCAATAGATCGGCCAGCGCGAGTTCAGCACCACGCACGGCCGGTTCCAGCGAGGCCAGAGAATATCGGAAACCGTCGGCCAGCCACTGTTATCGACGGATTGCGCGCACGATCCCAGCAACGTTAGATCGGGCAGCGCCGTGCCGTCGTAAACGTCCAGCACCAGTTGGGTGGACGTGCTGCCGATCGCGATTTTCTGAAGGATGCCGGGCGGGACTTCAGCCGCCAGCTGCCGGATCACAAACAGTTTCCCGTCACGGAACGCCGCGCCTCGGACCGAGCCGTCGCCGAGATCTGTTTCTGATAGAATCTGTTCGAGAGCGCCAGCCGGGCTCACCCTTACCGTCGCGCGGCTGTCGCCATAGGCGGAACCATCCTCGATCTGGAGCAAGAACTCCCCCGCATCACAGACACGGTCGGCGGACCAGGCGAGACTGACGTCCGAGAGCAGCGTGGGATGGTCCCGATCCCCGATACCGGCGGCCACCAGGATCCGCTGGGAAATGGAAACCACCGCACCACCTATCAGATCGGCACGCCGGGGTTCGAAGGCATGGGAAATCACACCGCGCTGTTTTAAATTCCGCCCGGCGAGGTCCAGATCCAGGAGCTGCACCCCGGAAACCTGTGCGTCCGTTTCGGGATCCATCGTGACCAGCGGCACCATCACCAGTCCGGCATCCGGCAGCACCTTCAGCGCCTGCTCGTCCCAGGCCGCCTCGCTGTAGCCGTTCGCCATCACGATCCGGCTCCGCAGCGTCGGAAGCGCGGGATCCGCCACGTCGAACAGCGACGCCACGATACTCCCTGAATCCCAACCGATGGAAAGCAGCAGATCCCCCAGCGGTTCCAAGTGTGTGGACCAGCCCGGAACCTCAAGATGCCCGGTCACGACCGGCTTGCTCTCGTCTGATAGATCGACGATCCACAACGGATCCGTTTGCAGGAACGTCACGATGTAAGCCTTGTCTCCGGCGAAGCGGGTGGCGTAGAGGCTCTCGCCTTTCGCCAGCTCCAGCGAAGCGAGGCGGTTGGACTCACCGGTGAAAACCGCCGGGACAACGATCCCCGGGCCCCATACCCGGAAAGTTTCCAACACGGTTCGTGGTGACCAATTCCACCGCCACGGATTGCTTTCGGAAATGGTGGTCAGCGTGTTGTCCTTCCACTGGATCTTGAACTTGTCGGCGATCACGCCCGCCGTGCGGACAGGCTTCGTGGTCAGGCGCACAAGACCGTTAGACCCGAGGCCGTACACCATCACCTCGGAAAACTTCCACTGCCCGGCCGGCGTCACTGACACCGCCAGCCAGTCGCTGCCCGCGGCGATGATCGGGTTGTCTCCGCGGATCGGGAAATTTCCCACCTGTTTGGGAGCTTTACCGGTTTCCAACAGCCACTCGCTGAGCGCGCTGTCGTTTTTCCCGTCGGGATCCACCGACCAGTCGGTGGTGGCGACGATCAGGCGGTTCCCCACCATCCGGCTGTCTGCCAGATGCCCCGGAATATCCCGCGAGAATCTGACGCGCGCCTGACTCTCGCCGACCTCCACAATCACAATGCGGGTGGAATCGCCGTCGCGTCTGGAGCTTCCTTCCGTCAGCAATACCAGCTCGCGTGTGGGGCCGGTGCCGGGTATCAGATAAAGATCCTGACCCACGGCCGGCATGCGCAGCGAGGCGACGAGTGTGGGATTTTTCGGGTCTGCGACATCGAGCACCTGCAGACCACGGAGCTGATTGAAAAAATAGATCCGCCCGTCATCGGTCTTCCAGATGTCCGCCTCCACTGGAGTGGGGGAATCAATGGGTGGAGCTTCTCCCAAGGACTCCCCATCCATCAGATACGCGCTTTTCCAGATCCATGGATTCATTCCACCGGCCGTGTCTGATAGAACCGGGCCGAATTCGTTCCGTCCCCGATAGAAGCCGGGGGGAAATTTCCTGTCAGCCTCGACAATGGTTTTTTTCGCGACCACGGCCCGCCATTTCACGTCCTTCTTGGTGGCTGGAAGATCGAATGACACTCTGCCGGGCGACACGTGGGTGGATACGTAAGTGCGCCAGTTTTTCCCGTCGCTCCGCTGCAGGGAAATTTTCAAAACGCCGTCGGGGACGACCACCACTGCGTGCCGGTGATTAGGTCCAAGGTTCAGCTTGAGTTGCTCCACCGCGTGGGCGGTTCCGATGAGGAACGCCAGAATTACGGCCAGGGAGAAAATATTCAGGAGGGTGCGGGGCAGGATGCTCATGGCGGGAGGGAAGAGAGATGAGGCGACAAAATGAATCCGCGATTGTGCCGCGATCGGATCACCCCAATGTGCGAAAGCCCGCGTTGCGCACTTCCTCAGCGATGATCCGCAGGCCGTCGCGGACGATGGCTTCGTCCATGGCGTAGGAAACGCGGATGCATTCGTGGCGGTGACGCCAGTTTTCATCGTCGTGGCCGAAGAAAAAGTAGTGGCCGGGGATGACCAGCACCTCGAGCTTTTTCAGCCGTTCGTAGAGCTCCATGGACGTGATCGCCAGTCCGGGAAACCAGAACCACAGGAAAAGTGCGCCCTCGCTGCGGTGCATGAACCACTCGATGTCATCGCCGAACGCCTCTTGCGCGGCGGCACGCGCGAGCCGGCACTTTTCCTGATAGAACGGGCGCACTACCTCGCGGCTGAGGCTGAGCAGTTCGCCGGATCTCACCAGCGGCAGCGTGATTTGCTGGCCGATGTTAGGATTTGATAGACCGGCGATCGCACTCATCGATCCCAACGCGCGGATGATCTCCGGCGGGCCGATGACGATGCCGGTGCGGGTGCCGGGCAAGCCGATTTTCGAGAGGCTGAACGTGAGCACGACATGCGGTTCCCAGAACGGCGTGGCATCGGTGAAGATGATGCCGGGGAAGGGCGCGCCGTATGCGTTGTCGATGATGAGCGGGATGTGGTTTTCCTTCGCCAGGGCGGAAAGTCGGGCAACCTCATCGTCGGTTAGAACATTGCCGGTGGGATTCGTCGGTCGGGACGCGCAGATGGCGGCGATGTCCGGGGTGATTTCGAGGCTATCGAAATCGACGCGGTATTTGAAATCATGTGCGCCGCTTTTTTCGATCAGCGGAGGGACGGCGCGGAAGAGATCGCCGCCCACGCCCTGGTTCGAGTAGCCGATGTATTCGGGCACCAGCGGCAGCAGGATTTTCCGGCGCGAGCCGTCCGGCATCTCTCCGGCTAACAGGTTAAACAGGAAATAAAACGCGGTCTGCCCGCCGCTGGTGATGGCGACGTTTTCCGAAGTGATGTCCCAGCCGAAAGTCTCGCGGAAAAGTGTGGCGATGGCATCGAGAAACTTCGGGTTGCCGCGCGGCGGATCGTAAGAGGTGAGTGCGCGCTCAAGCCCGCCGGTTTCCTCCATCAGCTCTTCGAGACGCCTGCGCCAGACGGCGTTCATCTCCGGAATGCGTGCCGGCTGGCCGCCGCCGAGCATTTTCAAATCAGGGCCGCCGCTCGCGAGGGCATGGCCGAGGTCGTCCATCAGCTCCTCGATGCCACTGCCGCAGCCAAGGTGGCGGCCGAAATTTGAAAACTCATATGACATGGCGTGCGGGGCGATTTTCAGTGATCGCGCCCCGTTCAAACCACCGGCGGCCCATGATGTCGATCACCTTCATGAACTCTCCGAAGGATCAGCCACCCGGCAGGGACCGACCTCCGGGCGGTCTTGTGAACGAGGTGGGAATGAGGGACGATGGTATGACGGAACGGATTCGCTTCGGCAGGATATTCACTTCTTATCGCTGGACCGCCACGGAGGCCAGTCCCTGCCGGACGGTGCTTTTGCTTTTCATTGGCGAGACTTCCTAATTCCGGAAATTTGGTATGACAGATCGGAAATCGGGCATTTATAGTGCGGCCTACTCCCAACCAAACTCCCCATCATCATGTCCATCAAAGTCGGCGACAAAGCTCCGGATTTCACACTCGTCAGCCTCACCTCGGAAGGCCCGCAACTGGTTACGCTCAGTGACCTCATCGGAAAATCCAACATCATCCTCCTGTTCGTGCCGATGGCCTTCACGGGCGGTTGCACGGCGGAGTTCTGCGAGATTTCCAACGGGATTTCCGAATACACCTCGCTGGATGCGACGGTGCTCGGGATCTCCGGAGACAACCCGTTCGCGCAGGATGCGTGGGCGAAAAAGGAAGGTTTTTCCCTCACGCTGCTGAGCGACTACGAGCACAAGGTGACCGAGGCGTATGGCGTCGCCTATACCCAGTTTTATCCGGAGAAGAACCTGATCATGGGCGGCGTCGCAAAGCGCTCCGCCTTCGTGATCGACAAGGCCGGCATCGTGCAATACGCGGAAGTTCTGGAAATCCCAAGCGACATGCCGAATTTCGAGGCGATCAAGGCTACTCTGCGGTCGCTCTAACTTGCAAGATTCCCGTTTATCGTGCATTTCACCGTCGGGGCACGCGCTCCGGCGGTTTTTTCGTAAGCTCCTCTGGACAAGTCACAAAGCCCGCTGCAAAAGCATGGTCGTTGAAACGCTTTTTCCAATCTGAAGCGGGCGCGGTGATGCTCTGGGTGCTTGCCTCGCTGCTGCTGGCTGCGGTGATCTCGCCGTGGGTCTATCAGGCTGGGAAATGGCTGGCGGGAACTGCGGCACAGCATGATCTGGGTGCCTTTTTGGAATGGCTGGGCGCGACGTGCGGGCGGTCGAAATTCGGCCGCTATTTCAGCCGCTCGCTATCGTTTTCCGCGCTGATATTTCTTCCGGTGTTGTTTCGCCGGATCCGGGAGATCAAGGCGGGAGACGTGTCGGTGATATCGGGGGAAAACCGAATGGACTGGGGGAGGGGATTCACCCAACTTGCCACTGGCTGTCTGATCGCGGGTGGCGTGCTGTGGGCGTTGGTGTTGGTGCTCCACACCACCGGGGCCTATCTCAAGATTCCGAATCCACCGTCCGTCGGGAAATTTCTCGCCGCCGTGCTGGTGCCTGCGGCGGCGGCCTCGATCGTGGAGGAGGTTTTGTTTCGCGGAGTCTTGTTAGGGCTGTGGATGAGATCGGCGCGACCGTTTTCCGCGTGTGTGGCGTCCTCGGTGTTGTTTGCGTTTCTGCATTTCCTGGATCCACCGGCGGGGTTTGCAGTCGTCGATCCGGCGGCCGCCACGGCGGGTTTCAAGTTGCTGGGCGGCATTCTGTTTCATTTCACCGAGCCGCGGTTTTTCGTGACGGATTTTGCGACGCTTTTTCTCCTCGGAATGGTGCTTGCTTGGGCGCGGGTGCGGACGGGGGCGCTGTGGTTTTCGATCGGTCTGCACGCGGGTGTCGTGCTGGCCTTCAAGAGCAGCAATCTGCTTTTCACGGATGTTTTCGCTCATCCACTGCGACCTTGGGCGTTGGGTGAAAATGCGCGTTCTGGCTTGCTGCCGATGGCGGCGCTTGGATTGACGGCGCTGGTTTGTCATTTCGCGATGCAGGGCTTCGAGCGTTGGCGGGCGGTGGGATCGGAAAACGATCCGACTGCTGCAGTTCCCAAGGAAGGGCGGACTCCGATCCGCCCGAGTTTATGAAGTCAGGAAGTGCCTAACCGCGCATCACGGTTACGACGAAGATTTTCCTGAAACCGCCGCGGCGGAGGATTTTTGCGCATTCGTCCACGGTGGAGCCAGTGGTGAAAACGTCGTCGATCAGGACTGCGCCGTCCGGGGAGTTTCCGATCCAGCGCTCGCCGGACTTTGTGAGGGAAAAGGCACCGCGGAGGTTTTCCAGGCGCTGGGCGCGGGTGAGCAGGGTTTGGGTTTCAGTCGAGCGTGTGCGCAGCAGGCCGTGGAGCACGGGCAAGCGGGTGTGTTTCGAGAGGACACGTGAAATTTCCGCGGCCTGGTTGAAATGGCGGATCTGCTCACGCTTGCGGTGAAGTGGCACCGGGATGAGTGGCCAGCCGCCATCCAGCGCGGGAGCAAGGCGTGGATCGTGGAATGACTCGTGGGCGAGACGGCCGAGTTCATCTGCGAGGTGGATTTCGCGCCGGTATTTGAGGCGGTGCACCATATCGAGCGTGCGGTCGTCGCGGACGGTGGCAGAGCGGGCGAATTCGAAAGAAAACTTCAGCGTGTGGCAGTTCGGGCAGGCGAAGTTTCCATCGATCCGGCCTTGGAAGGCTTCGCCGCATTGGCCGCAAAATGGCGCGGCGAGGCGGGGAAGATCGCCATCGCACGGATCACACAACGCCCGACCATCCGATAACCCGGTTCCGCACACGGCGCAGGCGGACGGGTAGAGCAGGTCCAGCACGCGAGAGCCAATTTTCCGCCAACCGCGAAGTTCAGGACGAGGCTTGGGGGGCATCGGGGGCGGTCAGGTAATCGATGAGAATGCCGGCGATGAGAATGCCTGCCACTGGGACCAGGCCCTGGCGAAGCGCGGCACCGGAAATCACCCACATCATTGAGTCCGGTGGACTCGTGGTGGCGGTGATGGCTGCCATGATCGAGTTCACAAAAATCCAGCCCGCGTTCAGGCCAAGCGGCAGCCATAATGAAGCGGTCCGCCAGCGGGCAAATGCCAGTACGCCGCCCAGCGCGAGCAGCGGCAGGAAGCTCCCGAGCACCGTCCTGAGATCGGAAAATCCAGCCATCATCTTGCCGAGCAATTCAAATCCCGTGCCCGGTCCGTCCGGGTCCGCCACGCTCACGCCCACCGCCGGATTCAGCGAAAGCACCAGCGCGAAAAACACCGCCGACATCCCGAGCGCCTTTGCCGGCCCCATCCCGCGCAGGAAAATCCCCATCGCGATTCCGCGGAAAAGCAGCTCCTGCAACGCCGCCAACGCGAAGGCGATCAGCACCGCGCGCATCGCCAATCTCACCAATCCACCTGCTGGCTGCCGCCATTCGAAGACCCCCGCCACGATCAACACCCCGCCAATGAGCAGGAAAAGCCCGGTCACCACCATGAATCCATTCAGTCCGAGGCGCAACGGGCTGTAACCTTTCAGCAGGCGTTGGCCGCCCTCTCGTTGGCGCGCGCCTTCCGGCAGGCGGATGCTCCACGGCCGTTTTTCGAAATCCTCCCGCTCGCGACCCCCGCGCAGCCAGCCGACGAAGGGAAGGAAAAGCAACACGGCCGCGAAAATCAGGCTGCCGACGAAAAACTGCGGGAAGGTGGTCGCCCGGCAGATGCCCGCCAGCCAATCGATCAGACCGTTGGTGACTTTCACTGAAGCCACTTCGGCCAGCGCTTTTCCTGCGTTGTAGATCACCGGCGTCATCCACGCACCCAGCAGAACCGAGGCTGCGGCGTAAAGCCACACCTTCAGGACATCGCTGGCGGCCTCGTTGCGCATGGCCGGCAAGCTAGCAGGAATCGTCCGCTTGGCCACCTTGAATGCGGGGTTTCTGTTTCCGGCAGGCGGAGTGGATTTCGCCTCGCCATAGCGTGGAAATTAGGGGACGACTCCGCACATGATCATCCCGCTTGAGTCCGTCGACCACGACACGTTTTTCCCGCTCATCGGCCGGACGTTTTCCAGCGGCAGCAGCGAGGGGCGGGTGGAGCTTGTGTTAGGCACAGTGGAAAAACTCGGCCATCGCCGGGCGGATGCGGCGCGCGATCCGTTTTCACTGACCTTCCACGGACCGCAAGGGCTGCGGGTGCCGCAGGGGATTTACCGGCTGGATTGCGACGAATGGGGGGAAATTGAACTTTTCCTCACTCAGTTAGGCGACAGCGCAAAAGGCTCGGAATTCGAAGCGGTCTTCACGTAGTTCTCCACTCCAGCAGCAGATAGACGCCCTTGTCCTCGATCATCCGGAAGCCGAGTCGTTCGTAGAGCCGCAGCGCGGGATTGAAGCGCTCCACGTGGATGGAGAGGGATTTCCCGCAGGCGGCGGCCTGATTTTCGAGCTCTAGCAGAAGGAGGGTTCCAATGCCTTTGCCGCGGTGCGCTGGTAACAGGGCGATGTCCATGATGCGGATTTCCCGTGCCCACCGGTCCACGTAAAGACGGCCGGCGGGAATTCCCGCAGATTCTATCACCTGGAATTCCGCGGTCGGATAATGCTGGCGGTAATGGACGTCCTGAGCGGTGAACTGCATCTGGCAGAAATCCGCTTTCTGCGCATCTGTCCAGTCGGTCGCGGCGAGTTCCTCCATCCGAGTGGAGGCGTAAACCGAGGCGAGAAAACCGGCGTCCTCCGCGGTGACCGGTCGAAGGCTGACAGGCGGCGTCATGGCCGGATCAAACGCGCTGACAGCAGACGGCTTCCAGATAGACGCGCTCCTTGGAATCGCCTACGGGTGAGATGAAGAGCTCCAGCGTGCCGAGTTTCGCGTGGCTGAGAGCGTGGATTTTACTTTCTGCCACAAACCCGGCAGGCGCTGCGAACAGCAGGGAAAAGGAAACAAACCCGGCCGTGGGGCTGGTGATTTTCTGTTCGGCCCCGACTTCGATGAGCTTGCAGGTCTCGCTGGCCGAGCCGAGGCGGAATTGGGAATTCAGATGAGGCAGGAAATCATTGCGACGCAGCATGCCATCGGCTGGTCGCGCGTTGGATTCGGCGGATTCAGGCATTTCCGCTTCCGCTGCGAGCGCTGGCTGGCGGACATCGGATGAGAAAGATGGTGATAGCTTTCCACCGCTTGGCCAGCCGAGGTAGCAGGCCAAGCCACCGATGGCTCCGGCACCGCCGATTCCGAGGACTTTGCGGCGGGTGAGTGAGGTGCTGGAGAGGTCTGAAGTGGGCATAGGGCAGGTGCGGAGAAGGGCTAGCATGATTATTTCCATCTTACAATCAGGGAATCCTAAATAATTTTCGGGTTCCGGATTCTATTGGCTGGACTCCCACGGAAGATCTTTTTAATCAAGCGCTTCAGCTTATTTGATAAACAACTCTTCCGTGGTTGTTGCTGAATCATCATTCCTTTTGTCATGGCAGAACCGTTCCTTAGCGAGATCCGCATTATGTCCTTCAATTTCGCTCCCAAAGGCTGGGCGCTTTGCAACGGGCAGCTTCTTCCCATCAATCAGAACCAGGCGCTTTTCTCTTTGGTCGGCACGACCTTCGGAGGCGACGGTCGGGTGAATTTCGGCCTTCCCGACAAGCGCGGCCGGGCACCGATCCATGTCGGCAGCGGTCACACGCTCGGCGAACGGGGAGGCGAGCAGGCGCACACGTTGAGCATTGCAGAGATGCCCACGCACGTGCACACGGCCAGCGGCTCGTCCGCGTCAGCCACCACGCCGGTGCCCACGAATGCGGTGCTGGCCCCTGCCAACAATCTCTACTCCGCCAGCAACGCCCTTGTGGCGTTGGGGGCCTCATCCGTCACCAATACCGGTGGCAGCCAGGCGCATACGAACATGCAGCCCTATCTCACGCTCAATTTCTGCATCGCCCTCCAGGGGATCTTCCCATCTCCTAACTGATATCAATCCATGGCACAACCTTACGTCGGCGAAATTCGCATGTTCGCGGGAAACTTCGCTCCCGCAGGCTGGATGTTTTGCGAGGGGCAATTGCTACCCATTTCGGAAAACGAAACGCTCTTCCAGCTCATTGGCACGACCTATGGCGGGGATGGTCAGGAAACTTTCGCCCTGCCGGACTTGCGCGGCCGCCTGCCCATCCATCAAGGCAATGGCTTCGTGCTGGCGGAAAGCGCCGGAACGGAAGAAGTCACCCTAACAATCAATCAGATCCCTGCCCACAGCCATGCTTTTCTTGCCAGCAGCGGTCCCGGCACGGCCAATTCACCGGCGGGAACCGTGCTCGCGGAGTCTCCTGGGGTGACCGTGCTGATCGAGGATGTGACTTCGACGAACTTGAACGCAGCCACGATTTCCCCTGTCGGCGGAAGTCAACCGCACACCAACTACCAGCCGTACCTTTGCGTGAATTTCATCATCTCGCTGTTCGGCATCTTCCCTTCACCCACCTAGTCCCATGGCCGATCCTTTCGTCGCGGAAATCCGCATTTTCCCCTTCAATTTCGCACCCAAAGGCTGGGCCTGGTGCGACGGACAACTGCTGCCGCTTTCGCAGAACACCGCGCTCTTCTCGTTGCTGGGCACGACCTATGGCGGCAACGGCAAATCGAACTTCGCGCTACCCGACCTCCAGGGCCGCTCGCCCATGCACCCCGGCCAGGGCCCCGGACTTTCGCTGCATGATCTGGGAGAAAGCAGCGGCAGCGAAACGGTTAGCCTCCTGGTTTCGGAAATCCCTGCTCACTCGCACACCCTTCGTGCGTCCAGTGATGACGGCGAGCTGAGGGCTCCATCGGCGAACCGGGTGCTCGCCCGTTCCACCTCGGGATTCGCCTACAGCAGCACCACTCCGAACGCGCCGATGGCTCCGGAAGCGCTGGCACCCGCCGGGGGTGACCAGCCGCATAACAACCTGCAGCCCTATCTCACCTTCTACTTCAACATCGCGTTGCAAGGGGTCTTCCCGCCGCGCACCTGATCCCGCGTTTTCACGCTGGCGTCGCCATTTTTCCACACCCTTTTGATCATGACCGCACCCACCCGCCAGTCACTGGCAGCGTTTTTTCTAACACTCTTCATGTTGCCCGCTGCCAGTCTCGCGCAGGCACCGGACATCACGGCCACCAAGACGGACAGCACGGCGGCCGCGGCGAAAAAAAATCCCGGCGACACGGTGACCTACACGAATGTCATCTCGAATGCTGCCGGAGCAGGCACCGCCACGGGCTTGCAGTTCACGGATCCCGACGTCGCGGGAAGCGCCGTGGTGGCCGGTTCGGTCAAGGTTTCCCCGATTGCATTCAATGACGTTTACACGGGCGTGATCGCTGCCAACACCACGATCAATACCGCCACTTCTTCCGGCTTCAGCGTTCTCACCAATGACTTCAAGGGGCTCGCCGCCGGCGTGGCGGCGACTCTTACCATCAGCACACCCACGGTCACCAGTGCAAACGGCGGCAGCGTTGTCATCGCCACCGGCGGCACCTTCACCTACTCGCCTGCGCCAGGTTACGTGGGGGCGGATTCTTTCAATTATACCATCACGAACAACAGCGGCAGCTTGAGCAACACCGGCTCGGTTTCACTCACTGTTAGTGGCCCCGTGGTCTGGTATGTGAATGCCGGAACCGGCAACGACTCCACCGGCAAGGGAACGTTGGCTCTCCCATTTGCCACCCTGACCAAGGCCGCCACGGTGGATGCCGCCAATCACAAGATTTTCGTGGCTGCCGGCACCTATACGGGAACCAGCGTCACCCTGGAATCAGGTGAATCGCTCATTGGTCAGGGCTCCGGTGGGGGCACGTTTGATGCAGTGATGTTAGGGATCAGTCCCTCTGCCGACACCATTCCCCGCCCTGTTCTCGGCGGCTCCCGACCCACGATCAGCGGTGGCACGGTCATTACCCTCGCGGCGGGAAACACCATCCGCGGGGTCAATCTGGACAGCACTTCGGCAGGCAGCGCCATTGCTGGCAACAACATCGCCACCGCGACCATCGGCGGACTGCCCGTCGATACCTTCATCACTGCGTCGAGTGCCGGTTCCTCCGGCGTGAACCTCAACGGCGGCGCAGGATCAGTCACCATCAATGCCCCTCTCACCGCCACGGCCGGCACTCCGCTGAGCATCTCCAACCGCAGCAGCGGAACTGTCACGGTAAACGGCAAGCTAACATCCTCGAGCGCCAATGCAAACGCAGTCAGTCTGACGGCGAATGGAGCTGCCACCATCAACCTGCACTGCGTGGCGCTTTCCACCACCTCCAACACCGCCTTCAGTGCGACCGGCAGTGGCACGCTGACGTTGGTGAATGGCGCAACAGACGGAATCGATAACGATGGCGATGGCAATACTGACGAAACGGACGAGGCTAATACCCTCGCCTCGACCACCGGCACCGCACTGAACCTGAACGGCGTCACCATCGGCGCGAGCCATCTGGTTTTTCAAAGCATTGCCTCTAACGGCGGCACGGCAGCAGGCATGGTCATTCGCAATACAGCAGGCAGTTCTGGCACTGTTTTTGTGACTGGCACGGGTACTGCCGGGTCCGGTGGAACCATTCAAAACAAGACCGGCTCCGATGTCAGCAGCGGTGGACTTCGCGCGCCTAACGGAACAACGGACGGCACCGGGATTTACCTCGCCAGCGCAGGACCCGTGTCGCTCGACCGGATGAATCTGCAGGGGTTTTCCAACTTTGCAGTGTATGCGAACGGAGCTGCCGCCTTCAAGATCGACCACTCCACCATCAGCGGCACCAATGGCGACAACGTCGCCCAGGAAGAGGGCGGAATGCGTTTCCTCAATCTGGCTGGTTCCTGTTCATTCCTGAACTCAACTTTCGGCGGCAACTCGATTTCCCATGTCGTGCGGGTCGTCAATACGTCCGCCTCGCTCGGCCTAACGGTAAGTGGCTCGACATTCACCAATCCGACCATTGCCTCCGGTGACGACGGGCTTTTCTTCGAAGCCGGCGGGACTGCTTCCATCACCGCCAATGTGTCCGGCAACACGTTCACTGCTAACAAGGGCGACCATTTTCAAGCAGCCGCGCTCAACAGCGGGAACCTGAGCGTCAGCTTCAAGGGCAACACTCTAACTGGAGGTCATCCGACCGGACTCGGTGGTGGCATCACGATCAATGCCGCCACCGGTGTTCCGGGCTATGCGGGCACGGTGAACTACGACATCGATGGCAATTCCATCAATGGCGCGATTTCCAATGCCATCACGGTGAACCTCGGCACCTCTGGCTCGTCCGCTCTGTTCAACGGTTTCATTCGAAACAACATCATCGGCACCGCGGGCTCCGTGAAATCCGGATCGCTTCAGGCGAACGGCATCGCCATCGATGCGCACGGCAACGGCACACACACCACAGCGGTCACGGCTAACACTGTCATCGAAGCCTTCGACCGCGGCATCAGCGTGTTGGTCAATGACGGAACCAGTGGCGTGCTGAATCTAACCGTGCAGGGCAATGATCTCGACCAATCCATTTCCAGCGACATCAACGGCTCCCGCGAAAGCTTTTTCCTGAACAACGGATCGACGTCGACCAACGTGTTCGGACAAATCGATGCCGCCACCGTTCGCCTGAATTTCGGCGGTGCGGGCGCGCTGGCGAACCTGCTCGATCATGGAGTTTCAACAACCGATGACTTCCGTGTGCGCCAGCGTTTCCAGTCGCGCATCGAAATGCCCAGCTATGGCGGCACGCCATTCGACAACGCGGCGGTGGTGACCTATCTATCGGGTCGCAACACCCTGAGCGGTGGCGCGACGGCCAGCGCGACTTCTCAAAACGATGTCGGATCGGCCAACGACGGCTTCTTCGTCGCGTCATCCGTGCCGTTGCCTTCCGCCACTCCTTTGCCACTTCTGTTTGCCGAAAACCTCTTGGAAACTAGCGGGACGATCACCCCTCGAGACAATCCTTCGCATGTTTCATCCATGGCTCCTGCAAGCACTCCAATGCCGGAAGCGGAGTCAGCGTTACTGCAAGCCGAACAACTCGATTCCCTTGTCACCGAGGCTCTCAGCCGGTGGGAATCCACCGGCCTAACCGCTGAGCAAATGCAAACTCTCCGCCGCCTCCGCTTTGAGCTGAGCGATCTTGAGACTCTCCATCTTGGTCAGGCGAACGGTGATCTCATCCAAATCAGTCGGCGGGCCGCCGGCAACGAGTGGTTCATCGACGGCACTCCTTCCGATGACACGGAATTTTCCCGCGAGACCGCGGTCACGCGCCGGTCGGCTCTGTCTAACAGCGATGCGGTCGACCGTGTGGATCTGTTGACAACCCTGCTTCACGAAATGGGCCACGCGCTCGGACTTTGCGACAGCTATGCGAACCACCAGCGCGACAGCCTGATGTATGGATTCCTCAGCAAGGGCGAGCGCCGTTTGCCAATCATGGGCCAAGCCCTGGGTGCCGTTCCACACGAACACAACAAGCCACACTTCGTGGCAGCTCCCATCGATATCGGGAATCTGCCGCCCGGCAAGTCAGTGACCATTATTTACAACGTTGTCATCAACGACCCGCTCACCACTGTCCCTCTCACCAGCCAGGGCACGGTTTCCGGATCGAACTTCACCAACAAGCTAACGGATGACCTGCCGAGCCTTGGTGATCCAGCGCTCCCCGGCGCGGCGGATCCCACCGTCACGCTGATTGAGCGCCCGAATACCACCGTCGCATCCCTGAACCGCACCGCCGCAAGCCCCACCAACGTGAGCTCCGTGACCTGGCAGATCGTCTTTGCCAATCCGATCAGTGGTTTGACAGCTGGAAATTTTTCCCTCGTCAATATCGGTCTCGGCGGCACTCCCGCGATCACCGAAGTCACCGCGGTGGGATCTGCCCCAGCTAACACTTGGAACATCTCCGCCACTCCTGGCACCGGAGATGGCAGTCTTGGGCTGAATCTGATCAATGACGCGGCGCTCAACTTCGACGTGATCAACCTGGCGTTCACTGGTCAGGTTTACACCATCGACCGCACCGGTCCCGGGGCCACCATCGTCCTCGCGGATTCGGCCTTGAAAACGGGCGACACCTCTTTGGTCACCTTCACTTTCACTGAGGCCACTAGCGGTTTCGACAACACCGATCTAGCAGTTTCCAACGGGACGCTTTCGGCTGTCACCACCAGTGACAACATCATCTGGACCGCCACCCTCACCCCGGCAGCGTCCGTGACCGCTGCCACCAACGTCATCACATTCGATAAAACCGGAGTCACAGACGCGCTCGGGAATACGGGAACCGGCACTGCGACTTCCGCGAACTACGTGGTCGACACCGCAAGTGCCACCGCCTCCATCGTGGTCTCGGATACTGCTTTGAAAATCGGCGAGACCTCACTGGTCACCTTCGCTTTCAGCGAGGCTGTCACGGGTTTCACCATTGCCGATCTCACGGTTTCCAATGGTGCAGCATCCGGTCTGGCTTCAGCCGATGGCGGCCTGACATGGACCGCCACTCTCACGCCTACCGTCGGCGTCACGGATGCCACCAACCTCATCACGCTCGACAACACCGGAGTGAATGATCTGGCGGGCAATCCCGGGACCGCCACCACAGAGTCTAACAATTATGCAATTGATACCCTGCGCCCCACCGCCACGGTCGTCGTCGCGGACACCGCATTGGCTGCAGGCGAAACTTCGCTGATCACCGTTACATTCGATGAGTCAGTCGCCGGATTCACCACTGCGGATTTCACGCTCGCCAACGGCACCGTGTCCGGCTTGACCACTTCCGACGGTGGGTTCACCTGGACCGCCACGCTCACGCCGATGTCTGGAGTGTCCAATCCGTCAAATCTTGTCTCGATCGACAACACCGGCATTACGGACCTCGCCGGGAATCCAGGCACGGGTATCACGAACTCTAACGATTATGTGATCGACACCATCCGGCCCACCGCCTCGCTGGTCGTCGCGGACACCATCCTCGCTGCGGGTGAAACTTCCTTGGTCACCATCACCTTTAACGAAGCCGTCACCGGGCTCAGCACTGCGGACCTTACGGCCGCTAACGGAGTCGTCTCCGGCCTGACCACTTCCGACGGTGGCATCACGTGGACGGCCACCCTGACGCCGTCTTCGAATGTCACCGACATTTCCAACGTCATCACTCTGGACAACACCGGCTTTGCGGATGCAGCAGGCAACACAGGCACTGGAACCACCGATTCCAACAGCTATGCCATCGACACCGCCCGGCCCACTGCGACCCTCGTCGTCGTGGATGACAATCTGATGATCGGCGAAACCTCGCTGGTCACGATCACCTTCAGCGAAGCAGTCGCCGGCCTCACCAATAATGATCTAACGGTTGAAAACGGCACGCTCACCGCGGTTTCCACCGGCGATGGTGGCCTCACCTGGACCACGACTTTAACGCCAACGCCGAACATCACCGATCCAGTCAACGTCATCACGCTCGACAACACGGGTGTGACGGACGCCTCAGGAAATTCCGGCTCCGGGACGACCGCCTCCAACAACTACGCGGTGACCAGCCTGTCTGTCGCAATCACTGCCGATGCCGTCAGCGCAGGGGAAGGCACTGGAGTGGGAAGCACCGCCTTCACCTTCACCATTTCCCGCACCGGCAGCACCACGGGCGAGGTCACGCTGAACTTCGACGTCACCGGCGCGGCCGATGCCACTGACTTCGGCGGCGCGCTCCCCTCCGGCACCTTCACCATCCCAGACACCCAGGCGAGCGCTGTTCTAACGGTCAACGTGGGCAAAGACGCCACCGTCGAGCCGGATGAGAATTTCACCGTCACGCTCAGCAACGTTTCCGGGGGCTACGCGATCGGAACCCCCTCAGCTTCTTCGACCATCATCAATGATGACACGGCGGGTTACATCGTTACCCAGAGTGGTGGCAGCACTGAAGTCAGCGAACCTGCCACAACCGACTCTTTCACGGTGGTTCTGTCCGCCCAGCCGCTTGCTGATGTGGTGTTTGATGTTTCCAGCAACGATGCCTCCGAGTCCGGCGTGTCCGCTTCGTCGCTGACTTTCACGCCTAAGAACTGGAACGTTGCGCAAACCGTGTCGGTCTCCGCGGTTGATGATCTGCTCGTCGATGGTGTTCAGTCCTCCACCATCACGGTCACGGTGAACGATCTGACTTCAGACAACGAGTTCGATGGCCTTGCTGACCAGACGATTACCGTCACCACCGCCGATAACGATGTCGCAGGTTTCACCGTCGTGCAGAGCGGAGGCAGCACCAATGTCAGCGAGCCATCCACCACCGACAATTTTTCGGTGGTTCTCAACGCCCAGCCGCTCACCGATGTCGTGCTCCAGATTTCCAGCAGCGATACCACCGAAGCGAATGTTTCTCCGACCGCGCTGACCTTTACCAACTTGAACTGGAACGTCGCCCAAACTGTCACTGCCACCGCGGCGGATGATTTAATCGTGGACGGTAATCAGAATTCCATCATCACCGTCACGGTCAATGACACTGCCTCGGACAACGCATTTGACACGGTAGCCGATCAGACTGTTAGAATTTCCACGGCCGACAACGATGCTGCCGGATTCACCCTCGTTCAAAGTGGAGGCACCACGGCAGTCACTGAAAACTCGACTACTGACAGTTTCTCCGTCGTTCTAACGGCTCAGCCCCTGTCTGACGTCGTGCTCGCCGTTTCAAGCAGCGATGCCACCGAAGCCACGGTCGCGCAGACCGCGCTGACTTTCACTCCCGTCAACTGGAACGTGGCTCAGAACGTGACGGTAAATCCTGCCGACGATCTGCTCGTGGACGGCACCATCACCAGCACGGTGACCGTCTCAGTGACCGATGCCGCTTCGGACAACGCATTCGATCCAGTCGCCGATCAAACCGTTAGTGTGGCCACCGCGGATGACGACATCGCCGGCTTTACCGTCGTCCAAAGCGGCGGTGCCACCGCCGTCAGCGAGCCAGCCACCAGCGACAGTTTCACCGTGGTTCTCAACGCCCAGCCGCTCACCGATGTCGTGCTCGGGGTTTCCAGCGGCGATACGACCGAAGCCAACGTTTCAGCATCCTTGCTCAGCTTCACCACCGCTAACTGGAACATTGCTCAAACCGTCACCGTCACTGCGGCAGATGATCTGCTGGCGGATGGTGCGCAAAATTCCACCATCACCATCACGGTCAACGACGCCACCTCGGACAACGCTTTTGACGCGCTCGCAGACCAAACCGTCACCGTCTCCACCGCCGACGATGACGTGGCAGGCTTCACCATCGTCCAAAGCGGCGGCACCACCATTGTCACCGAACCAGCGACCACCGACAGTTTCACCGTGGCCCTCTCCGCGCAGCCTTTATCCGATGTCGTGCTCGTGGTTTCCAGCAGTGACACCACCGAGGCCACCGTGTCAGCACCTTCGCTGACCTTTACGACCTCCAACTGGAATATCGCTCAGACCGTGACCCTCACCGCTGCAGACGACCTCCTGGTGGACGGCACCCTCACCAGCACGGTCACCGTGGCCGTGAATGATACGGATTCGGATAATGCCTTCGATCCTGTTGCCGAACAAACCGTTAGCGTCACCACCGCTGATAACGATGTCGCAGGTTTCACCGTCGTGCAGAGCGGAGGCAGCACCAATGTCAGCGAACCATCCACCACCGACAATCTTTCGGTGGTTCTCAACGCCCAGCCGATCACCGATGTCGTGCTCCAGATTTCCAGCAACGATACCACCGAAGCGAATGTTTCTCCGACCGCACTGACATTCACCAACTTGAACTGGAACGTCGCCCAAACCGTCACTGCCACCGCGGCGGATGACTTGATCGTGGACGGTAATCAGAATTCCATCATCACCGTCACGGTCAATGACACTGCCTCGGACAACGCATTTGACACGGTGGCCGATCAGACTGTTAGCATTTCCACGGCCGACAACGATGCTGCCGGATTCACCCTCGTTCAAAGTGGAGGCACCACGGCAGTCACTGAAAACTCGACTACTGACAGTTTCTCGGTCGTTCTAACGGCTCAGCCCCTGTCTGACGTCGTGCTCGCCGTTTCAAGCAGCGATGCCACCGAAGCCACGGTCGCGCAGACCGCGCTGACTTTCACTCCCGTCAACTGGAACGTCGCTCAGACCGTGACGGTGAATCCTGCCGACGATCTGCTCGTGGACGGCACCATCACCAGCATGGTGACGGTCTCAGTGAACGATGCCGCTTCCGACAACGCATTCGATCCAGTCACCGATCAAACCGTTAGCGTGACCACCGCGGATGACGACATCGCTGGATTTACCCTCGTCCAAAGCGGCGCTTCCACCGCCGTCAGCGAGCCAGCCACCAGCGACAGCTTCACCGTGGTTCTCAATGCCCAGCCGCTCACCGATGTCGTGCTCGGGGTTTCCAGCGGCGATACGACCGAAGCCAATGTTTCAGCATCCTCGCTCACCTTCACCACTGCTAACTGGAATATCGCTCAATCCGTCACGGTGACGGCAGCTGACGATGTGATGGTGGATGGCATCGTCGCCAGCACCGTCACTGTTTCAGTGAATGACGCAGCCTCGGACAATGCCTTCGACCCGCTCGCCGATCAGACGGTGTCGGTCACGACCGCCGACGATGATGTCGCCGGATTTGCCATCGTGCAAAGCGCCGGAAACACGGCCGTCTCCGAACCTAACACGACCGACACTTTTGCCGTAGTGCTCACCGCCCAACCGCTCGCGAATGTAGTGCTCAATGTTTCCAGCAACGATACCAGCGAGTCGAACGTCGCGCCCGGATCGCTCACGTTTACCAATTCGAACTGGAACGTCGCCCAAACGGTAACTGTCTCCGCGGCCGATGATTTCCTCGTCGATGGCGGTGTCGCAAGCACCGTCACGGTCGCGGTTAATGACGCTTCTTCTGACAACGCCTTTGATCCGCTTGGCGACCAGAAGGTCGCCGTCACCACTGCCGACAACGACGTTCCCGGCTTCGCCATCGCCCAGAGCGGCGGCGGCACTGCGGTCAGCGAGCCTAACACGACCGATACCTTCACCGTAGTCCTCACCGCCCAGCCGCTAACGAACGTCGGCTTCAATGTTTCCAGCAATGACACCACCGCTTCCACCGTGTCGCCTGCCACTCTGACCTTCACCAATGCAAATTGGAACGTCGCACAAACCGTCACTGTCACCGCGGCCAATGACACGCAGGTCGATGGCCCCCAGGCCTCCATCATTACCGCCGCCGTCAACGACGCTTCCTCGGACAATGCCTTCGACAATCTAGCGGACCAGACCGTGGGCGTTACCACTGCCGATGAGGATGTCCTCACTCTATCAGTCACCGCCCCCGACGCGGATGCCGATGAAAACAGCGCTGCAACGGGAACTTGGCGAATCAGCCGGAACACGATCATCGGCAGCACCCTCGTCCAGCTCCAGATCGACGCGGCCGGCACCGCCACCGCTGCGGATGCCACCCAGTCCGGATCATCGCTGGCTTCTCTCGTACCGGGCAGCACCGGCACCATCGTTATTCCTGCGGGACAGAGCTTTGCAGAAATGACTCTAACTCCATCTGCCGACATCCACGCCGAAGCGGATGAAACAATGCGCCTGAACATTCTCGCGGACGCCGCCTACACGGTCGGATCCCCGACCAATGCGACGATCACGATTGGAAAGAACGATTTCGTGGTCATCAACACTGGCAACGCTGGCGAGGGAACCCTGCGCCAGGCGATCCTTAATTCGAACGACCTTGCCGGACCAGAGACGATTGCGTTCGAAGGCAGCATTTTCACTGACTCCACGGTGCCGGACATCATCGACCTCGCGAGTATGCTTCCGTCTTTCGGCGGACGGACTTCCGTCAATGGTCCGGGTGCTGCGAGGGTGACTGTCCGCCGCCCGGCAGCTGCTGCCAGCTTCAGCCTCATGCAGTTGTTCGCCGGTTCGGAGGTCACGCTCACCGGGCTGACTCTATCAGGTGGTAACGGTGGCATTGCCAACTTGGGTAGCCTCCGCATCGAACGCTGCACGATCTCAGGAAACTCGGACACCTTTTACGGCGGCATCCTGAATAACGGCACGCTGGTGGTTTCCAACTCGACCATTTCTGGAAACAACTCTTCCGGAGGAGTGGGCGGCGGCATTTACAACCTGGGTGGTCGGACTCTATCCGTATTCAATTCGACCATTTCAGGCAATTCTTCGAAGAACGGTGGGGGCGGCATCGCCATT
>JANODE010000171.1:0-81536 GCA_031412525.1 Akkermansiaceae bacterium | reverse complement strand
CGGCCGCCCCATCGCGGACATCGTCGGCGAAGTCCGCCACCTCGCGGCGCACGGCGTGAAGGAAGTCACGCTGTTAGGCCAGATCGTCAATCTCTACGGCCGCACCGAGTTTCCGAAAATCGACGGCAAGTCGCCATTCGTTCAACTGTTGGAAGCCGTGCACGACGTGGAAGGCATCGAGCGCATCCGTTTCACCTCGCCCCATCCCATCGGCTATCGGGACGATCTCGTTGCCGCCTTCACCTACCTGCCCAAACTCTGCTCGCACATCCATTTCCCGATGCAAAGCGGCTCTGATAGAATCCTGCGGGAAATGCGCCGCCCCTACAAGAACGCGAAGTTCATCGAGATCTGCGAGAAAATGAAAGCTGCCAGACCCGGCATCGCCATCACCACTGACATCATCGTCGGCTTCCCCGGCGAGACCGAAGAGGATTTCCAAGCCACCATCGACACCGTGGAGCGCCTGAAATTCGACAACGCCTTCGTCTTCCGTTACTCGAAACGCCGCAACACCCCCGCCGCCGAAATGGACGGCCAGCTCGACGAGTCCGTGAAGGAAGAACGCAACCAACGCCTGTTGGCCGTCGTGGATCGCCTCGCCATCGCCAGCAACGCCACTCTCATCGGCACCCGCCAGCAGGTCCTCTGTGAAGGCCCGTCAAAAAACAACGCCGCCCGCCTCACCGGCCGCACTCCGCAGAACAAGATCGTCATTTTCGACGGCGACCCCGCGAGACTAACAGGCCAGCTCCTTGACATCCAGATCGAGCAATCCACCGGCTTCACCCTCTTCGGCACCGCCAGCCTGACCTAAGGAGCAGGACCATCCGTCACCTCCCGGCCCGCCCCCGTTGGCAACTCCTCAGGTGGCTTCCGTCCAGCAGCCTTGACGGCGCTCCGTGAATTTCAGATGGGATGCATGAAACCACCGGATTTCATCACCATCCGTCTCCCCTCATCATCATGAAAACTCTCACCATCGGCGACACCACCTACAACCTGGCCTACCTGATCCGCTTCAAATACAAGGCGAGGACCAATCAGGACGATCCTAGCCCCAAATCCAAAAAGTCGGCCGGCACCGAGAACGTGAAATCCGCTTCTTCACTCGAAATCCACTTCCTCGACTGCGATTCCATCCACCTGAAAAAGGACAAGGCCGACGCCGTCTGGAAAAAACTTACCCACCTTCTCGACCTCGTCCCGGATGAAACACCGCCCGACGCCGAGATTTCCACCCTCTCCTGATTGCAGCACGTTGCTGACCTCGGCGTGACAGTTTCCCGTAAACCGGCCACCGCCACGGCGAGATGAATTTGACCGGATTTGCCTCATGGCCCGAGTGGCTGGCCTGTCTCGTTGTCGCGGGCTTCGTCATTTTCTGGAACGGGAAGCGGGGAACCGTGGCGGTCGTTCTGATAGCGGTGCTGGTCGCTTCGTGGATTTTCGGAACGGCGAAGGAATTGCTCGCGCCACTCGCGCTCGGCGGGGCGGTCTGGCTGCTGATGGATCGATTGAAAAACCCGTGGCGGATTCTCGGAAAATACGCCGCCTTTGGAGGAGCTGCGGCCACGGTGTTGCTCTGTTGGGCGTTCCCTCTGCCAAAGCCGCCCGATCTATCAGGAAACTATCAGGTAGGAGTTTCCACCATGGAAATCCCCGCCACCGGCGCATCGCCACGGTTGGTGGTGCAGGTCTGGTATCCATCGGATGAAACGGGCGGCAAGCCCGCGGTTCAGTGGCTGCCGGACAAGGCTCTCGCACCGCCGTTTCCCTATCACCGTCTCGCTCATGCCAAAGCCCGCGTACGGCAGGATGCGCCGCTTGCAAAAATCCAAGGTCCGCTGCCCGTGGTTTTCTACGAACACTCATGGATGGGCCACCGGGCGGAAAACATCGCGCAAGTGGAATCTCTGGCCAGCGAAGGGTTCGTGGTCGTCGCGGTGGACCACCCCGAACAGGCGGCACGCGTTCTCTATCAGGACGGAACGGTGGTGAAGGGGCGCTATCCGGAACCGCTGGATTTCTCGTCCACCAAAAGCACTGCCGATTTCGTGGCGAACGCCAGACACTGCTTCGCCGAACGGCTGGAGCAGGTCGAGCGCGTCCGGCTGGCATTGGCAGGGGAGGCCGCGGGGATTCTATCAGGCAGACTCCGGCTCGACCGCGCGGGTGTGTTCGGCTTTTCGTTCGGCGGCTCCACAGCGATCCAGCTCTGCGCGAAAAACCCCGCGTTCGTGGCCGGAGCGAACGAGGACGGGCTGTTTCTGGAAAACGATTTCCCGCGCGGGCCGTTCCTCTTCTTCGACCAGGAAACCCCGGCCTGGCTCGAATCCGCGCGCAAGCCCGATGAAAACGCCGGCCAGATCCTCACCCGCGAGGCCGAAGCCCGCATCCAGGACGCGCTGAAGCAACCTTACCGCGACCGCCTGATCCTCTCCGGCACCCGCCACCTTTCGTTCTCCGACCGCATCTTCGCCAGCCCCCTCCCCCGCCTCGCTCGTGTGGGAACAAGGCCCGCGCAGGAAGTGCATGACATTCTCTGCCAACGACTGGCGGTCTTATTCCGAACAGAGCTTCTGAAGCCGGAATAATTGTTCTCTTGAACAGTCTCCGCGAAGCGGTAAAATGCCGCCCGTGACGGCGACCACGCTCCATGACCTTCGACGGCAGCTCCGGGAAAAATTCCCCGCGGCGCATGGAGCCACGCCGGTTTCCGAAGCCCCGGCCGAGGCACCGAAGTCGCTTTTCGAAACGGCGACTTTCCCGGCGGGTGCCATTTCCGAGATCATTCCCGCAGCGGAGGGCGGCGGGCTTTCCCTGTGGATCGCCGGGCTGCTGGCGGAGCCGGAGGAAGCCGCGGAGTTTCCGAAATTCGTGCTGGTGGACGGTGGCGATGGGTTCGATCCGGTTTCCCACACGGCCGCCGCCTGCTCACAACTGCTGTGGGTGCGCTGCGCGAAAATCCAGGAAGCGCTCAAGGCCGCCGACCTGCTGGTGCGCGATGCCAACGTCCCCTTCGTCATGCTCGATCTCTGCGGCCTGCCGCCCGCCTCGCTGCGCTCCATTCCCGCCTCGGCATGGTGGCGGCTCAAACAGCTTTGCGAAACCGGCGCCTGCCGCCTGATCGTGCTGGCCCCCGCCCCGCTCGTCCCCTGCGCCAGCCTGCGGCTCGAACTCTCCGCACGGCTCGAGCTAACGGATTTCGATCTGCCGAGAAACGAGATCCTGCAGCGGATGACCGCCCGCCCCAACCAACTCCGCCGCGCCACCTGATCGCCATGTTCGCCGCCTTCCATCTGCCGGATCTCCCGGTCACCGCCGCGCTTCGCGCCCAGCCGGAATGGCGCGGGCGGCCCTGTGCCATCCTGCGGGAATCGACCCATCGCGATGATGGGAAAATCCCGCTGATGGCGATCAATCCCGCCGCGCGGCAGACGGGAATTACCGCGGGCTGGCCGTTAGGGCGGGCGCTGGTGCGGTGTCCGGATTTGAAGCTGATTTCACGCCACCCGGAAAACGAAGCCGCTTTGCTCGCTGAACTCGTCTCCCTGGCGGACAGCCTGACGCCCGATGTGGAAATCACCGCGCCGGACATCGTGCTGCTCGATCTATCAGGCAGAAAAAAGACGGTTCGGCTGGAGGCCCTGGAATCGCTGCCGGAATCCGGCGAGGAAGTCTGCCATTCACTGGCAGCCACGCCGGACCTCGCCCACTTCGCCGTACTGGAAGCGCGGACGCGGGCACGCTGGATTTCCGTGGAGGAGATCGGCCTGCTGCCGCTGTCGCTGTTAGCCAATCTGGATGGTGGCGACCGCTTTCTGCCGCTGCTGGATTTGTTAGGGATCCGCACGCTCGGCGATTTCCGCCGCCTGCCGCGGCAGGATCTGGTGGGACGCTTCGGGCCGCGCGCGGGGCACTGGCACGATGTGGTTTCGGGAAAAACCTGCCGTTTGCTGAAACTGCACCGTCCGCCGGAATCGCTCGCGCAGACGATCGATTTCGATGATGCGATCGATTCGAGCGAGGCGCTGGTTTTTGTTTTCAACCGCCTCCTGCACGTGCTCGCGGGACGTCTGGCAGCCCGCCATCTGGCAGCCTCCGTTCTGGAAATCCACCTGCGGCTCGAACAGGGCGGCCTGCGGCGGGAAATCCGTTTGTCCGAGCCGTTATCCGATCCGACGGCACTCCTCAAGCCGATCCAAACGCTGGCGGAATCGCTGGTTTTGCCTTCGCCGGTCATTGGCATCGGGTTGGATGCAACCGCGGCATTTCCCCTCTCCTGCCAGCGCGACTGGACCGGCCGCCGGCTGCCGCGACCGGAGCGCTGGGCGGACACGCTGGCGCGGCTGGAGGCGCTGTTAGGCAGCGGCCGTGTCGGTGTTCCCGCGCCGTTGCCCAGCCATCGGCCGGACGCGTTTGAAATGCAGGCCGCGGGTGGGGTTTCTCCTGCCACGGATCTGCCGGATTGTTCGATCCCGCTGCGCCGGTTCCGGCCGCCGGTGAAAATCGCCGTCGCGTTCGAATCCCCTTCCAACGATCATCCCCGACCGCTCGCACTCCTCACCGGCCCGCATCCCGGCGAGGTGCTGGAGCACCGCGGGCCCTTCCTGATGTCCGGCGATGGCTGGGAACCGGGCAGCGCCTGGCAGCGGCTGGAGTGGGACGTACGCGTCGGTCACGCACCACTGCTGCGCCTCGTTTTCGAAAAGCCCCACGACCAATGGCGGCTCGACGGCATTTATCTCTAACAAACACCAAGAAATTTCCAACCGCAGATGAACGCAGATGAACGCAGATGAACGCAGATGAACGCAGATGAACGCAGATGAATACAGAGGGTTGAAAAGATCGGATGAAGCCCTCTTTTCATTGGATTTTCTTCTTACCGTCCATCCGCGTTCATCTGCGGTTCATGATTTCTAACTTTTCAACATGTTCTGTGAATTCCATGCCCGCTCCGCCTTCTCGTTCCTCCGCGGAATCGAGCCTACCCAAGCAAATCGTCGCACGTATTGAGCGGCATCGCGATCAACCCAAATCAATTCTATTGCAAATTAGAAATTGATTTCTATTTTACAAGAAATGATCCAACGCATTCAAGAAGCCCTTGTCAGGAAACGCCTCGAGCAGTTTCCCGCAGTTTGCATCGTCGGTCCTCGTCAGGCAGGAAAGACCACCTTGGCAAAGACATTTTCCTCTGCCTATTTCGATCTCGAGCAAGAAGCGGATCGAGTGAAACTTGATCTCCTCTGGAACGAGCTCATCGCGGGAGACCAGTTGGCAATTCTCGACGAAGCCCAAAGCTGGCCTGAGATTTTCCCCCGTTTGCGAGGAGCCATTGATGCGCGGAGGAAATCAAACGGCCGCTTTCTTCTTCTGGGTTCCGTCTCTCCCTCCCTGATGAAACAGGTCAGCGAATCCCTCGCCGGCCGGATGGCACTGGTGGATCTACCACCCCTCTCAGCGATGGAACTGCCGCCGGAGTATGCGGATTCACTGTGGAGAAATGGCGGCTTCCCGGACGGCGGCTGCCTGCACCCTGAAGCCGCGGCATTCCCCGTGTGGCAGGAATCCTACCTCAGGCAGATGTCCCATCAGGATCTGCCCGCATGGGGCCTGCCATCGAAACCCCAACAAACGGACCGGCTCATGCGCATGGTCGCCGCCATCCACGGGTCACAGCTCAATGCCTCGCAACTCGGTCAAGGTCTCGGCATCACTTATCATACGGTTGGTTCGTATCTTGATTTTTTGGAAGGCGCGTTTCTGATCCGCCGCCTCCCACCTTTTTTTGCCGGAAACTTTCCCAAACGTCTGATCAAGACCCCGAAAATCTATTGGAGGGACAGCGGCCTTCTTCACTCGCTTCTCGGGTTGACCTCTACATCCGGCCTGATCGACCAACCGTGGGTGGGAGAAAGCTGGGAAGGCTGGGTCATCGATCAGATCATCACAACCCGCAAGGCGACCGGCGAGTCATTCGCCGCCTACTATTTCCGGACAAGCGACGGCCTTGAGTGTGACCTGCTGCTCGAAACCGATCAGGGCCGCGAGGTCATCGAGATCAAGCTCTCCGCAAACCCATCGATCCAGACGTTTTCGAAACTGTCCAAAATCGCAAAGCTGGTGGGAGCGTGCAAGCAGGTGGTCATCAGCCGCATCCCCGACGATTCCTCCGTGGTTGCGGGTGATCGATCCTCGGTGAATCTTCAAACCTATCTATCACAATTCACCGGGAGGCCGGCAAGCGACATGCCCGTGGGGAAAGGCAGGCTGCCAACCCAATCCGAACTGTTCTCCCTGCTCCGGATCGAAGCCGGGGGGCTGGTTCGGGAGGGCGTGCTCGGTGAAAAGGAACTCATGCAAAGGGCCTCGCTGCTGGCACAGGACTTGAAGGTAATGGCGCCCGCCGGGTTCCGGCTTCTTCCTCCCAGATGGCTCCTACCACCCGAGAGTGAAATCAACTTCGCTCTCGTCGAATATGCGTTCGATCAATCCGGCCACGATATCGACAACGCGGATGACCCTTTCGTTGCCAAAAATGAAGTCAGCATGATGGATGGGACCGGATTGGATCGGGAGAGCCTGCTTTATCTCAGCAAAGTATCCGAGACGGGACACAGGATCATCCCCTCGCTCTGGCCGGTGGAAGCGGAACTGTGCAGCCATCTGAAACTCGGCTCCCAACACCTCGACACCCTGAACGAGGTCTGGTGGCTTTCACGCTGGCAGGGAATCGACGATGGAACGGTGGAACACGAAAAGGTCATCTTGGAAGAAACCCGCTCAAGCAAGCGGCAACAAGCGCCGTCCGTGGACTGGAGTTTCACCATCCTCGGAGGCCAGGTGAGGATCAATCTGGAGGTGAAGAACCGGCGCGGAACCAAGGGAAGCGAACCCTTTTCCAAAAAGGCATATCTGTTCGCCAACAATCCCGAGAAGCCGTTCAGGCCCAGCAAGGAGAACGAGATCAACGTCCTTGCGATCACCGCCTATCATGGAGGTTACATCTCCGAAAGTGAGGAAGCCTCCCTGGTTGCCGAATATCTTGATTCCCTCGACCCTCCGGTGATCGATGCCGTCGCCCTGATGGTCAAGGGCAGCACAACCAGCTATGAGAAAATTCACTTTCCCCTAAATCGTGAACTCAACAAGAAGGATCTCATTCTAAAGGCCGTTTTCAAATCCTGCGACCCTGAGGATCATTCATACGTCGGCACGAACCGCTTCCCTCGCTCGTTGCAAGATGTGATTGAGGAAGTAAGAACCCGGAGTCCACACCGGGATAGTTAGAATCGTCGATCATCATGTTTTCCGAATTCCATGCCCGCTCCGCCTTCTCGTTCCTCCGTGGATCGAGCCAGCCGGAGGAGCTTGTCCACCGCGCCGCAGCGCTGGGTTACAGCGCCATCGCCATCACCGATCACGGCGGATTCTACGGCTCCGCCCGCGCGCACGAAGCAGCCAGGAATTGCGGCATCCGCGCCCTCGTTGGCGCGACCCTGGATCTGCCTAACGGCTCGCACCTGCCAGTGCTCTGCACAACCCAGGCTTCCTATCAGACACTCAGCCGCCACCTGACGGACCTGCATCTGGACGGCGCGGGAAAAGCCCGCGAACTGACGAACTCCGGCCTCATCGCTCTAACCGGCGACCGCGACGGGCCGCTCGTCCGCCATCTGCTCCGCAACGACAGGACCGGCGCCCTCGCCGCCGCGGAAGGCCTGATCGCCACCTTCGGCCGGAACAACGTCTATGTGGAGCTCAACCGCCACCGCCTGCGCGATGACGGGAAGCTCAACCGCTATCTCATCGATCTGGCCACCCATCTGCGGCTGCCCCTGCTCGCCAGCAACGCGCCGCTGTATGCCACGCGCCCCGGTCGTCTGTTAGCCGACGCCTTCACGTGCCTGCGGCATCACGTGACACTCGACGAGGCCGGGAATCTGTTGGAGAAAAACAGCGAACGCCATCTGCGGTCCCCCACGAAGCTGTTGGAAATGTTCTCCGATCTGCCGCAGGCGGTCGAAAACACGCACCGCTTGTCCGATCGCATCGATTTCACGCTGGAGAACCTCGGCTATCGTTTCCCGGATTTTCCCGACGAGCGCGGCCAGCCGCTTTCCCTGCCGGAACAGGCGGAACTGCTGCGGCGGAATTCCTATCAGGGAGCTGTTAGGATGTATGGCAGGGTCGATGAAAAAATCCGCAGGCAGCTCGACAAGGAACTCTCCCTGATCGAGCATTTCGGGTTTCCCGGCTATTTCCTCATCGTCCAGGATCTCGTCGATTTCGCGAAGCGGGAAGGAATGCTCTGCCAGGGCCGCGGCTCGGCGGCGAACTCCGTGGTCTGTTATGTGCTCGGCATCACCAAGGTCGATCCGATCGGCAGCGGCCTGCTTTTCGAGCGGTTCCTCAATGAAAAATGCGCGTCATGGCCGGACATCGACGTGGACTTCCCCTCCGGCGAGCTGCGCGAAAAAGTCATCCAGTATGTGTTCCAGAAGTACGGCACACGGGGTGCGGCGATGACGGCGAACGTGATCACCTATCGGCCGCGCTCGGCGTTTCGCGAGGTCTCGAAGGTGCTCGGTTTCCCGCTCTCGCTCGCGGACCGGTTTTCCAAAGAGAGTTCGGGATTCCGGTTCTTCGGCTCAGACGAGGAAAAACAGGTGGCGCGGGAAACGGATTTCGAGGACCGCATGGCCACCCTGTTGCCGCCTTCGCATCCGAGACTGCCGGCGCTGGCGAAGCTCTATCAGTCAATCCTCGGCATGCCGCGCCATCTGGGCCAGCACTCGGGCGGCATCGTCATTTGTGACAACCGGCTGGACGCCGTCGTGCCGATCCAGCCCGCGACGATGCCTAACCGAACCATCCTCCAATGGAACAAGGACGACTGCGAGGATCTCGGCATCGTCAAGATCGATCTGCTAGGTCTCGGCATCCTCGCCGCCATGCAGGACTCCATCGAGATCTGCCGGAGCCGCGGCATCGAGGTCGATCTCGCGAAGATTCCGAAAGATGATCCCGCCGTTTACGATATGCTTTGCCGCGCCGACACCATTGGTACGTTCCAGGTCGAGTCGCGCGCGCAAATGGCGACGCTGCCCATCCTCCGGCCGCAGAAATTTTACGATATCGTCATCGAGGTCGCCATCATCCGCCCGGGGCCCATCGTCGGCGATCTGTTGCATCCCTATCTGAACCGGCGCAGGGGAAAAGAAAGCATCGACTACATCCACAAGGATTGTGAGGAAATCCTGGAACGCACTCTGGGCGTGCCCTTGTTTCAGGAGCAGATGCTGGCCATGGCGATGAAAATGGCGGACTTCACCGGCGGCGAGACCGACGACCTGCGACGGGCGATTTCCTTCAAGCGCTCCGACGAGAAGATGAAACGCGTCACCGCGAAACTTCTCGCGCGCATGACGGCGAAGGGACTGACAAAAGAAGTGCAGGAAAAAATCCTCCACGCCACCGGGACCTTCGCGCTGTATGGATTTCCCGAGAGCCATGCGATTTCCTTCGCGCTGATCGCCTACGCATCGTGCTGGCTGAAGGCGCACCACCCTGCGGCGTTCTACACTGGCCTCATCAACAACCAGCCGATGGGATTCTACTCGGTGAACACGCTGATCCAGGATGCGAAACATCACGGCATGAAAATCCTGCCGGTCTGCTGCCTCAGGAGCGGTGCGCTAACCGAAGTGACCGATGAACGGACGATCCGGTTAGGCATGGGCCGTTTGAAAAATCTCGGGAAGGAAACGATCCGCCGCATCGTCAGCGAACGCGGGCGGAAGGATTTTGAGTCGCTTGATGATTTCCTGCGTCGTGTGAAACCCAGTGAAAAGGAACGCCGCAGCCTTGCCCGCAGCGGGGCGCTCAATGAATTGCCGCAAGTCGTTCACCGCCGCCAGGCGATGTGGCAGGCGGAGCTGCCGCTGTATGACGATCTGTTTCCGATGGAGAAAGCGGTTAGTCCCGATCTATTGCCGCCGATGACCCTGGCCGAGCGCTTGTCGTCGGATTTTGCCGTGCAGGACGCCAGCTCCGGCCCACACCCGATGAAGCTCTGGCGGATGGCCGCGACTAACAGAAAAATCCAGCGTGCGGTGGATCTGGAGAATCTGCCAGGTGGCATTCCAGTAACGGTCGGCGGCATGGCGATCTGCCGTCAGCGCCCCGGCACCGCGAACGGGCATTGTTTCATCTCACTCGAAGACGAAACGGGCATCGCGAACCTGTTCATTCCGGAAAAGACGTTCCACCACTTCCGGCAGGTGATCGTGACCGAGGCATTCCTGTTAGCCAGCGGACGCCTGCAGCGCTCACAGGGCGACAAGCCGACGGTTTTTGTCACCACCATCTCGCCGCTGGGCGGAGCCGAAGCGCAGCACGCCGTGGCTTCCCATGATTTCCATTGACCACAGTCGTGACCATAGTTATTGAATCAACCAATGATCGTTTCCAAGGGAAAATTGAAGGGCCAGATGCTCGAGTATTTCCGTAAAGTGGAAGAAACGGGAGAAACGTTGATCGTCACGGATCGCGGCCGAGAAGTATTGGAAATCAAAGCATTGAAACCAAAGACCGATGTTCGCGAAGTGATTTCACGCCTCCGGGAAAAGGCCCGATTGTCCGTGTTGCCAGATGAACAGGAGCTCATGGCTCCGATCGAGGACTGGAGCACGGACCAAGAGGAAATCTGGCTGGAGGATGGGAAGTGATCGCTGTCATCGATACCCATGTGCTCGTCTGGTGGTTGAACTCACCCGCTTCTCTATCGTCCAGGATCGTCCGATGCTTCGAGGATTGGGAAAGCGGCACGGGTGAGGCATTGGTCTGCGGCGTCAGTTTGTGGGAACTGGAGGACAAGAGATTGCGTGGAAAACTGGCATTGCAGGTCCCCGTGCGGAGCTGGCTGCCCGAGATCGCCCAGATTCCGTGGATGCGGCTGCTTGATACCACACCCGACATCTGGCTGGAGGCCGCCGGACTGAACTGGCAACACCGCGATCCAGCAGACCGCATCATCGCGGCCACCGGCCTGAATCACGGAGTGCCGGTTCTAACCAAAGACCGGCGCTTCCACGATGCCGACTCACCGGTGAAGGCAATCTGGTGAATGGAGCATGCGTTGACTTGCCGCATCCGGCGATCACGCGGTGGCGTCGCATGATTTCCATTGAGAATACGGCAAGCTGCTCCAGGCGACACGGACCTCCGCAGTCGCTGGGACTGGGATCGACAGGCCGCTTTGCCCACTTGCATCGATACGACAAGTGTATTACGATACCTTTATCGATATGGACACCGTCACACTTTCACCTAAATTTCAGGTCGTCATTCCTCAGGCCATTCGCGACGCTCTGCATCTCACGGCAGGCGAGAAGCTCCGGGTTTTGCGCTACGCCGGCAGAGTAGAGTTCATTCCCATCCGGCCGATTCAGCAGATGCGTGGCTTCCTCCGCGGCATGGACACAACCATCGAACGGGAGGATGACCGTCTGTGAGCGCCGCCAACGTCGTCGATTCGTCAGGCTGGCTGGAATATTTCACGGACAGCGACCGCGCTCCATTGTTCGCATCCGCCATAGAGGATGCGGAGAACCTTTTCGTGCCGGTCATTTCCATTTACGAGGTCTTCAAGAAGGTCCTTCGAGAGCGCGGCGAGGATGACGCGCTCCAAGCCACCAGCACGATGCAGAGCGGCCAACTCATCGACTTGGACTGCGCGCTGGCGTTGGAGGCCGCGCGTCATCCGCTGCCGCTGGCAGACAGCATCATTTACGCGACAGCGATGCGTCACGAAGCGACGCTCTGGACGCAGGACGAACATTTCAAAGGCCTTCCGGGTGTTCGCTATTTCCCAAGACAATCAACAATCCAGCAATCATAAAGGTGCCGAAGTTAGAGCGCTCACGGGACTTCGACCTCACGCCAATGAACCCCGTTTTGCGATTTTCGGAATCCGGGTGAGAATGAACCTGCATGTTTCAAAAAATCTCCATCGGCATTCTAGCAGTCTTCTTCACGGTGGCGGGGGCGAATCATTTCATTTCTCCCGCAACCTATCTGCCGATGATGCCGGACTATCTGCCGTGGCACCTGGCGCTCGTTTACGCCAGCGGCGTGGCGGAAATGGCGGGAGGCATCGGCATCTGTTTCCCTAACTGGCGGCGGCTGGCAGGATGGGGACTGATCGCGCTGTTAGTTGCGATTTTCCCGGCAAACGTGCACATGCTGACAAATGCGGTGCCGCTCAACGGGAAGAACATCCCGGAGTGGATCCTGTGGGTTAGATTGCCCCTGCAGGCGGTGCTGATCGCCTGGGTTTATGTGAGCTGTGTGAAGAGGAAGGCATGATACAGGCATTCCTGCCTGTTCTTCAGATCCTGTGGCTTGTGAAAGAACAGACAGCAATTGTCTATGTCACCTATCACATTTCCAACAGAAGGCGCGCCGGGGATTCAAGGCAGTCCTTGATGCGGATGAGGAAAGTGACGGCTTCCTTGCCATCGACGAGGCGGTGGTCGTAGCTGAGGGCGAGATACATCATCGGGCGGATGACGACCTGGCCGTTCAGGGCGACCGGGCGCTGCTGGATGGTGTGCATGCCAAGGATACCGCTTTGGGGCGGATTGAGGATCGGCGTGCTGAGCAGCGAGCCATAGGTGCCACCGTTAGAGATCGTGAAGACACCTCCAGTTAGATCCTCGATGGTGATTTTGCCAGCGTTGGCTTTTTTCGCGTAGTCGAGGATGTCTTTTTCGATCTGCGCGAAGGATTTCTGATCGGGATCGCGCAGGACCGGAACGACGAGGCCCTTTTCGCTGCCGATGGCGACGCCGATGTCGTAGAAGTGGTTTTCAATGACGTCCGTGCCATCAATGCGGCCGTTGATGGAAGGCACATCCTTGAGGGCCTGGGTGACGGCCTTGATGAAAAACGACATGAAGCCGAGTTTCACGCCGTGCTTTTTCATGAACTCATCCTGGACAGCCTTGCGGAGATCCATGACGGCGGACATGTCCACCTCGTTGAAGGTCGTTAGGATGGCGGCGGTCTGCTGGGCGTTGACGAGGTGCGTCGCGATCTTGCGACGCAGCATGCTCATCTTTTTCCGCGTGGTGCGGCCGTCGCTAACAACTTCCGTGGAAACCCGCTCGACCGGCGCGGTGGGAGCGGAAAAATCCGGTTTCGCAGGCGCTGCAGGCGTGGGTGCCGGCTGAGCGACAGGTGCAGGCGTGGCGACGGGAGCCGTGGTGGTAAACGGACCGGGTTCCGGTGCGGCAGGTGCCGGCGCAGCGGCGCCAGCGGTGGCGCTGGAATCGATGGTGGCGATGATCGCACCGATGGCGACCTCATCGCCTTCTGGAGTGATGACTTTCAGGCGTCCAGAAGCGGGCGCCTCCAGTTCGTTGGAAACCTTGTCAGTCTCAAGAGTCACCAGGACCTCACCCTGCACGACCATTTCACCCGTGTTCTTGCGCCACTTCGCGACGTTGGCGGAAGTGATGGATTCGCCGGAAGCGGGAACCTTGAGCTCAACCAATCCGCCAGCAACTGGTGTCGGAGTGGCCACAGGAGTCTGGACCACCGGAGAGGCGGCGGCCGCAGCGGCGATCTCACCGGTGATGCGGGCGATGACGGTGCCAATGGCGACCTCCTCGCCCTCACCGATGATGATTTCCAGGATGCCATCAGTCGCAGCCTCAAGTTCATTGGAAACCTTGTCGGTTTCGAGGGTCACGAGGATTTCGCCCTTTGCGACGGAATCACCGCTTTTTTTGTGCCAGCGGGCGACATTGGCGGAGGTGATGGATTCACCGGAGGCGGGAACTTTGACGTCGAGTGACATGGAGGATGGAGAGTTGGTAGAAAATGTTAGAATAAATCAGATTTCAAAAGCCTGCGTGAGGAGGGCCTTCTGTTCGCGGTAGTGCATCGCCTTCGATCCGGCAGCAGGGCTGGAAGCAGTGCCGCGGCCGGCGTAGCGGATTTTCGATCCGACAGCGCGCTCGAGGCGTGGGAAGATGTAGGACCAGGCCCCCATGTTGAGCGGCTCCTCCTGACACCAGACGAAGTGAGAGGCGTTGTGATACTGGCTGATGATGGCACCGACCATCTCGCGGTGAAACGGATAGAGCTGCTCGATGCGGATGATGGCGGCGTTTTCGATCCCTTTTTCCTGACGGTGCGCCATGAGGTCGTAGTAAACCTTGCCGCTGCAGAAGATGATGCGCTCAACGTCGGCGGGGTTGTTGAAAATCTTGGTGTCCGGCAGGATTTCCTGAAAGCAGGTGCCTTCGAGGAAATCGTAGTCATTCGAGACAGCTTCCGGACGGCCGAGCAGGCTCTTGGGCGTCATGATGATGAGCGGCTTGCTGAAATCACGATGCTTCTGGCGGCGCAACGCGTGGAAATACTGCGCCGGCGTGGAGAAATTTCCGACGATCATGTTCTTTTCCGCGCAGAGCTGGAGGAAACGCTCGAGGCGGGCGCTGGAGTGCTCGGGGCCCATGCCTTCGTAGCCGTGCGGCAGCAGCATGACGAGATCGCTCGGCGTCTGCCACTTGGATTCCGCGGAGGAGATGAACTGGTCGATAATGACCTGAGCGCCGTTAGAGAAATCGCCGAACTGCGCTTCCCACAGCGTGAGCATGCTCCGATAGGATAGCGAGTAACCGTAGTCGAACCCTAACACCGCGAACTCCGAGAGGAACGAGTTGTGCACGCAGAACTTCGCCTGATTCGGATCGAGGTGCTCCAGCGGGATGTAACGCTCGCGGTTTTCGAAGTCGTAGAAAACAGCATGGCGCTGCGAGAAGGTGCCGCGGCGGCAGTCCTGGCCTGATAGACGAACGGGTGTGCCTTCCAACAGAAGCGATCCGAACGCAAGCGACTCGGCGAACGCCCAATCGATCGGGCCACCGTTCGCAAGCGCTTCCACCCGGCGCGGGACGAAGCGTTTCTCCAGCGTCGGATTGAGATGGAAACCTTCGGGCACGGTCGTTAGGACAGCGCCGATTTTCTGAAGCGTGGCGGTACTGATCCCTGTCGGAACCGGTGCGTGGGAATACGGCGGCTGGACGACACCGGTTGACCCGCTGAAAGCAGTGCGGTCGCCGGCTTCCTGAAGCTGGAGCATTTTCTGATAGCCCTGCTCGAGCTTGTCCCAGATCGCCTGGTCGAGCGCATCGGCATCGGCTTGGGAAATGATGCCGTCAACGATGAGCTGGCGTTTGTAGGTTTTCCCGAAGGTCTCGCGCTCGGCGATTTTTCTAGCAATAATCGGCTGGGTGAAAGCCGCCTGATCCGCCTCGTTGTGGCCTTGGCGGCGATAACAATACATGTCGAGCACGATGTCCCGGCCGAACCGCTGACGGAATTCGAGGGCGAAAATGGACGCCCAATAGAGTTCCATCGGCTCTTCACCATTCACGTGAAGGATCGGCGCTTCGACCATTTTCGCCACGTCGGTCGCGTAGTCGGACGAGCGCGCATCGGCGGGTGAAGTGGTGAAACCGATCTGGTTATTAATGATGAGATGGATCGTGCCGCCGGTGCGGTAGCCTTTGAGCTGGGAGAGATTGAGCACTTCGGCAACCGAGCCCTGACCGGCGAACGCGGCGTCTCCATGAAGCAAAATCGGCAGCACGAGACCGCGGTCGATTTCCCCGCCGGTGGCTTCGTTGAGCACGCGCTGGCGGGCGCGGGCCTTGCCTTCGACGATGGAATTGACGGCTTCCAAATGGCTCGGATTCGCGGCAAGGCTGACACGGACTTTTCCATCCGTTAGCTCACGGATGCTTTCGTAGCCGAGGTGATATTTCACATCGCCATCACCGGCGACGAGGTCCGGCTCGTAGTTCGGCGTGAATTCATAGAGCAGCGTGGTGAGCGATTTCCTAACAAAGTTCGCGAGGATGTTCAAACGCCCGCGGTGGGACATGCCCATTTCGATCTCCTTCACGCCGTGCGACGGGCAGGCTTCGAGGATCGCGTTGAGGATGATCATCGCGCCCTCGCCGCCTTCGTTAGAGAAACGTTTTTCACCGAGGAAGCGCTTGCCGAGGAAGTTTTCAAACGCCTCCGCCTCCAGCACCCAGCAGAGCGAGTTCAGCTTCTTCGCCGGAGTTTCCTCCATGCGCAGCGCATGCATTTCGATCCGCTCGCGCACCCAGTGGCGGACGGTCGTGTTGTTGATGTGCATGAACTCGAAACCGATTTTCCCCGAGTAGGTCGCTTCCAGTCCGGCCACCATGTCGCGCAGCTTCATCTTGTCGCCGTGGCGGAAAAACGAATTGTAAACGTCGCGATCCAGGTCCGATTGTTTGAGGCCGAATTGCTCGATCTTGAGCCGCGGGTTGCGCTCCGGATTCGGCTCCAGCGGGTTGATGTGAGCCTGCGTGTGGCCCAACGTGCGGTAGTTGTAAATCAGGCTGGTCACCCTGCCGTAGAATGCCGTGTCGCTGTCCGCAGAGCCGCCGGTGGAAACAGGTGCCGTTGCTGCCGCTTCCTCCTTGCGTTTCAGCTGGGCTGATCCCAGTTCAAAGCCTTCGAAAAATGCCGCCCATGTCGGTTCCACGGACTCCGGGTTTTCGCACCATTGCGTGTATTTAGCTTCCAGCAAATCTGCGTTCTGTCGCACCGAAACCGAGGAGTTCATGTGAAATGGGTGAAATTATGAAGCGAGCCCGCGAATTTCCCGCTTGGCCCGCCACGCACGGCGATTCATTAAAGGGCGCACCCCGCCGCGTCAACCGCACAAGCGGGAATTTCATTCATCGCCGCGAGGCTGGAGAATCATGATCGAAGTCAATCAACTCACCAAGCGCTACGCCCGCCACGAAGCTGTCCGTGGCATTTCATTCTCTGTGGCGCGGGGCGAGATCGTCGGATTTCTCGGGCCCAACGGCGCTGGTAAAACCACCACCCTGCGCATGCTCACCGGCTACCTTCCGCCCACCGCCGGGAGCGCCAGCATCGCCGGGTTCGATATCTTCCGGCAGTCGATCGAAGCCCGTCGCAAAATCGGCTACATGCCGGAAAACGTCCCGCTTTATGACGACATGCGCGTCCGTGAATACTTGAAGTTCCGCGCTCAGCTCAAAGGCCTCAGCGGCACCGACACCCGCCGCCGCGTCGGCGAGGTCATCGACACCTGCGGCCTTGGAAATGTCCGCCGGAAAATGATCCGCACGCTTTCCAAAGGCTACCGCCAGCGCGTCGGCCTTGCCGATGCCCTCGTCCACGATCCCGAGCTGCTCATCCTCGACGAGCCCACCAACGGCCTCGATCCCAACCAAATCCGCCAAATCCGCGAGCTTATCCGGCAGCTCGGACAATCCCACACCGTCCTCATTTCCACCCACATCCTCCCGGAAGTGGAAATGACCTGCAACCGGGTGATCATCATCGACGGCGGCCAGATCAAGGCTGCCGACACCCCGGCCAATCTCGTCGGCCAAATGCGCGCCGCGGGTCGCATCCAGGTGGAAATCAACGCCGACCCCGAAGTCGCCGCCGCCGCACTCAACCGCCTCCCGCAGGTGAAAAAAGTCACGCCGGAAAAACTCGATGAAACTTGGACGCGCTACACCGTTTGGGTCGATTCCGGCACCGACTCCCGCGAACGCATCGCCCAACTCGCCGCGCAGAATGGCTGGCCGCTTCGCTCGCTCTTCCGCCACGTTGCGACGTTAGAAGATGTCTTCGTCGAACTCACGCGGCGGGATTGAATCACCCGGCCATCGATCAATCCTTCCGCTTCAGCAGCGGAAAAAGCACCACGTCGCGGATGGTTGGCGCGCCTGTCAGCATCATGCAAAGCCGGTCCAGGCCGATGCCGATGCCACCGGCGGGAGGCATGCCATGTTCGAGGGTTTCGATGAAATCGTAGTCAACCTTCTGGGTTTCCTCGCCGGACTGATCTTCTAACCGTTGGCGCTGGACATCCGGGTCGTTGAGCTCCGAGTAACCGGGAGAAATTTCCTGGCCGTTGATGATGAGCTCGTAAACCTCGACGGTTTTGCCACCGGGGGAGATTTTTGCGAGTGGCACGAGTTCGCTGGAGACACGGGTGACGAAGCAAGGGTCGAAGGTCTTTTCTTCAACCAGCTTTTCGAAAACCTGTTGGATGACCTCGTGGTCCTCCATGCCTTCGGAAATCTGCACGCCGAGTTTTTCACAGCGGGCGCGGCGGCCGGCAGCGTCGATTTCGAAAAAATCATCACCCGCGGCGGCGGCGATGAGCGTCTGATAGCTCTCGCGCTTCCACGGCCGCGCGAGGTCGATGGTGCGGGTGACACTGCCCTCCTCGTCCTTGTGCTCGATCTTCAGGCCACCGCAGAATTTCTCTGCGAGATGGCAGGTGAGTTCTTCCACCAGATCGGCCATTTCCTCGAAGTCGGAAAACGCCCAATACGCTTCTAACATCGTAAATTCCGGATTGTGGCGGCGCGAGATGCCTTCGTTGCGGAAGCTGCGGTTGAGTTCGAAAATCTTCGTGAAGCCGCCGACTAACAGGCGCTTGAGGAAAAGCTCCGGCGCGATGCGCAGCGTGAGCGGCATGCCGAGCGCGTTGTGATAGGTCTCGAACGGGCGCGCCGCCGCTCCACCCGCGATGTCGTGGAGCATGGGGGTTTCCACTTCGAGAAATCCGCGGTCCTGGAGGAAACGGCGGATCTCGGCGATCATGAGCGCGCGCTTGACGAAGATCGCCGCACTGTCGGGGTTGCCCATCAGGTCGAGGTGGCGCTTGCGGTATTTGATCTCGCGGTCGGCCACGCCATGCCACTTGTCGGGCATCGGGCGCAGCGACTTGGAGAGCACGGTGAATGTTTCCAGCTTCACGGTCGGCTCGCCGGTGCGGGTGAGGAAGGTCTCCCCCTCGATGCCGATCCAGTCACCGCGGTCGAGGCACTTCCAGGCGGCGGCTTCGGTTTCCGGCAAATTCTTGATCGAGACGTAGCCCTGGATCGCGCCGTGAACGTCGCTCAGGCTGAAAAAACAGGATTTTCCCATATCGCGCAGGGCGGTGATGCGGCCGGCGACCTTCACTTGTTTGCCTTCTTCGAAATTTGCGAACAGCTCGGCTGGGGTGGACGAAACCGCGAAGCGCGCGCCGAACGGATCGATCCCGAGTTCCCGCAATTTCGCCAGTTTCTCCCGGCGGACGGCGATCAGTTCGGCTTCGGTGGATTGCGGTTGCGGCGATGTGGCGGCGTCACTCATGTCGGGAGGGGCTTAGGCGGCGGCGGCGGGACTCGCAAGAGTTGAAACGAAAGCGGCGCGATAATTCTGATTTCCTGCAAATTTTTCAGTCTGCGGCGTTGAAGGATTTCCTCCGGAAGCAGCTTCCTAACTCGGAGGCACCATGTCGATTTCGAGCAAAACAGGCTACACAGAAACCTACAACGGCGGGGAAACAGCGGCATGATCTTCGGATGGCCAAAGTTTCAACCTCTCCCGGTTTATCAAAATATCCGGGATTTCCGGAAGGGTTCACATCCAGCACATCTTACGTTGATTATTATTGCTCAACGACTTATGAGATGACGTAAGTATCAACAGATGATGCCTATCCCCCTGTCGCCACTCGCATCGATCGAGGCTGTGCGCCCGGTTTTCATGATCATTATGGGAATTTTCCTGATGGTGATCGCGTGGAGGCTCTCGAAGGTTTCCACCGGTTGGGCATCGCGATTGATCGTGGCGGGTTCGTTGCTCCTCGGGTTCGGTTACGCGGTCATCCTGCCACTCTACGAAGCTGGGGTCATCGAACGATACGCACCGCAACGGATGCATTACCACGGCACAGCAGCGACCGCACTTGCCTGGCATGCGGTGAAGCTCGTGGCCATGAACTGCGGCTGGCTGATCTTTGGGCTAGGCGTCGCAATCCACGCGAAACTGCTCAGTTTCCCTGCTCCCCGCCGCGCAATCACTGCCCCCACCCTGATTTCCAATGAATCTGCTGCTTGAAATCATTTTGCAAAACGGCCTCCTGCTGGACGCCGCTGGTGTGATCGGCCTCGGCCTCATCGGGCTCGCCGCCATCAAGCTCGCCCGCCGCGATCAATCCTGGGGCGGCACGATGATGGCGATCGGCGCGATTTCCCTGCTGCTTGCGCGTTTCTATCTGCTGGTTTCCCCGCATTTCATCGATGACAGCGTCCTGCACATGATCGGACCGGTCGGCATCAGCCTGACCATCGCGCTGCCACCATTGCTGCTCACGATGGGACTCGCTGGAATTGTCTGGGGGCTGTGGGGCCACGAGCGCTGGTTGAACGAAGAATCACGCTGAAGCCGAGCGCTTCGGGAAAATTCGCATGGCCGGAGCTCGGCATCGATGTTACATCCCGCGCGGATGTTCGAAGTCAGACAAAAGCCCGATATGGTCGAGCGCGCCTTGCTGGTGCGTTTTTACTTTGATGCACGCGAGGCCGAAGAATCGGAGTCTTTGTTAGAAGAGCTCGGTGAACTCGTGAAAACGCTCGGCGTTGAGGTCATCGAGTCAGTGCTCTGCCGCAGCCGCGAGATGCACAAAAAATTCCTCTGCGGCACCGGAAAAGCCGCGGAAATGGTCGAACTCGCCCGTGCCCATGAGTGCGACGTCATCGTGATCGACAACGGTCTCGCTCCTTCCCAACAGCGCGAGTGGGAACGCCTCGCCGACCTCTGCGTGATCGACCGTGAGGAAGTCATTCTCGATATTTTCGCCAAGCGCGCCCAGACCCGCGAAGCCCGCCTCCAAGTGGAACTCGCGCGGATGCAATACGCCCTGCCCCGCCTCGCCCGCATGTGGGGACACCTTGACCGCGAATCCGCCGGCTCCGGCGGCGGTGCCGGTGGCGGCGCATCCCGCGGCATGGGTGAAAAACAAATCGAGGTGGACCGCCGTCTTGCCTATCAGATCATCGACCGCGCCAAGCGCGAGATTGAAGTCGTCCGCAAGCAGCGCAAGACCCAGCGCAAGGAGCGCGAGAAATTCGAAACACCGCACGCAGCAATCGTCGGCTACACGAACGCCGGAAAATCCACCCTGCTCAACAAACTCAGCGGTGCGGACGTGATGGCAAAGGACATGCTCTTCGCCACGCTCGACACAACCACCCGCCGCATCGAACTTCCCGATGGCCAGCCTCTGCTCATCACGGACACCGTTGGATTCGTTAGAAATCTGCCGCACCGTCTGGTGGAGGCGTTCAAGGCCACTCTCGAAGAAGCCACTCTAGCGGATTTCCTCGTTCATGTCGTGGACGCCACTTCGCCCGAAGTCGGACGCCTGCATGACACGACTCTCGAAGTTCTGGCAGAACTCGGCGCCGCGGACAAACCGACCATCACCGTCCTCAACAAGATCGACCGCGTCACCGATCCTGAAGAGCTCGCCGCGCTCGACCGGAAATTCCCGGACGCTCTGCACGTTTCCGCTTTCACCGGACTCGGCCTGGAAGAATTGCTTCGACTTTGCAGCCAGGTCCTTGCCGACCGGGTGCGCCGTCAGGACTACCGCATTCCGCAAAACCGTGCCGATCTCGTCAGTTTGCTTCACCGCGAGGCGAAGGTCCTCTCGACGGACTACGACGGCGATGATATCCTCGTCAGCGCCGTTGTTCCCGCAGCCATTGCCGGGAAACTCGAATCCTTTGCCGCCGTCCCCGCTTAAATTCACCCGATCCCATCCCATGTTCCGCCACGTTTCATTGTTCGCCCTCGCTCTAACTGCTTTTGCCACTGCGCAACAGGAAGCGACGCCGCTTGCGCCGCCCACCCGCCCGGTCCTCCGCGCCCTGCCACTCGGCGGCGATGACGACTTGAATTCGAAACCGCTGGAAGGCGGGGAAGCCGTTGTTCCGGAAAAACCGGTGGCTCCGGCCGCTCCAGCCCCGCCCCCCATCATTCAGGCCACTCCGATCGAAACCGTTTCCACGCCATCACCGCTCGACGTGAAACCCATCGGTGACGATGCCGTGCGTCTACAGGTTTTCCTCGATGAGGCGAAATTCGGACCCGGTGTTATTGATGGAAAACCCGGCCAATTCACCGAACTCGCCGTGCAATCGTGGAATGAAGTCAACGGCCACCCGTCTGCCGACTGGATCGCCGTCAACACCGCCGCACGCCAGGCGGTGAAAAATCCGTTAGCCATGGCCATCGTGCCAGACATCGCAAAGGCGTGGGTGGACGGCACCCTGCCGACGAAAAAATCGCTGCAGGCGAAACGCAAGCGCATGACCTATCGCAGTTATGCCGAGTTCATGTCCGAGCGATATCATTGCGATCTTGAATATCTAACAGTCCTGAACGGCAGCTCGAAAATCTACAACCTCAAGCCGCACGATTCACTCATCGTGCCAAACGTCCAGCCCTTCACCATCGAGCGACTCACCGGCGCCGCCTACAAGGCTGACGAAGCCTTGAGCCAGCGCCACGCTGTGGTGGACACGAAAATCAATCAGGTCCGCATCTTCGAAGCCGCCCCGGCCGCCCTGGTTGTTGTCGAGCCCGGCAGCACCACTGTCGCCACCACCACCCGCGCCAACCGCGGTCTAATCGCATCGTTTCCGATCACTCCTGGAAAGCCGAAGTTCATCAAGTTCGGCACGTGGGAAGTGAGAAACTCCGTCGAACTCCCCCACTGGCGCTACGACCAGCAACTCCTCGAAAGCGGAAAACGCAGCAGCGACTCCCAAGCGCTGAACATTCCACCCGGACCTAACAGCCCCGTCGGCGTCTTCTGGTGTGGCCTCAGCAAGCCCGGCATCGGCCTTCACGGCACTTCCGATCCTGAAACCATCGGCCGCGCCCGTAGCGCAGGCTGCATCCGCCTCGCAAACTGGGATGCCGTCCGCCTGCCCACCCTCATCCGCCCCGGCACCACCGTGGAAATCCGCTAGTCGCAGCGATCACCGGTCGCCGCTTTTCCTCCGATGAGCAAGCCCGCAAAAGCCCTCGGCCTGATTGCTCTAGCAGCCTTCGCGCTCCTCGCCCTCTCCGAGGCCACTTCCGATTTTCCGCTCTCCCGGCGGCTCATCTCACGCCTCACTCCGCCACCGCCAGACCTCGTCGCCAGGGTGTTCGAGAAACCGATCACCCGCAGTCAGCTCGATCGGTCTGTTAGGGAAACGCTGTGGCTCGAAGGGAAAACCCTCGAAGACCTCACCCCCGCCCACGAAAAAGCGGCTCTCGACGAACTCATCCTCCACGAAGTTCTCCGTGCGAAGATCAAGGCGGAGGAAACGCCACCGTCTGTTAGCAATGAGGAAATCAACGAACGCCTGCGCAGACTGTTAGGAAGGTTCGAGACAAAAGGAGCCTTGGAGAACGCCATGAAATCGCAAGGGATCCGAGATGAAAAGGAATTGAAAAACCGGATGTCAGCCCGCATCCAACAGGAAAAATTCATCGAGTCCCGCATCGCATCGCAGATCGCTGTGACCGACGATGAAGCCCGCGACTGGTTTGAAAAAAACAGCAAGGACCTCGCCAATCCCCTCCGCGTCGAAGCTCGCCATATTTTCATCCCCACTCTCGATCATCCGCCGGAAGAGGCGAAGCAGAAGCTCGATGAAGCACTCGCCGAACTAACCGACAAGAAAAAGGATTTCCCCACCCTCGCCCGAGAACTCAGTGAGGATCCCGCCACCAAGGAACGCGGCGGTGAGCTTGGCTGGATGAGTTACGATCGCCTGCCGGTCGATTTCGCCGCGCCTCTTTTTTCGCTCGAACCTAACAAACCCACCCTCATCCGCAGCCGCCTCGGCTGGCACCTCGCGGAGGTGACCGCCCGCAAGGCCGCCACTCCGGCCACCTTCGAACAGGCGAAACCCGAAATCGTCGCCGCCCTCTCCGCCACCAAACGCCGCGATGCCGTCGCCGGATTGCAGGCATCGCTTCGCAAGGAAGCCGACGCCGAAGTGGTAATCATCAAACGCTGATCCTTCTGATTTTCCGAAACCCCTCCTCACGGCCTGACATCTGCTCATCTCGGTTCATGAAATTTTTCACCTACCTTCCGCTCCCCATCGTTCTAGCAATAGTGCTTGGAAGTTGTGCCTCTCCAGTGTCGCGCGAGCCGCAAAACCTCTCGACGGTGAAGTCCGAGGTGAAGGACTACGTCACCACCAAACGATACGACGAGGACCTTGCAGCAGTCGCTACTTCCGCCAACGCATGGGTCGCCACCCGCGCTCGCAGCGGGCTCGCCAAACCCGCCATCGTTTTCGACATCGATGAAACCACGCTGTCGAATCTCGAGCACATGCAGCAGTTCGATTGGGGCTACCAGCCGGAAGAATGGAGCAAGTGGGTGAAGACCAGCAAGGCCCCCGCCATTTTACCGTTGCGAGAAGTCTATCAAACCGCACGCGCCAACAACGTGACCGTGTTTTTCATCACCGGCCGCCGCCAAAGCGAAAAGGAAGCCACCGCGCGCAATCTGCGGACCCAGGGCATGGGCGATTTCGAAGCGCTGCTGGTTCGCTCGGACGATTCAAAGATGCCCGTCGGGCCGTTCAAGATCGCCGAGCGCAAAAAAATCACCGATCAGGGCTACACCATCATCGCCAACATCGGCGATCAGCAGTCGGACCTCGACGGCGGATACGCCGATCGCACCTTCAAACTGCCAAATCCGTTTTACCGGATTCCTTGAGTTGAGCTCGTTACCCGTCTCCACATTGATTACTTACTCGTCTTCGTTTGTGAGTGTGACAAGGCGGGTGAGTCGCATCTCGATCCGCCGTGCGCGAGGGTCGGGCTGTCGGAAGTCATCTGCTACCGCATCGTCCTTCGTGAAGGGTAGGATCGTCTGTCCTGCAGAGTAGCAACGGAGGTGAATCTTGCGGAGGATGTCGCGTTGCTCGTGGTCAGTGATGAAGCCCTCCCATTGCTCGCGAACGGCCAGTGCCCGGAGGAGGCCAAGGTCATTGTTTGAACCTGGGGTCAGGGTCGAAATCTTGGATCTGCCGGCGAGAACATCCGGTAATCTCTTGTCGAGATTGCCGACGCTAGAGAGCGGTGCGCCATCGGTATGGCCAATTATTTCTAGGGTATCCACTTTTACCCTGCCTTCCGCTTCTCGGTCGACGATCTCGCTGGCGAGGAGGGGGAACTCATTCCTCCGCAGGGCCGAAATGAAGTCTGAACCCATTGCGCTGCTGCCAGATTCGAAGCGATACCCTTCCTTATCGACGATTTGAATGTTTGGAGGCTTGTCGTGTAACTGCCGGCGAAGATCCTCATTTTCGCGCATGATTTTCTTAATCGCCTCAGGATCGGCTCCCAAGGTTGTAACCAATTTAGTTAGTTGCTGTTGGAGTTCCTGTAGCTGGCGCTTGAGTTCCTCGTTCTCTTTTAGTAAGCGCTCCATTTCCGCCTGCATGTCCTTGGAACCCATTAGTCGGGACAGCCGATTCTGAAGTTCCTTGATCTGGGAGCGTAGATCGTCGATCTGCTTCACAGCCGTGTCGCACGTCTCTGATAACGCGGTAATCACCTCGGATGGTTGGACTGCCGCGTCGACTTGCGTGAGCCCCAAAGTCTCACGGAGCCGGTTCATCGGTTCTCGGACGTGGCGGAGGTCATTGCCCACCGCGTGGATCAAGGCACGATCTTTTCCTACATTGTTTGTCGGGAGAAGGGCGCAGAACACCACCGCGACGATCGCGATTGCAATGATGAATAGAGTGAGGAAGAGGTCAGTGACGCTCGGCCAATAGCCCTGGGTTGGGATTTCGTCGTCAGAATCAGACATAGCCCGTCAGGATTTCCGTCCTCCAAATAATCCGCCGAAGAATCCGCGTCCTCGGTCGTTGTGGTCCAGTTCGGATGGCAGTGGAGTGGATGGCTTTGGTGGTTCTCCATCCCGATCTGGAATTGAATCGACAACGGTTGTATGGAGTGGTTCCGGCTTACGGTTAAGGATAATCGTGGGAACAGGAATTGATGGTGCCGTCTGCTTTCGGTCTGCATCCTCATAAGAGCTGCGAATGCCGGTTTTGGCTTCCTGGGCCAGTGAAGCGATGGCTACCGCAGCGGCTTTTTCGGTCTCAGACTTGCGATTCAGAGATTCGTTCAACCTATCAACTGCCGCCGGAATCGTTTTAATCGAATCGTGAATGCCAGCTTTGGCTTCTTGTGCCAGTGAAGCGATTGCGTCAGCAGCGGCCTTTTCGGTTTCAGACTTGCGATTCAACGATTCGTGCAGCCGATCAGCAGCCTCCGGAATCGTCTTCACCGAATCGTTGATAAGGGTGATAGTCGTGGTGAGAGATTGCGAGATCAGGTCCAAGGTCTCTTGGGTCTTTGAACGGGTATGCTGATGGACTGACTCGGCTTCCTTGGTCTGCTTATCCAAGGACTCTTTGAGCGTCGTTCGCATCGCGGCAATTCCGTCGTCGAAAGTCTTCCGGGCGGATTCGATCAGGTCGGCAGGGACCTTCTCAACAACCGCTTTGAGGTCGGCTATGTTCTTTGAGACATTTTCTCGATCACGTTGGTGGTCGCCCGAGACCCGTTTGATGACACCGGAGATCTCGTCCAATGTCTCAAGCATGGCCTTTCGGTCCTCCTGTTGCTCCGATCGGATCCCGCCTATGTGTTGAGTGAGCTGATCTAGCCGTTCATTGGTCGTGGCGAAAATGCCTTCAAAACCATTCACCGCTGCGTAGAGCGGTGATTTTTTGCCGAGCGTCCGGGAGAGTGTGTCTGCAATCGAGTTGGATTTCGCCGCCAACGCATCCGCAGCTGTGGTCATCTTGCCTATGCCGGTGTCCAAGCCTGCCAAAGTGGGTCCTACGCTATCGACGAACTTGGTGAGCTGAGTGATGACCTTATCGAACTTATCCTCCCGATCTCCCATGGTCTTCGCCAGAGATCCAAAGGTGGTGCGAACCTCTTCGTATTCATCAGAGATGGAGCGCGGCCGATAATGCGGCATTACAGTACCCATGGCGAAGCGGTCGAGTTCGAGAGTGTAACGCTGCAAACCCAAAGAGTAGACTCCTCGAAGCGCAACGACAAGAATCGTAAAACCCAAGGCGACGAGACTTGGCAGGAACGCGTCGCCCAGACTGTGCATTAGCGTGTTCACAAGTGCAGTGCTGTCCTCAACGTTCACCAATGAAGGGGCGTCCGCGGCGGGCATTACACCTTGCGGAGTACTGGCTCGGAACTGGAAGTCTTTAAGGATGGGTTTGACGGAGAAAAGAGTCCCAACAATCCCGATCACTAAGAGTAGAGCTGCGATACCAGCACTGAGCCGCGCGGGAGCCTTTGAACGCTCCCTTCGAGCTACAATCACGTGAAGCTCCGTAAGTGAAGTTGAACGGGATCCTAACCAAGCCGACCAGCATACACGGATCACATCTGCCACACCCGATTCTGGGTCAATCGTCCGTTTTCTAAGCCACTCCGAAAGCTCGTGTGCGGAGTATGTGTGAGCCCCTTCCCAGGACTCCGAGGAAGCCAGCATCGTCTCCGCCTTCTTGATTGCGGTGCGGTCACGGGATGTCGAAGCGTGCGCGACAAAAGCGGCAATGCAGCCTAATAAGCCAACAGCGCCGGCGAATGCGGCAAAAAAAACCGGCCATTCGGACGTTGCAATCTGGGCGAGTATGGGGTTCATGAGAGAGCTGAAAATTTATGGACGGACGGCCCATATTTCGGCCCGGCGGTTTTTGGCCTTACCCGTTTCTGTTGCGTTGGTGTCGACTGGGAAAATAGGTCCGAGGCCTGCGGAGCGTGCGTCCACCTTCGAGCGCCGGAGTTCGGTAGAGACCGCCTCCGCCCGGTCTTTGGAGAGCGGCACATTGATTTCTGGCCCACCATCGCTGTCGGTGAAGCCGAGAATCACCACCTTGTGGGTGGGGTATTTCTCGAAGACGAACCGCGGCAAGCGCTCAAGGTCTGCCTGCGCCTTCAGGTCGAGGAGGGACTTACCGACCTCGAACCGGAAGTTGGTGGAGAAACGGATGGCCGAGCTGATCGTATCCGAGCCAATCGCGGCTCCCAATGCGGCGAGAATTTCCGGAGGCACATTCCCTTGGCTCCCGGTCAGTCGAAGATCGACAAAGCCTTGTTTGGCGACTATCTCCTGTCCTTCGGTGGATGTCGTGAACTTCACGAGCTGGAGAGCTTCGTCGACGGCCTTGGGGGCGGTCCATGCGACAATCCGGAAGCTATAAAGGTAGTCTTCGGTTGCGATAGTGAAGTGACTTGGCTTGAGTGCGAGGGTTTCATCGGTAGCCTGGACGGCGAGACGTTTCGCACGAAGGTTAGCTCCCTCTTCGTGGTAGAGGCCGAGGCTCAGGAGATTGCGGTCGGCGAGGGCTGCGTCCTCACCCGAAGCCTCGCCGGCACCCGTGACGGGGAAGCCGAACTGGATCGCCTTTTCCCGGATCGCCGAATTTTCGGGGCCCGCCGCGATACGGAAAGGAATGTCAGAACCGACTGTGACAGTAGAGGCGGGGTTGTCTGGGTGGACTAAAAGCGTCAGGGCATCCAAGGCCACTACCTCCGCGACCGAGCGACTTTCACGGAAGTCGCTGCTAAAGCTGGCGAGTTCGGTGGCTGAAGGGGAACGGTCGGCGAAGAAGACCGAACATTGGCCTTCAGCGAGCATCTTGTATCCTGTGCTCCCCGTCACTGGCTTCACGAGGATTCTTTTGCCCTTGTTGCTGGTGACGTAGAAGTTCCCGTCCTCCGCGGGGATGACTTCGCTGGCCGACCAGGCGGCAGCAAGCGGGGCTGCCAGATCACCCGCAAGGTTGCTGGATGCAGCGATCACCAGATCAGCATCGTCAGGCTGGAAAGGGAGGGGTGGCGGGGGTGCGAATTTGTCGAGTTTCTCGCGAGTGGCTCCCAGCCAAGTTAGAATCTGGCTGAGGTTTTGTCGGATCGCCTTGCTCTCAGGGCTTGGTTCAACCGGTGCTGCGGGGGATGCGAGGCGGCGAGCACGTGCCTGACAATCGCTCACCTCGGTGAGAAAATCTTCGCATACTTCGGCCAACTGGGGGGAGCTAGTGGTGACCGGTTCGAGCTGAAGCTCGGCGTCATCCTCCAATTGAACGAGTTTCGTCACTAGGCTTTTCGCGTCAGCCGCGATTACCCCGGAGCCCCCCTTTGGGCGGTCCAGCGACTCAAGGACGCTACTTACGGTGGCCATCTGGGTCGTGATTCTCTTATGGACGCCGGCCACCTCCATCGGGTCCTTCGATCCGATGGCGTCACTAGCCTGCTTCTCAAGCGCGGCAGCGGCGGTTCGCAGAGGTTTGGGATCAGTCGCGAGTGACTCCGACGAACCGGTTCCCTTGCTCTTGGATTCGAGTTGTTGGAGTTCGGATTCCAATGGGGCAAGGCGTGTCCTGAGCTCTGCCAGCGCCTTTTCCACTGGATCTCGACCACCAAGAATCAGGGCGAGGAACAGCACGAACGCGAGCACCGCAACTCCGGCGTAAACGAGTTTGGAGCGACCGTTGGTTAAGCCATCGAGAAGACCTACTTCCTTCCGGTCTGCTTGGCAGGTCTCATTGGCACACGGGCATTGAAAGCTGGGGTCTTCACGCAGAATATCCTTGGAGACGAAGCAAGGGCACTTGCCGTTCGGGTCACCGCATCGGAAAAACTTGGGGATCATCGTTTAAGAAGTTCGTGGACTCGCTCCCTGTCCTTGGTCCAAGCGACATACTGACTGTTGCCCGGGCCTAGTGTCGTCAGCTTCTCTTTGTCATCCTCTCTCAGCGTGGACCTGAGCACTTCGATTTGCGAGTCCAGGAGCAGCGAAATCTGACTCGCAACCGAGTCGGTGACCCGGGCCGTTGTCACGGCATCTGAGGCGGAACTCAGCGCCTTAATGCTGTCTCCTATCGGTCGTGGCACGATACCATCCTCCTGGCACTCGATCAGTATGGCTCCGTTCTCCGTATCTTGAATCAGAGTGCCAGCTCCACCGGGACCCGAGATCCGGCTACCCAACCAAAGTGCTGCTCTCATGCTACTAAGGGATTCATCCGGCGATGGGCGTAGCAACGGGGGCCGGGCACCTCTCTCACCGCTGGGGTCGAGGTTGGTGAAATACTTGAAATCGTCTGCATCGTCATGTTGCAGCGACTCTCGGTACATCCTTTCCAGATGATGAACAACCTTTGCAAAGCGGGCCGCCATCCAATAATTAACGAACAGAAGGCGGATTTGAGTTGGATCGTCGTGGAAATAGATTCCTTGACTCTCTGAACTTCCTGCCGCGAGGAGTGGTTTGATCATGCCCTTGAGTTCAGTTCCAAACGGATGGCCATTAGGCACGCCGATAAGAAGCCCCGACCTCGGCATGGATGGCATGCCGGGATCTCCCTTCAAATCGCGTGGCTGGAGCTCTCCGTTGGCCATCTCCACGTTGCAAGTCGCGCTGTCGATGAATTGGCGAAGCTCCTTGATGAAACGATCCGGATCTTCTTTGTGGCGCAATTTAAGGACGTCCAACACATTTCCTGATAGGACGGAGTCGCGGTGCGTCCGCTCCCGGATGGTATGATGAATCTCTTCGACCTTTCTGAAGACGATGCTGTCAGAGCTCTCGATGAACAGCGTTTCCTGTTCTTCGGAAAACCTGCCGAGATCCGTGAGCGGAGCGTTTCCCAAAGCCTCCGAGAATGACCGGTGGATCAGCTCGTCACAGGTGTTCTCGATGTGGGTCGCCTCTAGGCTCTGATCCTTCAAATGGGCCTCAAGATCATCGAGCGAGAATTCGGGCTTGTTGGCAACAACGCCTTGGTCGTCTCGCGGTCTCCTCTCCTTCAGTGCTCTGAGATCCTGGAGCAAGCCATCCCGCCGCTTTCGGGCTGCTTCCTCCCACTCGGTCACCTTGCCCTCTACCCGTTGGAATTCCGATGCCATCATTCCGAGGCGCTGCCCGACGATGTCCTGCAGCTTTCGGTCTTCAACCTCGGCGCGTCGGCGGACGTCTGCCCGGCAGAGGCTGGCGAGATCGCTCTGGTGCGCCAATGCGAGCTTCGTCTGGCGGAGAGGACGGGACAAGAATGTTATTTTCGACCACTCGAACTTACGCTTATCCATTCGTAATCGCACCGAGTCCTGCCCATTCGTGGTGGTCGGTTTCTCGGTGGTCCGCCTACGTATCTCCTCCTGCGCCTTCAGCAGGAGTTCGTTCATGTAAGCAAGCCCGAGGCGCTCTCCATTGTTTTGCCAAGACGTTTTGATGATACTCTGAAGCCCAGCCTCGATCCGCTCGATCCTCTGCAATCTACCCGCTTCCACATCGCGGAAGATCACAGCGATGCCTCTGCCATTGAGTTCTTGATCGTAGCGCTGTTGGAGTTCAGCTTCATACCCGGCGAGATCTGTTTCTTTGAAGCCTTCCTTAGTCTTCCCTGAATGGAAGCGGTTGAAATCCGCTTCCAAGCTTTTGATTATCTCGCCTGTCTGGGTCTTTAGAAGAAGCTCGTTGTCGACAAGAGCGGTGATTTGGCCTAGGGCTTCGGAGAATCCTGGGATGTTACTCTGATTTTTTTCACCTACCGCCCCCCGGCTATTGCTCCAGTTCTGGAAGAGTAACTTGCGGCAGCAACACGCAAAAAGGTCTTTCGCCAGCAGTTCACGAATTTCGTCGATGGGAACTTCCCATCGACGCATGCCCACGCTTCCAAACCGAAACGAACGCAGTAAATTGCCCGTCGGCTCTCCAGGGAACGCGGCCATCAAATCCTCCCCGGTCAGCGATTTCTGGAATGTGGTGTCTAGGTTACCAGAGGCATAACTGAAAATCCGCTCGAACGCCGCTTCCGCGACGATCTGGTGTTGCTGGGCAAGGCTCAGTTTCTGGTTTTTGCTGCTCAGATGAGTGCTAAGGAGGATCTGGGCGATGGGTTCGTCTCCGCTGAACACGCTGCCACCGCGCGCCGTACCGAAAAGCGTCGGTTTGTACTTTCCGCATGCCAGCGCATTGAGGTCCCGGAGAGTTGCCGCTTGGTTTTCGTGGAAAAACCCCACTTGTGCCGCTTGGAATTTCTCGTTGGTGACATAAAGATAGAGAAAGATCGGAAATCCGTCGGTCGCGGCGGCATTTGGGAACTCCGATCGGATCAGCGTGACAAGATCCACCAAGCATCCACTTCCGGTTCCACCAGCGAGGGATGCGAATACATGTACCGCACACTGATTTGAGTTGGCGCGCATCGGTCCGATTTTCTCCTCGCAGACCGCCTTTCTGATTCGCTCGGCATTACGGGCAAAGAGCAGCCGCCCAAGTCTCCGTCGCTGATTCGCTCCTTGAATTCCCTGAACCCCTTCGATGAAACGCTGAAGCTTGTCTTGGTCACCAATCCAAGGAGCGACGTCCGGTCTCTCCGCCATCGACGCGACATTGATGGATGCTCCTCCTTCTTTAAGGTAGAGAAAGGAATCCGGCTTTAGAGAAAGGTCTTTCCCGTAGTGAAACCAGTTGCGACGCTCGTCGGTCACATCGCGGCTAGAGTCAATGTAGAGAAAATCACAGACCAGCCCGAGTTCTTGGAGCTGGTTCGCATCTTGATTGCGGCTCGCAAAGACTTTCTTGAGTTCCGCAACGGTCTTGCCGCCCTGTCCTCCGAGGCCGATGAAGAGATGGTTTTTCATGTTGAGGAGAGATGACTTAGGGCTTGGGGTTGACTTTGATGTCCTCGACGGCACGGATGGCTCCGAAAGCGAAGGAGATAACAATCGAGAGTCCGAGTAGCCAAAGGCAGGCAGTCTTGAGGTCGGCCAGCTTTGGTTTCAGCAGGTTCTGCGCCGTGTCGAGGGCGTGATTGACCTGAAGCGTTGCCGCAGTAGCAGTCCACTCGTTCTCGCTGGAGACGGTTTTGGGAAATGCAGAGGGGGCGAGTTTCAGCGCGTCAATGGTGTCCGATGCGATGTCGTCGGGGCTTTTGGTGTCGAGTGGAGCACCGAAGACAAATGGTGGTTTGGCGCGAAGTGAGGTGCGGGCTTCTTCGGCGGCGACACTCGCTAATACAATCGCGTCTTCTGGGGTATTCAGGCGAACTTGGTCGCCAGACTGATCAGGGGGAGACAGCTTTTGCTGGCCTTGCTTGGGTTCAAGTCGGCTCCACGTTTCAACGATGACCGAGCGTTTGAGCCGGCCTGAGTCGGCAACAGCGTGAGGAAGGGTGGCACGCTGCTGTTTGAACCAATCCTCCATCCCGGCGATGGTCCGAAGGTTGAAGACCGCGAAAGCGGAAAGGATGGCGAAGAAGAGCACAGTCCCGAGAAAACCGCCGTGCCGGGTGAGGCTCCAGTCCTTGTTGAAAGCCCTGCCCCAGAGTGAGCCGATCACGAAGATGAAGACAATGAACGTGATGACTACCCAGATCCATGTCGCAGCGCTGGAGGCTCCCAGGGAGAAACGGAAGACGAACTCAAAAAGATCAAAAAGGGTCATGATGTAGGGACGGGGGACTTCAGGAAATCTAATCGGGTTCTATTCCGCTAGAAATGCAGAGTAAAGAATCATGTTTATTGTGCCCTGTTAAATATCCAATATCCAAGATGTTCTGTCTTAGTTCGTCATTATAATCTTTGGCATCGAACTAGTGGGGGGTTGGGGCGGGCAGGGCTTTAAAGGAGCAAGTTGAAAGTGCGCGTCATCTGAAAAACGAAGCGGTTGCCAGCGGTGCTGATCTCGGTATGCTCCGCGTCCCGGCGGAGGTGCCGGTTTTATCAAAATGAATCATCCCCATGTAGCGATCGTTGGTGCGACGGGTGCCGTCGGTGTCGAAATGCTCCTCTGCCTCGAGCAGCGGAATTTCCCACTCAGCAAGCTGAAGCTGCTCGCTTCGGCACGTTCCGCCGGGAAAAAAATGACCTTTCGTGGGGAGGAAATCACGGTCGAGGAGCTCACTCATGATTCGTTTTCGGACGTGGACATCGCCTTGTTCAGCGCGGGCGGCGGCATTTCTCTCGAATACGGACCGTCTGCCGCGAAGGCCGGGGCAGTCGTCATCGACAATTCGTCTGCCTTCCGCATGGACGCCGATGTGCCGCTCGTGGTGCCGGAAATCAACCCACAAGCCGCGAAGAATCATCCGCGCAACATCATCGCGAACCCGAATTGCACGACCATCATCTCGTTGATGGCACTTGCTCCGCTCCATGAGGCGTTCGGGCTGCGTTCGATCATTGCTTCGACCTATCAGGCAGTGTCCGGATCGGGAGCGCAGGGCATCGTCGAGCTGGAAGAGCAGATGAAGGCGATCAATGCCGGTGAGCCAGTGACGCTCAAAGTCTATCCGCGGCAGATCGCGTTCAACGTGATCCCGCAGGTGGATGCGTTCACGGAAAATGGCTACACCAAGGAGGAACTCAAGATGCTCAATGAAGGCCGGAAAATCATGGATCTGCCGGACCTCCGCGTTTCGTGCACCTGCGTGCGCGTGCCGGTCTATCGGTCGCACTCGGTTTCCATCACCGCGCAGTTCGAGCGTCCGGTGGATGTCGCTTCCGCACGCGCGGCCTATCAGGGCAAGCCGGGTGTGCAGTTGATGGACGATATCGCGAACAAGGTGTTCCCTGTGCCGCTTGATACAACGGGAAAAGACGACTGCCTCGTCGGCCGCATCCGCAAGAACCTGGTGTTCGACAATGCGCTCGATCTGTGGGTCGTCGGCGACCAAGTCCGGAAAGGTGCTGCACTCAATGCCGTGCAAATCGCGGAGATTCTTTAAGAGGTTGAAAGTTGATGGTTGAGAGTTGAGAGAAAGAAAATCTTTTCCAACTCTCAACATTCAACTCCAGACTCTCAACTTCTTTCCATCATGGACCTGAAAACCTACCTCACCGCTCGCGCCGCTGAAGTGGATGCGGCGCTGGATGCGTTTTTGCCGAAAGCGAAGGAGCGTCCGGCGACGATCCATGCGGCGATGCGATACAGCGTTTTTGCCGGAGGCAAGCGCCTGCGTCCGGTGCTTTGTCTGGCGGCAGCGGAAGCGTGTGGCGGGGAGATGTCCCATGCACTCGCTCCGGCGTGCGCGGTGGAGCTGATGCACACCTATTCGCTCGTTCACGACGATCTGCCGGCGATGGACGACGACGATCTCCGCCGCGGCCGGCCGACTTGTCACAAGGTTTATGGTGAAGGCATGGCCGTGCTCTGCGGTGACGCGCTTCTAACGGAGTCGTTCATCGTGCTTGCAAAAACACCCGCTAGCAAACGCTACGGAGCCCGGGAATACATCGCCGAACTCGCGGAAACCGGTGGCAGCCGCAAGCTCATCGGCGGGCAGGTGATGGACCTCGAGGGCGAAGGGAAAAAGCTGAGCAAGCGTGATCTCGTTAGAATCCACGAAGCAAAAACCGCCGCGCTGCTGACAACCTCGCTGCGGCTGGGTGCGATGACCGCAAACGCCGGTGAGGCGAAATTGGACGCGCTGACAAAATTCGGCCATGCCCTCGGTCTCGCGTTCCAAGTGATCGACGACATCCTCGACGTCACGCAGAGCACCGAGATGTTAGGCAAGACAGCGGGCAAGGACCTTGCAGTGGAAAAGTCCACTTATCCCGCGGTGCTCGGGCTGGACGCCTCCCGCAAGGAAGCGGTGAAGCTGACCAGGACTGCCATGGATTCGCTTGATCCGTTAGGAAAAAAGGCGGCCCGCTTGCGGGAAATCGCCACCCATCTTCTCAAGCGTGAGTACTGACGCGTGGGTTTCCGACGGAAATGCGCGCATCCGCTGATGGATTCCCGCCGGATCTCAGGTAAATTCAATGATGTTGTTCCGCTGGATCGTCCTGCTTGTTTCCACCCTGCCGCTGCATGCGGATGTGGACGCATGGGATCTCCCGCCCGTGAGTTACTCGGACACGCCTGCCCGAGACCGGATGGCAGCACTGGCCGAAAAGTGGCAGCACGACCCCTCCTCCTTGCGTGGCACGACACCGTTGGAGCGGGTGCGGGAAATACTGGCAGCGCTGGAAATCCCCGAGTCGTCGCAGGTGCTGGTGTTTTCCAAAACGAGCAAGCAGAACGGCCTGATCAACCCCAGCAATCCGCGCGCACTGTATTTTTCAAGCGACTGTTATTTCGGCTACGTGCCGGGAGGAATGATGGAGGTCATCATTCAGGACGCGGCGCTGGGACCGGTGTTTTATGTGATCGATCCGGGCAACGCCACCACCCCTCCCAAGGTGGAACGAGACACCAATGACTGCCTTTCCTGCCATGGCACGGCGCGCACGGAAAACGCTCCCGGCCTGTTGGTGCGCTCGGTCTATCCAAATGAGGATGGCCGGCCGCTGCTTTCGATGGGCTCCGGTCTCATCACCCATCAGACGCCGGTCGAGGAACGATGGGGTGGGTATTACGTTACAGGATCGATCTCCCTGCCCCATTTGGGAAACCGGACTTACACCGACGGCCGTGAAGCCGAGCCCGAGCGCACGGACTGGCCGGATCTAACTGCAAAAATCAACGTTTCGAAATACCCCCGGAGCACCAGCGACGTGGTGGCGCTCATGGTGCTTGAGCATCAGTGTCAGGCTCACAACCTGCTCACCGCCGCCACGATGAATTACCGCCGGGCGTATTACCTGGGCAAGGCAATCGATCCGCAAGGCGATCCCGATCAAGGCTCGGCCGGCCGGGTTGCGGACCAAGCGGCTGACAAGATCGTTCAGTGGTTTCTCTTCGCTGGTGAGGCGGAGCAGGGCGCGGACGGAGTAGAGGGAGATGGTGGATTTCAGCGGGAATTCGAAGCCAGCGTCCCGCATGCCGGGGATGGCGCGTCGTTGGCGGAGTTCCAGCTCAACGGCCGAATCTTCAAACACCGCTGCTCCTACATGATTTATTCCGAGGCATTCCGCAGTCTTCCTGATCGGGTGAAATCACGGGTGATCACTGGATTGCGCGCAGTGCTCGAAGCAACGACTGTCACGGATGCCTATCCGGACATGAAAGTCCCGGAACGGCGAAAGACCGCGAAGATCCTCCACGAAACAGGCGTGTGGTGAAACCCGCGGCCCACCAGTGGGAGTTCGCCACTGGTTTTTTCAAGCGGGAGTATCGACATGGCCTGCGGCAGCCCAAGGAATCAACGGGCTTGGTATGGTCAGTGCTTTGGCAAGCTTCAGTACTTGTCGCGGCAAGGTGTTTCGCCCATTTTTCAGACTCCGTGTGGTGCCCTGCCACCGGAAAAAACCCACCCTCCAACCACCTAACATTTCCATGGGAATCAAAAACCGCCTGATCGTCATGAGTTTCCTGCAGTTCTTCGTCTGGGGAGCCTGGTTGATCACCGTCAGTAATTATTGGTTCATCACGAAAGGCTGGAGTGGCGCTGAGTTTGGTGCGATTTTCTCAACGCTGGGATTTGCCTCGCTGATCATGCCTCCACTAACAGGCATCATCGCGGACCGCCTGGTCAATGCGGAGCGGCTGTATGGCATCCTTCACATTCTCGGTGGAATCGCACTCGCCTGCATCCCGATGGTCAATCACCCGGGGACCTTTTTCTGGGTCATCTTTGCCGCGATGCTCTGCTACATGCCGACCATTTCTCTCTCGAATTCCGTGGCCTACAATATTCTCAAGACCCACCAATTCGACGTCATCAAGGTGTTCCCGCCCATACGCGTGTGGGGCACGGTCGGATTCATCGCCGCGATGTGGGTGACGAACCTCACCGGCAACAAGGCCTCCGCAAACCAGTTCTACATCGCCGCAGCGGTGGCAGTGCTGCTAGGGCTCTACTCGTTTTCGCTGCCGGAATGCCCGCCTTTGAAAACGACCAAAAAAGGAGCACCATTGATAGAAACTCTGGGGCTGAGCGCCTTCCGGCTTTTTGGCAGCTACAAGATCGCGCTGTTCTTCATCTTCTCGATGTTCCTCGGCGGCGCACTGCAACTCACCAACATGTATGGCGACGTTTATCTATCAGACTTTGAGAAGATCCCGGAATACAGCGAATCGTTCGTGGTGAAATATTCGACCATCATCCTCTCGATATCGCAGATTTCCGAGACCCTCTTCATTCTGGCCATTCCGTATTTCCTGAAACGTTTCGGCATCAAGATGGTGATGCTCATCAGCATGTTCGCCTGGGTGCTGCGATTCGCCTTCTTTGCCTACGGAGATCCCGCCGGCGGCCTTTGGATGATCATTCTTTCCTGCATCGTTTACGGAATGGCGTTTGATTTTTTCAACATCTCGGGCTCGCTTTTCATAGAAACGACGACCAATGCCAAGATCCGCTCAAGCGCGCAGGGTTTGTTCATGATGATGACCAATGGATTCGGAGCCATCTTCGGCAGCCTCGCCAGCGGTTATGTCATCGACCGCTTTTTCACCCACAACGGCGCGAAGGACTGGCAGGGCATCTGGCTGTCGTTCGCGGGTTACGCGCTGGTCATCGCGATCGCCTTCGCGGTGCTTTTCAAACACAAGCACGATCCCGAAGTGACTGAGAATTACAGCCACTGAATTTGGAGAAGCGGATGGCATCCGCTTTAGTCCATGTGATGCCGATGTTCTGAGGCTAGCCGCGATTCATAGGCTCCTCATGGGCTCCGGCGGATCGGACTCTGCCGCGGCTTTATTGAAGACCTTTGAGAATCTGCCGGCGGAGTTCGACCACTTCGACTTCGTCCGTGTGCCGCCAGATGATTTTCCCGCCTGGGGCAATGAGCACGGTGTGTGGCAGCGCGCCGGTCCATTCGGGATCGATCGCCTTCGCCATGGCATCGGGATTTCCGCCGGTCCAAAGGTAGTTGTTGGAAGTCCGGCCTTCTTCGGCCAGTGAAGGAGCGGTCTGATTGGATAGAGCGGCGTGGCGTGATTCGAGGAATTTCAGCACCGTCGGCCGCTGCGCCACATCATCCACGCTGATGGAAATAAACTCCATCGAACGGTTTTGGAATCGGCGATAAGTATCGACTAGCGCAGGAAACTCTTTGACGCACGGTCCGCAGGTGGTGGACCAGAAATTGATCAGGCGGAGTTTTTTCGTGTCGTTTGCGGCGAGCTTTTGGGAGGTCGCGAGATCGAGGTCTGCTAGAGTCACCGGCTTCTTCTCCCACGCTGCTTGATCTTTGGCGACGTTCGGTTTTTTCCAGAGCCATTTCGTGGAGCAGCCGAATGAGCGGGTTACTGGTTCCTTCACGTCGGTGCCGGCCAGTAGCGCATCGAGCACTTCACGGAGGTAGCTTTTTCCTTCGGCAGCAGGATTCCGCCCGGCATCATCAATGCGGCCGGTATAGCGCAGTTTCCGCGAGCCATCGAAGAGGAAAACATGCGGCGTCGACTGCGCTCCACAGGCGGTGGTGAAGATTTGGGTTTCGCCATCGTAGAGGTAAGGAAAGGTCCAACCGTAGTCCTTCGCAAAAGGTGTCATTTCCTCCAAGGAATCACCAAATGGCGAATACCCCAGTTCGTCCGGCGTGAGGCTCTCCGCGTTGTTTCCATTCACCGCCACCATGGCCACTCCCCTCTCTTTGTAGCTTTTATGGATTTGTTCCATCCGCGCTGCAGCGGCAACGGAGTCCGGACAATGGTTGCAGGTGAAGATCACGCAAAGCAGCTTTGCGTCCTTGAAGTCAGCGGCCGAGTGGGTCTTCCCATCGATGCCTGGGAGCGAAAAATCCGGGAGATCGGAGCCGATGGGCAGGACTTTCGGAGTTTGCTGGGCCATCACCGGCAGCACGCAGGCCACCAGCAGCCCGAGAATGGTCGGGAATTTCATCATGGCGCTAAATACCCGCTGGCTTTCGGGTTTCATGCAAAAAATTTCCTCTCTCGAAGGTGAATTTTGCGCCTGTCCCATTTTTCGGCAAGCTGGTGATTGATCTCCGCGGGTGGAAGGCATCTCATGTCGGCCCACCGAAGGAATTCCAAACAAAACCTCATGAACCCACTTTTCGACCTTACCGACCGCGTATTTGTCATCACTGGAGCTACCGGCGCCCTCGCAGGATCGGCCGCCGGTTATCTCGCATCGCAGGGAGCCCGCGTGGCCTACATCGGCCGCAGCCAGGAAAAACTCGACGCTGCGCTCGCCCATTGTCGTTCCACCACGCCTGACGCGCAGTGTATCGGACTCGTCGCCGACGTGCTCGACTGCCCGGCTCTCGAATCGGCACGCGAGGCCGTGATCTCGAAATGGGGACGCATCGACGGTCTGGTCAACGGCGCAGGCGGCAATATGCCCGGCGCGACGATCACTCCAGACAAGAGTTTTTCCGACCTTGATTTCGAGTCGTTCCAGCAGGTCGTGGATCTGAACCTGCACGGCACGGTCCTGCCATCGCTCGTGTTCACGCCGGCCATGATCGAAGGCTGCCGGGGCTCGATCGTGAACTACTCTTCAGTCTCGTCGCCACAAGTGCTCACCCGAGTGGTCGGCTATTCCGCGGCCAAGGCGGGCGTGGACAATTTCACCCGATGGCTGGCGGTGGACATGGCGAAACGGACAAACGGTAAATTGCGCGTCAACGCCGTGATGCCGGGATTTTTTCTCGGTGAACAGAACCGCCGCCTGCTCACCAACGAAGATGGCAGCCTCACTGATCGCGGCAACACCATCATCACGAAGACCCCGTTCGGCCGCTTCGGCAATGCGGATGAACTCTTCGGTGCGCTGCATTATCTTCTATCAGATGCTTCGCAGTTCGTGACCGGTACGGTGCTTCCCGTGGACGGCGGATTTGTAGCGTTTTCCGGCGTCTAACGGCCACACCGGCGAATCGACGGATCCATTTGTGCATTTTGCCTGCGCAACCTCATCTGGCGATGCAGTGTGCCCGTGATGCGAATTCAACTAGATCTTACATTGATTTGTGGATCAGTGAGTTATGGGGCATCGGTGGATTGGAACGGCTCCTGCAACAGGGTGATCATACTTTTCGCGCAGCCCGGGGGACGGAGCTATTGTAAGGGACGGCACCCATCCTTCGGGAGGCGCGAAGGGTCATTTTTCAACAACCTGTATTTTTATGAAAACACTCATTCTACCCGTCATTCTGGCTGCTGGAACACTTCTTCCAGCCACGACACTGAATGCGGAAACCTACGGCGGATTTGAGCCCGGGAAAAAATTCACGCTCACGGTGACCGAGCGCACTTCGACCCGCACCAAAGGCGACGAGGTCACGAGGGATGCATCAATCCCGGACGGCATCCCGAATTTTTCCAAAGGGCAGAAGGTGCGTTTCAGAATTGGGGATGATGGCAATCTTGTCGGTGGCGAATTCAACATCAGCTTCCGCCGCGAGCAGGGCGACATCGTTTTCTACTCGAATAACCCGACCTTCAGAAAGCCTCGCGGTGACGCCGCCACTGTCACCAAAAATTCATTCGGTCGACCCATAGCAGCGACCCTGACTTTCTACCGTTTCCGTTTTTCCGGTTTCATTCCCATCACCAACACGGTGAATTACGAATTCGAGCGATAATCTACCCAATAAACCCATAACCGACAAAGGAGAGCCAAGAGCTCTCCTTTGTTGTTTTGAAACTGGTGGTCCCGAGTGGAATCGAACCACTACCTACGGCTTCGGAGGCCATCGTCCTATCCATTGGACCACGGGACCAGTCGCCTTGCGCGGCGGACGGAATGGGTAGCCGCCTCCGCTCGACTTGGCAAGGAGAAGGATGAAATTCGCGGTCAGACCGTCATCCGGTCCCAAGCAGACCAGAATGCGGCGGTTTGACCAGCGTCGGGGATGATTTCCATCAGCAGGGTTTTTGGTCCAGAGGCAAACTGGTCGAAGTCATCTACCTTCCGAATGCGGAGATGATTCATGCCCCACAACGTGGCGAGGCCAGAGAGATCGGCAGTCTGCGGGTTGGTCATCCACTCGGCGGCGCGCGGGCTCATCGATTGCAAGCGGGGAAGGCGCTCGAAAATTTTCCCGCCGCCGTTGTTGATGACGACCAGCACTCGGCCGTCCGTGTTGATTTGCTCCAGCACAAATGGTCCCGCTAGATCGTACAGCGCGGTTAGATCCCCCACCACGGCCCAGGTTTCACTCACATCCGCCGACCAGCCCAGCCACGTGCTCACCTGACCGTCGATACCGTTCACCCCGCGGTTCGCGCGGACGCACTGCAGCGGCCGGTTCCACTGGGCGAACAGATTCCACTCGCGAATCGGCATGCTGTTGCCGAGGAAAAGCCCGCCGCCGATGGAGGCATAGTGAGAAAGCGTGCGGAGCAGCGCGGGCTCACTATCAGGATATGATTCTAGCAGCTCGTCGATCTTCACCGCACGGCTGCCGGCTCCCGTCAGATAGTCCATCGCATCGTCCGCCAGTTCGATTTCGCCGAGAGCCGGCAGCACGCGTTCCAAGGGACCCTGCAGCACATTCGTTTCGCGGGCCAGCCCTGGCAAACCGTTGCGGCACACCGACCAGACGGAAATTACCGGCATCGTCTCCAGATCGCGCCAGAAACGACCGCTCGGCACATCGCCTAACCGCAGCACCTTGCCCGGAGGCGTTGCTTTCAAAACACGGTCGCCATCGTGGATGGCCAGCGACTGCAGCGCCTCTCGCAGGCCGCTCGTCGCCTCTGCGATCACCGGCGCGCCGAGGTCCTGACAGAAATGGAAAACCTCCTCGCGTTCGTCCGGCTCCAGGCCACCGACGAGCACCACGATCCCCTGATAGACATCCTCACGCAGCCAGCGCGCCAGCCCGGCGACATTGAGTTTTTCCTTCACCGGAGAAAACTCTCCCACCGTCTCTCCCGCAAAATTTTCCTCACCCGCCTCGAACGCTTCCTCGAACTCCACATTGAGGTGCAGCGGTTGTTTGCCGTCCCAATCGGCGAATGTCCCCTGCCACGCATGGTTGCTGAAAATCCCAAGCTGAACGATCGACTGCGGCGCACCCGTGCCGCGGAACTCCACCGGCCGGTCCGCCGTGATCGCGACCAGCGGCCGCGCCTGATAGAACGCTTCGATGACCGATGGCAAAAGCTCCGCCGCCGCCGTGCCGCTGGTGGTGATCACCGCGCAGGGTTGAGCGGTTTCCATCGTCCGCCCAAGCGCGAAAAACCCGGCGCTGCGCTCCTCAAAATGCCGCCAAACGCGCACCAGTCCGGCCGCCTCGGCGCGGGCGAGCGATTCCAGCAGCGCCGCATTCCTCGCCCCGGCGCAGACGACGAACTCACGCACGCCCGCCTTGACACAATTTTTCACCACATCGACGGCAACGTTCCAAGAGTTCACCTCGCTGTCCTAGCCCACGACTGCGGAATGTCCAAGCGCGGGTTTGCGCTTCAAATCACCACTTTTATTTCAAGTGCTGGTGCAATGCTTGAACGAGCAATCGGAGTTCCTCCGCAGACAATGGAACGGTGAAAACACCCCGACCCGCCTCGCAGGCTTCGATTTTCAGCAGCAAACGGCTCGCATCCTCTTTCCCATCATAGTCGGGAACTGTCACCGCGCGGAGTTTCGCGAGGAAACGCGGTATCACGCGCGCCAGGATGGCAAGGTGCTTCACATCATTCCCCGCCTGCCCCTCGGGACGGGTGTTTGCTGCATGTAGCTTGCAGATAAAGAGCGAACGCGGGTCCAGCACGGTTAATCCATGAGGCGTCGAAATCTTGCCAGCTGGATAAACCTTTGGATCGCTTGCTGGCGATGGAATACAAGGGCCGCCAATTCTAATATAATGACGACTCCGGCGATAAGCGATCCAGAGCAAGGCTTCGAGAGGGGCGGAGGATTGATGTCAGGCTGAGAATTCGCGCGCCCCGGTGCATGTCCGAGTATGGGTTTTTCCAAAAAAGAAATGCGTTCCCCTTCCCGTTTCGGCTTGGATTGTGCTTAAAACGCCACACGCATGACCGAAACCCCCGCCAACCCGATTCGTGAGCAGCTCCGGCTGGAAGGATTTGACCTGATTGACGAGCGCCTGCAATACCTGCTGGGTTGTTTGGAAGAGGCGTTGAAAAGCACGGGCGAGACGGATTTGCTGCCCTATCTGCCGTGGTCCGGCCGTGAACCGGAGGCGGGTGCGGCACCTGAAGGGCTGCCGCAGCTTTACTCAATCGGATTCCAGCTGCTGAACATGGTGGAAGAGCGCGTGGCTGCCGAAATCCGCCGCGAGCGGGAAAAGGCGCTCGGCGCGGAGTCCATTCGCGGTTTGTGGCCACAGGCGCTGCGCGATCTGCGGGCGATGGATCTTTCCCCGGAGGAGATTCTCGCTGTACTCAAGGATGTGTTGGTGGAGCCGGTCCTCACTGCCCACCCGACCGAGGCGAAGCGCTCCAGCATCCGAGAGCGGCACCGGGCGCTGTATGACGAGATGGTCCGCAACGAGTTTCCCAAATACACCGAACGCGAGCGCCGCCGCATCCGCGAACGGGTGGTGACAACGCTTGAAATCCTCTGGCGCACGGCGGAAATCCACCTTGTCCGGCCGGACATCACCAGCGAGCTGCGCAACGCCACCCACTATCTGCGCGATCTTTTCCCGTCGGCGATCAACCGGCTGGATCTCCATTTCACCGAAGCCTGGCGCGATGCCGGCCTGCCGTTGGAATTGCTGCGCTCTGCCGGAAACATCCCCCGCCTGCAGTTTGGCACGTGGATCGGCGGTGACCGCGACGGGCATCCTTTAGTCACTCCGAAGGTCACTGAGATCGCACTGGAAACGCTGCGTCACTCCGCCTTCGATTTGCTCCAGCGCGAACTCGGCCACCTCGCCTCGCAGCTGACGCTCTCCCGTTACCTAACACCTGTCCCGCCGGAGCTGCAGGCACGCATCGACGAACTCGCCAAACTCGTGAAGGCCGATGAAAAGGTCGCGGAAATCATGGACCGCCATGAAGAGGAACCGTGGCGGCAAATGGCCAACCTAATGGCCCTCCGCCTGCGCGAACAAACCCGCGGCAAACCCGGTTACAAAAATCCGGCCTGTTTGGTCAGCGACCTGGATCTGCTTTCCCGCACCCTCGCCGGAGCGGGCTGCCATCTGTTAGAGGAGGATGTGATCCGTCCGCTGCGGCACAAACTGGAGATTTTCGGTTTCCATCTGGCCACCCTCGACGTCCGCCAGAACTCGGAATTTCACGACAAGGCGATCAGTCAGCTCCTCACCGCCGCCGGGGTGACGGACGGAGAAAACTATGGTTCATGGCCAGAGGAAAAACGCTTGGAGCTCCTCAACGCGGAACTCCTTTCGTCGCGACCCTTCCTCCACGACGACGTGCGTCTCGGCGGCGAAGCGGACGAGGTGCTGAACTGCTATCGAGTGCTGGTCCGCCACCGCAGCGAATGGGGCAGTGCCGGACTGGGCGCACTGATAGTTTCGATGACACGACAGCTTTCGGATTTGTTAGGGGTTTACCTGCTCGCCCGTGAGGCCGGGCTGATGGAAATATCGGACGACGGCCTTGTTTGCCCGCTGCCGGTGGTTCCACTGTTTGAAACAATGGACGACCTCGACCGCTCGCCGGGGATTCTGAAAAGTTTCCTCATCCATCCACTAACGAAACGTTCGCAAAGCACCGGTAGCGGGATCCCAATTCAGCAGGTGATGTTAGGCTACTCGGATTCCAACAAGGACTGCGGCATTCTAGCAGCCCAGTTCGCCCTCCAGCGCGCGCAAACGGCGCTGACCCAGGTGGGCCAGGAGCAGCAGGTGAAACTCTGCTTTTTCCACGGCCGCGGCGGCACGATTTCGCGCGGTGCGGGTCCAACTCACTGGTTCATGGCCGCCCTTCCTTACGGCGCGATGAGCGGCGGTTTCCGTATGACCGAGCAGGGTGAGACGATCGCCCAGAAATACGCCAACCTCGCGAACGCCACCTACAACCTCGAACTATTGTTAGCAGGTGCTGCCGTCACCACCGCCCATCACCGCCACTCGCCGCCGGTGGAGGATCCGTGCGAGGCGTTTCTGGCAAAACTCGGTGAGAGCAGCCAGCAGGCCTATCAGAAATTCCTCAAGGCGGACGGTTTCATCGAATTCTACCGACAGGCCACACCGATTGATGCATTGGAAAACTCACGCATCGGCTCCCGCCCAGCGCGGCGCACCGGGAAAAAGGGATTCTCTATCGGCGACTTGCGGGCGATCCCATGGGTTTTCTCATGGACCCAGGCGCGCTTCTACCTGCCCGGCTGGTTCGGCGTGGGGTCGGGATTGGAGAGCCTGAAAAAAGACGATCCCGCCGGTTTCGCCGAGCTGAAGAAGAACCTGCCGAAGTCCACCTTCCTCAGTTATGTCCTAACAAACGTGGAGACCAACCTTGCATCCGCCAATCTCGATTTGATGAGCGACTACGCCGGCCTCGTCGAGGATCCGATCCTGCGGGAGGAATTCCTCAGTTGGATCGTCGAGGAGTTCGACCTCACGAAATCCCTCCTAGCAGAACTCTTCGAGGGCGAAATGCAGGATCGCCGCCCGCGCATGGCGAAGACCCTGCACATCCGTGAAGCCCCGCTGCACGTGCTCCATCAGCAACAGATCGCCCTCCTTCGAGAATGGCGCGGCCACCTTGCAGAAGAACGCACCACCGAGGCCGACGCCCTGCTCCCGAAACTCCTGCTTTCCATCAACGCCATCGCCTCCGGCCTGCGGACGACGGGGTGATTCCCTTCTTCAGGAGGTCATCTGTTCCCGCACAAGCCCGCCTGAAGACATGGACTACGAATCGATACCACCGATCCTAGGTCTTGTGTCTTCGCGCTCAATTTGCTGGATACTATCGAGCGTCACGGGTGGATCCTTCCGCTGGAATCGGTCCGACCGGATTTTTGGAGTCTTGATCCAACACATAGTGCAAGCGCCAAAGTTCCTGTGGCGGAGTGGCTTAATAGTCCTTCTCCCAGTTTTCCAATATGGCTTTAAATGGCCCTCCAAGCTTAACCGTGCCGCCGGCGAATCTGAATGGGCCTGAACCCTCAAGGCTACGCGAGTTGGACGAATCCGCGCTTATCTTCGGTTCCCGTTCCGTCGTCACTTCCCCAGTCCAGTTAATCCAAGCGTCATGAGGGAATGGAAATAGACGGTCTCCCACAACATAACACGTTCGCCAGACATTCGGATCAACGGAATTCACGCACGGCTGATCCTCAATCCGCATCTTCATATACTTGGCCACAATCGTGCTCCGGGTGGCACTTGTTAGCCGCTTCCGCTGCCACAATTCCGAGAGCAACTCCTTGGCGGCAGCACCCGACTCGCCCTCGCAGGCAACCAAAAGATCTTCTTCGGGGATGTTTGGCGTGAAGTCCCAAAGACGGAGCAGCACATGTTTGGTGATTTTTTCATCACTTTGCCACCATGCTTGAAGCCATACATCAACCCCGGTCCATGTTGATAGATCGTATTCATGCATGACCACATCGCGATTTTGAGCCCACCACTTGGCGATTCGCTCCGGATCAGCGGGTTGATCGCTGATACCGAGAACGTTGCGGAAGTCTCCCATGGCCTGCGCTCTGGTAGGCGTTTCTTTGTCGGTGGCCCACTCGTACATCAAAGGCAAAAAGTCCGGGTGAAAGTAACCGTTAAGGAGTGAGAGCATTGCGTATCCGCGGTTGCCGTCCTGGTTCTTTCTGGAGTGGCACTTGATCAAGACCTCCTTCCCGAAAACCAGTAACGGTGCGACCACTGCCGAATTCAGCAGGGAAGGCCTACGGCCCGACTCACAGTGATTGAGGGTTGCAAGGACATCATCAATTAGCGGGTCCTTCAAACTCAGGAAATGAATCAATACCTCGGCAGCCGCAAATGAGTCGATTGACGCCAATGCCATGAATGCCTGCTGCCGAAGCATCTTTGGAACCTTGGCATCAACCCAAGGCAACACTTCCAGATAAAGCGCCCGCGAACAATGGATGCTGGCAATGAACGCGAGTACTTGGGCCTGGTCTCCGTCAGTCCTTGCATTGCGAAGAAGGTCGACCATAACCAGTTCCTCGTCAGCAGAGGGTTTTTGGGTGGCTCCTACTATTTTTGAAAAAAAATAACCATTTCCATACCAAGGCCATGGTGAAGACTGGGCATCTGTAAATATTTCCCAAGGCTGGTGCGCTCGAAGGAAGTCGAAGCAACTCAACAGACGCTCCCTACCACGAGACTTGGCGAGCACCACATCCAGTTCCGCATCCGACTTCAAAGACTGCTTCAAGTCCTCCATGAAGGTCTGCTTGGTCCACAATGGATGCGCCTGGAAAGTAGCACCCATCATGTCCATCTCAGATGGCAGCCAGGCAAAAACCTTATCTTGAGAGCCGAAGACAACGACACCACCATGAGGGTCCAGCGCGAGGCGATAGCCACCATCAGTCCCACCCTCGCCAAGAAATACAACAACCTGCGGGTTGCCTTCATTTCCAATATCCTTCGACAAATGTTTAAATTCAATTTTACCAATTGATAGCCACAGATCCCCGGTCCCTTCCGGCTTCCCTTTGAAGACTTCAATCACTCGCAAAGTTCCATCTGGATGAAGTTCACCATGCACGACGATCTTTGATTTGCCGGCACATGCATCGAAGTCGAAGGGAGGAATCCTTCCGCCAAGTGCTTGCATGGACAGGCATTGCAACCCGACCAATGCCAACAACATTAGAGATATCATGATCTTGAATTGGTATACATCACTTCGGCGTCTTCCTGCCATCTCGCGAGCGTATCAATCACGTAGATAGGGCCATATCGGCAGGGTTGGCACCAAACAACAAACAATCGGCAATAGATTTCGGATATGGGCATCATGAATGGGGTCAGGTTTCGCAGTTTAACATTTCCCGCCTTCGAACGCCGCGAAGGGTTGCACTTCCTTACGGATGGCTTCGCCCTGTTCCCGGTCGGCACGTGTGAACTCGTAATCAAGGCAAAGTGCAGGTTCATCCACACTCCCGGCGTGATGCCGAAGAAGCAATTGAGCCGTGGTTTCTTTTTCATGAAGGAGAGGTCAATGACAGTCCGATGATTCACGCTCCTTCGCTTTCCCAGTCTTCGATCCGCAAGCTGGTCACGCGTTTGAATTCGCGGGTGTTGTGGGTGACGAGAGTTAGATCGAGCGAGAGGGCCTGGCCGCTGAGTTGCAGATCGTAGGGGCCGATTTTATTGCCGGTTTTCTCAAGTTGAAAACGGATTTCGGCAGTTTTCATGGCAGAATCCCAATCAAAGGGCAACAGGTGGAACGGCTCTAGAAAGTTGGTGACTTTCCGCCCCTCGCTTTCCGGAGCACGACAACGGAGGACACCCGCAAAAAGCTCGAAGACACTCACCATCGAAATGGCGCAGTCCTCGGGAGCGCAGGCGGTAAGCTTCCCAATCACCTTGGCATTTCCGCGCATGGCGGCGATGCAGACGTTGGTGTCGAGGAGGTAAGTCATTCAGCGTATTTCACGATGGGTGGGAGTTCGCCTTGGTCGGGACGGGTGAAATTGCCGTCATCAACGCGGATGCTGTCGAAAAACCCTTCGGGCCAGGTAGAGGCCTTGACCGGGATGAGCAACACGCCATCGCCCAGACGACGGATGGAAACCTCCTTTCCATCGAATCTAAGTTCTTTGGGGATTCTCACGGCTTGGGAGCGACCATTGTTAAAAAGCGTCGTCGTCATATATGGTATATACCCATGGGATTACGAGCCGTCAACGGTCAATCAACTTGCCACGATATTCGTCGAGGCGGTGGACAAACCTGTCGGAGCTGTCGAGCACGCCCCACCACTTGCGGTCGATGGAAGAGACGCGCTTGGACAGGGTTTTATGCGGATAAGACGCTGCGGCGAGACGCCACAGCGACGTGGAAGAACAGACAGGAATGTCTGTATCAGACCATCGCGACGGCAAAGCGTTCGGAAACCTCAGTCCAGTTGACAACGTTCCACCAGGCGGTGATGTAGTCTGGGCGGCGGTTCTGATAGTTGAGATAATAGGCGTGCTCCCAGACGTCGAGGCCGAGGATGGGGGTGCCGAGTTCGGCGTCGGGGACGATGCCTTTCATGGCGGGATTGTCCTGATTGGGCGTGCTGGTGACCTTGAGTTTGCCGTCCTTGACGATGAGCCAGGCCCAGCCGGATCCAAAACGTTTGGTGGCGGCTTCACCGAACGCTTTTTTAAAGGCCTCTTCGGAGGTAAAGGTGGACTTGATGGCGGCGGCTAACATTTCGGATGGCTTGCCGGACTTGTCAGCGGGGCTGAGGGTTTTCCAGAAAAAATCGTGGTTCCAGTGGCCGCCGCCATTGTTCCGAAGGGTGTTGCGCAAGGCCTCGTCGGGGATGGCGGGAAGATCCGCGAGGAGGCGGTCGAGTGGCTGCTTGGCGAGGTCTGGCTTGGACTCGAGTGCGGTGTTGAAATTCTTGATGTAAGCGGCGTGATGTTTTCCGTGATGCATTTCCATCGTCTTTGCATCGATGTGGGGCTCAAGCGCGCCCGGCGCATAAGGCAGGGGCGGAAGAGTGAGTGCACCCCCTTCCGCAGCCCGGGCGGCGGTGGGTAGAAGGGCAGCAGTGGCGGCGAGGGTGCCGATTTTCACAAAATGACGACGATCAAAATTGGATAATGGTTTCATGATTCGGTTGAGGTAACGGCGATGGAGGAAAAATCAAACCTTCACTGCATGTTCGCGGGCCAACGCCGCTGCGCCGATGATCCCGGATTCGTGACCAAATGCAGCTGGGAGAATCATCAGGCCGTCCTTGAATGGCCCGGAGAGTTGCGAAAACAATTGTTCCTTGAACGGATGGAACAGCAACTCGCCGGCGCGGGCAACTCCGCCACCAATAACGATGGCTTCCGGGTTGAGCAGCCAACAGCAGTTCATGGCAGCAGTGGCAAGCATTTGTCCGATCAGGTTCCACTGCTCGAATGCTATCACATCGCCATGGTGTGCGGCTGCGGCAAGGGCAGCGGGAGTGCAGTCATCGAGTGCCTTCTGAATGCCTGCCGCAGTATAGGCCTCACGGGCGCGGGCCGTGATTTCGCTGTTGCCGACATAATCCTCAAGGGCACCGCGGTTTCCGTAATGACCGACACGGCCCTGGTAATCGATGGAAGTCTGGCCGATCTCGCCGGCACCATGGCGCATGCCCCGGATCATCTGGCCGTTGGCGATGATGGCTCCGCCGACGCCGGTGCCGAGCGACATGAAGACGACGTTTTGAAATCCACGCCCGGCTCCGCAGCGCCACTCGGCAAAGGCCATGCAGTTTGCGTCGTTGTCGATGGCAATGGGCAGGTCGATTTTTGCTTCAAGAATCTTCCGGAGAGGAATGGCTTCCCAGCCGGGAACATTGGTGAGGCCGTAAACGAGGCCTTTTTCAAAATTCACAAAACCCGGCATCCCGACGCCGACCGAAGCGATGCCGCCATGTCTCGCGCGCAGGTCTTCGACGGTGCGTACCATGCCATCGATCAAATCGTTCGGGCTGTCAAAATCCTGTGTCGTGACGGGTGGCGCCTGGTCAATGATGTGGCTTTGATAGACGACTGCGATTTTTACGGTTGTTCCGCCAAAATCGATGCCTATGCCAAGGGGACTGTCGCTCATTGGTCCGAAAACTATTTGATCGGTCCCGGATGGCACGTTTTTTCCTCAAGGCTTCCAAAAAACACCCGAGCGGCCACCTGCCTGAGTCCGTCGAGGGTGATGTCTGCATCCACGGCCTGGATTTCAGGAACTCCACGGGAAATGAGTGTGGCATCACCCCCGGTGGCGATGATGGCAGGTTCTCCCGGAAGCTCGTCACAAATGCGTGCGAGGATCTCCTTCACCAGCCCGCGGTATCCGATCACGGCTCCCACCTGCATGGCGTGCACGGTGGATTTGCCGATGGCGGAAGGTGGCTCGATCAGCTCGATCTCTGGCAGCAGCGCCGTTTTTCGAGTGAGGTATCCGGACATCGCACCGAGCCCCGGAGCGATGACCCCGCCGCAGTAGGCGGGCTGGGCGGAGATCACATCAAAAGTGACGGCCGTGCCGAAATCAATGATGATGGCAGGCACGCGGTGGCGGGTGAGTACCCCGGCCGCGTTGGCAAGACGATCTGCGCCAATTTGGGCGGGGTTCGGGTAGTCAATGCCCAAGCCCAGCGGACTTTCGTGGTTCAGGAAATGAATGGGACAGCGGCCGCTGAACCAGTTGCCGAGAATTTCCGCCATCGACGGGACGACCGAGCAGATCATCACGGCGTCGTATGCAAGGCCGCGCAACAGGTTGTCGAGGGACTCCGGCGATATATCGTGGGTAGGGATGATGCCCCGCCAGTCGTGCAGGAGTGTCGCGTCACCGAGAGCGAATTTCGTGCGGGTGTTCGAATTGTCGATGAGGAGCCAGGCCATGAGTCACCAGCGATTCGAGACGTGGTATTGGGTTTTTAATGGAATGCCGTCATTCGCCTTGATGCTGAGTTTCCCCTCATTCAGATGCAGCGTGAGGGGGCCTGCGAGGTCTTTGTTTTCCATCCAGAACTTGAACCAGACATCGGTGGTGCCGGCACCCTCCGCGCCGCTGAAGGTGGTTTCGGCGGGGTCGAGTTTTTTTCCGGTGGAGGCCTCGAGAAACACGGGTTTCTGCAAATCATGGGTCATGCCCGGCATCACAACCAAATGGACTTCCACCCAGAAGTAGGTGCGGTCCTGAGTGAGCTGGACACCTTCCACCTTGCAGCGGGCCGCGGGGTCGGGACTCCATTCATAAGGCCGAAACCAACTCCACGAGGCGAAGGCGAGCGAGAGGATCAGAGCAGACCAGAGGAATATCCTCAATTTCTGAAATTTCACGCGCACAGAGGAACCTGCTTCGGCGATTGCTGCAAACGAAAACGGGCGGACCGTTTCCGGTCCGCCCGCTGTCCTATCGGATGATTTTTAAAATCAGTGTTCGTAGCCTTCTTCTCCGTGCTCGGTGATGTCGAGTCCAAGGGTTTCGACTTCGGCAGTTGGGCGGAGACCGAGGACGGCCTTGATCAGGAGGGCAATGACCAAGGTGCCCACGATCGAGATGACCAGAGTGACGCCGATCGCCATGAGTTGCTGGCCAATCAACCCGCCGTTCGCGACCAGTTTTGCGAGGCCGTTGGTTGCTGCGTAGGTGTTGACTTCGGTGAGGTTGCCGTTGACTTCGCTGGTGGCGAGGACGCCGGTGAGGATTGCACCCAGAGTTCCACCGACGGCATGAATGCCGAAGGTGTCGAGGGCATCGTCATAACCCAGAGCACCCTTGATATACATTACGAAGATGTAAGGGATGATCGCGGCTAGGACGCCGATGATGATCGCTCCAGTGGCGTTCACGAATCCGGCAGCAGGGGTGATGACCACAAGACCAGCGACCACACCGGAGCAGATGCCAAGGATGGATGGTTGCCCTTTGAGGATCTTTTCCATGAATCCCCAGACAGTGGCCGCAGTGGCTGCTGCGAGAGTGGTGGTGAGGAATGCGTTGCCGGCGATTCCGTCAGCAGCGAGCGCGGAGCCGGCGTTGAATCCATACCAGCCGACCCAGAGCATGCCGGTGCCCACCATACAAAGCACCATGCTGTGTGGGGACATCTTGTCTTTGCCGAAGCCGAGGCGCTTGCCAAGAATCATGCAGAGAACGAGGGCACTCCATCCGGAAGTCATGTGGACCACCGTCCCACCGGCGAAATCGATGGCCGCGATCTTCGCGTCGCCGTTCCAAACACCGTTCATCAGACCGGTCACGCCCCAGATCATGTGGGCCATTGGGAAATAGATGACAAACATCCAGATGACGATGAATGCCATGATGGCGCTGAATTTCATCCGCTCGGCGATTGCACCCACGATCAAGGCCGGGGTGATAATGGCGAACATCAACTGATACATGCAGAAGACGTTTTGGGAAACCCAGTAACAGTAGTCAGTGTTCGGAGCTCCCGTGACACCCTTGAGGAAGAAAAACTCAGTTCCGCCCAGGTAGGGGGAACCGAAGCTTTTGCCGAAAACCAAGCTGTAACCCACTGCCCACCACAGAATGGCAACGACACCAGCACAACCGAGACACTGAGCCATGACGCTGAGCACGTTTTTCTTACGGACGAGGCCACCATAGAAAAGAGCAAGGCCGGGAAGAGTCATAAAAAGAACCAACGCGGCAGAGGTCATCAGCCACGCGTTGTGACCCGGTCCAGGGAGTGAGGCCACCTTGGAAGTCCAGGGCGCATCCGCAGTTCCGCCCACCCCGACATTGTTGAAGTAGCTTTCCAAATCCGCCAACCGCTGCTCCGTGGTCGCATCGGGTGCGGCGGCGGGTTCCGCCGGAGCCTCGGTGGGAGGTGGAGACGCCGCATTCTGCGCTGAGGCAGGGATAATCGACATGGGAAGTGCGATGAACGCGACGGCAGCGGCTGTGAGGGCTCGCACTTTGGTGAGATATCGGCTGGTCATGGTGGTCAGGGTTGATCTGATGATTGAGCGCTTTGTCCCGACGATTCCAAATCTCCGAGAAAGCGATGCGCTTTAAGCAAACGCCGTGCCAAGATCCATCACCAACCCGTTCATACCCAGTGGGGAAAAATTTCCGCCGGTAATTCCTGAAATATTAGATTCTCGCTTGCCATCAATGAGTCGCACACCTATCCCAGCGTCCTGCGGAGAGCAAACCCAAGCTAAAAAAGGTCTGGACAATTACTTCGGAAATGTGAAATATTCACCTACCGGAAGGGGTTCAGCACTTGTCTAACTTGTGGGATGCCTGATCCGACTCGCTCCTTTCTGATCCGCCAAACGGCTCAGTCAAGGACGCAAGCAGCAACCGAAAACCAACAAACAAAGATGCACAACTACTGCAAAACAATTGGCGCCTTGGCCGCTGCCTCCGCCCTTGTGGCCGGCAACGCTCAGGCGGAAGTCGAATACGAAATCCACACCGGATATTCCACCGAGTATATCTTCCGCGGAACCAACCTTGGCGATGACCTCGTCGAAGTGGGTGTGGACGTGGCCGGCAAGTGGAACAACATCGGCCTCAGCGCCGGCGTCTGGGCCGCAGCTTTCGACGCGTCAGCAGCCACCACAAACCAAGTCGACAACGAAATCGACTGGTATGCGGAGGCCAATTATGACTTCGGTTTCATGACCGGCGGCGTTGGCTACATCTACTACTGGAACCTTGGCAACCTCGGCGAAGATGCGCAGGAAGTTTACTTCACCGCATCGCGTGACTTCGGTTTCGCAACTGCTTCGTTGACCTACTTCTGGAGCGTCGATGGCATCAACAACGATGGCTACACCGAACTTGCGCTCAGCCGCAGCTTCGAGCTCAGCCCTTGTCTTGCGCTCAACGCTTCCACCAACGTGGGCTACCTCATCGAAGCCGGTGACTTCACCGCTTGGACGACGAAGGTCGCACTCGACTGGGGCTTCGCCGAACACGCGAAACTGTCCCCATTCGTTGCGGTTTCCATCGCCCTCAGCGACAGCAATGACACCGCTTACAATGGCTCGGAGAACGAGTTCACCGCCGGCAGCATGCTGAGCGTGAGCTTCTAAGCTAACCATCGGGTCCATTGGATCCGATTACCCAATGAGAGAGCGGTCACGAAAGTGGCCGCTCTTTTTTTTGCGCCGGTACCACCCCGCCATTTCCCGCTTGGAAATCCCGCCATCCTTGCGAAAGCTCCGCCCATGTTCCTCGGTCTCGATTCGTCCACTCAATCCCTCACCGCCGTTCTCGTCGATCCGGTATCGGGTGAGATTGCCTGCCAGCTCTCCGTCAATTTCGCTGCTGATCTGCCGAAATACGGAGCATCCAGCGGATTCATCCCGGGCGGCAAGGATGGCGAAGTTCACGCGGATCCCCGGATGTGGCTGGAGGCGCTTGATCTCCTCTTCGCCCGGATTTCCGAAAAATGCGACTTGTCGAAAGTGAAAATGATCGCCGGCTCCGGCCAGCAGCACGGCTCCGTGTATCTCGATGCCACTTTCGACGAGCGCGTCGCCCACCTTGACCCCGCAAGCACCCTTGTCGCCCAACTGTCTCCCGCTCTCACACGTGCCACGGCACCGATCTGGATGGACACCTCTACCGGTGCCGAGTGCGCGGAAATCACCGCTGCGCTGGGCGGTGCCGCAGAAGTCTGCCGGATCAGCGGCTCCAACGCCATCGAGCGCTTCAGCGGCCCGCAGATCCGTCGGTTTTTCAAAACGAATCCCGCCGCCTACGATCGCACCGCCCGCATTCATTTGGTCAGTTCGTTTATCGCCTCGGTGATCGCTGGGAAATCCGTTCCCATCGATTTCGGCGATGGCGCGGGGATGAATCTCCTCAATCTTGCCTCTCAGAACTGGGACACCGAGCTGCTGGCTGCGACTGCGCCGGAGCTTGCCACGCGGCTCCTGCCTCCCGCCCTGGCAACCACCGTGCAAGGAACGGTTTCCCCGTATTTTGTCGGAAAATTCGGTCTATCAGCCGACTGCCGGACCGCACTGTTCACCGGTGACAATCCCGCATCGCTCGTTGGCATGGGAGCAACCACCCCCGGCAACGTGGTGATTTCACTTGGGACCAGCGATACGTTTTTCGCCGCCATGCCGGGTCCGAAAACAGATCCCAATGGCTTCGGCCATGTCTTCGGCAACCCGGCGGGAGGCTTCATGTCGCTGATCTGTTTCCGAAATGGCTCGCTGGCCCGCGAAGCACTGCGCGACCGGCTTGGACTCGATTGGTCCGCCTTCGATCGTGATGCCCTCGCCTCCACCCTCGATTCAGCAGGGAAAAACCTGATGCTGCCGTTTTTCGGGCCGGAAATCACGCCCCGCCATGACTTCAACGGCCCGGTCCTCAAAGGCTCACCCGCATTTGAATCCGGTGCTGAGCCCGCCCTTCAGGTCCGCGCCCTGCTTGAAGGCCAGTTCCTCAACATGCGTCTTCACTCCGAATGGATGGAGGTAAAAACCGAGCGCATCCGGCTCACCGGCGGTGCGTCGAAAAACGACGGCATCGCCCAACTCGTCGCGGATGTCTTCCAGTCACCCGTTGAGCGCCTGGATGTTTTGAATTCCGCCGCACTTGGTGCCGCCCTTATCGCTGCCGCCGCGGATGGGCACGATCTTCCTGCACTCCAAGAGGTCTTCTGCCAGGCTTCGGCAGGTTCATCAATCCAGCCGAACACCGCCCTCGCAGCGACCTATCAGGAGACCCTCGGACGTTTCAAGGAGCTGCTCGACGCCAGCCGCTGAGACAAAAATTTTGACCAGCACCCGCCGCGAACCTAGATTTCCCACGAAATGACGATCGACCAATATGCAAACCGGTTTGTGTGCGACCTGGTGGCCTACGAGCCGGGAAAACCCATTGATGAAACGGCCCGCGAGCTCGGGCTTGATCCCTCACGGATCGTCAAGGTGGCTTCGAATGAAAACCCGTTAGGCCCTTCCCCTTTGGCCAAGGCGGCGATGCGCGACGCACTCGATGAAGCGCACATCTATCCGGACGGCGGCGGCTACCGGCTTCGCAACGCCATCGCGGATTCGTTCGGAATGGAGATTTCCAACGTGGTGCTCGGCAACGGTTCTAACGAGATCATCGAGCTGCTTTGCCACACCTTCCTCAACCGCGATGCGGAACTCATCGCCGCCGAGCATGCCTTCGTCGTTTATAAGCTCATGGCCACGCTCTTCGGCGCGAAATACGTGCAAGTGCCGGATCCCGGATTCATCCACGACCTCGACGCGATGGCGGACGCGATCAACTCCAACACCCGCCTCGTCTTCATCGCCAATCCTAACAATCCAACAGGAACCATGGTCGGCCAGGCAGCGATCGACCGTTTCATGGCGCGCGTGCCCGAGCATGTCATCGTCGTGTTCGATGAAGCCTACTTCGAGTTCCCCGACTCTCCGCCGGACGCACTCCGCTATGTCCGTGAGGGCCGCAACGTCTGCGTGCTGCGGACGTTTTCAAAAATCCACGGACTTGCTGCTTTGCGTGTCGGCTATGGGCTCGCCTCGAAAAATGTTGCCACTCTCCTGCAGAAGGCCCGCCAGCCGTTCAACGTCAACGCCATCGCCCAGGCCGGCGCACTTGCCGCGCTGAAGGACGAAGTGCACATCGCCAGGACGCGCGAGGTGAACTCGGCCGGCATGGCGTTCTATGAAGCGGCATTCAAGGAGCGTGGCCTCGAGTTCGTTCCGAGCTTTGCGAACTTCCTGCTCGTTAAGGTCGGTGACGGCGATCAGGTCTTCCGGGACATGCTGAAACAGGGCGTCATCATCCGAGCCATGAGCAGCTATCAATTGCCGGACTGGGTGCGCATTTCAGTCGGAACCCAGACACAGAACGAGCGCTGCATTGAGGTGCTGGATTCTGTCCTGGCGACCACGGCGGCGGTTTGAAGTTTCCCGGCTGATATTTGACAGGGCGCTTTCGATTTCCTAATCTTCTGCTCCGGGGAAAGTTTCATCATGGCAAATTCCGAGATTCCAGATCACCAAAGGGAGTTCCGCTGCGTTCATTGCACGGGGAAAATTCTCATCCCCAAGGATTTGCCCTCCACCACCGGTCCATGCCCGCATTGCAGCGGCGTGATCACGTCGCCGGCACCTGAAATTTCCGCGCCGGTTTCAGAGTTTCAAATCCCAAAAACTCCAGCCGCACCCGATTCGGTCAATCCAAGTGAGGATCCGGTGCCAGTTCCAGCACGAGCGGTCGCGCCGCCACCGCCTGCAGATCCGCCGCGGCCGGTCGCCACCCCGCCGCCCTCACCGCCAATCGCACCCGTGGTGGTAAGTCCGCCCGAGCCGGAAAAGCCGACTGCAGCGATCACCTCCGAGCCGGAAAAACTCAAAGACGAACGTCCACATCCCGTCGAGCTGCCTCCGAAAAATCCTTCGGCGCATGGCAACCAGCCGAAAAAGAAATCCTCCCAAAAATCCGGCAAATCCCAGCGCAGTGGGTTGATCCCCGTCATGGTCGTGCTGTTCCTACTCTTCCTCGGCGCCGGAGCTGGAGTTTATTTTGTTTCCAAAGACATGGGCCGAAACATCGAGGCGCCGGTGGTCAACAAGACCGCTGTGGATCCTGCCATCAGCGAGGCGAACTACATCCGCATCGGCTGGCAGAAGGAAGCCTATCAGACATTGCGTGGCTACATGGCGGCGAAATCCGGCGATGAAAAACTGCCTTTCGTCCTGAATGCCGATGGCCTCAAACAGAAAATCGACGACTTCTACGGCGGCGGCGTCATCATCGACACCGACACCCCGGCGGACGCGTTCTCGATCTACGAACTATCAGAAGAAGACCGCAAGCGGGGCCTTTTCATGATGATTTACGACCAGCCTCCGCAGTTTGACATGAAGGAGTTCTTCCGGCCGCTCGCAAGTCTCGAAGTCCAGTACGGCGTCGAAGAGGCGGACTTGTTGCTGAGCACGCTGGCCCGTGTTGGAAATTTCGCGATGGAACCGCTGCGGGTGCATGCGTTTTTCAAACGCACTCCAGATGGGTTGAAAATGGATTGGGAAATCTTCGCTCAGACAAAATACCGGACGTTCCAGAATTTCGTCGAACTTCCCGAAGCCGGTCAGAGCGGTGTTTTCCGCGTGTTTGTCGTCGAGGATGTCCCCGAAAAAGGTCGCTCCGTCGCCGGCACGCGCACCTATCGGATCGCCGATCCGGCCAACACGGGTGACGTCGCACGGGTGAACGTGAGGATCGATTCGGAAACCGGCCGCGCGCTCTCCATCATCAACTGGCGCGGCACGAAAGAGAACCACCCGATTACCCGCACCGCCACGGTCGAGCTGAAATGGACCGGCGAGCCAAGTGCACCTGAACTCGAAATCACCCGTTTCGTCTGTTGGGAATTCCTCGGCCTCGGCGGACAGGAAACGCCCGCAACGGCATCGACGAAGTGATCAAACGCATGGAAGCGATCCACGCACCCGAGCGCACGACGATTGCGGCAATCGCCACGGCACCCGGCGTCGGCGCGATCTCGATGGTGAGGATCTCCGGGCCTGATGCCATCGCCATCGCGGACCGGGCGACGTCCGGGAAAGCATCCTCAGTCATGCCGCGGACCACGCGCTATTGCGAGCTGATAGATGCCAGGGGTGAAGTGATCGACGATGGCCTGCTGACTGTCTTCCGCTCTCCTAACAGCTACACCGGCGAAGACAGCGTGGAATTCACCGGTCACGGCGGCATTCTGGTCACCCGCGAGGTGTTAGGACGATTTCTCGCCTGTGGGGCCGCCGCCGCCGGACCGGGCGAATTTACCCAGCGCGCCTTTCTCAATGGCAAGCTCGACCTGACACAGGCCGAAGGCGTGATGGACCTGATCTCCGCGCAGACCCGGCTTTCCCTTCGTGCCGCGCGCAGCCAGCTCGAGGGAACACTCGGCCGCCGGACGACCGAAGCGCGCGATCAATTGCTCGAAACACTCGCGCACCTCGAAGCCTGGATCGATTTTCCCGAAGAAGGCATCGATCCGCAAACCGGCGTGCTGCTGCGCGGACGCATCCACGCCGTGCTCGCGGTCGTAGACTCCCTGCTGGCCACGGCCGACCAGGGACGCATCCTCCGCGAGGGTGTTAGGACTGTCATCTTCGGCGAGCCGAATGTGGGGAAATCCAGTCTGCTCAACCGATTGTTAGGATTCGAGCGCGCCATCGTCAGCGACATCGCCGGCACCACTCGCGACACGATCGAGGAAACAATCAATTTGAACGGCATTCCACTGCGTCTCGTCGACACCGCAGGCGTGCGCGAGGCATCTGACCGCATCGAGGCGGAGGGCATCCAGCGCACCGTCCGACAAATCGAAGCGGCGGATCTTCTGTTGGAAATCGCCGATGCGAACCTACCCCGTCCAACGGATGGCGTGCTTCCAGCGACCGCGGCGAAACATTTGTTAGTCCTGAACAAGACCGACCTTGGCGAACACGCATCGTGGTCGGACGTGGAAGCGATCCGGCTATCCTGCACCAACGGCGAGGGCTTCGAAGCACTTTCCGACGCGATCCGGGATTCCCTTCATTTCAGCGAGGCGGACTGGGGCGAGCACGCGGTGGCCATCAACGCCCGCCACCAGGCCAGCCTTGCCCAGGCGCGGACCGGCTTGCTCGCGGCACTGGAGCTGTTGGATGATGAAAATTCCGATGCCGAACTCGCCGCCATCGATCTTCGCGAGGCGCTCGACGCATTGGGGGAAATTCCAGGACGCGTCGATACCGAGGATCTGCTGGGAGTGATTTTCAGCAGCTTTTGTATCGGTAAATGATCACCGCGAGTGCTGGATCGCCTCACAGACAGCGGGGAAAATCTGGCGCTTGCGGCTGACCACGCCGGGGGCGTGAAAGAGGCTTCCGTCCATGCGCTCGAAGGGCAGCTTCGCCAGCGCGGCATCCTGGCCCACCGCCAGGATCATGCTGTGATGCAGCGCCACATCCGTCACCGCGAGCACCGCCAGATCATAACTCCTCGCCACGTGGAGCTCCTTCAAGGCGGCTTCCAGTTCCTCACGCCGAGCGGCAAAACCATGCAGGTCGCGCTCCTCAACTTGTGAAATGCTGACAGACAAACCCTGCTCGGTGAACTCCTTGCGGTCCGCATTCAGGATCTCCTCCGGAGTTCCGTTAGCGATCAGCGAACCCACGGCGAAGAACTCGTCCGTGAATTTTTTCGGATCCACACCGGCCACGCCGCTGAGCCAATTGAGCATCTCGCGATCTAACAATGTCGTCGTCGGTGAGGTCAGGCAAAGCGTATCGGAAACGATTCCCGCGCAGAGACACATCGCCACACTCGGCTGCGGCATGAGGCCGCGGTGGAAAAATTTCCGGCCGACAAGCGTGCACGTCGACCCCACGGGCTCGTTCAGATAGCGGATCGGCTCACGCGAAACCAGGTCGCCGGCGAGGCGGTGGTGATCGATGACTTCCGTAATCTCTGCTTCCTCGACGCCATTGACGGCCTGTGCGTATTCGTTGTGATCGACGAGTGCGAGGCGGATGCGCGACGGATCGACGAGATCGGATTTTGCAATCACGCCGACCATTTTGCCCCCCGCGTGTTCGATGACGGGAAACAGATCCTGGTCAATCGTGCCGAGCCGTTTCCGCAGTCGTGAGACCGACTCGGAGGCAGTGACCGTTAGGAAATTTTCCTCCATCACGTGCCGCACCGTACGCGAGCAGCGGATGAGTGTGGAAGCGCTGGCCGTGTCCTGATGGCAACGCAGCACCACCACTCCGCTGCGTGCGGCGTAGGCGAGGATTTCACCGGAAATAGGATTGTCTCCTGTGACTAACAGAGCACGCGCACCGTGATCGATGGCGTAGCGCTGCACGATCGGACGGTCGCCACAGATGACGAGAAACCGGCCGACATTTCCATCCTGGATCGCCTGCCGCAGACGCTTGTCCACGGTCGACTGCGATGACGCGCCTACTAACAAGATGAGATCCTCTTCGAACTCCGGAGATGGCAACATCGCACCGAGTGACTGTGCCTGCAGAGTGTCGGCCAGTTTCGCCAGCGAGACATGGATCGTCCGCACGCTGAGGCCTTCGGTATCGGCGGGCAGCAGGAGTTTGAGCAAATCGAAATAACGCAGAATGCCGCGCAGGTTTCCATCCTCGTCCTCCACCGGCACGCAGCGGATCTGCGCCGTGAGCATGCGGCGGTAGGCGGTGAGGAACGTGTCCGACCAATCCACCTTGATCACCTTGCGATGGCAGATCATCGCCGCGTTCGTGCGGACATCGGTGATCAGCAAGGGGGCTTCCAAGCCAGCCCGCTCAAGCACCCATTTCGTGCGTTGGGAAATTTCACCACAACGCGCGGCGATCGCATTCGGTTCCTCGCCCACCGCACGGAGCAGGGCGGCATAGCCAATGGCGGAGCAAATCGCGTCGGTATCAGGGTTTTTGTGACCGATGACGTAGAATGGAGGCTTCATGGAGGGGATGAGGAAATCCGCTTTTGGAGGAAGCGGGTTGAGGTGCCTTTATACTGCGATTTTACCAAGTGAACACAAAAAACTAACGATCCAAGCCCCTGAAATCAGCCTGCAAGGCGGTTTTCAATCAGTCGATTGCGACCGAACTTGCAGTTCGGATTTGAAAACGGGAGCGTGTGGAATGGAACGCGGCAGCGACAACGTGACTTGCATCCTCAACGCTGCAAGCGAGGGAGACCGGCAAGCGGCGGAAGATCTGATTCCGCTCGTCTATGGGGAGTTGCGCAAGCTGGCGGCCTGGCGCTTGGGGCAGGAAGCAGAGGCACATACCCTGCAGGCGACCGCCTTGGTGCACGAAACCTATCTGAAGCTCTCGCCCGGAGAACAACAGTGGGAAGGGCGGAAGCACTTTTTCTGCGCGGCCGCCGAAGCCATGCGCCGCATCCTGATCGACCGCGCGCGGCATCGAAAAGCCGTACGTCACGGCGGCGCAATGCAGCGGACCGTTTTCGTAGAAGACATCATCGCCGTTCCTTCCGTAAAAGATGACGAAATTCTCGCCATTAACGATGTCCTTGATCGCTTCGCCCAAATCGAGCCGCGCAAGGCCGAGGTGGTCAAGTTGCGCTATTTCGTAGGAATGACGATCGAGGAAACCGCCGAGGCCCTCGGCATCTCGACGCCCACGGCGAAGCGGGATTGGATTTATGCGCGAGCCTGGTTGTTCCGGGAACTGAAACGGGACGTTTGAGGGCAGCCGGCATTTTTGCATCCATCGGGGAGACCTGAATAATTTGATCCCATCGCCGGGGGTTTTTCGCATAGTCAGGTAGTCTCAAACTCTTACCAAAAACCACCCGCCGTGCAGAATCAACCCACTCCGGAAATCATCCTGCATGCGGCCTTGGAAATCCCAGGCCCGCGGGAACGCGCCGCCTATCTCGACGAGTCATGCACGGGTGATCAGGCATTACGCGAAGAGGTCGAGTCGCTGATCGCCGCTCACTTCGCGGATGAGACTTTCTTGGAACCCTTCGCCGATCCGCTCTGGCGCGAAACACGCAGGGAAGGAGAAGGTGACATGATAGGTCGTTACAAATTGCTCCAACAAATCGGCGAGGGCGGATTCGGCACTGTGTTTCTCGCGGAGCAAAGCCAACCGGTGAAACGCCAGGTCGCGCTCAAGGTGATCAAGCCGGGCATGGACTCGAAGGAAGTGATCGCTCGCTTCGAGGCGGAGCGCCAGGCGCTCGCTCTGATGGACCATCCGCACATCGCGAAGGTGCATGATGCGGGTACGACGGAAGGCTGCCGACCTTACTTCGTGATGGAACTGGTCAAGGGCATGCCGATCACGAATTACTGTTTGGAAAATCATCTCGATACCCGCGAGCGCCTGGAGCTTTTCACCGATGTTTGCGCAGCCATCCAGCACGCCCATCAGAAAGGCATCATCCACCGCGACGTGAAACCGTCTAACATCCTTGTCTCCTTGCACGATGGCAAACCGATGGTCAAGGTGATCGACTTCGGCATCGCGAAGGCGATCGGGATGGAACTGACGGAGAAAACGTTCTTCACCCAACACGACCGCATGCTCGGCACGCCGCAATACATGAGTCCGGAGCAGGCGGAGCTCCATCCGCTGGCGGTGGATACCCGCAGCGATATCTATTCGCTGGGCGTGATCTTGTTCGAACTCCTCACGGGCGCGACCCCAGTGGACGGCCATCAACTCCGCAATGCGACTTATGCCGAGATGCAGCGCCTGATCCGCGAAGTCATCCCGCCGAAGCCGAGCACCAAGCTCGCGGAGGCGTCCGCAGTCTCGCCGCGATCCCTGCGCGGTGATCTCGATTGGATCGTGCTCAAGGCCCTCGAAAAAGATCCGGCCCGTCGCTACGAATCCGCAGGCGCGATGGCGGAAGATCTGCAACGCTTTCTCCAGCACAAGCCGGTCGAAGCCCGTTCACCGAGCATGGCCTATGTCATGTTGCGCTTCACGCGACGCCATCGTGGTCCGGTATTCGCAGGATCAGCGCTACTCTTGATACTGATCCTGGGTGCGGCGGGAACTTCAGTCGGCATGAAGCGGGCGCTCGATGCCAAAGCGGAGTTAGAGCATAAAAACGCTGAGTTGGATCAGCAGAAACTGGAGCTCGTCGATACCAAACAACGTCTCGCCGGACTTCTTGAATCGAACCAAAAAATGCTCGGCGAGATCAGCAAGAGGAACACGAGCGAAGCGGGACTTCCCACTGAGTTCGAAGCACTCCGTCAGGAAAACCAAACTCTGCTAGACAAGGTGAAGAACGAGGTGGTGAATCAGGAACGCTATGCGGAGGAAATCGAGAGGCTGCGGCAGGCGAATGCAGAACTGGAGAAGTTGGTGATAGAGTCCAAGGACACCGATGCAGCCGTCGAATTGGTGCGCGCCGGGCTCTTTGAGAACAGCATCACCGCCCTGACAGCGAACGAACGAGGCCAGTTTTACCTCGACGGAAAACTGATCCCGTTCCGCACGCTGCTCAAAGCCTTCGCCACACCGCCCGACAATGATTCCCTCGAGAAACCCGTGCCACGCTGGCTGAAAGTGACCTTACCCGCAGGTGCGAAACCGACAGATGCCGTTTTCCAATACCGCCTCAAGCAGATCGCGGCCGCAGCGGACCGGATCGGACTTCAGCACGAGCTGTTTCCGAAGTGAGACTGTTGATCCAGTTCAATGAAAATTCTTTTCGGCTATGCTTCCGCCGCTGTATTAGGAAAATAGCGCTGGGGAAAATCCCCGAGTCCCTTAAGAACCCGGTCGGTGTGGATGAGGACCAACCCTGATTCCGCAGCAACCGCAGCCAGCAGCCGATCCACAAGATCACCGTGGTTCCAGTCCCAAAGCCCGGCCTGTAGGGCAGCCGTCGGCGATGGATGTTCCACAATGAAATTCTCCAACGAGTGATCGATCCACGCCGCAGGATCGGGAATTCCCGGCAAGCGTCCGCGTTGCCACTTGAATGCGATCTCCGCCACGCTCAAGGGACACAAATGGAACTCGGTCACTTCCGTTTCGAGGAATTTGACCAAGGATGGCCTCAGCGGAAGCCGATGGTAACGGCGGAACCAGACACCGGTATCAAGCAGGACTCTCATCTGAGATTGGCGCGAAAGCAGGTTCGTCGAGGTCAATTCCTTTCATCAATCGGGGATCTGCCGCGATTGGAGCAACCGGTGGGCGGACGGCCTTCGGTCGGACCAATTTGACCAGGACCAGCCGGTCACCCGATTCGATCACTTCGAACACGTCGCCGGGCTCGGCCGGTTTCGGTAAAACCACCCGGCGCTTCTGATCGGCAATCAGTTTCATAGTGGGATGATCCCACCAGATCGCGTGCCCGTCAAGCCACCAAGAGCCGGGATGGGGTCCCGACCCTAGATCAAGAAATTCGAGAGTCGGAAAATTCCTGATCCTTTTGGCGGAGAAATTCCGCATCTGCTGGCTGACGGGGAGCCAATTCCATCCGTCGCCACCAACCCGACCATGAGCACCGACAACTCTTCGCAACGCCCCGTCCGCAGCATCAGCCTTCCACCACTTGCCGCCTTTGCCCTCGCGCTGGGCCTCGCGGGCTCCACCTACATCGCCGCCAGCACCTGGCGGGATGTTAGAAAACAACCGGATAAAAACAACATCCGCATCACCGGCTCCGCCAAGAAGAGAATCGTCTCCGATCTCATCCAGTGGTCGGCGACCATCGAAAGCAAGGGAAGCGACCGCACCGCCGCCTATGTTTCGCTGAAGGGTGGAACCGACAAAGTGGTCGCATTTTTGAAAGCCCAGGGCATCAAGCCTGACGACATCAAGACCCAGTCCGCCAGCATCACCGAGGAATTCGAAATGGTGCGTGAGGACAAGGTGCTTGCCGGTACCACCGTGCCGGTGCGGACGGAAACCCGGAGGTCCATCGGCTTCCGCGCCATCCAGGTGGTATCCGTTAGTTCTCCGGATGTGCCGCAGATTGAGAAGGCCTCGCGCGAGATCACTTCGCTATTGGAACAGGGCGTCTTCGTGACCTCCAATGCTCCTAACTATTACTACACCCGCCTCGGCGAACTCAAGCTGGAGATGCTGGCAGAGGCCGCCAAGGATGCCCGCAACCGCGCGGAGAACATCCTGCGCTCGGCTGGCAATACCGGCATCGGTCCGCTCGTGGATTCCTCGATGGGAATCATCAATATCAACCCGGCCAACTCCACCGAAACCTCCACCGAGGGCAACAACGACACCTCGTCCTATGAGAAGGACATCATCACCATCGTCCGTGCCGAGTATAAGGTGAATTGAATTCTAACAGGTGCACCTCTGCCAAAACTTGGTATGAAAAGGATAACCGCGCCTCTTGCTCTCGATGCTCTGATGCATCCCGTCATGCGATGGAAAAACGCTGTGCCACTTCTTCATGATGGCATGGCTGCGACCCTGATTTTCGGGATCGGGTTCTCTCCCATCACAGCTCTTGCCTTGTCGTTCATGGGGATTTTCACCCTTCCCGTTGCCTCGCTTCTTCTGGTCATTCCGGCGATTTGCCTCGCCATGGGTTTGAGCTGTTACCAGCCCCGCTATGGCAGGCTGATGCTGCATGGATTCGTCATGGGCATCATCGCAGTCACCTGTTACGACGGCGTGCGGATTCTATTCATCATGGCCGGATGGATGGACGATTTCATTCCAAAAATCGGCGGCATGCTGGTCGGGGACGGCAATCATCACGCGGTCCTCGGATACCTCTGGCGATACCTCGGCAACGGAGGAGGGATGGGCATGGCATTTGTTTGCGCCTTTGCCCTCCTCAAGCAACTTCTCACGGAGCATCAGCAAGCACGCATCACGCCCCGTGTGTCGAAACACATCGCCCTTGGCTTTGGCTGTTTTGTATGGGCCTGCCTCATCGTCACACTCAAAATCTCGCCGCAAGGTGAGGACATGATGTTTGTGATCACACCCACCAGCCTGCTGCTCAGTTGGATCGGGCACCTCGTTTTCGGTTACACCCTCGGGTGCCTCGTCAACCGTCTGAAATTTTGAATGTGCCTCTACGGGGGCGGCGCGTCACATCCGCTCCGGCACGTTGATGCCTAGCAAATAAAGTCCCTGCTTGAGCGTGCGTGATGTTAGATCGCAAAGCGCGAGGCGGCTGGAGCGGATGGGCTCCTCGGCTTTGAGCACGGGGCACGCTTCGAAGTAGGAGTGGAAGGCGCGGGCGAGTTCGAGCACGTAGTTCGCCAGCAGGTTCGGACGGAAGTCTTCTAGGATAGTTGGCAGGACCTCGCCGAATCGCGCTAGCAGACGAGCGAGGTGGATTTCGGCATCCTCGTTGAGGTGGATTTCAACGCCGGCGGGGTCGAACGGTTCTTCGAGTTTTCGGAAAATCGAGCGGATGCGGACGTGCGAGTATTGGAGATAAGGCGCGGTGTCGCCTTGCAGGGCGAGCATGCGGTCCCATGAGAAAACGTAGTCGGTCAGACGGTTCTGCGAGAGCTCGGCGAATTTCACCGCGCCGATGCCGACGGTTTCTGCGATTTGCGCGGCTTCCTCGCCTTGCAGGTCGGGGTTCTTCTCGGCGATGGCTTTGGCGGCGCGTTCGACGGCTTCTTCGAGCACCTCGATCAGGCCGACATTGTCGCCGGAACGGGTTTTCATCAGCTTTCGGTCGTCGCCGAGGATGGAGCCGAACTGGATGTGTTGGAAATCCCCGGTCTTGCCCCAACGCGCGGCGGCGTCAAAAAGCTGGCGGAAATGAAGCTGCTGCGGCACGCCGACGACATACCAGATGTGGTCCGCCTTCCACTCGTCGATGCGGAACTGGAGGGTCGCGAGGTCGGTGGTGGCGTAGTTGAACCCGCCGTCTGCCTTGCGGATGAGCGCGGGATTGTCCACCCAGCCCTCTTCCTTGTGGACCTTGAACGGATCCTGCAGGAGCTCTTTGGAACCATCGGAAAAAATACAGACAGCACCCTCGCTTTCGCGGGCGATGCCTTTTTCCAGGAACTCATCGACGATACCGGACAGGCGGTCGTTGTAGTAACTTTCGCCCAGCCAGTGGTCGAATTTCACGTCAAGGCGGTCGTAGATTTTCTGGAGGCCGAGTTTCGAGACGTCGATGCATTGCTGCCAGATCGCGAGGTTTTCGGCGTCGCCGGCCTGGAGTTTGACGAGCTCGGCCTTGCAGGTTTCCAACAGCATGTCGTCGGTTTTGATTTCCGCGTTCACCTCGCGGTAGATGCGGACGAGTTCGGGGATTGGATCGGCTTCGAGTGCCGAGCGGTTCAGCTTGGTTTTCCAGCCGTAGAGGATCATCCCGAACTGCGTGCCCCAGTCGCCAATGTGGTTGTCCGCGATGACGTTGTAGCCGAGGAAACGGGCGATCCGGGCGAGCGAGTCGCCGATGATCGTCGAGCGGATGTGGCCGACGTGCATCGGCTTCGCGACGTTCGGCGCGGAGAAATCGACGACCACGGTTTTGCCCGCGCCGGTGGCGGGGACGCCGAGGCGTTCGTCGAGGATCAGCGCTTTTACATAAGCCGCGTAGGCGACGGGAAGAATGCGGAAATTGATGAAACCCGGACCGGCGATGTCGGCAGTGGCGAGGCCATCGAGCTGCAGTTTGTCGATGATTTCCTGAGCCAGCGCACGCGGATTGGTTTTCCGTTGCTTGGCGAGGACCATGGCGGCGTTTGCCTGATAGTCGCCAAAGCGAAGGTCGGCGGCCGGCGTGACCTCGGCAGTCGTTGGTTCGCCGAAAGTGGCGGTCAGGGCGGCGGCGAGGCGGGATTCAAGTTCCTGAAGAAGCGTCATAAAAACAAGCGGTCGGGTGGGATCTAAGCCCCCACACGGAGCGGCTTGGGATCGAGGATTTCGAGAATCTGCTCGCGGGATTCCGCAAGGCCGAGCTGGCGGCGGACCTCGATGTTGGTGAACATTTTCGCGATCGCGGCCAGCGTCTGCAGGTGCATGTGATAGCCCTTGCGCGGGACGATGAAGAGGATGATCAGATGCACCGGCGCGTCGTCCAGCGCCTGGAAATCAATGCCCGACTTCGATCGGCCGAACACGGCGATCACCTTTTCCAGATGATCCGAGAACGCATGTGGAATGGCGACTCCAAGGCCGATGCCGGTGCTCACCTGTTCCTCGCGAATGCGGAAGGCTTCGAGCATTTCCGCACGTTGCTCTTCGGGGAGCTGGCCGGACGAAACGAGGAGGTCAACGAGCTCAATGATTGAGGGCCAATGCTCCACGGCCTTCATATCAAGGATGATCTGATCCGGTCCGAGGAGTTTCGCCAACTTCATAAAAAACAGAAAGCAGATCCGCAAATCGTTGCGTGGGGGCGATTGGTTACTGTCACAAATCACCCATTGCAAGCTGTTTTCCCCTAGCAGGAGCGGTGGATAAATCAGCCCGGGACTCCCAAGGGTTGACGCATGCCCATCTCCGACTACACCTATCCGCCATGCAAGCCGACAACGACACCATCCCACCGCATGACACTCCGGTAGAAACCGCCGAGGCCGCAGCTGAGGTCACCGAGGCGGCTCCGGTCGCCGAGGCGGCTCCGGTCGCCGAGCTGGACCCCTGGGAAGAACTCGAAGCCGAGGCCGCAAAATGGAAGGAAATTTCCCTGCGCACCGCCGCCGAGATGGACAATCTTCGCAAGCGCACCGCCCGCGAGCGCGAGGACGCGATCCGTTATGCGAACCAGCGCCTTTTGGAAGATCTGCTCCCGGTCATCGACAATTTTGAAATGGGCATGCAGGCCGCCGCGCAGGACACCAAGTCGATGATCTACATCGGCATGGATATGGTCCGCCGCCAGCTCAACGAATTTTTGACATCTCAAGGCGTCGAGGAAATCCCGACCGCTGGACAGTTCGACCCGAACCTCCACGACGCGGTCTCCCAAGAGGAATGCGCTGCCGGTGAGGAAGGGCGCGTCCTGCGCGTCCACCGCCGTGGGTTCAAACTGCGCGATCGCCTGCTGCGTCCGGCCAGCGTGGTCGTTTCCAAGCTTCCAACTCCGGCAGAATAAAGAAAATGGCTGATAAACGCGATTATTACGAAATTCTCGGCGTCTCCCGTGACGCCAGCGCGGAGGAGATCAAAAAGTCCTACCGCAAGCTCGCCGTGAAATTCCATCCGGACAAAAACCCGGGCGACCACACGGCTGAGGACAAGTTCAAGGAACTCGGCGAAGCCTACGAAGCGCTCAGTGATCCGGACAAGCGCGCTGCTTACGATCGCTACGGCCACGCCGCGTTCAACGGCGGTGGCGGGCGCCCGAGCGGTGGTGGTTTCCACGATCCGATGGATCTTTTCTCACAGGTTTTCGGCGGGGCTTTCGGCGGCGGATTCGAAGAATTTTTCGGCGGCGGTGGTGGCAATTCGCGCAAAGGCTCCGGCAAACAACGAGGCAGCGACCTGCGCTACGATCTGGAAATCTCGCTCGAAGAAGCTGCTCGCGGCGTCGAAAAGGAGTTGGAAATCGAGCGTTACGTTCCTTGCGAACCCTGCGGTGCCAAAGGCAGCAAGGGCTCAGGCGGCGTCAAAGTCTGCTCAACCTGCGGTGGCCGCGGCGTTGTCGCCAGACAAGCTGGCATTTTCATCCAGCAATCGACCTGCCCGGAATGCCGCGGTGCGGGTGAAACGATTTCCGATCCATGCACGAGCTGCAAAGGCGATGGCCGCGTCCAGCGCGACAGCCGGATCAAACTACGCATCCCGGCGGGCGTCGATACCGGCACCCGCCTGCGTTCCTCGGGAAATGGCGACGCCGGTGCGCGTGGTGGCGCGGCGGGCGATCTCTACGTTTTCCTCCACGTCCGCGATCACGATGTTTTCGAGCGCGACGATGCCGACCTGTTCTGCGAAGTTCCCTTACCCTTCACGGTCGCAGCCCTCGGTGGCGAGCTGAAAGTGCCATCACTCGACGGCCAATCCTCGATCAAAATCCCCGTCGGCACCCAGGGTGGCACCGTTTTCCGCCTCCGTGAAAAGGGCATGCCCTCACTCTCAAACGGCCGCCGCGGCGATCTGAACGTCCGCGTGCAAGTGGAGGTCCCCACCAAGCTCAATGGCGAGCAGCAGGAAAAACTCCGCGCGTTTTCTGAATCTATCGGCGATCACAATTCCCCGATGCAGGAAGGATTTTTTCAGAAGGCCAAGCGGTTTTTTGATCTTTGAGGAATCGCGAAGTTCCTGTCGTAACTTGAACACTGGGAACAGTAATTTCCCGACTCCTTATGGCTCGATTCCACCTCCCACCCGATTCGTGGTTGGAAAATCCTGCCCTGACCGGGGATGAGGCTCGCCATCTTTCGCAGGTGCTGCGGACGAAAACAGGCGAAACGATCACCATTTTCGATGGCCACGGCCGCCGCGCCTCGGCTGAAGTGCTGAGGGTTTCCCGTGAGCGGGTGGCGTTGAGAATCGGCGAAATCCAGCCTTCAAAACGCCCGCTGCCAGCCATCACATTGGCTCAGGCGATCCCGAAGGGAAAAAACATGGACCTCATCGTTCAGAAATCCGTCGAGCTCGGAGTGGCTGCGATTCAACCCTTGGTCACACGCTTCACGGTGGTCCAGCCGGGCGAAGGAAAATCCGACAAATGGCGGCGCAACGCCCTCGAAGCTTGCAAACAATGCGGTCAGGACACGTTGCCGGAAATCGCCGATCCGCTGTCGTTTGACCGCTGGATTGCCAGTCAGTCCAACGTTTCCGGATTGAAGCTCATCGCCTCACTTGCTCCCGGTGCCATGCCGCTGCGCGAAACGTTGCGCCAGCACCCGGCGACACTTGTGGCAACCGTGTTGATCGGCCCTGAAGGCGATTTTTCCGCGGATGAAATCGCTACCGCGCTGGCCATGGGCTTCATTCCGGTGTCGCTCGGGACCATTGTCCTTCGTGTGGAGACAGCCACACTTTTTTGCATATCCGCGCTGCGGTATGAGTTTGATCAGTCCTAATTGGCAGGAATTTTAAAAACTTACCCTACGCGATCGCGTACTAAGTAAGGTTTGATTAAAAATCTGGACTTCTCACTATTCAGGGGCTGTGAGAGTCCCTAACCAATCGCTGCTTCGAGTCGCTGCCCTGATGCTCACCGGATTTCCGGGTATCTTAGGCGCCTGGCAGCCAGGAATTTACCCGGTGGCTCCAAGTCGGATGTCGAATTCGGGCTTCACGGTGAACACTCAGGACCGGAATGACGTCGTCGCATTCTGGCATGCGGTGTATCAGGCGTCCGAGGGTTATCAGCAGCGTGTTGGCTGGACGGGAAATTATACGGGAACGCCGGGCACGACTTCGAGAGCATTCATCAACGATGTCGAACGCCGCCTGAACTACTTCCGAGCCATGTGCGGCGTGCCGGCGAATGTCCGTTTGAATACTGATTCCACCGTGGTGATCGATTCCGAAGATCCGTTCAGACCTGCCGCAAACACGCTGAAATCAGCCGCCGCGCAACAATCGGCATTGATGCTGATTCGGAATTACAATCCATCCACCGGGACCGATCCTGCGATCACGCATAATCCGCTCCCATCGCTCGTCGGCTGGTCCCCTGCGGCATGGAACGCCAGCGCGAAGGGAAATTTTGCGTTTGGACTCTACGGGCCGGGTGCCATCACCGAATACATGGTCGAAGCGCTTTCCACCGGCTCGGCCACCTCATTTTGGAATACCGAAGTGGGTCACCGCCGCTGGTGCCTGTATCCACTTGCCACGGACTATGCCACCGGCGATCAACCCGGAAGCTCCGGATCCCGCCCGCCGTCGAACGTGCTCTACGTGGTTCCTCGCGCCGACGAACTATTGTCGAACGTTGTACCGACTTTTGTCAGCTATCCGTCCGCCGGATTTTTCCCCGCACCGATCAATTCACCCTACTGGTCGCTTAGCCGTGCCGATGCGGATTTCTCCTCGGCCACGGTGAAAATGACGACTGAGGATGGCACGCCAGTCCCGATCAGCAACATCAAGCGCAGCACCGGCTACGGCGACCCTGCCATTGTCTGGCAGGTCAGTGGCGATGCCGCCACCCGCTCCATCTACTCCGACACCACCTATAAAATCCGCGTGACGGGAATCGCCGGCGAGGACATCCCTACATCCCATGAATACTCGGTGACACTGATCAACCCGGACCGACTCACCACCAGCCTTCTCATCGTCGGGCCGACGAAACTCGCTGCAAGCAAGGCAACGACCTACTCCCTGAATCCACCAGCGGCTGCCGAATCCATCCAGGTGACGGCCTACAAGCGGAACCCAGCTCCGTGGAAGGAAAATGCGGAAAAATCCACTAGGCCGCAGATCATCGACGACACGGGCAGCAATTACGACCTGATGGTGACCACCTCGTCATTTGCTGGCTTTGGGACCGTTTCCGGATTCAAGGCATTCCACCTCACATTCCCGACGTCGTATGACCTGATCGCCCGCGGCGTGCCTGACCAATCATTCGAAATCGACCGCGATATTGTCCCGAACTCCAAGGCAAAGATCAAGTTTTCCTACCGCCGCGGCTTCATGACGACCACCAGCTATCTCGTGGTGGAAACGTCTTCTAACGACGGGGTCACCTGGAAGTCACTCGGTCAACCGATCCGCGGACTCACCAACACGGCGATGAGTTACAACGTGACTCAGGCGAGTCTTTCCCTGCCAAAAAGCATCACCCCCATCCGCATCCGCTTCCGCTATTACACGACTGGCGGAGCGATTTACACCCACGAGGCGTCACCGAAATCGCCGACCGGCATTTTCATTGACGACATTTCCACCATCGGCTGCGAGTGGCTGGAGCAGAAAAAATCCAACGCGCTTCCGCCCACCGCGAATCAATTTGTTTTCAGCTCAAGCAGCGCAGGGGCTCCACTGGTGAAAAACAGCCGCTGGGCATTGCGACTGCGGACCAAACTCGGCGGCAAATGGTTCAACGGCCCTGTGACACCCGTCACGGTTACAGGTCCGTGAGCGAGTGGCTGATGCGTCTCGCAGCAACGACAAAGATTGTTACGGTCTAACCGGGCTCGCTGCCGAAAAGATCGCGTGAGTCCACATTCGGGCCGGTTTCAACGACTTTCCACTGGCGGTCCACGTTAAGGCGGACGGTGGCGAGGTGTTTCTGCGACCACTCGTGGGGAGAGATCATCGAAAGCAGGCGGCGGCCGCGCATTTCGTAAAGATGGTAGGTCTGGCCGACGATGGGCTCGAACTGGATGTCGGCTTCATAGACGAGCTTGTTCCAATTGAAGTGGTCGATCGTCTGAAGATAGACCTCGCGGATTTCCTGGAGCTTCTGCTGGAGCTCACGTTCGACTTCTGAAATCCCCCGGGATTTGAAGGACGTGAGGTCGTTCGGGATGATCGGCGGACTGAGGGTGGAAACGGGATAGGGCAAAAACGCCCGCGATGGTTTGGTTTCTGGCTCGGTCATGGGTGGGGGTGGTGAAAAACGATATCGGCGGGTCTGTCGCGCACGAATCCGATCCGGGCAACAAAAAAACCGGGAGGCCACGAATGGCCTCCCGGCTGTGAATGATTCAGTGATCCGTTCCCGAACTTATTTCGGAAGCGGGTTGACCAAGGTTGGCTTCACACCGCTGCCCCAGACCGTGTCATCGCCTTCGTCGAAGAGTTTCTTGGTTCCGCCCAAGACTGCTTCACCGTTCTTGTTGATTGGAAGTGAAGTCACGCTGTTGTCAATTTTCAGCGCCACTGCTTTGGAGTCGTAGGCATCCTTGTCGAACTGCCCGGTAGTGAACGATCCGGAATACTTCAGCGGGGCGACGATCAGGACACGGCTGGAGTTGCCGGCTGAGGAAAGCGCTTTGTTCCCGGTTTGCATCATGTATCCGAATCCAACGTCACCTTTTTTCAAGCACTCTTCTTTTGTTGAGTAAACGTTATCCGGCTTTTGGGTCGAATAAAGTGTTTTGCAGTAGAAGATCTGCTCCGAAGTGGCGATTCCCGCAGCGATCAACTGGGTGAAGGCGTCATTCGAGGTGGTGATGGTTGTAGGAGCCACCAGTGTGCCACCCACGTTTGTGTTGATCGTTTCACCAACCGATGGGTCGGGGAAACTACCGTAATCCGTCTCAAACTCAAACATGGCAAGTCCCACTTGGCGGGCGTTGCTGACAGCTTCGGTTTGGTCGGCCTTTTTGCGCTGACGGATTACCATGGGAGCGGTGAGACCTGCCAGAGCAGCGATGATGACGATGACGACAAGCAGTTCCACCAGGGTGAAACCACCGCGCATTTTGGTATGCATTTTCATAGGTTTATTGATGTTATGTATTCTTATGATTGGGGCAAAACGCCCCGGTTATTATGTAGTCTCCACAGCGCGAGCCAAAGAGACTGTTTGCAAACTACTCCTGCGAAATACGGACGCAAGAAGGAACTTCAGCGATCTTTTACCACCGCACCTTCGCGCCGAGGATGGCATTCAGGCCGGCTTCGTTCTGACCAGAGCCGTGGTTCCGGTAGTCCTCGTCGGTGAGGTTTTCGATGCCGCAGTTCAGCGCGAGGTAGTCGTTGACCTGCCATCCGGCGTGCAGCGAGACCACACCGTAGCCGGGAGTGCCGCCGGTGGGGATGCGCTGGTTGTCGGCAGCCTGGTCCGCGGGGTCCACGCGGCTTTCGCTGGAGGCGGCGAGGATTCTGCCTTCCACCCAGTATTTTTCCGAAACAGAAGTCCAGCGGAGCGCGATTGAGCCGGTGAGCGGAAGGAGACGTGAGTTGAACTTGTCAGTGGTTTCACCGCTGCCGACGAAGGTTTCACTCTCGGTCCGTCCTTCCTGCCAGGCGGCGAATCCGGTGAGCGTCCATCGCGGATGGAAACGCCACGCTCCCTCGAGTTCGACGCCGTAGATGTAGCCCTCCGCTGCGTTGGCAGCAATCGCGGTGGCAAGGGTGGAATCGGTGAAAGTGGAAACGATCTGGTCTTCCACATCGGTGTAGAAAACGGCGAAATTGAGCGAGGTGTTTTCCGTGTTGCGACGGGTGCCGATTTCGTAAGTCACGAATTTCTCGGGGTCGAGATCGGTGGATCCGAGTGCGGTAGATCCCGATTTCGCCGTGAGGTTTCCGCTGAGGTCATCGAGGTTGGGTGCCCGGAAGGCTTGGGAAACGCCGCCGTAAATGCTCCAGCAATCGTTGAGCGTGTAAATCCCGCGGAGGGAGCCGACGGTGGCGTCCCAATGTTCGGATTCGTCGGTTTGCGGGGTGCCAGAGGCGTCAGTGAACCGGCCAAGGGTGGCATCTGCGTAGGTGTAGCGGACCCCGCCGGTGATTTCAAACTGCTCGATGGGTTTCCAGGCATACTGGGCGTAAGCACCGAACCGGTCGTATTCCGAATCATCTGCGATCGGCAGGCTCTCGGAACGCGGACCGCCAAGTGCGTCCGACCGGTATCCCGAGGAATCGACAGCGTCATGATAGAAATCGAGGCCGTAAACGAGCGAGCCGGGGCCGACCGGTGATTCAAGGAGCAGGTCGAATCCCATCGTCCGGACATCGATATCGGACCCGCGGAGGACGCTGGAATCCGACAGCGGCTTGTCCGGGGAGCGGTTCTGGAATTCAGAATCGTCGGACGTTTGATAGGAAAGCGTGGCGCTCCATCGCTTGATGGGCGCGTTGGCTTGGGAATTTTCCCCGGCGTAGCGGAGATAGGTCATCGTGCGCTCCTGATCGTAGATGTTGGCCGTCCACAGACCCGGCGCAGCAACGTGGCTGCCGTCCGTCCAGCCGGGATTTTCCAGCGTGCGGTGCCAACGGGAAATGTCGTCCTGTTTCACATAATAATGGGCCAGAGTGATCGTGGAGTCCTGGGTAACGGCCCAGTCGAAGCGCACGTCCACGTCCTGTTCGGGGTAGCCAGTGTTTCTCATGAGGCCGATTTCATTCGACTCGATGTCACCGTAATCCTTTGCCGAAACTCCGAGGAGAACGCCGAATTTTCCGCCCACGCCGGTTTCCGCTTCGATCCGCCCGATGTGGCTGCCGTTGCCATTCGTCCGGTATTCGTAGGACGCCAATCCCCCGACATAAACCTGGTCCGCCGCCTCGCTGCGGAAGCGGGAGGATTTCCCGAAAGCATTCAACGTCCCGCCAGCCGCGTCCGAGCCGTAAAGCACGGAGCCCTGGCTCTTGATCAGCTCGACGCGGTCGAGCGAAAGCGGATCGATCGTGGTCCAATACTGCACCGGGCCGCCGCGATAGGTGGAATTGTTCACCCGGATGCCGTCCATCAGCAGAAGATTCTGGCGTCCGGTGAAGCCGCGGATAAATGGCGAGCCATGGCCATATGTGGTTTTCTGAACCAGCACACCTGGCGTGTATTGCAGCGTTTCCGGCAGCGTGCGGCGGGTGTTTTCACTGATGTATTCGGCGTCCAGCGAGGAGGTCGTGTAGGGAGCCGCGCTTCCCGCCTGTTCCGTGCGGGATGCAGTCACGACCAGAGGGTCGAGGAAATTCTGGGCGAACAAAGGAGTGGCTCCGGACAACAGGACGAGAGAGGTCTTTTTAATCATAGGCTCTCAAGAAACGGCCGGGCAGGTGGTTCCTTAGAAAAACTTTTCTCGGATCACGGACCTTTGCGTCTCCGCTCCGCATTGGTGCGGAAGCCGTTGAGCAGTTTATACTCCCCTTTCGTGATCGGATAGGGCCCGGCGAATTCCACATCGCGGCCGTTTCCCGAGCGCGTCCGGCAGGCATAGGCACGGCGGCTACTGAGGTAATACAGGATGAAATACTGGTGCTGCCGGCTACCCGTCTCCGCCAGAAAATCGGGTGTGCCGTTCCTGCCCATGAATACACCGATGTCCGGATGATTGCCGACTTGTGTCATCAACCGGGTGTAGCCGAAAGATGGTGGCTCCCGTCTCACCAACATGATCTGATCCCTTGCCGCGGCGGCCTGGCTTCCTGGAATCAGCGGCGATTCCACGACCCCACATGAAATCGTTAGAAAGCACGCGCTCACCCCCGCCAGCATGTTTCTGATCATCGCCACGGCATTTTTCCTACTGGAAACTTCGATTGCCCCTGCGGGCACGGTCATTTTGAATGATCGCTTCAAGCTTGCGTACGTTCGGCCGGTTGCCCTCGGAGTCCACAAAAAACGCGGTCTCCATCGGCACCAGAAATTCAACCGCGGAATTGATGCCGATCAAGCCACCGTTCGCATCGACTACCGGGCCGCCGCTGTCGCCCGGTTGTAGCGGTAAATCCATCTTGAATTTGCGCGTCCCCGTGAACGGCCCCTCCGGAGCCAGCGAGCTGCTGAGTTCGCCACCACCAGACTTGAAACCCGTCGAAATCCCGCCATGGACAATGTGGGTCCCCGCCGACAGCCAGCGGTCCGGCGGCGTCCATCGGTAATACTGAGGCGTTCTCACGGGAATGTGCAGCAATGCCAAATCCGAAGACTCGGACCGCCAAACCACACGCGCCCTCGCCGGGGCCAAACGCCCGCCTTGACCATAAATCAGGAAAACATTGCGCCCGGCCATTCGCGACAAGACGTGATCCGCCGTTAGAAAATAACCGTCGCCCGTGATCGGCGCCGCCGAACCGCCATCGGCATCCTCAGGCGCGTGCGAGGTCACGAAATTCCGGTTCACCCAGCGGTCGAGATCCCGGCGGTCTGTCACCACCACCGCACTCACCCGTTGCGCGACCATCTGGCGCGTCGCCCTGGTGGCGGGAATCTTCTCAGGAGGAGGGGGCACCGCGCAGGATTGGCAACTGCAGGCGATCAGCAACAACGCCGTTATCCTTAAAAATACTTCCATTCGCCACGAGCAAAGCACAGCTAGTCACATTCGTCACACTTGATTTCACGTTTCGACCAACAATCTCCCGATCACCCGGCGGAACGGCGACGGCATTGCCAAGGCCATCACCTCGTCCGCCTCCTGCCAGAATTCATCCTCACCTGGGCGGAACCGCGTTTTCACTCCTGCGACATCGTGGACCCGCAGCGTCACCCGATAGCGCGTGATCGTGTATTGGCTCTCGTCCAGCATCGGCAGGGTTGAAATATCCGCTGCGTCTCGGGTCGGAAGTTTCCACAATCCTTCGCGGCGTTTTCCAGCTTCGCGATGAAGCAGAAGTCTCCCTTTTCCATCCCTCATCCACAAGGCGTGTTCGTCGATGGCAGTGACTGCGGTTTTTTTCTTTTTCACCGGCAGTGTTTCCGGCGCGCGCGTCTTGCAGAACTTCGCCACCGGGCAGCTCAGGCAATCCGGCACGCCCGGTCGGCAGATGGTCTGCCCCAGTTCCATCAGCGCCGAGTTGAAAACCCGCGGTCTATCAGGATCGGCCAGCGCTTCCGCCCATTCCCACATTTGTTTCTGCCCCGCCGTGTCATCCACCAGCCCGGAAAAATCCATCACCCGCGAGAGCACCCGAGCGACGTTTCCATCCACCACCGCCGCCGGGAGGTCGAATGCGAATGCCCTCACCGCTCCCGCCGTGTAGCGGCCCACTCCGGGGAGCTTCATCAACGACCCGTGCTCTATCGGAAATTTCCCACCATGCTCTGCGATCACCGCGCGCGCCGTTTCCCGCAACATTCTAACACGCCGATAATAGCCCAGCCCTTCCCACGCCTTCAGCAGCGGCTCGTCCTCCGCCGTTGCCAGCGATTCCACATCTGGAAACGTCTCCAAAAACCTCGTGTAGAATCCCCTCCCCAGCACCGTCGCGATCTGCGTCTGCTGGAGCATCACTTCGGAAATCAACACCGCATACGCATCCTGCGTCCGCCGCCATGGATAGTCCCTGCCGTTTTTCGAAAACCAATGTGCCAATGCCTGCCGGAACGCCACCCGCCCTTTCAACGCATCACATGTCAACTTCGGCTTCAACATCGCGCCGCAGCGTCAACCACTCCGCCCTTGAGGCAATGCGAAAAGTCCGCCCGCACACGATTCCTCAAGCAGCTTCGGAACCTTCCTGAACGCATGCAAAATGCGGATGATCGGAAGTGGTTCGCTATCCGGATCGAATACGAACTGATAGGATTTCCTCACCACCCAGAAACGGACCGGCAGATCCGTCCAACGAGGCCGCCTCATTCCCATCTGCTGCGGTTAACTCACCAGAAGCTCGCAGGCATCGAAGAGGTCGGCCTCCAGAACGTCCGCAGCCTATGGATTGTCCGAGGCGACAGCAGCGCCACCGTCACCGGTCTTGTTCCCGACAGCCGTTACTGGTTCCGCATCGCCGCCACCGGCTCCGCCGGCCAAAGCCCGTGGAGTTCTCCCGTAACTGCCCGCGCTGTCTGATCGCCCGCATCCTGGAAGCCCCGGCATCAGCCGCTGCCGGGGCTTCCTTTTGCCGCTGGGCAGTGCATGGGATCCTCCCCCGTGCATGAAGCGGGTCCTTGGATTTTTCAATCTGCATCCCGTGTCTCAAGGCGGGCCTCCTGAAACGGTGGTTGCGGCGTCTCGCCGCAATGTGACGGTGCGGCGGGACGCATCAACCACTTGTCCCGGCGCTTCATCCCTGCACGGCAAATTGCTGCGACCGAAAGCGCAGCGGCGACGGATCATCAATCCA
>JANODE010000170.1:0-8661 GCA_031412525.1 Akkermansiaceae bacterium | reverse complement strand
GATCTATTCCCCACGCTGGACCTCCCCCCAGAGCCCCCCATTTGATTCCATGCAAACCATGCCCTTCCGCCGGATTGTGCAGCTGCTGCTCATGCTGGCGACCATCCCGTCCGCCATGGCCAGCATCAGCACGCCCCCGGTCGTGGCCGTGGACGGCGCTGAGTTTTCGAAAACCGGCAGCCTCGTCACCGCGCGGAACAATCACACAGCGACCTTGCTGCCCGGCGGTAAAGTCCTGGTCACCGGGGGCTTTGGCGAGAACGATGCTCTCGACAGCGCGGAGCTTTATGATCCCTCAACAGGCCGATGGACCGCCACCGGCCGCCTTGCGGATGCCAGATACCATCATACAGCGACCCTGCTGGAGAACGGCAAGGTTCTGGTCACCGGTGGACACGGCACTAGCAGTCCACTGAGCAGTTCGGAACTCTACGATCCGGCTACCGGGCTCTGGACGGGCACCGGCAATCTCACCACCGCTCGCTATCATCACACGGCCACTCTCCTCGAAAACGGCAAGGTGCTCGCCACCGCAGGATTTAATTATCTGGTCGGAGATTACCTCGGCAGCGCGGAGATCTACGATCCCAGCACCGGATTGTGGACGGCGACCGGCGGGCTCGCCACGCCACGCTTCGTTCACACCACGACCTTGCTGCCGGGCGGCAAGGTGCTCGCTGTCGGTGGGTCTGACAGCGGCTATCTCGGGAGTGCTGAACTTTACAATCCCGAAACCGGCCGATGGTCGGGAACCGGTGGTTTGTTGGAAGCGCGTTATATCCATTCCGCCAGCCTGCTGGCTAATGGCAAGGTGCTCGTTGCCGGCGGGTATGGGGAGAATTTCTATCTGAATAGTACGGAACTCTTTGACCCCGGCACCGGCCAATGGTCGGCCACCGACGGTTTGACCGACGCCCGCTATGGCCAGACGGGAGTTTTGTTGCCCGATGGCAGCGTGCTCGTTACGGGAGGAAATGCATTCGATGGATCTCTCGCCAGTTCCGAAATCTATCAGTCGAACAGAAGCGCATGGACTGCGGCCGCGAGCCTGAATATTGCTCGTTTCAATCACACTGCGATTGTGTTAGGAGATGGCAGCGTGCTCGTTGCGGGCGGTTATGGCGATGGCGGAATCCTTGCCAGCGCGGAGATCCGTCCACCTGGAATGGAAACGTCAGCGGTCGCGGAGGGTGCGCTTCTCAACCGCACCGGCACCTTTTCCGATCCGGACGGAAATGCCACCGTCACGCTGACTGCCTCCACCGGGACGGTTGTCGCAAACAACGTCTCAGGAACATGGAGTTGGACAGGAACCGCCACCGATGGGCCGGGCACGCTCGTCGTCATGATTACTGCGACGGATGACTCGGGCAGCGCCGTTGGCACGGATTTCACTCTAGCAGTCAGTAATTCGCCGCCGGTGACGGTCATCACCGCGCCTTCCGCTGCCGATGAGGACACTCCGGTTGCGTTTTCCTTCACTGCGACCGATCCGGGCAGCCTCGATCAGGCCGCCGATTTTACGTGGTCGGTCAATTATGGCGATGGCAGCGGGCTTCCATCAGTTCCAGACACTTCGCCGCTCTCGCTCACCCATGCATTCTCGAATCCGGGAAACTACACGGTCACGGTGTCCGCCACGGACAAGGACGGCGCGCCAAGCTTGGTGGCCAACCATACAATCGCCGTCGCCGATGTAACCCCACCGATCATCGAAATTCACTCCAATGTCGGCCCCATCGAGGCGACTGGCCCGGGAGGCGCAGTGGTGAATTTCGAGGCAGCTGCCGCCACGGATAACTCAGGTCAGGCACCGGCATCCATCACCTATTCGCAAGACAGCGGCACTGTCTTTTCGGTTGGCACCACGCCGGTGACGATCACCGCCACCGACGCGGCGGGCAATTCCAGCCAATCCAGTTTCAACGTGACCGTGGTGGACACCATTCCGCCGCTTGCCTCGCCGCCCGCAGATGGTTTCAACCCGTTGGCGCTGACGAACGCCACTCTGCAGGACTACACCTCGCAACTTCTAACCAGCGATCTGGTGGGAGTCGCTCTTGTCACTCAGACTCCTCCTGCTGGCACCGCCATTTCCGCAGGGACGACTTCAGTCACGCTGGTGGCACGGGACGCAGCGGGGAATCCCTCACTACCGGTGGATTTTGAAGTCACCTTGGCGTCGCCCGGGCTGGTGAATGGAAGTTTCGAGGCAGGTTACGAGGGATGGACGTTTAGCGGAAACCAATCCATTCAATCGACTCCTCCCTATCAGGCGACCGACGGCACCCGGCTGGTGTCGTTCAATGACATCAACCGGGCGGCGAACGGGGTGCTCTCGCAAACCTTTCCGACTTTGCCGGGGGAGATCTATCAACTGGATTTTGACATGGGCGTCCTTGCCTACAACGGTTCCCAACAGAGGCTCGGTGTGGAACTCACCGGCAACACGAATCGTTTCTCACAGTCCTTCACGATCCGGTCTCCAGGCATCCTCGTGCGTTGGGAGAGCCAATCACTTCGGTTTCAGGCTGACAGCAGCGCCACGACCCTCGTCTTCCGGGATCTCTCGCCAGCCACCGTATCCATCGATCTCACACTCGACCACGTCAGGCTCACCCCGTTGGTCTCCCGAACTCTAACCATCGCTTCCAGCCCCGGGGCCGGTGCCAGGATTACGGTGAGTCCTCCCGACAACGATGCGATGGCAAACGGGGTCTCGAATTTCACCCGCCGCTACCTGGAAGGCACCACCGTCAGCCTCACCGCCGCTTCTGCCAACAATGGATTCCGCTTTCAAAAATGGCTGAGGAATGGAGCTGATCTATCAAACGATCCCGTGGTCAGCTTCCTGATGGATGGAAACCTCACCCTCACCGCAGTGTATGCCGATGGTCCGCCGGTCATCATTAAACAGCCGACGGCCCGTGCAGTCGCCGTCGGTGAGACCACCACACTCAGCGTGACTGCCGAAGGCACGGGAACTCTCGCCTATCAGTGGCGACTGGGAGGCGCCGACATTCAGGGAGCCACGGATTCCAACTACACGATTTCCAACATGCGGTCCGACGATGCGGGAAACTACGACGTCGTGGTTTCCAACGCCAACGGCGCGGTCACGAGTGACGTGGCTGCCGTCTCGCTCGTGGCAAGCACCTTGGTGAATGGCAGCTTCGAACAAGGCTACGTGGGATGGGCCTTTACCGGCAACCAGCTGCTTGCGGAGTCCGCACCTTATGCTGCGGTTGATGGTATCCGGCTGGTGGCGTTCAATCCGACTAACAGCACTCCGAACGGTAGCCTCTCCCAAACTTTCGCCACCACTCCCGGGCGCTCCTACGCGCTTGATTTCTCGGTTGGAGTGCTTTCCTATCAGGCCTCGCCTCAGGAGCTGCAGGTGGTGGTCAGCGGCACCGGCACTTTGCTCAGCAGGACGATCGGACTCACCGGAACAAGCGGAGGGTCCATCCGCTGGTTTCCCCGGAGTTTCACCTTTATCGCAAACAGCCCGACGAGCACCCTCGTGTTTAACGATCGCTCTCCAGTGACCCGGAGCATCGACCTGCTGCTCGACCACGTCCGCGTCAGCGAAGGCACGGTGGTTCCTAACACCGCGCCGGTTGCGCTGGACGACAGCTACTTCACCATCCGCAACACGCCACTCGTGGTTCCCGCGCCGGGCGTCATTTCCAACGATTCCGATGCAGACTCCAGCCCGCTCACGGTGTCGATCAACACCCTGCCGGCCAACGGCGTCGTGAGCCTGAATTCTAACGGTGGTTTCACCTACACTCCTAACGACGGTTTTACAGGACGGGATTCGTTCACCTACCGGGCGAATGACGGTGGATTGGATTCGAATATCGCCACGGTGGATGTGGAGGTGAGCCCACCGTCCATCCAGCTTCTGTTCAACGGTGGCTTTGAAGCGAATTTCACCGGTTGGGTCACCAGTGGAAATCAGTTCATCCAGTCCGGCGCGCCCTATGCCGCCACCGAGGGTTCGAAACTGGCCTCGTTCAATCCCGGCAACCGGACGCCCGATGCCGTGCTCTCGCAGCCCATCGCCACCATCCCCGGAAGATCCTACACGCTCGCCTTTGACCTCGGAGTCCTCGCTTACAACACGAGCACCCAGACGATGAGGGTGAGTGTCACCGGCACGGGCGGCCTGCTTTCACAGTCGATCACCCTCACCGGCACCGGCGACGGCCGCAATCGCTGGCTGGCGCAGAGCTTCACCTTCGTGGCTGATAGTTCCGTTTCCACCCTGACCTTCCGTGACTTGTCCGCTTCCACCAACGCCATCGACCTGATGCTCGACAACGTCCGGGTGACAGGAGTTTCCAATTTTGTGCTGGCATCGCCGGCCTTGGTTTCCGTCAAGCCTGATATCCCGGCAGCTGCGGCACTAACAGTGACTCCGCAGCCGGTCGGGGAAATGGGCACGGCCTCGTTGGCAGGCACTCCGGGTGATTTCACCGTCCGCATGGCCGCAGCAGATGCCGGTGTGTATGTTCTCGAACGCTCCAGTGATCTCGTCCATTGGAGATATCTCGATGAAAGGCTGGTCTCCGCTCCGGGCTTCGTTGAGTTTCACGATGCTGAACGCCTGCCGGAAATCAGGCACTTCTATCGTATCGGCCGGCGGCCGTGATGCCCGCTTCAAGCGCTAACACTTCCATTCTTCACTGTGAAGCGGGCAATGGATTCCAGCTCGGGAGTCTCCTGGAGCCAGCCGAGGTGCGTGGTGGTGATCCATTTCTGTGCCTGTGGCGGAAGGTGGCTCATGAGCGCGTTGCGGCGGGTGGGATCGAGTTCACCAAAGATGTCATCCATCAGATAGATCGGCAGCCGGCCAGTGCGTTGTTCAAGGAGTTTTCCCTGGGCGAGTTTGAGAGCGAGGGCGAGCGTTCGTTGTTGACCCTCGCTGGCAAAATCGACGGCGGGCATGCCGTGGAGTCGGAGGTCGAGGTCGTCGCGGTGCGGGCCAACGACGGCCTGGCGCATGCGGGTTTCGCGTTCGCGCGCCTGGAGCATGGATTCGCGGAGATCAGGGCCGCTGGCGGGGAGGTAGCGGAGGGTGAGGGGTTCGTCCTTGCCACTAACGGTTTGTTGGGCGGCCGCGGCAAGCGGGGTGAGCTCGGCCACGAGTTGAGCGCGAGTTTCCATCAGAACCGTGCCGTGCTCGACCATGATTTCCTCGTAAGACAGGATTTCTGCATCGCGTGGGCGGCCTTCCTTCAATAACAGATTCTTCGCCTTCAGGGCGCGGCGGTAGCGTGACCAGGAGCGGCGGTAGCCGGGATCAATCTGTGCGCCGAGGAAATCCAGATAGCGCCGTCGTCCTTCGCCGGGGCCGCGAATGAGCTCGAGGTCCTCGTTGCCCATCCAGACGACGAGGCCGCCGTCTTCAAGGTAGGCATTCTGGCTGGTGCGTGGTTCGCCGTCCACCTTGAGGACCAGACCCTCGCGGGAATAACGGACGCGGCGCTTGGTTTCCCAGGGATCGCCGGCGATGCCGAAACCTTTGCCGCCGATGCTGGCGAGCGTCATCATGCGATGGGTCCGCGGCGAGTGAAGGCGGACGAGCACGCAGATAGCTTCGAGCACGGAAGTTTTCCCCTGTGCGTTATTGCCAATCAAAATGGCTCCCTCCGAAGGAACGACGAGGTCCAGCGACTTGAAACAGCGGAAATCCAACAAACGCAGCGATCGGAGCACGGCAAATGAGTAATCCCAAATCCGCGGGCTGGGAAGTGACGAGTGATGGTGGCCGGGAATCAGCGGGTCATTTCACAATAGCCGCCGCCAAGAGGGTCGAGTGTGATGGAAAGGTCCGGCTGGGAAGTGCCCACGTAGGTGAAATGTCGACCGGCAATCAGAAGGTTAGAGGCTGCATCGCATCCGATTCTGCAAAGAAGAAGCTCCGGAATCTGGGTGGTGCTGTTTTTCACGAAAAAGGAGAAGGCATGTCCTTCTGATGCCTTTTCGAAAATGATGAACGGGAAGCTGCTGGATGTCTGGGGACCTGAGATTAAAGTGGCAGTGCCTCGATCGCCCTCGCTGTCGAACGCATAAACGAGGGTCTCCGATCCGAACCCCATGGCGATGACTCGGTTCGACAGGGTGGATGGGGTGACAGACCCGGGGTGACGGACGTAGGTGAGGTTGTAAAATGCCTTGGAAGCGGTCGCGTCATCCAGGTTCACCGGCGGGATGGACGACGCGAGACCCAACCGGGCGAATCCGTTGTGGCGATAGGCGCCGATGAGTTCCTGCCAGCTTGTGGCCTCCAGCGTGGTGGAACGAAACGCACGGAAAACATCGCCGGCGTTCTGTGTTTCAGCGAGTGTCCAAGTCGCAGCGACACCCGCAGTGACTGATAGATTTCCTTTTGCCTGAGCGACGGTTGGAAGATTCTGCGCCTGCTCATTGAAGGCCACGGCCGCCGGGTCCGTGCGCGAAAAGGTGATGTGGTTCACGGTGGTGCCGTCGGGTCCGGCCGCGATGATTTCGTCAACTACCGTCCGGCTGGCGGGCTCTATGACGTTTCCGAAAACCGTGTAGCTGCCGTCGTAGTTGGGCGTTGCGATGCTGCCGGTTAGAAAGAAGCCACTGCCGTTGGAATTCGGGCCGCGGTTGCCCATCGACAGCACATAAGGCACGTGGGTGAGCGATGGATGGAACTCGTCCTTGAACGTGTATCCGGGGCCGTCCGAGCCATCGCCGATGCGCGATCCGCCTTGAGCGAATTGATAGATGGCATTGTTGTTCATGCGATGGAACTTCGTGCCATCATAGTAGGGAGTCATGCGGATCGAGCCTGTGCGGGGATCAAGCCAAGGACGGGTTCCTTGCGCGAGAGCAATGAAATTGGCCACCGTCTGCGGGGTTTTGTCGTGGTGGAGGACGACGGTCACATCGCCGCGGGTGGTATGAAAATGGGCCAGCAATTCGGCTTTCAACGGGCACACCAAGGCGATGAGGAGGAAGAGAAATTTCACCGGCGGGAAATTCGCCAAAATCGAAGGGCGCGGCAAGGCTTCAGTTTCCGTGGGAAAAGCAGATGGAAGGGATGGCAGCGTGGTTGCTGCGTCTCGCAGCAACGTGTCATGAGATGGCTTCGCTGCTGCGAGACCCAGCAACAATTTTGATCACTGATTCACCATGGTCCGCAGGCGTAGAAAACGCGTGGGTGCAATACTGGCGGCTTGGGTGTCACCAACGGTCACCGGGACCTTTCCACCCGCGGCGGTGCCGAGGAGGATTCGCGATGTGCCGCCGCCGGTCCAGGTCCATGAACCGCTGCCGGTTTTGCTGGCAAGTGGGGTCCACGAATTGTCCAGCATGGAGGATGCCTCAACGACATAAATCATATCGGCAGGCGCGGGTTCTGGCAGGCTGAATTGCATGGCGACGCGGTCGCTCAATAATGGGGAAGCAGAAAACAGCGAGGCTTGGGGCAACACGGCGACGCCGTCGAGACCACTGGCGCTAACAGGCGAGCTGCCGAGTGCGTATTCCAGAAGATTGCTCAGGCTGTCGCCGTCGCCATCCTCGTTAGGGCCGGATAGATTGCCCCGGTCCGGATAGAACGCCTCGCGCCAAGTGGTAAATCCGATCCGGGTAGGAATGATTGGTGCGCTCTGGCGGATGCTTTGATTGTTACCGGCAGTGATGAAAGTGTTGTTGAAAAAGATCGCGGCGTTCCTGTCATCGACGCTGGGTGTGGAGAGTGAAGTCCAGTCGACGCCGTCGGTGGAGATGAGGTCGATGTCGGTATTGGATGCATCCTGATTGATTCCAGCGGCAAACCACAGGCCATTTCCCAGGGCCAATCCGGGCGTGTTATCCCTGCTGGTTCGAATAGGTTGGAAGCTGACGCCCTGATTGAGCGAGTACCGGAGTTTTCCATACCACCCGCTGGCTAAAAACCGATCCTGCGCCCACACGATATGCCTGAGATCTTCGCCCCCCACTGTGCCTGCGCCGCTGGTGTAATCCGTCCAAGTAATGCCGTCTGGCGACGTAAGCACCACGCTACTGCCATTTCCTCCATTGAATCCGAGGACGACCCACCTCCCTCCGCCATACGCCACACCTTCAAGATTTTTGGTGGTTCCGGACGCTACCGCCGGCCAGTTGATGCCATCCGCAGAGCGGCGGATGGTGCCACTGTCTCCGACGGCAATGGTAACGCCGTTACTATGCGCGATTCCCTTCAGCGGTGGACCTGAGAATATCCGACGTGTCCAGGAACCTGCGTTGGCCGTGGGTGATGTAAAAACGCAGCCTACCAGAGTTGGAGCGGGAGGGCTGAAATCTGCATCAACGCCTGCCAGCAGGAACTTGTTGCCATCCCACACTGCGTCATAGGCGTGTTGGTTGAGCCCAAGTTCCGTAGAGGTCCAAGTAATTCCATCGATGGATGTGGCGACGGGACCTTTGGAACTACCGACGCCCGCGGCGATCACTTTGCTCGGACTGGCGGCCAAGGCCTTAAACGATCCGTTGGAAGTGTTAGCCCGTGCGGTCCAAGTTGTGATCGGGTCACTGACGGTGACCGTTTTCGTGACGACAGTACTCTGCCCCTTCATGTCGGAAACCGTTAGTTTCACCGTGTAGGTGCCGCCGACGTTCCAGGCGAACGAAGCGGTG
>JANODE010000169.1:0-71816 GCA_031412525.1 Akkermansiaceae bacterium | reverse complement strand
ATCGGATCCCTGGATGGCCATCTGCCAGTCAGAGGGTCATAATAACGATATCCGTAATAGTAGAGCGGTGCATTGGTCACCTCACCGTCCAAAGGCTTGGTGCTGAAGCGGTAGCGGTTTTGGGAGGAGTAAGTGCCGGTGGATATAAGGGTGTTGCCAAAGACATCGTAGCGATAGCTTGCGACAGTTGATCCAGATAGGTCACTGATCTGTGTCACGTTGCCATTGCCATCGTAATGGTAGTGATAGGCTGTCGTTGCCGTCCCGCTGATTTCTTCAGCGAGTAGCAGACCGCCCACTCCGCCTGCGGCTTGCAGGGATTTGCCGCCACCCGAATCTTGACCCCACGTGAGGGTGCGGGCGAGCACGCTGTTTACGGGGTTGAGGGCATATTCCTCCACCACGTTCCAACCGTCGTAAACAAATTGCATGGTCTCGGTATTCTGCCAACCGCTGGCGCTCCACTCGCGGATAGTGCGGGTTACACGGCGGTGATGGCCGTCGTAAGTGTGGACGAGGGATTTGGCACCGAGAGCCGGCGTGTTCGGAGTGACGCTGAGCAGGCGGTTTTCGCTGTCCCAAGTGTAGGTGACGTTGTTTTGTTGGAGCAGGTTGCCGTTCGCATCGTGGCTGATGGGGGTCAGGCCGGTGATGGTGGTGTATTGGTTGGCGTTGTTGCTGGTATAATTAGCAGTGGTGCCGCCGAGGCTGGCGACGCTGGCGGTGGTGCGGTTGCCCATGGCATCATAGGCGTAGACATCGGTGAGGGAGCTGCCGTAGTCCGCGCTGGTGACTTGGCTGGCTGCATCGTAGCCGTAGGTTCGGGCCGGGGTGGTGCCGTCGGAGAAGGTTTCCGCGGTCCGGCGACCGGTAGCATCCAGAGTGTAGGTGTGTCCGTCAACGGCAGTGGAGCCGAGGAGGTGGAAGTTTGAGATCAGCTCTCCCGCCGCGTTGTAGCTTTTGCTTTCAACGATGCCATTCTCGTGGGCGACGGCGGTGTTTCTGCCAGCCTTGTCATAGGTGTAGATGGCCAACGGTGGCGGGCCGTCGGTGGAGACGGACTGGAGCTGAAAGCGCGACGTCCATGCCAGGGCCACGGTCTTGGCACTGGGATAGGTGGTGCCTCCGCGCAGCCCATCCGCATCGTAGCTGTAGCTGACGGTGCGGGCGGGACGACCGGTGAGGGTTTGTGTTTCCGAAGTCAAATCGTGGCGGGCGTTGTAGGCATAGTCGCTTCTGGATACGCCGTTGTCGATGGATTTTAGCAGCCCGTCCGCCCAGTAGGCTCTGGCTGTATCTGGAGTGGTGGAGTTCCAATCGGAGAGGATCGGGCGGTCGCGCAGATCATAGCTGTAGGTGCAGATCTCGTTTTTCGGAGTGATGTGGGTGGCCATGCGCCCCATGGCATCGTAGCTGTAGGCATGATCGTCTCCGTTCGGGTAAGTCTTGGTGAGGAGCTGGCCGCGGAGATTGTATGTCCAGGTCGTGGTCTGGTTCTTGGAATCGGTGAGAGTGGCCTCGCTTCCACTATCGTTCCAATAGGTGTAGGCAATGGTTTGATTCTTGGGATCGGTAGCGCTGGTCTTGCGGCCCAGCGCGTCATAGCTGGCCAGATCCTCGCGATTGTCAGGCAGTTTGGTTTTGATCAGATTCCCGCGTTTGTCCCAGGTGCTGATGGTGACGCAGCCCAGAGGGTCCGTCCTGGTGGCGACGTTCCCGCGCGAATCTCGGGTGAATACAGTGGTTTGATTCAGCCCGGAGGGATCCACCGTGGTGGACGCCAGGAGGCTATCGGCATCATAGGACAGGGCGGTGAGGGTGAGGTCCGCTGCCAGACCGGAGCCTGACGTGACCAGACCATCGCGTTTTTGGACCATGTTTCCATTGCCATCGTAATAGGATTCCGTGATGCGGCCGGCCGCGCTGACGGTCTTCACCGTGCCGCCTTTTTGAGCGAGCGGCCGGGAGTGACTGGAAGAGGCTTGGCCGGTGGCGTCGGTGGTGGTGGTGACAAACGTGCTCCATGAAGTGCCGACGGAATCTGACCAAGTGGCCAGAGACTCACTGATCGATGTGGTGTGCCCCAGTTCATCGGTCATGCTCGCCAGATCTCCGCCGGGTTGATAGGTCCGGCTGGCGGTGGTGCTGTCCGGATGGGTGATGGTGACCACCCGGTCGAACAGGTTGTAAGCGTAGCTGGTGGTGCGGGCCAGTGCCGATCCGGAGGCGCGGGTCTCTGACGTGCGGCGTCCTCCAAGGTCATAGATCCGGACCATGACCGTTCCCAACGGGTCCGTGAGGGTGAGCATGCGATCCATGCTGTCATACGTCATCGAGGCGGTGCGCCCGCCCGGCAGGGTCATGCTGGTCTGGTTTCCAAAAGGATTGTAAACATGGCTGGTGGTGAGGTTCAGACCGGCGGAATCCACGGTGGTGGACAGAGTCTTTCCCATGGAGTCGTAGGTGGCGGTGGTGGTATATCCATCGGGATCAATGGTGGTGACCACACGCCCGAGCACGTCCCGCACGTAGGTGGTGGTGGCGGCGTCCGCCGTGGCAAATCCCCGCGTCTCCTGAATCAGCCGGCTCTTGAGATCGTAATAGCGGCGCGTCTTGCGGCCTGCGGGAGTCGTGATCAGCGTGGGTGCCCCGGCCCCGTAGCAGGAGCATGCGGAACCGTTCAGCCCGTAATCATAGGAAGTGACTCCGTTCATCCCGTCCGTGTGGGTGAGCACGCGGCGGAAATTGTCATAAGTCCAATATTGCACGGCAAATCCGTCCGACTCAACGATCTTGTTTCCATAGCCGTCATAAGCCAGGGAACGGACCGAGGCATCGGCGTAGGTGGTATTGGTCACCCGGCCCGCAAAATCATAGGTGTAGCTGGTAGTGCGGCCGCGCGGATCGGTTTCTGATTTCAGGGTGCGGGCGGGAGATCCGGATGGGTCCCCTGCCGCAAACCAGACGAAAGTGGAAGTCTCGCCCCCGCTCGTGGAATTGGCGGTGGCCAGCCCCCGCGTGACGGAAGTCCTCAGGCCGGTGGAATCATAGGTGAAGGTGGTGTAAGAACCGTTTTTCTCACGAATGAGGGTGACCAGTCCCACGCCGTTATAGGTGAACTGCTCGTAAGATGCATCCGGGTAGGTGATCCTGGTCACGCGGCCCACGCCATCTCTTGTGTAGGTGGTTTTACGGGTGACCTGGCCGGTCGCGGAATAGGATTTGGTCAGGAGGCGCCCTTGCACATCATAGGTGGAGGTCTCGGTGAGACCATCCGGGGTGGTGGCGGTGAGGGGCTGGCCCATGTAGTTCCACGTGTAGGTGGTGGTGCCTGCGGGCGTGGTTTTGGAGGCGAGGAAGTTCGCGGAACTCCACGTGTAGTTTGTCACCTTTCCCGCCGCGTCGGTGGTGGAACTTGGCAGATACGCATAGGAGCCGGTATTGACAATGGTGTGGTTTCCACCGTCCGCCGCTACGAACTTGTGGGTGTTCTTCGGTTCCGAACTGAAGATGGTGCTGCCTGAAGCGCCGTCCTGAATCAGGTAGGGCTGGCCTTTGACCGAGAGATTGACGGGAAAATAATTGAATGAGAGGTCGGGAGTGGAGGTGCTGCTACGCGGCTCGCGGACCCGCAGGGCGCTGGGGCTCGCCCCTTGCTGGGCCGTCACCCAAGTGATGGTGGCGTCGTCGGCATCATCGTCGGTTCCGTCGCCATTTTGGTCAGTAAAGTAGTCGATACCGCTCAGAACCAGATGGTCCTGATCGATCGAGGTATCCGTGTGCGTGTCGTAAAGGTAATTTACCTTCTGACTGGAGGAGGTCGTCACCCCTGTAAGAACGGTGATGATTTCAGGGCTCTCCACACATCCTACAAACTGGTGGCCGATGTAACTGCTCAGGTATCCGGAACTCCAGCTACTGATGAAGTAGCGGATTTTGGCAAGATTCGAGGCATTCCCGCTGCCAAGGTCGATGCCGGCAACCCCGCCACTAGGCCGCGCGAAGGCAAATTCGGTATTGGTCTTATTGTCGAAAGCCTTGTCATAAGTGCTACTACCGTACGACGCGGGGCCAGTGCCATAGACCGTACCGGAGAGTTTTGTAGTTCCGCCTCCCGTCACGGGCTTGTAAAACTCGATTTCGGCCATCCGGAACCAGTTGCCCGGTGCGGAAATCCCCTGCAGCCAGCGGAATGGCTGGGTGGTGGTGACGGTGACCTCATTCCATCCTACCACCGGTGCCGCGGATATCGTGTGGATCGGGACGTTTACCTTGCGGTTGATCTGGATTTGCGAATAGGTCATCTTAATCCAGTTTCCAGCGGCGTCATCCACGCGGGTAATGCGGCTTTGCGCGTCTGTGATGTAGTTGTGGAAATTTCCTTTCGAGTCGCGTTCCGAGCGAGGCACGTAGCGGACGGTTCCATCGGTATCCGTGACGCGTTCAAAACTGTAACGGACACCCCCTGGAATCAGCAGATGGTAGAAATTCCCCACCTGATACAGGCGCTCGCCACGGCCTGCCTGAGGGATGTACTTCACGGATGTCTGCCCCTCGAAATCAATGGTCCCGGGGTAAGGTGCGAAATCAAGGACCGTTCCCTGAGGGAAGACGATGCTGCGGCTGCTGCCACCGGTGCCGGATGCCCACATCCGCCATGAATAGGTGTGCGTCCATGTGCGGCCGTGTCCCATGAGATCGGCATTGGGCGTGACATCACGGCTTTGATAGTAGCGGGTGAGGGACAAGGGCAGATCGCTGGTGGAGTTCGGCAGGCGGACATCCCGCGTCCTCAGTCTTGCGCCACCGCTGTTCGGCTGTGCAACCGCCTGTGGCACATCCAGATTGTGAATTACCCCGCCTGTAGCGGGTGAGTCCACCTTAGGTCCTGTGGGATACTGCGGTGCGGGTGAGCCGCCACCACCACCACCGCCATTGCTGCTGCCAGAAGAATCTCCGCCACTGGATGAGTCTGAATCATTTGAGCTGTCCGTTGTGCAAGGCGGATCACTTTCGGTGGTGGGATTATTCGGGACGCCGCATGAGTTCGTTCCAGGTGGATAGGTCTGACCGCTTACCTTTGCGAAAGGCAGCGAGAACAATGCGATGAGGGCGCAGGTTTGGGATAACTTTTTCATGGTTGAAGTCAGTCTAATTTGAGAGGTGCAAAAGAAGTTGAGGGAAAATCACTGATCCTCGCCTTGCGCGAGGGCTTCCGGCTCACCAATCCAGAGAGGAAGGGTGCGTGTGTGACCCGCCTGCCTGATATGAACCGTGCAGTTCCCACGGGTCTCGTCCGCGATAAAATCAAAGGAAACGGTTCGATTTGCCGCCACTTTGAGGACTTTTCCGGGGTCCGAAGTGTCCGTGAATGCTCCCCCGTTGGGAATTTCCAGATAGATCGAAGCTCCAGGATCTGACTCCGGGAGCGAGAGGGTGATTTTCATCGGTTCGTTCGCCTCAACGTTCAGTGCCGGAAGCAGTCCCATGTCGTTAGGGCGGAGATTCACGTAGCGCTTTCCCGATGTCTCAACCTCGGCAAAAAGGCGCGGGCCTTCTGGCCAGGCCGGGACATCCTTCCACGAAGCCATCGGGTCAATCGTCACTTTCCTGCCACCCGCATTTCGCCCGGCGGCAAAGGATGATGAAGAGCGGGTGGAAACTTTGGTCTTTGTGAGATCCGAAGGGGTGTTCTTTCCGGCATGCTTGGAATCATCCGGGCTTGCCCCTCCCGGTTCCTTGTTCTGAGTGGCGAAGTCTCCGGCGGATTGTCCGGCAGAAGCCGTTCTCACGTTCCCGGAATTTTCCTCATCGGATTTTCCAACACCGGAATCGGAGCTTTTTCCACGATAAAGTTGATACCCGGCTAGGGCCAACAGGATGCTTCCGGCTAGAATGGTAACGCGGCTTGGGGCTTTCATGATTTAAAAGGTAATGGATGGGATCGGGATGGAAAATCTGTAGACCGCTCAATTTTGAACGGAAGTTTTGAAATGTGACTGAGCCTGGGATGCGAGGTAGCCAGTCCATGATAAGCTATCAGAAATATATCTAACATTGATGTTTTGGAGATGGTTGACAACCTGTCAGAAAACTTTCGTAATGGTCAACAGACAAAATCGGCGCTCAGTTTGCCGAAAGCCCGGAAACACAAGGAATGGGTCTCACATTCAGCAAAATATGCGGAAATATTGTTATTTTTTACGTCTCAGCCTCCTTACAATTCCGTCACACGATCCTACTCCGGGTGGAATTTTACAATGATAGAGATAGCAACGTTAGAAAAATTCAATCTATTAAACTGTGGCATGCGGATTGCATCTAATTGACCCGATTCCGAGACCGCATCCCGTATAATTACCTATCCGGCAGGCATTCCCGGGATCTCCATCCATCGAACCGACAATATCAAAACAATAACAGACATGGCTCAAAGAATATCTATCGACGTGACGGACGCGCTGCTGACGCAAACAAAAACCAAGTTCGCCGAAGCCCGTGCGGGACTGGCGGAGCTGCTGGTGGCGCTGCCTCCGCAAGAGGCGAAGGGTCTATTCAAGATCGGCCTCCAGCGGCGCGGCCTGCCGGACCACGGCCTGGCCTGTGCAGAGGCGAATCCGGACATTCTGCCCGGCACCTACAAGATCGAGGAACAGCGCAAGGACGTCCGCTCCGCGCGCAATCTTCTTCTGCTGGAGGGAGTGGTGGAACAGTTCCTCAAAGAGATCCGCGATACCCGCATCCTCTGCGAGGCAGACGGAGCGGATTGGTCGCTGAAGGTGTATCGTCTTGCTGACGAGGCGCTTTCGGACAAACCGGGCATCAAGGTGTGGGTGGATACGTTAGGGAAGTATTTCGAAAGATCCGGCAAATCGGAGACTCCCGGCACACCCACTCCGCCACCTGTTCCGTGAGCCATGGGGCTAGGTACGGCTTCAAATCCGTGCCACGTCTGTGGCAAAATCACGAAGTTCCTCTGAAAAGACCGAAATTTGATCAAATTTGATAAAATTTCGGTCTCTTTAGATTCCGGGCAGGTCTCGGGAAGGAGAATTTCCATCTATGGAGATGTTCCACGCATCTCCGGAGTTCCCCCGGCGATGCCCTGAGATGCCGCCGCAATGTCCGGAGATCCCCGCCGCATCTCCGCCGTTCCAGCGGCGGTCTCGGGGGATGCACGGCGCAGGTCCGGTCATGCGGCCGGTAGGTCGGGAGACCTAACGAGGAGCTCCGGACATCTCGCGTCGACTGAGGGAGATGGCTGATTCCCCTCCGGGGATGCGTCAGGCTACCTCCGCGGGTTCCCTGCGAGCGACGGGCGCTGACGTGTGGCAACACGGGTGAGGAAAGTTTAAGTTGCACTTCGTGCTCAGGGGGGTCTTGTGAGGGATGACGGTTTCGCTCATCACGGGAGGACACGCTTGAAAGCGGTCCAATGGCCGGCCCGGATCGCTTTTCTGGGCGGATTCGAGCCGCGGCGCTGCGGAATAGCGACGTTCACCCACGATATTTGTGAAGCGGTGGCGGGCGAGATCCCGGATGCGGAATGTTTTGCCGGAGCGGTGAATGATCGCGCGGAAGGTTACAAGTATGCGCCGCGAGTGCGGTTCGAGCTGCTGGAAAAGGACCTCGATTCCTATCGGCGGGCGGCGGATTTCCTGAATTTCAACAACACCGAGATCCTGTGCGTGCAGCATGAATTCGGCATCTACGGCGGCACGGCGGGAAGCCACTTGCTGGCGCTGCTCAAGGAAGTGCGGATGCCGGTGGTGACGACGCTTCACACGGTGCTCCAACAGCCGAATCCCGCGCAGCGGAAAGTGATGGAGGAGCTCATCCTGCGCAGCGACCGCATGGTGGTGATGGCGCAGAAGGGCCGGGAAATCCTGTTGGAAACTTACGGCGTGCCGGTGGAAAAGATCGATGTCATCCCGCATGGCATTCCGGACATTCCGTTTGCCGAGTCGGAATCGTTCAAGTTCCGCTTCGGGCTCGACGGGCGGAAGGTCCTGCTGACGTTCGGTTTGTTAGGACCGGGCAAGGGCATCGAGCATGCGATCGAGGCGCTGCCGGAAATCGTCAAGCGCCATCCCGAGGTGGTCTATCTGGTTTTAGGTGCGACGCACCCGCATCTGGTGGCACGGGAGGGTGAAACGTATCGACTCGGACTGGAACGTCTGGCGGAAGAACGCGGCGTGAAGGATCATGTGATTTTCTACAACCGCTTTGTTTCGCTGGAGGACTTGACCGAATTCATCGGCGCCACGGACATCTATCTGACGCCCTATCTGAACGAGGCCCAGATCACCTCGGGCACGCTTGCCTACGTTTTCGGTGCGGGAAAAGCGGTGGTTTCCACGCCTTACTGGCATGCCGGCGAATTGTTAGCAGAAGGCCGCGGCATCCTGGTCCCCTTCCGAGATCCGCAGGCCATTGCGGACGGCGTCTGCGCCTATCTGGATGATCCGGCGCTGCTGGAACGCACCCGTGCCGGTGCCTATCAAGTCGGACGCGAAATGATCTGGCCGGCAGTGGCGCAGCTCTATCTGAAATCTTTCCAACAGGCGCGCGCCGGGCGCAAGGCGTCGCAGCAAGGCTCCGCGGGAGGATGGAAACTCGGCAACCGTCCCTACAACCTTCCCCCGCTGCGGCTCGACCACATCGTGCGGATGAGCGATGGCACGGGGATCTTCCAGCATGCCACTTTCAACGTGCCGAATTACCACGAAGGCTATTGCACGGACGACAATGCGCGTGCATTCATCCTGTGCAATCTGTTGGAAGAACCCAGCCTGCTGGACCATCTGGCCACCACCTACCTCGCGCTGCTGACAGCGGCGCTGAATCATGACACCGGACGTTTCCGGAATTTCATGAGCCACGGCCGCCAGTGGCTGGAAGAGGCAGGCAGCGAGGACAGCCACGCGCGCGCGCTCTGGGCACTGGGCGTGGGAACCGGGCGCTCCACCAACGACGGCCACCAGCGGCTTTCCATCTATCTGTTTGAGCTCGGCCTTCCTGCGGTGGATGCCTTCACCTCGCCGCGGGCGTGGGCGTTCACGTTGTTGGGAATCCATGAATACCTGCGGGCCTATCCGACAAAATCCAAGGTGCTGGCAGCACGCGAGGTGCTCGTCGCCAAGCTGATGGACTTGTGGGACCGCTGCGCGACCGACGACTGGCCGTGGTTTGAGACCTCCGCGACGTATGACAACGCGCGGCTTTCGCAGGCGTTGATTCTATCAGGAAATTCGATGAAGGACGATGCCGTGCTCGATGCAGGTCTGAAATCACTGCGCTGGCTGGCGTCCATCCAGAGGACGCAGGCCGGTCACTTCCGGCCGATCGGGAGTGACGGATTCTACATCAAGGAAGGCGCGCGGGCAGACTTCGACCAGCAGCCGGTGGAAGCCCAGGCAATGGTTTCCGCCTGTCTCGACGCCTTCCGGGTGACCGGCGATGCGTCATGGACCAGCGAAGCGAAGCGGGCGTTCGAGTGGTTTCTCGGGAGAAACGATCTCGGCAAGCCGCTATATGATTCCTCCACCGGTGGCTGCGGCGACGGCCTGCACCCGGACCGAGTCAATGCCAACCAGGGGGCGGAGTCCTCGCTGGCGTTTCAGATTTCCCTGGCAGAAATGACCCACGCCGCCCACCCGCTGCCACATTCACCGGACTTCCCATCATGAGCAAAATTCCCATTAAACGCCACGAGATCATGCTGACGCCGGACAGTTCCCGCGTTGTCATCCGCCAGTTTATTCCTGCCAATCCGGACCGCCTCAATGCCATTCTCGAGCGTGCGCTGGCGCTGAGCGAAGAAGGGGTGGAGGCGGAGTTGGTGGAAGTACACAAGGATTTCGAATCCCGCCACTATGACATCGAGGCGCTGTTGATGGAACAGTATGCGAAAGTGCAGTCGCTGATTTCCACCCAGCGGCCGCTGACCTTGTCGCGCGAGCTTCTGATAGGTGCGTTGTTTTCGGGCGAGTATTCGCTGGAGTCCGCGGCATTGTTCAATCCATCGATCGTGCCGCATCCGGACCAGCGCGGCGTGCCGGAGGGCGGGCTGCGGTTCATCATGAGCCTGCGTGCCACGGGTGAGGGACACATTTCGTCCATCGAGTTTCGTTCGGGGGAAATCACGCCGGACGGTTCCGTTAGCCTTGATCCGGTATCCCGATATGTCGCGATGCCGCAGGTGGTGCCGAACCCGACCTATCGGAAAAAGAGCTTCATCCTGAAGTTTCACGAGATGGGCTTCGACAACGATCTGGCGAACGCCGTGATGGCCCCACTCGGCAAGGAGTTCTCGCGGGAAGACCTGAACAAAAGCGTGGGAACCGTGCGCCATGACAGCCAACCCGGCACTCACGAGCAGATTCGCACGCTCGAGTGCATCCAATGGCTGGCGGATTCCAACTACGAGGTGCGCTTTTCCTCGAAGCTCAACATCAGCGAGCGGATCATTTTCCCGATCTCCGCCAACGAAAGCAACGGCATCGAGGACGCGCGCTTCGTACGCTTCACGGAGGACGACGGCACGATCATGTATTATGCGACCTACACGGCGTATAATGGAAAGGCGATCCTGCCACAGTTCATCGAGACCCAGGATTTCCTGCACTTCCGAGTCCTAACACTCAATGGCGGCGCGGTGCAGAACAAGGGCATGGCGCTCTTCCCGCGGCGCATCGACGGCCGCTACGTGATGCTTTCCCGCCAGGATGACGAGAACCTGTTCATCATGTTCTCCGACAATCCCCACTACTGGAGCGATCCCGTGATCCTGATGCGCCCGGCGGAGGTTTGGGAATCGGTGAAAGTCGGAAATTGTGGTTCTCCGATAGAAACCAAGGCCGGCTGGCTGGTGATCACCCACGGCGTCGGCCCGATGAGGAAATACTGCATCGGCGCGGTGCTGCTCGACCTCGATGATCCCACAAAAGTCATCGGCCGCCTGAAAGAGCCGTTGATTTGTCCGGAAGGGGTGGAGCGCGAGGGCTACGTGCCGAACGTGGTCTACAGCTGCGGTTCGCTGCTGCACGGCGACACGGTGATTCTGCCTTACGCGATGAGTGACAAGTTCACTGCGATCGCCGGAGTGAATCTGGACGAGTTGTTAGCTGAGTTGATTCGATCAGGCGTTCAGGAAACGGTTGAATCGACAACGGAGGAATGAGTTCGGCTTCAAGGAGGGGTGGGCTCCGATCCACCACTCCTTGTTAGGCATTCGCCTGGTTGGCTCAGTCAAGCTTGACGGAGATTTCCCGCTTGGTCTCGAACTTGATGCCGGGGATGGATTTCATGAGTTCCATGGCGGCTTCAGGGTCTTGTTTATCGACCTTGCCGAACTGTTTCATGGCTTCGGGATTTTCGAAAAGCTTGCCCATTTCCATTTCCATCAGGGTGATGGTCTTGCCATCGCGGAAGGTGGCGTTCGTCTCGGCGATGCCGGGCTCGATGATGAGTTTCAGACTGACCTTCATGTCACCCATCATCTGCTTCATCATGGCGAGGTCCTGTTCGCCGGGCTCTTCCTTCTTTTCCGCATCGGCCTCGGGCGCGGGGGGCGCCCCGGGTTTTTCCGGCTCCGGCATGACGATGGTGAGCTTGCCGTCAGCGTATTTGAAATCGACCGGTTTCGAAGCCTTGGAGACCGGCGGTTCACCGCCCATCGCACCCATCGGCGAAAGGTCCTTCATGCCGTCTGAGGTGGAGATCTTGAGCTTGTTGATGTCGGCAAAGCGATAGGTGGCGCGGCTGCCCTTGTTGCCGTTTTTCTCGATCGCTTCACTTTTCTCAAGCGTGACGCCCTCGCCTAACTGCGCGGCGCGGGCTTTGGCTTTTTCCTCGGAAAACATGTCGGCCATTGGATCTTTTTTGGCATCGCCACCTCCGCCACCGAAGGCGGCCATTTGCTCCATCATCGCCGCCATCTGGGGACCCACCGTGGTCTCTTCGACCAGAGTGCCGCTGCCGTCCTTGTTGAGGCGGATGGTGGTTTCGTTCTGCAAACAGCTCGTTAGAGAAAGGGCTGCGAGCGCAACGGACAGGAGGAGGAAAATGCGTTTCATGGTTTTTGGATAGTGGACGATTCGTGAGGCATCGCAGCCGGGAGTTCAAGACTCCAAAATTGGAAAATTTGTCCGTTGCCAGAGCGCCGGGGCTATTTCAGAATCCTTCCGCTGATGGCTGATAAAACCCCTGCTGTTGAAATCCGGAATCTGGTGAAGGACTTCAAGACGTCCTTCCGGCGGCAAATGCTGCGTGCGGTGGATGATGTTTCCATCCGCATCATGCCGGGCGAGGTTTACGGATTGATCGGGCCGAATGGCTCGGGCAAATCCACCACGATGAAGGCGCTGCTGGGCCTGGTGGCTCCGACGTCGGGGACCTGCGCGATTTTCGGAAAAGACTCACTCAAGGTGGACTCCCGCAACGATGTGGGATTCCTGCCAGAGAATCCCTATTTCTACAAACACCTGAGCGGCGGCGAAACCCTGCGTTTCTACGGGAAACTCTGCGGGATCACCGGCAAGGCGCTGGAGGACCGCGTGAACGAACTGCTGGCGCTCGTCGATCTTGAAGGAGCACGCGACCGGCGGATCGGCGGCTATTCGAAAGGCATGCTGCAGCGCATCGGCCTCGCGCAGGCACTGGTGCAGGAACCACGGCTGGTGATCCTCGACGAGCCAACCGCGGGCGTGGATCCCATCGGTTCCCGCCAGATCCGCGACCTGATCCTGAAACTCCGCGAGCGCGGCATCACGGTGTTCCTCTGCTCGCATTTGTTAGAGCAGGTTCAGGAGGTGTGCGACCACGTCGGCATCATCTTCCGTGGGAAAATGGTGAAGGAGGGTCGGCTTGAAGACCTGATCGCCATTGAGGATCAAACGGAAATCATTTTGAAAGACGCCAGCCCCGAACTCATCTCACAGATCACCTCGCTGGTCAGCACTTCGGCAGGTGCATCGCTGGTCCGCACCGGCAAACCGCGCACCACCTTGGAACGACTTTTCCTCCGCGAAACCATGAAAGGAGACGGACAATGAGCACCGCCGCAGGAAATCCGAAGGGCTCGCACATCGGCCGCATTTCGGTGATCGCCATGCATGCCTTCACGCAACTGGTGCGGATGAAGGTGTTCTATTTTCTCGCCGTATTCGCGGTGATCGCGATTGCCAGCAATTTTTTCGATCTCCCGCAGCACGAAGGACCGGAATCCATCGGCATCAACGTGCTGCGTTCCATCAAGAGCTGGTCGCTGGGAACGATGACTTTGTTTTCGGTCGTCCTGTCCATCGTGGCCACCGCGCTGCTGCTGCCGAAGGATGTGGAGGACCGCACGCTTTATACGATTCTGGCGAAGCCGGTGCCGCGCTTCGACTATCTGGCGGGGAAATTGTTAGGCGTGCTGTTGTTGGTCTTCGTTTCGCTCGCCCTGATGGACGGGCTGATGACAGCGGTGCTGCACATCCGCACCGGCATGGTGCTGGACCAACAGATGGAAATGGCGCAGTCGATGGGATGGCCGCCGGATGCGATCGCCTCGCTGAAAACGGAAACCATGGCTCATGCTCCTAACTGGTCGTTGCAGGGGGCGGTGTTCGCCATCTTTCTAAGGGCTTCGATCATGGCGTCGCTAGCGTTGCTCATCTCGACGTTCTCCTCGAGCACGCTGTTCACCACGATCATCAGTTTCCTGATCTACTTCATCGGCCATTTCCAAGCAGACGCGCGTGATGCCTACCTGCAGGCCGGCGAGGCGGGACAGGGAGTTTTCGCCCGCATGGCGTCGCTGGTGTTGTCACTGGTGCTGCCGGATTTCCAGCTCTTCAACGTGATCGACGCGGTGATCGAAGGACAGGCCTTTCCGCTGTTGATGTTAGGGAAACTGACGTTGATCGGGTTGTTTTACGCCGTGTTTTTCACGCTCGCCTCGTGGTTCATCTTTGCGGAAAAGGAATTCTAACGAAGTGAAAGTCTGGCAAAAATGCACTGTTCTCGCAGTCGCCGTGCTCGGCTTCGGCGCGGTGCGCCTGCCGTTCGAGGCGGCGCTCGACAAGGACTTGCGCAAGGCAGGGCTGACGCCGGAACCGATCCAAATCGGGACGCGCGAGAAGATCGGCCAGACCAGCTCCGCAGTGGCGCTCGGCGGTCTCCGCACCCTGGTGGCGACGTTTCTCAACCTGCGAGCATTTACGTTTTTCCAGGAACAGCGTTGGGACGACGTGGCGGACACGTTTGACACCATCGTCGATCTCGCACCGCGCACTCGCTACTACTGGGAAACCGGGTCATGGCACCTCGCCTACAACGCGGCATCGTATTATCTGAACGATTCGAAAATGCCGGCGCTGCGCCGACGTGAGGCGTGGCGGGCGTCGATCCTGAAGGGCCGCACTTTCCTGGAGCGCGGCATCCGCAACAATCCGGACGATTGGAGCCTGCATGCCACGCTTGGATTCATGCTCACTGATTCGAACAAATTCCCGGCCTTTCGCGATGTGGATGAAACGTTCGCCGCCGGCGCGGCCGCCTATCGGAAATCCGCGGCGACCGGCAAGGCGCTGCCTTACGTGCAGCGGGCGGAATTCTACGCGCTTGCCCGCGTGAAAGGCATGGAAAACGAAGCGCTGTCGATGGCACGGAAGCTGTATGCGGACCAACGGAACCGGACGCCGACGATGAGTGTCCTGCTGTTCGTGTTGGAGGCCCACGAAAACCCCTCGATGGACATGGCCAAGCGGGCGATCGAAATTTTCGGCACGACCGAAAAAGCCTACGAATCCCTGTGCGACCACTGGCGGCGGACACGCGAACGATTCCCGGTTTTCGGAGTCGCCGCCGCGCTCGAGTCACTTGAAAAAACGCTCGCCGTCCCCGCGGACAAGAGCATTTTCACCCAGCAGCTCCAGACACCTGCCGGACCCGACGAGTGGTTCGGCCTGTCAAACGGTCAAGCGCCTTTGACGATCCCGAAAGCGCTGGATCCCAACTACAAAGGCAACGATCCCGCGGCGAAAAACCCTAGCCGCTGAGGGAAACGCCGCACAGCCATCGGACGAAGATTCACCTTCAGGTTTCGTCTCGACAGAACCGGCTCCAGCGTTGAACTTCGTTGCCCCTTCCCTGCCTACTCCATGCGGATCGCTCTTTTCGGTGACATTCATGCCAATCTAGAAGCCCTCGAGGCCGTACTCGATGACGCTTCACATCAAGGTGTGACTGACTTTGTCTGCATGGGCGACGTTGTCGGCTATAACGCGGATCCCGCGGCGTGTTTGGAAAAAGTCCGCGCGATGGACTGCCCGACGGTAAAGGGAAACCACGACGAGGACGCTTCAGGAAACCATTCGCTCGACAGCATGAATCCGGTGGCCGCGGCCGCGCTGGAGTGGACGCGCCAGCAGCTTTCTGACGAGCAGCGCCAATGGCTCACCCGCCTGCGCATGGTCCGCCAGGTGTCCGATTTCACCGTCGTCCACAGCACGCTCGACCAGCCGGCGCATTGGAACTACGTGACCAACCGCTTCGATGCGATGTCGAACTTTTCCTATCAGTTCACTCAGCTTTGTTTCCACGGCCACACTCACGTACCGCGGGTTTACATGAAAACGGACCGTGTCATCGAGGTGCCCGCGGAGTCCGTGGTGATCGAGGATAATGCGAAGTATTTCATCAACGTCGGTTCCGTCGGCCAGCCGCGCGATGGTGACTGGCGTGCGTGTTATGCAATTTTTGATCTGGAGCACAAGATGGTCGTCTTCCGCCGGGTGGAGTATGACATTGCGAAGACCCAGGAAAAAATCATCGCCGCGGGACTGCCGCCCATGCTCGCCGAGCGGATCCGCGAAGGGCGCTGAGTGAGAATTTTCACCGGATCTTCATCCGGGTTTCACACAACGCGTCCAGCTTGCGCCGGTGTCCGCCCAGCCAGACGAAAAACCGCCGCGATTCTCGCGTCGCAACGCCTTGAAGCTGATCACCGCCGGTGCAGCCGGGTGTTTGGTGGATGCGTTTGTCATCGAGCCTGCCCGGCTTTCGGTCACGCGTCAGAATATTCCGTGTGGCCCGAAATCCGTGGGGCTCGACGGCTTGCGCATCGGCCTGCTTTCGGATTTTCATTTCCGCCCGGATGACGATCACGATCTGTTGGAAAAGGTCGTTTCAAGGGTGAACGACGAGCGTCTGGACATCATCGCGCTCACTGGCGATTTCATCAGTGGGAATCCAAAAGTGATCGATCCGATGTTGAAGCATCTGGAGAAAATGAAGTCCCGCCATGGCATTTTCGCAGTGATGGGAAATCACGACGGCTGGGCAGGAAGTCGGTCGGTCATCCGGCGGCAGTTTGAAAAAGCGGGAATTTCCTTCCTCATCAACCAGCACAGCAAGGTCGCCGTCGATCAGGGAAAACTCGCCATCGCCGGCACCGATTTCATCTGGAAGGGCAAACCAGACCCCGCAAAAACGCTTCGGGGAATTTCCGCAGATATGCCGGTCGTCGCTCTCGTCCACGAACCCGACTACTTCGACACGATGGCCGCCCAGCGTGACATTTGCCTGCAACTTTCCGGCCACACCCATGGCGGCCAGTGCCGGGTGCCGCTCATCGGCTACGCGCCGCGAAAAGTCAGCATGGGCCGGAAATACATCTACGGTGACTATTCCAAGGGCGATTCGCGGATTTTTGTCACCCGCGGCGTCGGCACTGTCGGCGTGCGGGTCCGTTTTGCGTGCCCGCCGGAGCTGGCGATTTTGACGCTGCGAGGGTCGAAAACTGCGTGAAGAAATCCATTTTTCCTGTTGCAAGCGAATCTCAATTGGCGATGATTCCGCACAGATGCCAGCCGCCCATGCAGCCGATTTGAAAATCGACAGCGCCATGACTCTCAATCAGGTCAAGGTCGGGTGTGATGTGCAAATCCGCGTGCTCAGCGGGCCCGGCTGTGACCGTCTGCGCGACCTCGGATTCTGCGAGGAACTTCAGCTTCGCAAACTCACCAGCGGGAGGAACATGATTTGTTCGATCTGCGGCACCCGCATGGCCATCAGCAAGGAACTCGCAGAACAAGTGCTCGTCTCCCCCGTGGTCTGAATTTCCCATGTCTGCCTCTGCCGACGCGCCCTCTACGATCGCTTTGATCGGCAATCCGAACGCCGGAAAAACCACTCTTTTCAACGCGCTCACCGGCGCGAACCAGCGTGTCGGCAACTATTCCGGCGTCACCGTGGAGGTGAAATCCGGCGAAACCTTCACCCCGCACGGCCGCATGCTGAGGGTGCTCGACCTTCCCGGCTGTTACTCGCTGCGGGCGAATTCACCGGACGAAAAGGTCGCCGTGGATGCGCTCACCGGGCAGCTTCCCGGCGAGAAAAAACCCGACGTCGTCATTTGCGTGGTGGACGCCTCAAACCTCGAACGCCACCTCCAGCTCACGCTCCAGGTCATCGAGCTCGGCCTGCCCTGCGTGATTGCGTTGAACATGGTGGATGTCGCGGAAAAAGCCGGCCTCCGCCTCGATCCCGCGAAGCTCGCGGAGGAACTCAATGTGCCTGTCGTGCCGACGCAGGCGAATGCAAAAAAGGGCATCGTTGAGCTGAAGCAGGCGCTGCGATTCCCCCACCCTCCTGCGTCAGAAGCCACTTGGGTCACGGGTTCCGCTGATCCCGAAGCGGGCAGGCGGGCTTTCATCACCCGCTTGTGCGAACTCGCGGCCCGCCGGCCGGACGCTCACCAGCAAACACTTTCCGATCGAATCGACTCCGTGCTGCTCCATCCGGTTTACGGCTGGATTTCGATGGCGGTCATTTTTTTCACGGTCTTCTGGGCGATTTTTTCCTTCGCACAAATCCCGATGAGCTGGATCGAAGCTGGCCAAGGTGCTCTCGGCGAATGGATCCAATCGATGATGGCCGACGGCGACCTCCGCTCACTCATTGTCGATGGAGTGCTCGGCGGAGTCGGCGGCGTGGTCATGTTCCTGCCGCAGATCATTCTGTTATTCCTGTTCATCGGTCTGTTGGAAAGTTCCGGCTACATGGCGCGCGCCGCCTATCTGATGGATGGCGTGATGGCCAAGGCCGGGCTGAGCGGGAAATCCTTCCTGCCGCTTTTCAGCTCTTACGCCTGCGCCATTCCGGGCATCATGGCCACCCGCACCATCGACTCGGCGAAGGAACGGATCGTCACGATTTTCGTCGCACCTTGGATGAGCTGCTCGGCGCGGCTACCAGTCTATTTCCTGGTCATCCCGTTGATGCTACATGAAAAGGAAGGCACGTGGAAACAGGCGCTGGTGTTGTTTTCCATCTACGCGCTCGGCACACTAACTGCCTTCATCGTCGCCCGCATCCTGCGCGGCAGACTGGGCGAGGACATCACGCCCGGCCATTTCATGTTAGAGCTGCCGCCCTATCGGAAACCGCAGTGGGACTACATTTTCCGCCACGTGGTCGACCGTGCGTGGGCGTTTGTCAAAAAGGCGGGAACCATCATCCTGGGGCTTTCCATCCTGCTCTGGGCGTTGAGCACCTATCCGAAATCCACCAGCGAAGATCCCGCGGAGCAACTCGCCCACAGCGCGATGGGCCGCATCGGGGAAACGATCGAGCCGGTCGTGAAGCCACTCGGTTTCGACGGCCGGATGGGCACGGCGATCCTCACCTCATTTGCCGCCCGCGAGGTGTTTGTTTCCTCGATGGCGATTCTCTATCGAGTCGATGAATCGGACAGCGAGGAGGAAACGCGCAACGTCCTGCGCGACCAACTCACCGCGTCCAAATGGCCGGACGGGCGGCCGATTTTCACCACGCTATCACTCATTTCACTGCTCGTGTTTTTCATCTACGCCCTGCAATGCCTGCCCACCAGCGCGGTGGTCGCGCGCGAATCCGGCTCGTGGAAATGGGCGGTCGGGCAGTTTCTTTTCATGACGGGATTCGCCTATATGGCCTCGCTCGTCGTTTTCCAAACCGGCACACTTCTCGGATTCTAACATCATGGACTGGCAGACTTACACCGCCGCGGGCATCGTGATCGTCACGCTCACCATTTTCCTCGTCCGCCTCGCCCGGCCGAAGAAAAAATCCCACTGCGGCCACGATTGCGGATGCGGCAAACCGTCCGAAAAGCCATGAGGATCGAGCACATCGCTTTCAACGTCGCCGATCCCGTCGCGGTCGCCACGTGGTATGGCGAGCATCTCGGCCTCACGATCGCCCGCCACCTCCCGGTGCCAACGCAGACGCATTTTCTAGCGGATGACGAAGGACGCACGGTGTTGGAGATTTACTGCAATCCTCCGGACCAAGTCCCCGATTACGCGGCGATGGATCCGCTGCTTTTCCACCTCGCTTTCGTTTCCGGAGTGCCAGCGGCGGACAGCGAGCGCCTGATCGCGGCGGGTGCCAGCTGGGTCGATGAAATCCACGTGCCTGACGGTGGCCATCTGGTCATGCTGCGCGATCCGTGGGGCGTCGCCCTGCAATTGTGCAAAAGGATGACACCGCTGGTGCCCGTCTCTATCACGGCTTGAATCCCCGCTCAGGGCTCGCTATTTCAGCTCCGTGCTGACTCGCTATCGTCTTGAAGAATTGCCGGAACTCAGCGTTCCCCTGCATCTCGCTCTGGGCGTTTTTGACGGAGTGCATGCGGGTCATCAGGAAGTGATTTCACGCGCCGTGATGGCTGCCAAACGAGACGGCGGGATGTCGGGACTGCTCACGTTTGATCCCCATCCCATCCGCGTGACCGCCCCGGCAAAAGCACCGAGCTCCCTGCTTGCCACGCTCCATCACAAGGCGGAAATCGTGCGGGCGCTAGGCGTGGAGCTCTTTGTCCCGCTGCATTTCGACATGGCGTTCGCGCAAATGGAAGCGTCCGAATTTCTCGGAAAGCTCTGCGCCGCACCGGTCCGCACCATCGCCGTCGGGGAGGATTGGCGCTTTGGCCACAACCGCAGCGGCGACGTGCCGTTTTTGGCCCACGAGGCGGAACTCCGCGGATTCCGTCTCGAAGCCGTGCCGCCGGTGATGCTCGATGGCGACCGGATCAGCAGCACCCGAATCCGCCAGGCGATCCGCGATGGCAATTTGGCCGATGCCCACCGCATGCTCGGCCGCCCCTACTCCATCAGCGGAATCGTGGTGGAAGGGAAAAAACTTGGCCGAACGATCGGCTTTCCCACCGCCAACATCGCCACCGGCGACGCCCAGCTCCCGCCAGACGGCGTGTGGGTGGTGCAAACAAGGTTTTCAGGTGGGCGGATCGTCGGTGCCGTGGCCAATCTGGGCCTCCGCCCGACCGTGGATGGCAGCAGCCGCTCGCTTGAGGTGCATTTGTTCGATTTTTCCGACGACCTCTACGGCCAGGAACTGGAGATCGAGTTCGAAAAGCACCTTCGGCCGGAAATCAAATTTCCGTCGCTCGACGCCCTCCGCGCCCAGATCCAGCAGGATGCCGCGGAGGCCCGAAGTTTTTTGAACCTCAATCGACCGTCGGCTTGACAAAAATTTGTTCATGAGAACACTCGTCTCATGAACACCTTGCTGCCACTTTTCTCCAAAGTCCGCTCGCTATTGGAACAACACCTGCCCCGCAGTCTCCGCCCGCAGCCTGCACGACGGCGGAAGATCGAGGTGCAGCTTGAGTTTCCCTGGCATTCGAAAAGATGAATTTTTCGGATTTTGCGCTTACGCTCCCCGGCCGAGCCACCTATACATCGCGGCAACCATCCGCATGGAGACATTTAAACCCATTCATCCTTTTCGTGGCCGCGCCGCCCTGTTGGCCACAGCCTGTCTGATCGCCCCTCTTCTGGCTGGCGAGATTCAGGACGATCCCGGGCTAGCCGCGATCGAACTCTCACGCCGCAGCGCCAACCTGATGGAGGCCCAGGAGCTTCTGCAGAGGGGCGATGAAGCCTACCAAAGTGCCCGCTACACCGAGGCCGTGGAAGCTTACGCCGGTGCTCGTGATTTAATCCCGAATGCCCCGGTTTCCGCTGAACTCCGCGCTGCAGCCACTCAGCGTTACGCCCAGGCGTCCGTCGAACAGGCGCGCGTGCTCTCGAAAAAAGGTGACGTCGCCGCCGCGAAGGCCGTGGTGGACAAGGTGCTGAGCCCCGGCGTCGATCCGGAAAACGTGGATGCGCTCGCTTTCCGCAATCAACTCGACGATCCGATTCGCACCAACCCGGCTCTCACTGCCGAGCATGCCAAGAACGTCGATGAAGTTCGCAGGCTCCTCTACACGGCCGAGGGGGCATTCAATCTCGGGAAATACGACGAAGCGAATGCGACTTATCAAAAGGTCCTCGTCATCGATCCCACCAATACCGCCGCCCGCCGCGGGATGGAGAAGGTCGTCTCCAGCAAGCGCGAATATTACAAATCCGCCTATGATGAGTCGCGCGCAACGATGCTCGGACAAGTCGACGCAGCATGGGAAACTCAAGTTCCAGCCATCGATCTCGCGCCTGAACTCACCGACCCGGGTGCTACTTTGCTCGAGGCCGACGCCGTGCAGGTCCGGGCGAAAATCGACCGCATCGTGATCCCAAAAATCGCGATGGACCAGGTCACGCTAGAGGAAGCAATCGATTTCCTGCGTTTGCGCACACGGGAGAACGATACGCTGGAATCCGACGATGCCAGAAAAGGCGTCAACTTCACCATCAACCTCGGTGCGCCGAATTCTGATGTCGCCACCAAGATCCGCGGTATGCGATTCGATCTCCGGCTGACCCAGGTGCCGGTATCGCAGGTACTGAAATACATCACCGACATGACCGGGACGGCGTTTCGGACAGACGACTTTTCGGTGATCATCACGCCGGTCGGTTCCGTTTCCGATGAACTCGTCTCCCGTTCCTACCGCGTTCCTCCGGATTTCATCAGCAATCTTTCCAATGGCGAGGGTGCCGGGGCCGGTGCGGCGGTGGCGGATCCATTTGCTGAAAAAAAAGAGGGTGTCGGCCTGCTTGCTCAACGCATGGGCGCAAAAGAAGCCCTCATGAAACAAGGGGTGCCTTTCCCCGAAGGGGCAGATGCGAATTTCAATCCGTCCAACAGCATCCTGCGGATCATCAACACGCCGCTCAACCAGGACTACATTGCGCAGCTCATCGAAACCGTCACCCAGACCGAGCCCGTTATGGTCTCTGTGAAGGTCACCATGGTATCCGTCCAGCAGACGCGCCTCGAAGAACTTGGCTTTGACTGGCTGCTCAATCCGTTCGCAATTGATGCCGCAGGCAAGGTATTCGGCAGTGGCGGCACCGTTGGAAACACCCCGGGAAGAGTCGGCGCGGATTTCATCAATCCCGTCAACGGCAGCTCGGTGGACGGCATACCTGCCGATCCCACCGGACAGGTCACCACCGGACTGATGACCAATGGCAACCGCTCGGGATCCAACGCGATTAATCAAAACAGCATCGACAACCTCATCAACAACCCAAACCGCTCGGCCCAGCAGGACTCGGTTGCCCCCGGTATCCTCGCCCTGACCGGACTTTTTGCCGATGGCCAGGCGCAAGTCGTCATGCGCGGATTGGATCAGAAAAAAGGCGTGGACGTGATGTCCCGGCCGTCGATCACCACCCGCAGTGGCCAAGCATCCTCACTACTCGCCGTGCGTGAGTTCATTTATCCGACAGAATACGAACCCCCGGAACTTCCCAACTCGGTCGGCGACACCGGCGGCAGTATCACTCCCGTCACTCCCGCCACACCTACCGCGTTCGACAAAAAAGACGTGGGCGTCAATCTCGAGGTCCTTCCGGTCGCCGATGCGAACAAGCAATACATCGACCTGACGGTAAATCCGACGTTCAGCACTTTCGATGGATTTGTGAACTACGGCAGCCCGATCAACTCGACCGCGACCGACGCCCTCGGCAGCCCTCAAACCGTGCAAGTGACCGAAAACGCAATCCTGATGCCGGTTTTCAGCAAACAAAGCGTCTCGACCAACATCCGGATCGCCGACGGCGCCACCATCGTCATCGGTGGATTGATGTCGGAGTCAGTGCAGGATGTGGAGGACAGCGTCCCTGTTTTCGGCAGCATTCCGGTGATTGGCCGGTTGTTCCAATCGAAAGCGAGGCAACCGGTCTCCACGGCCATCATTTTCTTTGTCACTGTGGAGTTGTTGGATCCTACCGGTCGTCCTTACCGGAACAAGTGATCCATTCCATCCGCTTTTTTCTTTCCATCAGCACTCATGTCAGGCGCCCCTAGCGACCCGGAAAAGTATTCCATCGATGAAATGATGGACCGGTTGAAGACCTCCTCTTCCGGAAATTCCGACGAGGAAGGTGAACTGGTGGTCCGCGCCGATGGCACTCAGGCCATCCGCGTTCGCAAACGGAAACGCCGTAGCTCGCAGCCTGTCAAAGAACAGCGCGTCCGCTCCCGGCGCTCCCGCATCCTCCAGGTTTCCGCGGCGATGATCCTGCTCATTGCCGCCGCTCTCGCGATCGGCTCGGCGGTTATTTATGCGAACAGCCCGCCGTTCCGGGAAGGTCTCGTGCGAAAAATCTACCAGAGCACCGGCGCTGCGGAAGTGGATCTCCAGATGTTCCGGATGAATCCTAAAAGCGCCAACGCCAACACCCTCACACTCAAGTGGCCGCAAGGAAACGTGCTCGACAACCTGTTCGTCCGCGGGGTGAGGGCGGATGTTTTCCCGTCCAGCTTTCTCGGAAAATCGATGAACGGCGAGGAAATCATCGTCGGTGAAGGCACGCTCGCGTTGCACATCCCAAAACCCGGCGAGCCTCTGGTGGCAGGGGCCGCGACGGCGGAAGCCCTTCCGATCCATTTCAATCGCTACCGGATCCCCAAGCTCAATCTCACCCTGGGGGACCCCGCCGCCCCGGCGATCAGCCTGCTCAAAGCCGAAGCATCTTTCTCGCCCAACTCACTCAACGGCCGCAACCAGTTCAGCCTCAATCAGGGCGACCTTGTCATCAGCGGCTGGCCCAAAATGCGCCTGAACCGCGCATTTCTGGAATTCCGCGGCAAGGAAATCGATGTCGTCGGCCTCCGTTTGATGGATGAAACTGACAACCGCGGCGTTTTTGAATTCACCGGCACCCTGCTTCCCTACAGCCCCGAGCGGCTTTCCACCCTGAGCCTGCAACTGGAATCCTTCCAGATGGGCGGCCTCACCAGTCCGGCCTTCGGCAAGCTTTTTGCCGGTCGCATTGATTCGCTGCCCACCACGAAATCGAACTACCTCACGTTTTATCCAAGCGACACCCCGTCGCCCAAGCTGGCAATAGCGTTCCGCAGTTCCCTCACTTCCAACATGGTCGTCACTGGATTTCCTTTTCTCGTCGCCCTGTCGCAAACCTTGGAAGACGACTGGTTCCAGCGGCCGGTATTCGAGGGCGAAGATGCCACTGGCAGCATCTTGCGCGAGGCTAACGTCGTCCGCGTGGAGAATCTCGATTTTGAGAACAAAGGCCGCATGGCATTGCGCGGGCACATCGAAATGAATGCCACACAGGCCCTCACTGGCAGCCTCCAGATCGGCGTGGCGGAAGCCATGATCAACACGGCAAAGGCTGCCCGGCTGAAAACTCTTTTCGGCCCCGAAAAAGAAGGGTTCCGCTGGGTCACACTGAAAATCGGCGGCTCTGCCACCAACCCTACCGATAACTTCAAGGAACTTTTCCTCTCCCCGCCTGCTCCATCCACCACGGAAAACCTGGAGCCGGAAAACAAAGGCTCCTCCTTCGAGGAACTCACCCGGCCGAAATAGGAAAGGGCACGCCGGAGACCCTCCCAATCCGCCGGGAAACTCAGTCCCACCAGAGCGGCAAATGGTGAATTTTTCCGAAGATGAGCGTGGCGCTCCCGGAAATTTTGGTCCATGGTTTAAGACGGATAGGGCAGTTAGACCTGCCGTCCACCCACCCACAATCAACCAACAAGAACCATGCAAACTGCAAACGTCAATCTGCCGATCACCGTTACCGTGAGGCACGAACAAGTGACTGATGCCCTCAGGGATCACGCGCATAAAAAAATCGAAGGTCTCCACCTTGATTACCCGCGGATCATCGAGGCCAAAGCCATCCTGGACGTCCAAAAAAACCGGCACATTGCCGAAATTATTCTTTTCTGCGCGAACCATATCACCATCGAAGCCCACACCGAGGGCAAGGACATGTATGCCGCGCTCGATGAAACCATCGAAAAAATCGCCCGCCGCATGCGCAAGCACAAGACGCGGTTGATGAAAAAACACCGCCCACATCGCAATGAATCGATCCGTCATCTTGAGGAACGTTTCTTTAAGGAAGAGGTGCTCGATCACCCGGAAAATTCCGACGAAGATCCAGTGCCTTACATCGTCCACCCGGAGAATTACTCTGTGCGCACGATGTATAAGGAAGATGCGATCATGCAGCTTGAACTTTCAGACCGCCCGTTCGTGCTTTACAAGAGCGCCCGCCGTGGCTGCCTGACCATCGTCTATCGAAGGAAGGATGGCGAATACGCCGCACTGGACATCAAGGATTGATTCGTAGCGGCGATCATCAGTCGCCGCAGATTCATTCACCTAATGGAAAGCCGGACAGGGAAACCTGCCCGGCTTTTTGTTAGTCCAGAATCTAGCAGAAGCCGTTCCTCAATGTGGTGCCTTCTCGTAAACCCTGACAAAATCCACTTCCATCCGTTGGGGGAATGCCGCCTCATCGATTCCCTTCGTCCCGCCCCAGCCCCCACCGATCGCGAGGTTTAAAATCAGATAGAACGGTTTGTCGAACGGCCATTCCGCGACCCCGGCGCCCGGCTTGCGGTTGAAGGTCCCGTAGGTTTTCCCATCAATCCCCACCTCGATCCGGTCGGCGGACCAAGTCATCGTGTAGGTGTGGAAATCGGATGAAAACGTCGGCAGCTGGGTCTTCGTGGACAACTGGGTGCCTTTGGTGTGATTGAACGCTTCCGTGTGCAGGGACCCATGAATCATCCCCGGGTCGTGGCCGACGTGCTCCATGATGTCGATTTCCCCACATTTCGGCCAGGAGACCTTGCCAATATCATCAGGCAACATCCAGATCGCCGGCCAGGTACCTCGAGCGGCGGGAAGTTTCGCCCTCACCTCGAAACGCCCGGACCTCCATTGCGCATGTCCTTTGGTGACCAGGCTGGCGGAGGTGAATTCGCCGCCGTCCATTTTCTCTTTGCGCGCTTCGATGATCAGCCTTCCATCTTCGATGCGCGAATTCTCGCGGCGGCTCTGGGTGTAAAACTGTTTTTCGGCGTTGCGAATCAGACCTTTTTCATAACTCCACTTCGTCGGATCCGGTTGACCAGGCCTGTCGAATTCGTCGGACCAAACAAGTTTCCATCCGGGAATCCCCTCAGCAGTTAGAGAAAAGGTCGATAGGCCGAGGAAAAGAAGGAATCTCATGGTTTCCGGCTGCTTACGTCAGTCACGGCACCTTTGCTATCACCACGGTGAAGACTGCTAGAAAATTCCGAGATCGTCATCGTCGTCCGAAACTTCCAGCACCTCGCGCACCTCGCGAAGTAGTTCCTGCGTCTGCCCGAGAATCGCCGAGATTTCAACACGTGTGTTCTGCCGCCATTCCGGAGTTGCTAGACCCTCAGCGTCCGCGGAATCGAGCCCACTGATGGCATCCCTGAGATAGCCCCGCGCCTTTTTGAGGCGGACGATCACGTTGCCGGCGATGGAGCGCTCCGGCGGCCATTCGTCGTATCTCGATGACATGCCGAGTGCACCGGCAAGTTTCGCGCCAGCGGTGGTCACCCCGTTGACAATCTCCCGCAGCGGATGCTCTGCCTGTTCGGCCTCACCCACCCAGCCGGCGTTCCGGACATCATGGTAAAGCTGGACGGCCAGGTCGCTGCACTTCTCCACGAGCGGATGGTGTTCATCTTCAAACTGTCGTTCACCCTTCCATTTTTCCGCTTCGAGATCGACGAGGGCTTCTTCCGCGATGGCGTTCATTTCCTCGATCCATTGCCGCCGCTCCTCGGCTTCCTCGGGAGTGAGTTCCGGGTCTTTCTCGCCACGCTCGCGCATCAACCGCGCGCGTTCCTCGGCATAAACCCGATCGAATTCGCACAGGTCGAGCTCACCACGCTCAAGGCGAGCCGTCACACGATCCAATAACAGTTGCATCTTTTCGTCCTCTTCATCGGCCAAGGCTTCCTCGGGTGAACGCGGCTCGTCATCGTCCTCAAGGTCATCGTGTTCCGCCCCTCCTGCGAGTTCTCCCATTCGCGCCATGAAATTCGCCATCGCGCCTGCCGCGGCCAACTGCTGGGCGGTCTCGTCCTCAGCACTCATGGTCCATGCCGGCTCGCCATCGAGCTCTAGCTGATAGTGCGCCGCCTCGATGACGACGCGCCCGTTCGTGTCGCTGTACCATTCCAGATAGAACGAGTTTCCCCAATGCCACGGAAACGGTTGCTTGGCTTTGTAAAACTCCATCAGCTCGTCCATCGTGCACTCCGGGACCTTGACCTTGCGCGACGCCGTGATGTCCCCGACAGAGCCTTTCTGATAGACGGAAAGCTCGGACCCGTCGCCGGCCTTCGCCTCCGGGTTGGAAAATTTCAGCACATGTCCGGCCAGATCGCGCCACGGGTTTCCCTCGAGATCCAACACCACCGGCTCCTCCCTTCCGACGAACCAGATTTGACCCACCACGCGGCCGGGCGTGCGGTTGTCAATTTCTCCCCGGACGACTTGCTCTTCGACGCGCCATGCCATGAGGAAACTGGATCATCCGCGGACTGGAATGGCGAGAATTTCCTGGTTGCAAGATCGCCACCACCATCAGTTTCCCGCGGGTTCCAGCGTATAGCTTTCGCGGCCGTCCTTCATCAGCCAGCCTTGTTCGACGAGTTCAGCACGCAGGGTGTCGGACTCAGCCCAGTTTTTTGCGAGGCGCGCCTGCCAGCGTTTTTCTGCGAGAGATCGAATCAACTCCGGGATTTCCACCGCATCACCGGCTGCCTCTTCCGGCAGCACGAGACCAAGTGCGCGAAGCAGGCGGTTCATGCCGGCCAGAGCGGCAGCAGCTTCAGCGCCTGTTAGCCTCACCGACTCACGCAGGCCGGTGAAAATGCCGCCCAGTGCGCCGGGAGTGTTGAGATCGCCCGTTAGAGAATCCCACGCCGCTTGAAACGGCCCGAAACCGGCGGAGGTGAGCACGGTACCAGGCTCGATTTTCGAAGCGAGCTGGCGTGCGCCCCTGGCGAGTTTCGAAAGCGCCTCGCGGGCACCTGTTAGCGAGTCGAAGGTGAAATTGAGCGGTTTCCGATAGTGTGCGCCGATGAGCACGTAGCGGACCTCCATCGCGCTGAACCCTTTTTCCGCCAGGTCCTCGAGCGTGTAGAGATTGCCAAGCGATTTGGACATCTTCCCGCCATCGACTAACAGATGCGTGATGTGGAACCAGTTCGCCGCAAAGTGGCCGCCGCAGGCACATTCGCTCTGGGCGATCTCATTCTCATGGTGCGGGAAAACCAAATCGACCCCGCCGGAGTGGAGGTCGAACGAATCGCCAAGATATTCCTGAATCATCGCCGAGCATTCGAGATGCCAGCCCGGGCGGCCTTCTCCCCACGGCGACGGCCAGAAGTTTTCGCCGTCCTCGGGTTTGCGCCCTTTCCAGAGCACAAAATCCGACAGGCTGTCTTTTTCGTATTCGTCAGAACTTGAGCGGGCGTTCTGGGTTTTTCCGAGATCCAACTCACGCTCGTCTAACCGTGAAAGCCGGCCATATCCGGGGAAAGAGGAGATTTTGAAATACACGGAACCGTCGTCGGAAGAATAGGCGTTGCCCTTTTCCACCAGCGTCTCGATCATCGTGATCTGCTGCGGGATGTGGTCGACAGCGCCGGGCTCGATGTGCGGCGCGAGCAAGCCAAGTTTTTCGCAATCGGCATGGAATTTTTCCGTCCAGCCGGAGGTGAACTCAGTGAGTGATTTGCCAGCTTTCTGCGAATCGCGGATCGTCTTGTCGTCCACATCGGTGATGTTGCGGACATGCAGCGTGCGGGTGCCGCCGGTTTCGAGGGTGCGGCGCAACACATCCTGCAACACGAAGGTCCGGAAGTTCCCGATGTGAGCCGGCCCGTAAACCGTCGGGCCGCAGCAGTAGAAACGGAAGGTGCTGCCGTCGATGGGTGCGAGTTCGCGCTCGGTTCGTGAAAGCGTGTCAAAAAGCCGCATGGCGGGGTTTAGGCAGCGGACGGCGGTCAGCCAAGAGCAAAGCGGGAAGCGTTCGGAAAATCCAACAGCGTCCGCACGATCCATGCAAAATCGACCTATCCGGATGATCGACATTCGCACGATTCTCTGGCATCCAGTCGGTGCTTTCTGAAAAAAACGCCAATGGCCGAAGTGATCCAATTCAATTGCCCCGTCTGCGAGACGACCTTGCGCCTGCCGCTCGATCTAGCGGCGCAAAAAGGACCCTGCCCGACCTGCCATCACGAGATCATCGCGCCGGATCCATTTCGCGGCATCGGTGCGTTCGAGGTCCCGCAGGCCCCGGCATTCCGACCGAGCGAGCCCTTCCGACCCTTCGTCGATTCACCGCCGCTGGTGCCAAAAGAAGCCGCTCCCCCGCCGCCGGTGGTGGAGGAAGTCAAGGTTCCAGTGGTCGCGGAAACGCCCGCGAGCCCGCCTGAGGTCAAGGTTTCTCCACCACCGCAAAAGGCGGTGCTGGTGCTTTCCTGCCTGCTTTCCTTCGCGGTCGCACTTGCGATGGGATACGCGTTCGGCGTCCGCTCCAATCAGTATTTCATGAGGATCCCCCCGCCCGCTGCCGCATCCTCACCGGCGAACAAGAAGGAGGAAATATCCACACAGCTCGAAAAAACCGCGCCTGTTGCCAAGCCGGAGCCAACGCCGGTTTTTGTGAAACCGATCATTCAAGACCCGCCGAAGCAGGAGATTCCCAAGCCCGAGCCTGTGAAGCCGCCAGAGCCGGTTAAAGTTTCCGCCGCGGCCGAGGCGTCACTCCGGGCGTTTCTCGAAGCTCCCGATTGGGCTGCCCGGAATGCCCACGTGCTTTTCCCGGAAACCGTCCGCAGCGCGATGGAGAGTTATTCGCGAGAAGCCCCAGACGGCCCCACACCGTTCAAATCCATCGCCGTCAAACAAAGCCAGACTGACGAAAAAACCGGCAATACCCTGTTCATCTTCCTCGTCGAAATCGAGTCGCTTCCCACCAGCATTCCAGTCGCCGTGGCCGAAACACCGAAGGGCTGGCTGGTCGACTGGCAGACATTCATCGAATTCCGCGACGACCGTTTCAAAAAATTTGCCAGTGGGCCATCCGGCAAAACCGGGCACTTTCATCTGATCGTCAGCACCCCGCCGCCCGACCGCGCGGCGAGCACGGAAAACGAACATTTCGCTTCATTCCTGGTCGATCCACCGATCCCCGGCCGGCAGGAACTCGCGTTCGTGAAGAAAAATTCGGACGCCTATCGCGTCTGTCTTGCGGCAACCGCGTCCGGTGGGATTTTCACCCCGGTCCTGGAACTCACGAAGCTCACCACGCCGGACAAACAGACCTATCTGGAAATCCTCAAAGTCAGCGCGGGCGACTGGCTGCCGAGAGAAAAGTAGTGGGGTTTGAATGAAGCTGCTTTGGCGACTCGTTTCAGGGGCATGTTTTGTCGCGCCAGTTTTATCATCGCCCTGTCTGCGCTTCCGCTCAACGCCCGCGAGTCGCCGTCGCTGCCCGCCGAACTTTCAGCTTACGTGCTGGATCCCGCACCGGAGACGAACGGACTGCTTCTGAAAAAAGGCGACCGCCTCTCGATCTGCGGGGACTCGATCACCGAGCAGAAACGCTACTCGGTTCTGTTGGAAACCTATATGACCGCTTGTCTGCCGGAGCTGGAAATCACCTGCCGCCAGTACGGCTGGAGCGGCGAGCAGGCAGGTGGGTTTCTCAAGCGTCTGCAAAGCGACGTGCTGCGTTTCAAGCCGACCATTGCCACGACCTGTTATGGCATGAACGATTTCAAGTACGTGCCCTACGACGAGGCCATCGCCGCGGAGTACCGCAAGAATCAAACGGCCGTGGTGAAGGCATTCAAGGAAGCCGGAAGCCGGGTGGTGTTAGGTTCGTCCGGCATCATTGATTCCGTTCCTAACTGGGTGAAGTCCGCCACAGGATCCCAGCAGGATCTTAACCTCGCGCTCTCACGTTTCCGCAACATCGGCATTGAGATCGCGCGGACTGAGAGCATCGCCTTCGCAGACGTCTATCGGCCGATGCTGATGGCCGACTATCAGGCGAAAAAACAACATGGTCCCGATTTCAAGGTCACCGGCAAAGACGGCGTTCATCCGGATTGGGCGGGGCAGGTCATCATGGCGTATGCATTTCTGAAAGGTCTCGGTGTCGATGGCGACCTGGGATCCATTCGTTTCGACGAAACCACCGGCATGGCCACCGCAGCTAACGGTCACGAGATCCGATCGACTGAGGGCGGAAAAATTTCGCTTCGCAGCAGCCGCCTTCCGTTCAGCCCCGGACCCGGCGTGACGGACAAGGACAACGCACTCCGTGCCGGCCTCGCCCTGATTCCTTTCGATGACGAACTGAACCGCCTCACTCTAACAATCGCTTCGCCGAAAGCCACCGCCTATGACGTGACGTGGGGGGAACAGGGCAAACGCTTCACGGCCCAACAACTTGCCGCCGGAGTCAATCTAGCAAAAGAATTCGATGCCAACCCGCTCGTCCCCGCCTTCAAAAAAGTCCAGGACGCGGTGACCAAAAAGCAGACTTACGAAACCCGTCAGATCAAGGAACTCGCCCACGGACCAGAAGGGGCGGTGGATCTCGAGACCACCTTCGCCCTCACTGAAAAAGCCCGCGCTCCCCTTGAATCCGCCGTGCGCGCTGCGCTACAACCCGTGGAACACACCCTCACGATCGAGGCCGCCAAGAACTGATTTCCGCCTTCCGTTATTTTCTGATACGAACAATCCCATGAACCGCTCCATTTTCACTCACGCATCTGTTTTCGCTGTCGGCATCGCCGTCGCAGTCGTCGCAACCAAAGTGGGTGCTCCCGCCAAAACGCAGGATATCGGTGGAGAAGCCAACGCCCGCCAGGCACGATCGGGGGGATTTGAAACTTCCATCGGCGCCGAGGCATCGGGCCGGCGCAGCGGGGATTCGGAGGCAAGATCCACCACTAAAAAGGACGCCAGACCACCGGTTGAGCGCCTTGGTGATATCGTCCGCATTACCGATGCTTTCGAACGCCAGCGTGCGCTGATGGATCTCGTCGATAAACTCGGCGCAGGTGAATTTGCTGCAGTGGCCGACAAGTTCCGCGAGCTCGATCACCTCGGCGATTCCGGCGATGAATACGAACTCATTCTCCGTGGTTGGGCGAAAGCCGATCCATTGACCGCCCTCAGATATGTCGACCAGTTTCCCAACGGCCGCAGGGGGCGCGCCACCATTCTATCAACCTGGGCCGGTCAGGACGGAGCCGCTGCTGAAAAATGGGCGCTCGATCATCACGAAGGCGACGGTCCGAACCCACACATGGCTGCAGTCATCCGCGGGCTCGCCGGAACCGACCTCGCCGAAGCCTCGCGACTCGCCCAGAGCATGCCTCAAAGCCGCGAGCGCGGGGAAGCCGTTGACTCAATTACCCGCGCGCTTTTCCTCCAGGGCGTGGATGCCGCGATGGCCTATCCCGCATCGATCAAGGACGACGCCCTGCGCGGTGGTTTCGTTTCCGCCATCGCGGATCGACTGCTTGCCAAAGATCCGACGAAAGCCGCGGCGTGGATCGCAGCGATGCCGGAAGGTGCCATTCAAAACCGCGCCGCGCACAACGTGGCGGAGGCACTCGCCCGGATCGACTCCACCAAGGCCGCGGCGTGGGTTGGCAGTTTAAAACCGGAAGCCCAGGTAGAAGCCGCCCGCGGAGTGATTCCCATCATGTCGTCCACCGACATCGCCGGCACTGCCAAGTGGGTTTCCTCGCTCGCCGGAACGCCCGGGTACGATCGGGCGGTCGAGGAATTTGTCTGGAGCTGCAACACCCGCGCGCCGGAACAATCCGCTGCATGGATCGCCGGCGTGGCCAATCCCGAACAGCAACGCCGACTTTACAACCGCATGCTCGGCGAGTGGGCCCAGCGCGATGCCGTCGGCATGAAACAATGGGTAGCGGCGAACAACGTTCCCCCGGAAGTCGCCCGACGTTTCCTCCGCTGACCTCCAGAGCACGGGTTTTAAGCAATTTTCGGACTTTGCGCGCGCCGGGGTTTAATTCAGAAATCCCGCATGCCGATTTTTGAGAAAGCCCGCGAGCTGGCGGTGATCAACTCGTCCGCCGCCGTGATCGGCTGGGACCAGGAAACCTACCTTCCTCACGCCGCCGCGGAGCACCGCGCGGCACAACTTTCCTGGCTCTCCGCAAGGGCCCACAAACTGGCGACATCCGACGCTTGGAAGAGCGATCTCGAAGCCGCCGAAAACGCCGACGACGGCAGCGATGCCAAACGCACCGCGAACCTACGCGAGCTCCGCCGCGAGTTTGATCGCTCGAACAAACTCACCGTCGAGCTCGTCGCCCGCGAATCCACCGCTTGCTCGATGTCCAAACACGCGTGGGTGGCGGCGCGGGAAAAATCGGACTTCGCCGGATTTGCGCCGCATTTAAAAACGCTGTTGGAAATCGCCCGCGAGAAGGCGGAGCTTTGGGGCTATCAGGACGAGCCTTATGACGCTCTTCTGGACGGCTACGAACGCCGGACTTCCACCGCAGCGGTGGCAGCCTTGTTCGATACGATGAAGCCCGCTCTGCGCGAAATCGCGGCGAACGCGGTCGAAATTTCCGCGTCGCGCCATCCAAAGCTTCCCGCAGGACCTTATCCGATAGAAGCGCAGATGCGTTTCAACTCGCAGGTGGCAGCCGCGGTTGGATTTGATTTCGAAGCCGGCCGCATCGACACCACGGCGCATCCGTTCTGCACCACGCTCGGCCCGCGCGACGTGCGGCTGACGACGCGCTACATGGAGTCCGATTTCACTTCATCGCTCTTCGGCGTGCTGCATGAGGCCGGTCACGGCATGTATGAACAGGGCCTGCCTGCCGATGATTTCGGCCTGCCGTCCGGGAGTGCGGTTTCGTTAGGAATTCATGAGTCGCAATCACGGCTTTGGGAAAACCACGTGGGACGCTCGCGGGGTTTCTGGAAACACTGGTATCCCGTGGCGCAGGAATGCTTCCCGCAGTTAGAAAAATTTCCGCTGGAGGACTTTCTCGCTTATCTATGGCGCGCTGAGTTCTCGCCGATCCGCGTTGAGGCGGATGAAGCGACGTATGACCTGCACATCCTCCTGCGCTTCGACCTCGAACGCCGCATGCTCAACGGCAGTCTAACCGTGGACGACGTTCCTCGCGCATGGAACGAGGGTTTTCGCGAGCTGTTTGGATTCGCACCTCAGGACGACCGCCATGGCTGCCTTCAGGACATCCATTGGGCGATGGGCGGGCTCGGTTATTTTTCCACCTACACGCTGGGCAACATCAACTCCGCGCAACTGTTTGCCGCCGCGCGGGAGGATGCGGCGATCGCCTCCGCCATCGATCAGGCAAACTATCAGCCGCTGCTCGCCTGGCTCAGGAAAAACGTCCATTCACACGGCGCGACGCGCGATCCCTCCGACCTGATGAAGCAAGCGACCGGCAGCATTCCATCGCCCACCGACTACCTCGCCCACCTGAAATCCCGCTATCTCTAACAACATGCCGACAGGAATCTTCATCGTCATCGAGGGCATCGACGGCACCGGCAAATCCACCCAGGCCCGCCTGCTGGGCGAGTGGTTCAAGAGCGAAGGCCGCGAGGTCGTGCTCAGCCGTGAACCGACCGACGGGCCGTGGGGAAAGAAGCTCCGCGAATCCGCATCGACCGGGCGACTCTCGCCGGAGGACGAGCTGCAGTATTTCCTCAACGATCGCCGCCAGCATGTGGATGAGCTGATCAAACCCGCGCTGGCGCAGGGCAAGGTCGTAATCCTGGACCGCTACTATTTTTCCACGATGGCCTATCAGGGAGTGCGCGGTTTCGATCCGATAGAAATTCGCAGGCTCAACGAGGAGTTCGCGCCGCTGCCGGATCTGTTACTGATCCTCGATCTGGACGTGGACACCGCGCATGCCCGCATCGGCGTGCGGGGTGACACGACGAATGAATTTGAAAAACGTGACAGCCTGATGCGTTGCCGGGAGATTTTCCTGTCCCTCAAGAAGGAGAATTTCGTGCGAATCATCGATACCCAAGGCAGTGTGGAGGAGGTAGCTGAGAAAGTTTGTGAGGCGGTTGCCAGCGGATTGATCTGGCGTGCAAATCGCCGCAAATAAGGCGAATTGCAATTTCCGTAACCGCGACTGGTGGCGGACTGCTCGATTTCATCAAGTCTTGCCGCTTGGTATTGATTGTGCAAATCGGTTTTCATGCCCACTGAAGAAGAAACCCGTGTCAAAGACGCCGCCGAGTTGCAGCGTGTCCTTACCCGTTACATTGATTCCTACGACGGCTATCACCAGGCTGCCGAGGTCGTAGATTCACCCTGGCTGAAGTCCGCGTTTGTGGAAATCGCCGAACGCAGAAAACCGGTGATTGAACACGTGGCGACTTTGATCGCGGCCCAGGGTGAAAAGCCAGACACCGAGGGCAGCACGGAAGCAGCCCTCCATCGCTGGTGGATCCGAGCTCGCGCCAAAATGACGGATGAGGAGCTCAAGGCCGTTCTTGCCGAATGTGTCCGGGGTGAAACCGTCCTGGCCAACGCCGTCGATGGCGCCTTGGAACATGGGGCACTTGATTCGAATCACGCTGAAATCCTGCTGGAGATTTCCGCCGAATTGAAAGCCGCCCTGGAGACTTTCAAGACGGCACTGGATCACTAACCGATCACTCGGCCCACGGCGGTCGCTCGGTTTCAAACTCCATGCGCTTGCCCGTTCCCGGGTGATCGAAGGCAAGCTTCCACGCGTGCAGGTGGAGCGGTGCATCGTCCGGAGTCAGCGTCTGAGTGTCGCCTATCAGCCTGTTAGCGAGATAGGCGGGGTCGCCCACGACCGGCATTTCCAGTTCCCACAAGTGGATGCGAATCTGGTTGGTGCGGCCAGTGCCAAGTTTCGCTTCCATCAAACTGGTTCCATCAGCGCAGCGCTTGATGACGGTGAAGTCCGTGCGCGACGCGAGTCCGTCCTCGTCCAACGTGCGGGTGCCCATCACATCCGGCTCCGATGAAATTGCGGACTCCGAGAAAAACTCATCCTGCTGTGGATGACCCTGCACCCTAACAAGGTAACGCTTGTCCACCGTGCCATGGATGAATTGCTGCTGGAGAACCCGGCTGAAATGGCGGGTGCGGGCGAAAAGCACAAGGCCTGTGGTGTTCGAATCGAGCCGGTGCACCGGGCGTGGATACTTCGGTGCGCAAACTTCGTTGAGGATGGACTGCAGCGTATTCCGATGGAAACGGCCGCTCGCATGCATCGGCAGCGGCGCGGGTTTGTGAACCAGCAGGACCGCCTCGTCCTCGTAAATCACGCGAATGTTAGCAGAAACCGGCGGCTCCACATCCGGTGGGAAAACCTGCACCACACGTTCGCCGCCGCGGACGACGTGATGTTTTCCACGCACGGCGCCGCCGTAATTTACGAAACGTCCGGCATCGCAGCGCTCCTCCCATTCTTCACGCGGAACCTGCGGGAAAATGGCACATAACGCGTCCAACAACTCGTAGCCGTCGTAGGCCGCCGGGACGTTTACCGGGCGGCGGTTTTCCATCGGGATCGAGCCTGGCAATGGATTCGTCGCTTTGGCGATCGAGGCGTGGAGCGTCGCAATCCGCTCAGCCATGCGCTCCGGCTCACTGACATGACAATGCGGACAACTGACGCCATGCACATAGCGCGGATCCTCCTGGTCTTTCGTATCGAGCGGGGCCTGACAGGCAAAACAGACCGCGTAGTCGGACTCGCGGAGGCCGGGATCGACACCGACGCGCTGGTCGAAGACGAAACACTCGCCGTCGTAGTGATCGCCGCCACATTCTTCGAAGTATTTCAGGATGCCGCCTTCGAGTTGATAGATGTTAGTAAAACCTTCCAGTTCCATGAACGGCCCGGCCTTTTCACAGCGGATGCCGCCGGTGCAGAACATGACGACCGGCTGGTCCTTGAGTTCGTCCGGCAGTTTTCTCACCGCATCGGGAAACTCGCGGAACGTATTGATGTGCGGGATGATGGCGTTTTTGAAAGTGCCGAGCTGCACCTCGTAGTCGTTGCGCGTGTCGAGAAGGGTGACCGGTCGGCCTTCGTCGAGCCAGCGCTTCAGCTCTTTCGCAGGAAGTTTCGGCGAGGTGTAGTTGCCTGGTCGCACCGCCTCGACGCCGAATGAGATGATCTCTTTTTTCAATCGCACCAGCATGCGGTTGAACGGCTGGGTGTCACTGAGGCTCACCTTCGGCTCCAGCCCTTCAAGACCGGGAATGGCGCGGAGTTTTTCCAAAAGAAGTTCGATCGATTCCGCGGCACCGGCGACGAACAAATTGATGCCTTCGGTGCTGAGCAGGATGGTGCCTTTCAGGTTCCAGGCCTTGCAGTCGGTGATCAGATCGTCGCGCAACTCCTTGAGCTCGGTGAGTTCGGCAAAGCGGTAGGTCGAAATGTTCGTAACGGCAGACACGCCGCGAAAACAACACGAAGCCCGTGGTGAAGAAAGCGCATTTTTTGCTTTTCCACGGAGCGGGGCTAACCAAATCCGGCGGAGCAGATCCTAGGAATCCGCAAGGAACTGAAACTTAAATTCACATCAGAAGGCGGGACCTCATTGAGCAACTTGCGGAAATCGCCAGACGGTTCTATTTCTCCGTGCCGTTCATTTGGGCAGGCGAGAATCATCTCCCGTCCGTGTTCCACCGAATTTCCATGCAACCACCCAACAAAATCATCCTCCCAGCCGTGTCGATCAGCGCGGCATTGATCGTCACCGCGTTTGCTTTCGGCTTTAAAAATTCGGAAACACTCGATGCCAAAGGAACCGACGCGGCAATTACCACGCTGACCTCGAAGATCCTCGAAAGCTCTCAATTCGCGCACCAGAAGCTCAATGACGAACTTGCGGATAAGTTCCTCGATCGTTTTCTCGATTCGCTCGATGCGAACCACATGCTGTTCCTGAAAAGTGACGTGGAGGAGTTCGCCAAATTCAAGCCCTCCCTTGCAAAGGCTGTTAGCGAGCAGGGTGACCACCAGCTTGCCCGCCTGGTTTTCAAACGCTTTCTCGAACGACTCGACCAGCGCGTCGCGTTCGTTTCCGCCACTCTGAAAAGCGGACCGTTCGAGTTCACGGCCGATGAATCCTTCTCCTACGATCGGAAGAACGCCCCGCATCCCGCCGATCTAACTGATGCGCAGACGATTTGGAAACAACAGCTCCGTTACGAATACCTGCAGGAAAAACTCGCCGGCAAGAAGGACGAGGAAATCGCCAAAACCCTCGACCGCCGCTCGTCGCGGAGTGCCGACACCATGCGCAAGCTCAACGACGGCGCGGTGCTTGAACTCTATCTGGACGCGCTCGCTCAGGTTTACGATCCGCACTCGGACTACATGGGTCCCGAGCAGATGAAGAGTTTTGAAATCTCCATGAACCTGTCACTCGTCGGCATCGGTGCCACGCTGCGGTCGGACGACGGCTACTGCAAGATCATGGAGCTCGTCCCCGGTGGTCCCGCGGCGCGCAGCGGACTTCTCAAAGCCGGCGACCGCATCGTCGGAGTCTCGCAGAAAGAGGGTGCGGAATTCACCGACCTCGTGGACCTGCCGCTCTCACAAGCCGTCGATCTCATCCGTGGCAAAAAGGGCACGAAAGTCTTCCTGAACATCATTCCCACCGCCTCAACGGATCCCAGCGAGCGCAAGACCATCATGATCGTGCGAGAAGAGATCAAACTCGAGGACCAGCAGGCCAAGGCAAAAATCATCGACATGCCTGCGGGTGACGGCACCCGGCGCATCGGCGTGATCGACCTCCCGACATTTTATGCCGGCGAAGGAACGTCAAAAAGCGGCCCCACCTCTGCCTCAGCAGATGTTTCCAAGCTCATCGAAAAACTGAAAACCGAGAAGGTCACCGGCATCGTGCTGGACCTCCGTCGCAATGGCGGCGGTTCCCTGCAAGAAGCCATCAGCCTAACAGGACTCTTCATTCCATCAGGTCCGGTCGTGCAGACGCGCAACATGCAGGGCGATGTGGAAGTCGGCATGGATCACGATCGCAAGGTCGCTTACGATGGTCCGTTGGTCGTTCTCACCAGCCGGTTCAGCGCGTCGGCTTCCGAAATCGTGGCAGGAGCGCTGCAGGATTACGGCCGCGCGGTGATTGTCGGCGACACCTCCACGTTCGGCAAAGGCACGGTGCAGACACTCGTGCCGCTGGACCGCATCATGCAGAGCGAAGGCCTGGTTCCCAAGTCGGATCCGGGTGTGTTGAAAGTGACCATCAGCAAGTTCTATCGGCCCAGCGGGAAGTCCACTCAGCTCGAGGGCGTAAAGGCGGACATCGTCGTCCCCTCGCTCACCGATTTGCCGGAAATCGGCGAGTCCGACCTTGGCAATCCCCTGCCCTGGGACACCATCGGGAGCGCAAAATACACCGCCGCGAACCGCATCAGCGCCTTCATTGATTCCCTGCGCAGCCGCTCCATGGATCGGGTGAGCAAAGACCTCGACTTCGCAGATTTAAAGTCCGACATCACGCGCTTTGAGAAAATTCGCACCGACAAGACCGTCTCGCTCAACGAAGTGAAGCGGCAGAAGGAAAAGTCCGAACTCGAAGCAACAATCGAAGCTGCGAAAAAAGAACGCCTCGCCCGCGCCACACCGCCGCCGGCGACCTATGAACTGACGTTGAAAAACCTCTCCAAACCCGGTCCGGGAGAGCTGGTGAAGGAAGAAAAACCCGCCATCGACAGCGATGAGGATCAAAACCCTCAAACCACGTCCCTAACCACCAACGACATCATTTTGCGCGAGGCCGGACACATCCTCATCGATCATGCCAATTTGCTGAAGGGTCAGCCAGTGGTGAGCCAGCGGTGATGAAGGCCATTCTGTTCGCCCTGCTGGCCCTGACCCGACTTTCCGCGGACGTCGTGGAGGAAGAGATCAACCTCGCCGGAGTGAAATTCCGCGTCGTGAGGCTGCAGCCGGATCAGGTGGACGTGGCATGGAAAGATGCTGACGGCGCGCCCTATCGGACATTCGACCGCGTGCAAGCCGCCTTCGCAAGGCAGGGGAAAACGGTGAAATTCCTCATGAACGGCGGGATTTTCGAGCCCGGCGGAATTCCTAGCGGTCTCCACATTGAGGGCGGAAAGACCCTCCGCCCCCTCAATGTGACGGACGCTCCGGGAAACTTTTTCCTGAAACCGAACGGCGTCTGCACATTCGGCACGAAGGGTGACTTTATCGGGACCTGCGAGGCTTGGAAGAAACGCCCGGCGGGTGGCGAAACGTGGGGCATCCAGTCAGGGCCGATGTTGTTGATTGATGGCCAGCGTCACCAGGCATTCCGGGAAAGTTCGACGAGCAAACTGCATCGCAACGGCGTAGGGATCGATGACAAGGGCCGCTTTGTTTTCGCGATGACGGATAAAGGCCAAAACGTGAATTTCTGGGATTTCGCGGGGTTGTTTCTCAAACTCGGCTGCAAAAATGCGCTTTTCCTCGACGGCGTTATTTCGCAAATGGTCGTTAACCCGAACGAGCCGGTTTCGAGCAACCAGTTCGGAGTCATGTTCGTCGTCGCCGAGTAGTCTCCATGACCACCCACACCGCGCCACTCACGTCTGCTCAAGTGACCAAGCTCCACAAGGCGTTGGAGCAGCTCGGTTATGATTTTGAAACAAAGCCCTACGCCATTTTTGCCGCGCGGAAGGGTAAGTTGAACGTCACCGTTTATGAAAAAGGGCCCAAGGTGCTGATCCAGGGCAGGGAAACGGAGGATTTCATCCGCTTCACGCTGGAACCCGAAGTGCTCGGCGAGGCGCGGCTGGGATATGAGGAAATTCTTGAGCCGGACAAATTCGAGCCGCACTTCGGGATCGACGAGAGCGGGAAGGGCGATTTTTTCGGACCTCTCGTCATCGCCGGTGCCTACACCGACGCGACGATCGCCCGGCAGCTGATCGAGGCAGGCATCATGGATTCCAAGCGGGTGACCAGCGCCGCCCGCATCCGCAAACTGGCAGCGATCATCAAGGCAACTCCAGGCTGCACGACCGCCGTGATCTGCATCGGCCCGGAGCGCTACAATTCGATGTTCACGTCATTTAAAAACCTGAATCGTTTGCTCGCCTGGGGTCATGCCCGCGCCATCGAATCGCTCGCCGCCGCGCGTCCGGACTGCCCCCGCACGCTCAGTGACCAATTTGCCCGCCCGGAAATTCTCCAGCGTGCGCTCAAGGAAAAGGGCCTCACGCTCCAACTCGAACAGCGCACCAAGGGCGAATCCGACACCGCAGTGGCCGCTGCATCGATCCTCGCCCGCGAGCGATTTATCGACTGGATGGACAAAGCGTCCGCCTCGCTGGGAATCAAACTACCCCTCGGAGCCTCGCATGCGGTCGTGGAAGCCGGACGTGCCTTGGTGGCCCGCGACGGCCCGGACGCACTCGCCAAATGGGCGAAGCTGCATTTCCGGACCTCCCACGCGGTTTTGGGAACTACACCACCGGATTGCCCGCCAGTGAACTAGCTAACAAGCTCCGCAAATCCTGCGGAATGATCGACTCGTTGATGCTCAATCACCTGCATTTGTGAATTTTCTTCACAAATTCCGACGTTTCTTTAGTCAATGGCACGGAAATCGCATCAATCGTAACGATTTTTGTCGGGACAAAACTAACCAATCGGTTACATGATCCCTTCGAATTCCAACACCTCATACCGTCCCCCTTCCCATGGCAACCATCACCAAGCGCGAACTCGTTATCAAAATCACCGACAAACTCGGCGCCAAGGGCCATGAAATCACCCAGCAGGACGTGCTCGAAGTCGTCCAGACGCTGATTGATGAAATCACGGACTCCCTCTCCCAAGGCGACACGGTGGTGATGCGGAATTTCGGAGCTTTTCAAGTTCGGGAGATGAAGGCGAAAATCGGCCGCAACCCGAAGGACCCGGATAAGGACGTGCCCATCCCCGCCCGCGCCGCCGTCAAGTTCAAGCCGGGAAAAGAGATGAAGGAAAAAGTCGCCACCACGCTTCATGTCATCCGCGAACGCAAATAGTCCGCGCTGCTCATCGTGATTTCACTTTGGAAAAACCCACTTTTCCGCCTCGCGTTCCTTTGTGGAGCGTTGTTTCTCATCCTGCCATCCTGCGGCGGCTACCGTGGCTACATGACGCGCTCCTATAGCGAACGCGGCGAGCGCTACCAGCCGATGGGCGTGGAGGAGGCCCTGGACTACGAGGAAACCGGCACCTGCTCTTGGTATAACGAGTCATCATGGTTCGGCCTGAAACGCGGCAACACGTCGATCGGAGAAAAAGTGATGCCATGGGACGTGATCGGTGCCCACAAGACGCTTCCCCTGCCCTGCGTGGTCAAGGTGACCAACGTTGAAAACGGAAAATCCACCAAGGTCCGCATCAACGACCGCGGGCCGTTCATTCCCGGTCGTTTCCTCGATGTCTCACCCCGCGCGGCGAAAAAACTCGGATTCTACGGCGACGGGCTTGCCACGGTGCACGTGAAGGTCATTTCCGTCGGCGACGGCTCCTACAAGCGCAAGAAACGCGGCTGGTTCTTCTTTTTCTGAGAAATCCCATGAACCGCCTGATCACCCTCACCGCCTCACTCTCGCTCATCTCCTGCGCCACCATCGCCCCGCCTGCCGCAAAAGGCAGCGTCGATCACGTCGTCATCGTCTGGCTCAAGCGCCCGGGAAATGCAGCGGACCGCCAGGCGCTTTTTGCAGCGGCGGACGATTTGAGGAAAATCCCCGGCATCCGCTTTCTCGATTCCGGTACGCCACTGGCCAGTGATCGCCCTGTCGTGGACGACTCTTTCGACGTGGGTTTTACCATGCGTTTCGACTCCGCCGCCGCTCTTGCAGCTTACGAGAAGGACCCGCGCCACCTGAAGAAGGTAAACGAGGTCCTCAAGCCACTGAGCCGGAAGATCGTGGTTTACGATATCGTGCGGTGAGCCGTCACAGCGCAGAATCTGCAACCCCACCGCCATCTACCTCTCTCCCATCTGTGTCTTCATCTGCGTCCATCCTGTTCATCTGCGGTTGAAACTCTTCTAACTGGACCACCACGGACTTCATCCCACCGTTTCCGCGCTTGAACAACCGATCCATCCGCCCGCAGACTCCGCCTGCTCTCCGCGAGCGCTTTTCCTATGTCCAATTCTCAAGAAATCCGCGTTTTCGCCCCGGCCACGGTGGCGAACGTCGCCTGTGGTTATGATGTCCTTGGTTTTGCCATCGACTCGCCTGGTGATGAAATTGTCGTTCGCAACTGCGATAAACCCGGACTTCACATCACCAAAATCACCGGCGACAACGGCAAGCTGCCAAAAAATCCCGCGCAAAACTGCGCCGGCGTCGCCGCTCTGGATTTGCTGAAACACCTCGGCATGACTGACCGCGGGATCGAGATGGAGATCCACAAAAAAATGCCGTTTGGCTCCGGTCTCGGTTCCTCATCCGCCTCGTCCGTCGCCGGTGCCTTCGCGGTGAACCAGCTCATCGGCAATCCGCTCAGCAAAAAGCAGCTTCTGCCCTTTGCCATGGCTGGCGAAGCGTCAGCCGACGGAGCCTGGCATGCGGACAATGTCGCGCCCTGCCTCTTCGGCGGCATCGTTTTCATCCGCTCGAATGTGGAACTGGATTTCGCCCAAATCCCGGCCCCGAAAAACCTCTGGGCGGCCGTAGTCCATCCGGACATCGAAATCCTCACCAAGGTCGCCCGCGAAATCCTACCGAAGGAAATCCCGCTCGAAAACGCCACCCAGCAGATTGGCAACCTCGGCGGCCTGCTCTGCGGCCTCATCCAGGAAGATTACGGCCTGATTTCCCGCTCCATCCACGACGTCATCGCCGAGCCGCGCCGCCAGAAACTCATTCCGGATTTCTACACCGCCAAACGCGCCGCCCTTTCCGCCGGTGCCCTAGGTTTTTCGATCTCCGGTGCCGGCCCATCCGTCTTCGCCCTCTGCGAAGGTGAGGAAATCGCCCACAAGGTCGCCGATGCCGTCACCAAGGTTTTCGCGAAAATCCCGCTCAGCAGCCAGGCGTATGTGTCCAAGATCAATCCGACGGGCGTGCATGTGATTGAGTAAAAAGTTCCAAAAGCCGCAAAAGTGCTTAGAGTCATCCCATCATGCAGCAGAAATTCAACGTGGTAATTGAACGCGATTCCGAAGGCTGGCTGGTCGCTAGCGTGCCTTCGCTTCATGGCTGCCATACGCAGGCCCGTTCGTTCGATGAGTTGGACGAGCGCATCAAGGAGGCCATTTCCCTTTGCTTGGAAGATGGTGGGGAATTGACATCAACTGAGTTTGTTGGAGTTCAGCAGGTCGCAGTGGACGTGTGAGATAAGGCCACCATTTGTTCCACGCGCCTCTATCCAACTGATGTGTTTTTGCTAGCTTAGCCACATGAGCCAATATCCCAGCATCACCGGCAGCGAGCTGATCAAGGCCTTGTCAAAAATTGGATTCGCAGTCGTTCGTGTCAAAGGCAGCCATCATCGCATCGAACACGTCGATGGCCGGAAAACCACGATTCCCTTGCATGGCAAGGAAACCCTCGGACCCGGAATCCTTTTGAAAATCCTCCGCGATCTGGATCTCACCCGGGATGACCTGCTCCGTCTGCTCTGAAAACTGAACACTGAAATCTAGCAACTTCCCCGCCGTGCTCTACCACTCCACTAACAACCCCGCCCACCGCGTCGGGCTCAAGGAAGCCATTCTCCGCTCGCTGCCGCCGGACAACGGCCTCTACATGCCGGACACCTTGCCGGTGCTCGATCCCTCGTTCTGGCAGATCTGGCGGGAGCTGACGTTTCAGGAAATCGGCATCGCCGTGGCGGATGCGTTTTTCGGTGAAGACGTTCCTCCGCAGGCGCTGGTGGACATTGTGGAGGGCACGATTTCATTCGACGCGCCGCTGGTCACGCTCGGCCCGGGCGATCACATTCTCGAACTTTTCCACGGGCCCACGCTCGCCTTCAAGGACTTCGGCGCGCGCTTCATGGCCCGCCTGATGGCCTGGCTCACCCGCGATGACGATCGCCTGCTCACCGTGCTCGTCGCCACTTCCGGCGATACCGGCGGTGCGGTGGCCTCTGCATTCCACAACGTACCAGGCACCCGCGTGATCATTCTCTATCCAAAGGGCAAGGTCTCAGGACTTCAGGAAAAGCAGCTCACCGCCCTCGGTGGAAACATCACCGCGCTGGAGATCGATGGCTCGTTCGACGACTGCCAGGCACTCGTGAAATCCGCCTTCCTCGACCGCGAGCTGTCCGAGCGCCTCAATCTAACATCCGCCAACTCCATCAACCTCGCGCGCCTCGTTCCGCAAAGTTTCTACTACATCCACGCAGCGCGGCAGCTTCCAGAAAGTGTTACCCCTACCTTCGTCATTCCTTCTGGAAACTTCGGCAATCTAACCGCCGGCCTGCTTGCCATGCAGCTCGGGCTTCAGGTCGATCAGATGATCGCCGCGACCAACCGCAACGACGTGGTCCCGGAATACCTGCAAAAAGGCATCTACACCCCGCGCCCCAGCGTGACGACGATTTCCAACGCGATGGACGTCGGTTCACCATCGAACTTCGTCCGCATGCAGGCACTCTTCGGCGGTTCGTGGGATGCCATGAAAGGCCGCGTCACCGGCATGACTTTCAGCGACGATCAAACGCGCGCCGCCATCCGCGAGGTAAAGTCGCTTTACGATTACGAGATCGATCCCCACGGCGCGATCGCCTGGCTGGCTGCCCGCAAGTGGCGTTCCGGCCATCCCGGCAGCGCCACCATCAGCCTGGAAACCGCGCATCCTGCAAAATTTCCCGATGTCATGGATGCCGAGCTCGGAGCCAACAGCGTCGAAGTCCCCGAGCGACTCGCCATCCTCGCCAACCGCGAAAAAGTGGCCATCAGCCTGCCGGCCGATCCCCTCGTCTTCCACGGCTGGCTCCAGAGCGTTTCCTGATGCATTTGAACGTGGCTGCCACGTCTCGCGGCAGGCCGTAGTGGAGGCGTCTCGTCTCCACCCTACATCTTTTGCATTGCGCGGTCGACCTTCCACGCGGATGGATCGCCCGCCAGAGGAAGTTTCCTCCAACATCCCACACCATCATGTCAGCCAAAGACCTCACCAAAGAAGCCCCGACCAGCCCCCGCGTCCGCACCGGCGGCTATGCCATCCTCGCCCGCGCCCTCGACAAGGGCCGCGCCGATATCGCCGGAACGGTCGGCGGCTATCACTTCGATTGCCCGCTCGACAACTACCTCTTCGGTTTCAAGGAAGTCGCCGGAGCCGATGTTAGAAAACTGTTGGAAGACGGTGCCTCCAATGAAGAAGTCGCCACTTGGCTCGATGCCAACGGCAAGGCGAAAACCCCGGAAGAAGTCAGCGCCTGGTCCGATAGCGTCGAAGCCGCACGCCCCTACGATCACGAGGACAAAAAGGAATGGTTCATCGGCGTCTGCGCCGAGGCCGGAGTCGATCCCGCCACCAGCACCCTGTTCGATTACCTCGAAGCCGACGACAAGGTTTCCTTCGCCAGCTGAGGCGCCCCGGCATCCGTGCACGTCAAATCACCAACTCCCGCCCTGCGGCTGGCCCCTGGGAAACGACCTAACGGTTTCCCGGTGATGCGTCAGCGTTGGTCGGGTTTATTGTTTCTGCATTGGCCGGTCGATCCCTCAGTCATCCAGAAGCGTTTGCCCGAAGGATTGTTCGTGGACACCTTCGATGGCCACGCATGGCTCGGAGTCGTACCGTTTTTCATGGAAAAGATCCGGCCGGTGATGCTCCCACCGATTCCCCGCCTTTCATGGTTCATGGAACTCAACGTGCGCACCTACGTGCACGACGCCGCGGGAAATCCAGGTGTCTGGTTCTTTTCGCTGGATTGCAATCAACCCGTCGCCGTCCAGATCGCACGCCATCTTTTCCACCTTCCCTATCAGCATGCCTCCATGCAGTCGGTGTGGCGGGGAAATGAAATCGACTACCGCAGCCGTAGGAAAACCCAGTTCGCCAGACCGTCCGCTTACCGCTATCAGACTCCAACAGCTTCCGCACCGGCCGAAGAAGGATCGCTCGAGTGGTTTCTGGTCGAGCGTTATCTGTTATTCTCCACCAAGCGTGACGGCAGCCTCCACCGCGGCCGCGTGCACCACACGCCCTATCAAATCGCCCCGGCCGTCTGCCACGAATGGTCCGCCGAACCGCTGCGGATGAATGGCTTCGATCGTCCGAAGACCCCGCCGCCATCAATGCTGGTCGCAGAGCCAGTGGACGTGCTCATTTTCCCGCTGAAATAATTCTGCCGGGAATGCGTCACGCACTCCGGGAGTCAAAGCCACTTCATCCTTCGGAACAGATAGAGCTGGCCGATGGCGATGGCGAGCATGACTAGCAGAAGAACAACATAGCCGTAAGGCTGATAGAGTTCCGGCATGTTCAGGGGCATGGGTTTGCCGTCCTTGGTTTCGGGAGCGAAGTTCATGCCGTAAACGCCGACAAGGAAGGTGAGCGGAATGAAAACAGAAGTGATGACGGTGAGCACGCGCATGACTTCGTTGGTCCGCAGTCCAACGCTGGAGTGATAGAGTTCCATCAGCCCTGCGCTGACTTCGCGGTAGCTTTCGACGAGGTCCATGAGCTGGACGGTGTGGTCGTAGCAGTCGCGCAGATAGATCTTGGTGGTCTTGGCGATGAAAATGGAATTGTCGTGCAGGAGGGAGTTCACCACATCGCGCATGGGCCAGACGAAGCGGCGGAGCTGGGTGAGGCCGCGTTTGTGCTCGTGGAGTTGCTGCACCATGTCGCGGGTGGGTTTGCTGAGCAGCCGGTTTTCCAGTTCGTCGATATCCGCGCCGATTTTTTCCAGGACCGGGTAGTAGTGGTCGATGATGGAGTCCAACAGCGCGTAGGCGAGGTAGTCCGCCTTGGACTTCCGGATTGTTCCGCGGCCGGAGCGGAGGCGTTCGCGGACGTGTTCAAAGACGTCGTAATCTGGTTCCTCCTGGATGGTGATGAGGAAATTCCGGCCGAGAAACATGCTGACCTGTTCGCCGCAGAGGTCGTGTTTCTGATCATGGTAGACCATCTGGGCGACGATGAAAAGATAGTCGTCCGCTTCTTCCGTTTTCGGACGCTGTCCGGTGTTGAGCACATCCTCGAGCGAGAGCGGGTGGATCTTGAAGTGAGTGGACAACTCCTCGAGCACCGGCAAATCGCCGAGGCCATCGATATTGACCCACGTGACTTTCTGGTCGTCCAACAGCCTGATCACCTCACCGATGCTTTTATATTCCTGTTCGCGGAAATGGGTGCTGTCGTACTCGATGACCTGGATCGCCGCCTTTTGCGGCTGCCCTTCCACCAGATGGGGAACAAGCGTGGCGGGAGAGGAACCGGGAGCGGAACGGCGCTTCTTGAACATGCGTGGATGAAACAACAGCGGGTCCGGGCTGGCGAACGAAAATCACGCCGCCTCGGCGATGACCAGCACTTCGGCGAAGGGAATGTCGGAAAGCAGGGCGAAGGCGCTGTGCCGGGTGAGCCTGGCTCGGGTGGCCGCGGGGCTGGCCATGCCGCAGAGGAAACGGGCGAGCTGCCGCGGAGTGGCGAGAGCTGCGTGTTTCTGATCAACGAGGTCTTTCACGAGGCCGAGCTCTTCGTTGGTGGCGCGGCGGTGTTTCGGGCGCTTGATGGTTTTTGCGGGAACTCCCCGGCAGCGGTCGCAATGGCCACAGGGTTGATCTAACTTTTCCCCGAAGTGTTTCGTTAGATAGGCGGTGAGACAACCGCGCTGGGACGAGATGGCGAGAACCTGGCGGAGGCGCTCGAGGTCGGACTGCTCGCGGGTGTGGAATTTTTCGACGAGCGAGGCGGTGAGGATTTTCAGGTCGCCGGGATCCTTTTTCATGCGGTAGGCGTGGCGGACGCCGGAGACGGTTAGAATGATGTCGCCCACAGCTTCGAGGTCGCTGAGGATGGCAACAATCTTCTCTCGGGTGATACCAAAATCGGCGGCGAGTTGGGTCGGATAGAAATACCACCACCAGCGTTTCATTTCTCCAGCATCGAGCAGGCGCTTGAGAAGCTTGCGTTCGGAAGGAGAACGGCCGGCGAGGATTTTTCCCTCCGGACGCAGCAGCTTGGCACGGTAAGTGGAGTAGTGGCTACCGGTGGCTTCGATGATGCCGTCGATTTCCAGATAGGTCATGACGGTGGCGATGACCGTCGGCCGGATGTCACAGATGGTGGAGAGGTCGTAGGGCGAGACATCGAACTTGTCGCCGAGGCGGAGCACGCGGTCGATGAGATTACCGAGGGCACGGGGTGACGGCGTGTCGGAGTGGATGAAATTTTCCAACACCGTGAGATCGTCACCGCAGGCTAACATCTCACAGGTCGCGTGCTTTCCGTCGCGACCCGCGCGGCCGATTTCCTGGGTGTGGTTTTCGAGGCTTTTCGGCAGGTTGTAGTGGAAGACGGCGCGGATGTTGGATTTGTCGATGCCCATGCCGAAGGCGATGGTGGCAACAATGACGCGGGTGTCGCCGGCCATGAAGGAGCTCTGCGCATCGGCGCGGAACTCGGCGGGCAGGCCGGCGTGGTAGGCACGGACGGAGAGTCCGTTTTTCGCTAGAAAAGTGGCGACCTCCTCGGCGGTTTCCTGGCGGGTCACGTAAACGACGGCGGGGCCATCGACGGCGGCGAGTTTTTCCAACAGTAGGTTTTTTCTATCAGCAGCGGCGCAAGGCGTGACGCGGAGGTCAAGGTTCGCGCGGTGGAAACTGAGCTGCACATGGTCTGCAGTGGCGATGCGGAACGCCTTGCGAATGTCGCGGGCGACCTTGGGCGTGGCGGTGGCGGTGAGACATAGGACGCGCGGAACTTTCAGGCGGCGGCAGATTTTCGCGAGTTTGAGGTAATCCGGGCGGAAATTGTGGCCCCACTCGGAGATGCAGTGGGCTTCGTCGATGGCGGCGAGCTGGATCCGTAGGCGCTTGAGCCGCTGGCGGAAGGCCTCGTTGGCGAAGCGCTCGGGGGCGACGTAAAGCAGCTTGAGCGTGCCGGCATCGAGGCGCGCGTAAACTTCCGCGAGCTGCCCGGCGTCGAGCGTGGAATCGAGCCGCGCGGCGGAAATCCCCTTGGCGGTGAGCGCTTCGACTTGATCGCGCATCAGGGCGATGAGCGGAGAGATGACGAGCGTCAGACCATCCAGCAGCAGCGCGGGAAGTTGATAGCAAAGAGATTTTCCTCCGCCGGTAGGAAAAACCGCGAGTGCGGAGCGGCCTTCCAACAGGGCGCGGACGACGGGTTCCTGCCCTTCGCGAAAAGCATCGTGACCGAAGTGGGCGCGGAGGGTGGGAAGCACGGGGGGAGTCTCCGTTTCCTGGAGATCGAGGCAAGCGGGAAGCGCCGACGATGAGAACAAGAGTGCTGACATTTCCTTTTGAAAAGGTGACACATTCCGCGTGCCCGCAACCGTTCAAAACCTGCTTTCGCTTCCGCCGGCCATGGCCCGGGAGTTTCAATCCATTTTCCCGAACTCCTCGACCCCGTGGTTTGCGTCATCCGATCCGGCGGGCCGGAAACTCGGGTCCGGCGGCGGGGTGTCACAGCTGCTGGTCGATGCCAAGGGCGACGATTCCAGTAATTTTGGCACGTGGCTCGACGGCGCGAAGCGCTTGGTGATCCTCGCTGGCGGTCAGAGCCGACGACTTCCGGCCTACGCAGCATCAGGGAAAGTCCTCATGCCGGTGCCGTTGATGCGTTGGTCGCACGGTCAAAGGCTGGACCAGACGCTGCTGGACATGCAGGCCGACGACTACTCGCGGATTCTTCAGGGCGCTCCAGATGAATCGCGCGTTCTGGTCGCGAGCGGCGACGTTTTCCTGAAGTTCCCGGACTCGATTCCGGCGATCCCCGAGGCGGACATCGTCGGATTCGGAATGACGGTTAGCCCGGAAACCGCTTCTCACTTCGGCGTGTTTTTCTCCCACCGCGAAACGCCCGGTGAGGTTGCCTTTTTCCTCCAGAAACCGACTCCCGGAGAAATCCGCGAACTCGCGGCAAGCCACACCTACGTGGTGGACACCGGTCTCTGGCTGCTGAGCCGGCGGGCAATCGGCGTGCTTATGGCGCGCAGCGGCTGGACCGGCGAATCCTTTCAAGGCGACGGTGCCACCGCCTACGAACTCTACTCCGGACTCGGGCCTTCGCTTGGCACCCATCCCGGTGTTACGGACCCGGAAATCAGCGGGTTGCGGACGGCGGTGGTTTCGCTGCCGGGGGCCGAGTTTTACCACTTCGGCACCACCCGCCAAATGATCGAGTCGCTCTCGGCGCTGCAAAACCGCACGCCCGGACGGACCGATCAGAACGACCTCTGGCGAAAGCCTCATCCGGACATGTATGTGCTGAATTCTGATTTTGCGTTCGCCCGGCGCTCCACAGAGAACCGGATGATTTGGATTGAAAACAGCGCCCTGCCGAAGGATTTTTCACTCTCCCATGAAAACGCGGTCACCGGACTGCCGCCCGGCGATTGGAAATTCAGCCTCGCTCCCGGCCAGTGCGTGGATTGCGTGCCTGTCGGCGGGAGTGATTTCGTGATCCGGAATTACGGGTTCGACGATTCATTTTCCGGCCCGCTCGGCAAAGCCATGTGGATGGGAGTGCCGGCGATGGAGTGGTTCGCGAAACGCGGGATCTCACTCGTAGACGCCGGGCTGGATGCGGGCACAGACATCCAGGAATCGGCGCTCTTCGCAGTCGTCGGCCATCTGGATTCAGCATGGATTTCCTGGCTGCTCGACGGCTCCGGCGCGGTGGATCACCGCGAAAAATGGCTGTCAGCACCGCGATTCAGCGCGCGGGAACTCGGCGAACAAATCGACCTCGGCCGCCTGTTCAGCCAGCGCGCCGAGCTCTCCGCCCTCGCCGCGCGCAGCTTCTGGGAACACCGCGCCGGCAACCCGTTTTTCCGCACCGACCTGGAAAACGCCGCCACCCTCTACGCCGTCGGCCCCCACCCGGACCCCACACCCGATCCCGCGACGAGCGATGCGATCCAAGCGATGCATGAACATGCGTTCACCGCCGCCGTCATGCGCGCCCGGGGAAAAGACGGTGCCACAGCGGAAAAACTGGCGTTTGCGATCCTCGCCGAGCGGATCGTCGATCGCTGTGAAAAAGTCGATCCGCGCAACTCGTTGATCGAAGACCAGATCCTGTGGGCCAGATCCCCCGTTCGGTTAGATCTAGCCGGCGGCTGGAGCGACACGCCGCCGTTCTGCCTCAAGCATGGCGGCGCGGTCGTCAATCTCGGCGTCGACCTCAACGGCCAGGCGCCGGTGCAGGTCTTCGTCCGCACCTGCCGCACCCGCCATATCGTCATCCGCTCCATCGATCTCGGTGCTCAGACTGTGATCCAGTCGTTCGAGGACTTGGAGAGCTACTTCAACATTCACGAAGAGTTTTCCTTGGCTAAAGCCGCCTTCTGCATCGCGGGATTCCACCCACGGTTTCAGAAAAACCCCGCCGAATCTCTCTCCGCGATGCTCGAACAATTCGGCGGTGGCATCGAGGTCTCGCTGTTAGCCGCGACACCGAAAGGCTCGGGCCTCGGCACCAGCAGCGTGCTCGCTGCCACACTTCTCGCCGCGCTTGGTGCGGCGGGCGGCATGTCATGGGACCACGAAGACCTTTGCAGCAGGACCCTCGCCCTGGAACAAATGCTCACCTCCGGCGGCGGCTGGCAGGATCAAGCCGGTGGGATTTATCACGGCATCAAACTCATCGAAACCGCCCCCGGGCTGGGACAAAAACCCGTCGTCCGCTGGCTGCCGGAAAAGCTGCTAGGGCCCCATACCGCGAACCGCATGGCCTTGCTTTATTACACCGGCATCACCCGCGTCGCGAAAACCATCCTCCAGGAAATCGTACGCGGCATGTTGCTCAACAGCCATTCGCACACGGAAAAACTGTTCGCCATCCGCAACCATGCCGCCAGCGCCTATCAGTCCATCCAGCGCGAATCCTGGCCATCGCTGTGCGGCGTCGTCAAACGGAGCTGGGAGCTGAATCAATCGCTCGACTCCGGAACCAACCCGCCGGAAGTCGCAGCCATCATCGACTCGGTGCGCGAATGGACCGCCGGCGTCAAACTCCTCGGTGCCGGCGGCGGCGGATACATGTTGCTGCTCGCGAAAGACGAGGAGGCCGGAAACAGGATCCGCCAGAAACTCACCGCGTTCCCGCCGAATCCGCGCGCCCGTTTCGTGGATTTTTCCGTTTCCCAGACCGGCTTACAAATCACCCGGAGCTGAATTTCGAATCGGATCCATCCCTTGTCCGGACGGGGACGGCGTTGTCCATCACACAAATGAGGTAATCGATGTCGTTTGGATAAACGTCATCGGCATGTCAGGGTCATTAAAATCCCCCTGAAACCGGGAACCCCCAAACCCATCACCTCGTGGGATCCATCCGCCTCATCCTGAAAACCAATGTCCCCGCAGTCCCGGCGCGCGGATGGCTCGGAATGCTATGCACATTCGCCTGTTGCCTGCTCGTCGCCGCCCCCCCTCCACGCCCAGCGCCAGATGGAAAATCTCGGCCGCGGAATCGTAGTCTCCCGCACCGCGACAAACACCGCCTACGTGAGTTGGCGCCTGCTCGGGCATGAACCGGCGGATACCGGGTTCAATCTCTACCGCAGCCGTAACAGTGCCGCGCCGGTGAAACTCAATGCTTCGCCCTTGGTCCTAACGACTGACTACCGCGACACTTCCGCCGGATTTCCGCAATCCGTGTCCTACCACGTCCGCACCGTGACCGGGGGCGTTGAAGGTCCGCCATCCACCTCGTTCACCCTTCCGGCCGACGCGCCGACCCGGCAGTTCATCCCCATCCCGATGGACAAGCCCGCTGACGGAGTGACACCTTCCGCCGAGGCATATTCCTACCTCATCAAAGACACCTGCTTCGGTGACGTCCCCGGCGATGGCGATTACGAATTCATCGTCAAATGGGACCCCTCCAACGCCAAGGATAACTCCCAAGGCGGCTACACGGGAAATGTCTATCTGGACGCCTACACCTTCGCCGGCACCCGCCTCTGGCGCATCGGTCTGGGCCGCAACATCCGCGCTGGAGCCCATTACACCCAGCTCATCGTCTATGACCCTGATAGCGACGGCATCGCGGAAATTTCCTGCAAGACCGCGCCCGACATCATCGACGGACTCGGAAATCCCGTCCTGCTCGCCGGCCACAACGTAAACGCGGACTACCGCAACAGCTCCGGCTAAATCCTCTCCGGCCCGGGAATACCTCACCGTCTTCAATGGTGCCACCGGCGCGGCCATGGCCACCGTCCCTTACAACGTGCCGCGCCGCGTTCAACCATGCGTGCGAGCAGCGGAAAAGTTGGATTGAATTGAAGAAATCCCTGGAGAGCGGCTGAGTTCCCTTTTACTCTTGAGACGAGGGCAACAGAGAAAGGTCGTGGGAGGACCGCAGGGCGGGAAAAAGAGGAGGAGCGCCCTGCCGCCGATGGATGAGTAACTTTGGAATTGGTACCAGGGGGGTGAGGAGAAAATGGGAGAATGTTTTTGGAAACTTTCGGGCCGGTCAGGGTGCTTGCGTGACCTTGAGCCGGGCCAAGCGCACGGGAATGGCCGGGCCGGCGGGGACGGTGGCCTTGACGGTCTGGATCGTACCGTTGTCGGTGAGGATGCTCTGGGCAACAAGAGCGTTGGACCACGAATTCGCGGCGAGGGTGTCGTCCCATTCGACCGTGAAGGTGACGCCGCTCGTGAAGGCGGCTTTGCTGCGAGTGTAGGTGATCTCCAGCGCGCTGCCGGTGCGGACCGCGGTGAGTAGGGTGCGGCTGCTGGCGTTGGGATTTTGCCCGGTGGCGAATTCGAGGAGGTTGACTTCGCCGTCATTGTTGGCGTCGAAGGTGTCGGCGGCGTTGCCGCTGTTAGCCGCCGTGCCGAAGTTCGCGAAGCGCCATGTTTGGCTGGCGGTGCCGGTGACGGTGACGAGGAAGGTGTCACTCGCCGTGAGCACGCCGTCACTCACGCTGACGGTGACGGTGGAGCTGCCGAGTTGATTTGCCGCCGGGGTGATGGTGACAGTGCGGTTCGCGCCACTGCCGCCGAAGACGATGCCTGACAGCGGAACGAGCGCGGGGTTTGACGAAGTCCTTGTTAGCGTGAGTGACGTGGTAGCGGCTTCCAGGTCACCGATGGTGACGGGGATGGCCCCGGTGTTGGTATTTACCGCGATGCTCCGGTCGGTGATATTACTGATCGTGGGGGTGTTGTTGAGGTTTGGATTGGTGAGCAGGACCAGGACTTCCGTGCCGTCGGAGAGGCCGTCGTTGTCGCTGTCCGCATCGTTCGCGTTAGTGCTGAATGTGTTGGTTTCCGCCTCGTCGCTGAGGCCGTCGCCATCGGTGTCCTTGAGGCGGACGATTCGTAAATAGGGCGAGGAGCCCCCTTCGCTGGAGGTGATTTCAAGACCTGCTGGCTGGGTGTCGCCGGTCGTCTGTGCGGGAAGGGCCACATCCCAGCGCGGATCCTGGGTGATGAGGAAGGATGGCACCCGGTTCGGCTGGCTGCGGAGGTACTCGGTGACATCGATGATTCTTTCTGAGAAAGTGGTGGTATTGGCGACAAGTTGCCCCAGGATGTGGGCGGTGGTGCCTTCGCCATCGATGACGCGGCTGGTGATGATGTTGCCCGCGGATTTGCCTTTCTTGAGGTTGGGCGCGTTCGTCCAATTCAGCGTGTTTTCCAACCAGGTGTTATTATCAATACCATAGACGTAACCCTGCGCGATCGCGCTGGGATTGGCGCGGGTTCGGAGGCACAGTGCGGCGAGTTGAATGTCAGGAAGGTAAATCGGCGGCAGGTTGAACTTGAAGAAAGCGGCGCTGCGATTGGCGTTATTGGTGGGATCGTTGCGCACGACGAGGGTGGTCGCGTTGCCATAGTTGATACCGGCATTGAGGCCGTCCTTGACCATAGTATCCTCGGCGACGATGACGGTTTCTTCCGCTTGCTGGGCCTTGCTGGGGATAGACCACAACCATACGGTATCGCTGGGCTGCGTCCACAAGTTGCCGCTGCCGTCGAAGAGTGTCTTGTCCGCGGACACGCGGCCCCAGGTGCGCCCACCGCCGTTGCGGGTTTCGCTGACTTCTTCCAGGAGCACGCGACTGTTGACCGGAATGTTCCAAGCCGATGTATCCACTGTGAGGGGGATGTCGCTGGAGGTTTCGTTGACGCTGAAAAGGAAGTATTTTTGGGTGGTGGCGTCGTAGCTGGGGCGCAGGTTCAGCGCGTCGATGCTGCCATCGCTGGCGCGGGTGAGATCCTTCATGACCCGGCCCGGCGCGAGACCTTTGGTGAAAAGCCGATAGGCTTCGCCAGCCTTGGTGACGCCGCCGTGGCTGTTTGGAGAATTTGCGGCGACGTAGTGCATCCCGTTCTTCTTCACGTCATAGGTATAACTCGTATCATCGGTCTGGGAAAACTTGAAGCAGAACATTTCGTCAATGCCGCTCTTGGCCAGCTCGCAGACAATCGCGCCGAAGCGGGCATACTTGTCCGGATAGTCCAGCGTAGCCTCCATGCCATCGAAGGTGAAGGCGTTGTGGACGTTGAATTCAGAGATGCACACCGGAAAGGGAGTCTCGCCCGTCATGTCGGCGGCAATCGAAGTCTGCATGTTGGTAGAGGTTTGGAAGTAGGTACTTGCGGTCGCATTATACTGATGATATGCATAACGGTGCATGTTCAAAAATGAATTGGACGTAACACCGCGATAATTTTGATGCCGGTTGTCCACAGCGATATTACCCCAAGGGGAGTAGGTCGAGCCAGAGGTGACAGGCGCATAGACGATGGGCTGGAGCGATTTGCCGTAGCGGCTGTTCACATCGCTGATGGCGCACTGGATGGCGTCGGAGGCCAGTTGCAGCCGGAGCAACCATTCCGTGGGCGTGATGGTATTTGATTTGGAGAGGTCCGGCTCATTAAACGTCTGGTAGCGCGTTATATCGAAGTTACGCGCGTAGTGAAAGGCTGAGGCGTAGAAGTGCTGCCAGAGTTCCCACCGGCCTTCGTAGTCGCCGGAACTGGTGACGGGGATGAGTTCTTCGTCGGCCGAGCAAATCACCATGAGTTGGAGGCCCATCGCGCGGTATTGGCTCAGCGGAAAGGTCCATTCGGAGAATTCGAAGTTGCTCCAGTTGATATAGGTAGCGTTGAGTGGGTCGGCCCGTAACAAGGCCTTGCGGCTCTCGAAAGTGGCGTCGCTGCTAACGCCGTCGCCCCGGAGAGCAATGTCATCCACAGGCTCGGTCTTGGCAGGGCTGATGAAGATGCGCACGCCGTTGACCCCGGCATAATCCCACCACGCCCGGGCGTTGCCGCCATTGGTGAAATAGCCGTGGTTGTAACCGATGATGGAGGGCGTGGGCAAAGATCCGGAGGATTTAAGCGTGAGCCTGCCGACGTTGCTCGTGTTGCTCGACGTGCCAAACACATCGATTTCGCGGAAAACAAAGGCCCCGTTATTCGAGGTTCCGTTGACCCGATTGGCAGTGAAGCGGATGAATTCGACGCCATAGGCGAGCGCGCCGGCATTGTCCGTCAAGGTGACTTTGGTCGCGCCGCCTTGAGTGGTGCTAAACGGCTGATAGTCCACTGTGGCCAAGGTGGTGTAGCTCGCCGCGCCTACGAGCTTTACGTCCACCGTGTAGCCTTGATTGCCGAAACCCGCGCTGAGCCAGGCGGCGATGGTCTGGATCGAGGTGAGGTCGTAGCCTAGGTTGTTAGCACCGAGCCCGAGGTTGTAGGTGGCAGTTGCGCCAACTGTCGTCCAGGTTCCAGCGATTGGCAGGCCGCTGCCGCCGTGAATCCCGTCATTCAATTCCGCCACTGTTGAATCATTGGTGGTATTCCAGCCGCTGGGGGAGATCGCTGTTTTTCCGGTGAGTAGATCGGTCGTGCTGACATCGGCAGCGTAGGCCAGTTCTGTTGCGCTACTGACCTTCGTCTGCACCAATGCTGCGCTGGCCGAGGTGGTGATGATAGCAAGGGCTGCGAGCGTGATGGCGAGGCAGTTGATGATAGAGTGCATTGTTTTAATGGTCTTAAGATGAAGGATGTTGAAGTAGCCGCCGTTGATTCAGTCTTTGCCATCAATCGTAACGCCGGAAACGAAGAGCATCGCGTCGTGTCGGACCGGCTTCTTGCCCATATACATACCCCAGCGGAATCCCGTTTTGCCAGTGGGTCGTTTGAAGGAACCCTCGCCCATCTTCTCTCCGTTGAAATAAACCTCGTAGTTCAATCCATTATCCCGCACGCGGATGCGGAATGGTTTTCCAATCATGTTTTGCGCGATACGCTTGTCCTCGCCCCGGCGATGATTGAGGGTTAAGTTTCCAGCATCATGAATGTAGATCTGGACTGCCCAGTCGTTCTCACTGTTCTTGGATTGGAAAATCGCCCCTTCGTGCGGCTTGACGATGGTGAAAGTGCCGCTCCACTCGTGCCAAGCCCCTTCTTTCCAGTTCAGGGTGCTGAAAGCCTCGATGCGAGCGGCATTCTCCCGCTCGTTGCGCGTATTGACCTCATCCTTGAACAGGCGGAACACCTGCGTACTTCCATCCTCCTGATACCAGCGTGACCATTTCTTGAAACCATCCCGCGGAATTCCGGCGTTTCCCAGAGTATGGATCATGATCGCATTGGGTATCGGCCGCTTGGCTTCGGGAGTGGTCTCCACAAGTTCATGATTCACGCGGATCGTAGAACCGATAACACCGGTGCTCGAGGTTTTACCCTTCGGCAGCTGCCCGCTTGCCTTTACCTTTTCGAAATCAGGGTCGCTGCCTGCCTTGATGTATAGGTTTTCGCAAATTCCTGCCTGCATGGAGAGAATACAAAGGAAAGTCGTTAGGAATGGGGTTTTCATTGTCGGCTAAATGGGTGAATTCAGTGCGTTGATTGATACACAGGATTATTCCTCCACTTGAATCTTGAAGAAGCGGTTGCCTTGATGGGGGCCGGGAAGGAGGTGGGTCGTTGTGCCACCGGGACCCGCCACCAGGGATTGAAGAGGAAGCCATCCGGAGGTGAGAGTCGTGCTTTCCAAGATGACATAATTTTTTCCGGGAACACTGGGCCACGTGAGCAGGAATGCGCCTTCCGCAGCGGGTGTGATCTCTGCTTTGAACATCGAAAGACTGTTCTGCGGATTGGTTCCTGCGATGAATTCGATTTGGTTGCTCTGCCCATCGCCATCGGGATCCTCATCTGCTTGGGCTCGCGGGTTGTCCATATTGCCGAAGTTAAGGATTTGCCATTGTTCGAAGGCGCTGAGGGTCGAGGTGATGAGAGCGTTGACTAGCCCAGGCGTGCTGAAATCGAGTTGGCAGGTGAAATCACCCGGGATGGTGACGAGTTGGACGGTATTTGAAACGAGCGTACCAGTGTAGCTGATCAGCGGATAGGTGCCGGTGGCGATGCCGGGCGCTGCCGACACCTCGATGAACCCGGCGATCGTTAGATTTCCGGTGACGGCAATGCGGTCGGAAGTGTTACCAAGGTCGAAATTGACCGACGCGGTCGGACTGGTGGTGAGGCCGTTGCCGAGAGTAAGGATGCCGTCGGGCGAGAGGTTGCCATGGCAAGTCACGCTGCCAGCCGTGGTGCCGCTGCCACTGAGTCGTCCGGTGGTTTGGACGGTGGTTGCAGTGGCTGCGAGGCTGCCGGTGAGTTCCAGAGTGCCGCTGCTAACATTGGTGGTGCCGGTATGGGTGTTGGAACCCGCCAGCGTGAGCGTGCCGGCACCGGTCTTGGTGATGTGGGTGATGTTTCCGGCGCTGCTGCCGGTGTTGCCATTGTTAATGGTGCCGCTGAAGGTCGAGCTGAGGTTATTTCCGCCGATGGTGTAAGTGACGGCGGAGGTATAGCCGTTCGCACCGCTGAGGAAGGATCCGAGGGAGCCTGCGAGCGATCCCAGAGAGAAGGCCGAACCGCTGCGGCTGCCCAGAGACCGGGTCCCGAGATCAAAGGCCGCGGACGAGCCATTGGATGCGCCGAAGAGCCGGAATGACCCCGTGCCGTTGAAGAGCAATGTACCCGTGAAATCAGCTAGATTGCCCTCCAGGTCGAAGACGCTGGTGGCCGTGAGCGTCAGGGCACGGGTTCCACTAACAGCCTTGATACCCTGAAGGCCGCTACTGCTGCCACCGGTGATCGTGGAATCGGCGGAGACGATGATGGAATTGTTCGGAGTGAGCGCGCCCGTCGCCCAGGTGCCACCAGCGAGGGTGACGGGGCCGGTGCCCAGCGCGGCGGCATTTCCGATGACGATGATGCCGCCATTGATTTGGGTCCCTCCGGAAAATGTGTGTCCAGAGGAGATGGTGAGGGAACCTGTGTTACTTTTCTGCAGTCGAGTTGACCCGCTGATCGTGCCGGTTCCACTGAATGTGTATGGGGTGTCTGAATTGACTGCGATGTTTCCCGGTTGCACGTCGCCTGAGATGGTGACACCCGGTGCGGCTGCGCCCGACGGGCCAAACAAAACATTGTCACTGGTTTTGAAGACTTGCGGCTGGACTCCGAGCAGCCAGTTTGCAGTGACCTCGTCCCAAGTGTTTCCAGAGCCACGCCAGACGAGATTGACCGCTGGCGACAGAACCACCAGATTGATGGCACCGTTTGAAATCTGGAGTTCGGTTTCAAGCGGACTGATTGCAGAGTTGTATGTTAGGTTTCCCAAGGCTCCGATGAGGTTGCCGGTGAAGGTAATGAGTGGATAGGTTCCGGGTGCGGGAGCGCCGGAGGAGATGCGGAGAACGAGCTGGTTGATACCTGTGAGGGTAAGACCGCCGGTGATGGCGATGGCATCAGAGGTCTGGCCGCTGAGTGGAAGGTCCATTTCCAGCGTGGAATCTGCGAGGGTGACGGGGCCGCTGATTTGGAAGGAGGCGATGTTTCCCGCAACAGTGCCTGGTGAGATGGAAGATCGTTTTTCGGTGACGAAGCCAACACCTAACTGGCCGGAGCCGGTGAGGCGGCCGAGGCCTTGCAGGGTCACGGGGCTGGCGGTGAGATTTCCTGCGAGCCGGAACTCCCCTTGATTGATGATGGTCTTGCCGGTGAATGAATGGTTGCCAGCGAGCGTGAGGAGACCCAAGCCGGATTTGGTGAAGCCGGTGGCTCCGCTGATCTGACCAGAGCCGCTGAAGGTGTAGTTGTGGTTTACGGGGTTGTGAACGACGATCCCGGCGGGGCTGATGTTGCCGTCGATCTGGATCGGTGATGAGGCGGGGCCGGAGCCGTCGAAGAGGACACTCTGGCCGTTGGCATAGGTGGTCGAAGTGGTGGCGATGGGAGATGATTTGAAGCGATTTGATCCAATACTCCAAAGCTGGGGAGCACTGCCGCCTCGCCACACCAGATTGCCTTTCCAGATCGGTGAGCGGGGAGGTGTCGGCATGTTATGGCCGAGAAAGAAACCGGGGTGTGGCGGTTGGTTGTAGCCGACATTTTGCCAGGCGATGGCCATGCGATATTGCGGATCATGCATCAGCGTGTGCAAGCGGCTGGTGGCGGGAATGGTGGTGGTGAAGATCAGCAGGGCGGTGCTGTCGGTGTTTTTCCAAATCACTTCCTCGCGCCAATCGCCGAGGATGTCACCGGATAGAGCGGGAGTGGATTTGGTGCCGTTGCTTGAGGCAGCGCCTTGCGACGATGCGTTGAGGATGTCGGTTCTGCCTCCACCGTTGGCCCAGTTCCATCTGCCGATCGTGGTGCCGTTCAACAACTGGCGGAGCGGACCGCCCTCCCACCAAACCCCGAAATTGTTGAATGCGCCATCACTTGAACTGGCCACCGAGCCGTTCGTTGCATAAATTTTTGCACTGTTACTGGCCCAGCCCTCGGCTCCGTCGAAACGCGGATCAATGTCCATGATGGTGCCGCGACCCACATCGCTGGTGGCGGAGGTGGACCAGAGGATGGCGCCGGTGGCAACACTGCGAAAAGAAGCGCCGATGCCGCCGTTCCCGCCGGGCGATTCATGGACCGCGAAAACTTCAAGCCCGGGGCGGCTAGGATCGAAATCGCTGACGTGGAGGGTGTCACCATGGCCGAGGCCGGTGCTGTAGAGACCGGTGCCGTTGTCGTCGACAGTCATGCTGCCGAAAACGATTTCATCCCGCCCGTCGGCATCGACATCGGCGATGGAGAGCTGATGATTTCCCTGGCCGTCGAAGTCAGCGAGAGAGGAATTTTTATAGGTATCGAAAAGCCAGCGCATGGTGAGCTGGCCATTGCGCCAGTCCCAGGCGGCGATGGCAGTGCGGCCGACGTAATAACCGCGAGACATGATCAGGCTGGGGCGCTGGCCATCCAGGTAGGCGACGCCGCCGAGGAATCGGTCCACACGGTTTCCATATCCATCGCCCCAGATTGTATCGAGCTGACTGCTGGAAGGGTTCGTGGTGGTCGGGTGGCGGGGGACGATGTAAGGCACCGTGGCCATGGCCGCTCCGGTGCCGCCATTGAACACAGTTAGGTATTCAGGACCGGATAGAATGTAGCCGGAGCTGTTCCGATAGTTTGCACTTGAGCTGTGCCCTGGCAGCAGGACCGCGTTGCCCGCTCCGTCGATGGTGCCGGGTGCGGTTTTGCAGGAGACTTCGGCGGTGCCGTCGCCATCGAGGTCATAGACGATGAACTGCGTGTAGTGGGCTCCGGCTCGGATGTTGCGGCCCAGGTTGATGCGCCAGAGCCGGGTGCCGGCCAAGGTGTATGCATCAAGAATGACATTTCCCGTATAGCCGCTTTGCGAGTTGTCCTTGGCATTGGATGGATCCCATTTGACGATATATTCGTATTCCCCATCGCCATTGAGATCGCCGACGGAAACATCATTGATAAGATACGTAAAACTCTCGCCAGAGGGAGTGGTCCCCCCTGTCGGTTTTTGCATGGGAACCGGGATGAACTGACGGGTTGGGGCGCTTCCGGGCAGGGTGAAAGATGCTGAGGGTATTCCCTCGATGCCGTTGCTGGCGGTGCGTAGATGATAAGAGACGGATTGAGGAAAACCGGCAGAGGTGTCCAGGTAGTCGGTGGTCTGGATGATTGGAGCGGCGTTGAGCTTGACCGCCGCAGCTCCGTTCTGGCTGCGGTAGAGGTTAAAGCCGGTATCAGCAGGTTCATGGCCGAGCAGTCGCCAGCTGACATACACGCTGTTGCTGGCGGTGCGGGAGGCGACCACGCCGCGTCCGAGGTTTTCCATCTGCCGCTGGGCGGCAAGCGGAGTGAGGGTCACGAGCAAAAACAATATGCACCCCAGGCCAAAACCGAGAGAAGCAATTCCCTGTGACGCCGCTTGGCGTGGAATTCGCATGGAAACAACTGGAAAGATTGCGGGCATTGCTGGAACGGGCGTTGAACCTTTATGGAAAATGGAGCAGCGGGTATTGGAGTATAACTAGATAGAGGTGCCTCATGGTTTTACAAATGAAACTTCTTCGGTCATAGGAATCATGGTCACCGGTCCGACCAGGCCGGATAGCTCGTCCGGCCAATCCGTGGCGTCGAACTTCCTGTAGTTGTGGTCCACGATGTTGATTTCATGAAATTTCTTCCAGTCAACTTTGCGACGGTCCAAGTCGCGGATGCGATTGGCGGACAGATTGGTGATTTCGATCTCGATCTTATTTGCTCCGGTCTTGAGGAGACCGCTGATATCGAGGCGGAAAGGATGCGCCACCAGCACGCCCGCCGCTTTGCCGTTGACGCGGACCCGCGCGCTTTCGCGGACGTCTCCCAGATCGAGCAGCCAGCGGTCGCCGGTGTTGGCGGGGAGCTCAATGGTGGTCGAGTAGTTAGCCGCGCCGGCGAAGCGCTGAGCATCGGGGTCGGCGAGACTGGTCCAGGAAGCGAGCGTTTCCATCCTGGCTGGCGGGGGCAGGACCGGGCCGCCTTCGACAAAGCGGATTTCCCACGGCGTATTCACCGCGAGTGGCTCGCCGTTTTGCTTGAGAACCGGCCATGATGGATCGGTGCTATCTTCATTCTCTCTAACACGGATAATGCGGGATTCACCGGACAGGAGTTGCAGGTAGATCTCGGATCCTGCTTTTCCGCTCTGCGTGCGGGCTTTGCCGAGCGCGCCCGTCATCGGATCCATGAGCACGGCGGACCGGCACGGCGCGGTGATTGGCACCCATGCGTCCACCGGATTGGCAGATTGATTGACGACGAAGTAAACCACCTCGCCCGGTAGCTGACGCCGAATGAATTTCAGTCCGTGGTCCACCAGCGCTTCGCGTGCAACGCCGGTCTGCGAGACCAGCAAGGAGAGGTCCTCTCCTAACAAAATCTGTCCCTTGCCGACCGTAGCAACGCCGTCCACAAAATTCAGACTTTCTAACATTTTCTTCACCTGCCGTTCGCGCTCCACGTAGTTGTACCAACCTGGAACGCTTTGCGGCAGGTTCTTCCAAATCACGATACTGGCTCCGGACTTGGCCAGTTCGATCAAACGGCGCGCGGTCTCGATCTTCATGAAACTGGCGGCGGGCACCAACAACGTGCGGTAGGCGGATCCGCCCTCGGTGATCAGTTGTCCATCTTTCCACTGGGTCTTTCCGATCTGTGCGTCCGAAATGAAATCGAAGGGATGGCCTTGTTGCATCAACCATTGACCGGCCTCGCCACAGGCGGTTTTTTCGATCCATTCCGAATGGTGGACGGTGAAACGCATTTCGCGTTTTCCGCCGCTCATCCACAGATCCGAAACGGGCCAGTAGAGCAGGATGTCGTTGTGCGGCTTCCCCTGTTGGAGAGTGCTCTGGCAGCGGGTAAGATAGGCGTTGAGTTCCGGAATATCGCGGAAGATCGAATTGCGCGCGTTCACCTGGGTGGCGGCGTAAAACAACCAGCCCGGCCACTCGGTCTTCTCCGGAGAAAAACAGGTGCCGTGATAATAGATGCCGTTGATTCCGCAGAGCAGGAGCCGGTCCGCCTCGGGCTTGATGTGGGATAGAGCCGTGTGGAAATGATTGCGCAGCCAGGTAAAACTTTCCGAAATCACGAGGTTCCGTCCGGCCACGTGGGCTGCCGAGGATGCGAAACGATGGACCATTTCGCTGTGGGGTTGATCCAGGGACCAAAGCGGGTCGCGTCGATAGCCGGCAATGTCGAATTTGTTAGCGCCGAAGACCTCGGTCTCCGGAATGCTGGCGGCGGCATACATGTCGAGCAGATTGGCTGGCGCGCCATGAGCCTGCATCCGGAGACCACTCCCGCGATCTTCTCCCCACTTGACGATCGACCGCACGCATTCCAACAACAAATCCGATAGGGTTTCCTGATAGTCATGCATGACGCGCCGCACTTCTTCCGGATCGCCCTCGCCGCCCAGGGCGGGGGCATGCTTGTCGATGTCGTAGCCGCGCCAATGCTTGAAGCGCTCCGGCAGTTCGGGAGCCCAGTTGCCAGCGTTCTCGAAGGAGTCGTAATAGAACGCCCGCGGTGCGAGGCCTTTGCCTTCTTGGAAACGATCGGCCATCCAATCGAAATGGAATTTAACAGCTGCCGGGGAATACGGGTTGATGCACATGCCCTCGCCGCCGGGGCCGGCGCGCTTGACCTTGTCGCCCATCTCCTTGATCTCGATCTTGCCGTTTTTCACGGAGAACGAGCGTTCCGAATGCTTTTTGGTGACATGTGGTCCGCCAAGACGCCAACCGGAGGACGGCGTCAGGTCGATGTTCATCCCGAGACGTCGGGCCTCAGTCACCGAGTGGTTGTACATTGCGAACCATTCGGGGGTGAAAACCGGGATCGTCCGTTTTTCTTCGCCCTTCACTCCGTAGATGCCGATCACGCCCATGTTTCCCCAACCCGATTTCTGATAGGTTTCCAGATTCCATGTCAGATCCTCGCGTGTCACCGCGCTGGCGGGCCACCACCAATAGGATCCGGGTCGCGCTTCCGGGCGCACTTCCGGCCAGCCGGGAGCTGGGTTGCCGTGGCGGAACCACGCAGCGGGTGAAGACCACGAAGGCGTGAGATCCGTCGCCGGAGCGCTGATTTCCAACTTCTTCGCTTCCTCCTCCGCCATGATCATTGACGGAAAATAGAGAAGGATTCTGATCCATTTGGCAGTGAGGAGATTCATGGATTGAATTTTGGAAGTTTCACGTTCTTGGAGTTTTTCAGGACTAACTGGCTTTTGCTGCGCAGCGTGACATTACGCATGGTCCAGTCTTGACAGTGGTCAAGGCTGCCGCCGGACTTGGCCTCAATGCTGACATTTTCGAAGACCACATTGCGAATCGGCTTTTCCGGATAGGCATTGGCGAACAGGCCGAGGTCTGCGTTCGTGACTTGGACGTTGGAGATCCGGATGTCCCTCACACTCGGTATGCCAAGCTCGGGCGGGGTAACCGGAGTGAGAAGCACATGCCAGTGTGCGGGCCATTCGGCTTCCGGGATCGATTTCGGTCGGGGCGGGTAGCTGTAGGCCGGATACCAATTCAGTTCCCAGTGGAACGGATTGCCCACGCCGTCCATTTCCATGTCGTGAACGAAGATATCGCGAATGGTCCCGCCGCGAACTTTGGCGGATTTGATGCGAAACCCGAACTTGGTGCCCGCCGCTTTCATGCCGTAGACTTCGATACCGCTCATACCGCCGGAGGTTTCGCTGCCCAGAGTGATGAGGCCATGGCCCTTGCCCGCCACGCAATGGCGGATCACGATATTTTCCGCCGGACGGTTGACGCGCAGGCCGTCACTGTCGCGCCCCGCCTTGATGCAGAAGTTGTCGTCGTTGCAATCGATATCGCAACGCTCGATCAGAACCTCTCGCGAGGAATCCACGTCGATCCCGTCAGTGCTGGGGCCGTGGCCGCCAATGTTGTTGCGGATGGTGACGCCCGTGACATGCACCCGCTCGCTGTAGGTCAGGCTGATGGTCCAGAATCCGGAGCGCTTGATGGTGAAATCCCTGAGCAACACGTTCTTTGATTCGTAAACAAGAACCGGCCGGACGCGCTTTGCGTCGTAATCCACTGCCCAGCGGAGTCCTCGTTTCTCATAATCGGGCCGCATATCGTTGAAGGTTTTCCACCAATGAGGCCCGCTGCCATCGATCACGCCGGGGCCGGTTAGACGAACGTTTTCGGCATTCGTGATGTTGATCAAGGCTGCGGGCCAGTCCATTTCGATACCGGCGATGCGCGTCCGTCTATCGGAAAATGCGGAGATATCCTCCACCGCTTGGAGGATCACGCCCTCATCGAGCCTGAGTTCGACATTGGATTTGAGAAACAAGGCGCCGCTCAGCGTCGTGCCCTGCGGCAGTGTCACCACCCCGCCGCCAGCGCGATAGGCGGCATCGATTGCGGCCTGAATCGCCGTGGTATCGACGGTGCGGCCATCGGACTTCGCACCGTGGTCCGCGACGGGGAAAAGTTTACCGGGTATGGATGCGAATGAATCGTCATTGAAGAGGGTTTCAAGATTCCGCACCAATGGGCTTTTCTCCGCGGAGTCGGTCACTGCAGCGTTGCTGTTTCCCATGCCGATTGCTGAAATCGCGGCGAACAGCAAGGCACAGGCGGACCTGACATCGCCGGGCGAGAAGGTAAGAATTGCCATCGGCTTCATGGGTTTAAGAGTTGCGGATGCCCATGGGCACGAGGATGAATTTGGTTTCGGAATCGAAAAACATCCCGCCCTTGGAGTCGGGACGGGGCATTTGAGAAGAAGGAATCCTGGCGTGATTCGGTGTCGATCAATGGCGGCGGCGACGCAGCAGGCCGGCTCCAACGAGCAATCCCACCAAGGCGCTGGTCGGCTCGGGGACGGCGGTGAAGGTGAGCGAGCCGCTGTTGAGGGTGAAGAAGCTGGTGCTGTAGGAACCAGATCCAAGGTTCGTGGCGGTGAAGTTGAGCCCGTCTGTGAAATCGATGAACGAAGCAAAGGTCGCCAGCGTGTAGGTCGTGTTCCAAACCGGCTGCGATCCCATGAAGTCGAACACGTAGTCAGTTCCGAGAGTCCCGGTGCCTTTGACCAGGTTTCCGGTGATTTCGAGCTTGTCGGAAGTGGAGTTGACGGAGCTGAGGTCGAAGTTCCAAATGCTGCCGCCGTTCCAAGTGGTGTCGCCGGCAGTTAATGTTCCGATGCCGCCAATACCCGGAGCGAGGATGCCGGTGACGCCAAGCGTTCCGGAGATCGTGCCAGAACCGCCAAGGGTCGCACTTGAGGCGACCGTCACGCCGGAGGTCGCGAAAGTGTCTCCAGCCGCATCCCCCATCAGCAGTGTGCCGGCACTTACGGTGGTCTCGCCGGTGTAGGTGTTGACGCCGCTCAGAATTTGGGTGCTTGCACCATCCTTGACCAAGCTGCCGCCGCTGCCGCTGATGCCACCCGCAAAGGTGGTGCTGCCGCTGGTGGTGCCGATGGTCAGGGTGTTGGCGTTAAGATTCACCAAGGAACTTGCCGCACCGGTGAGCGAGGCGATCGCTTGATTGGCTCCACCCGCCAGATTCAACTGCGAACTGCCAAGGCCGGAATCGTCCATGGTCACTGCGGTGCCTGCGATCGATGTCGGCAGGGCGTTGGCTACATTGGCATTGAAGATCCCTGTGCCTGCAAAAACGGTGCTGCGGATGAATGTCGGGCCGTTGTAAGTGTTCGCCACATTGGCGTTCAAGGTTACGCCGTTCACAACCAGGTCGGAGTTGGCGCTGCTGCCGCTGATGCCGACCGTGTCGACATTAATCGTGCCGCCGCCTGTGAGGGTGAGCACGGTGCCGTTCTTAACGAGGCCACCGGTGAAGCTGAGCGCACCGCCGCCCGCGTTGATGCTGGCACTGGTAACGGCGGTGACTTGGCCGGCGAAGCTGCTGGTGCCGCTGTTGACCAGCGCGCCACCGTTGCTGATGCCTGTGCCGTTGAGCGAGAGCGCTTCTGCGGTGCTGTAGTAGACGCCAGTCAGCCTCAAAGCCGCCCCGGCGGTGACGGATGTGCCGGTGGCGTTGGTGCCCAGAGCGTTATTGGCAGTGACTTCGAGAATACCGCCGGTGATGCTCGTAGCGCCGGTGTAGGAGTTCGTGCCGGAGAGCACCTGAGTTCCCTTATTGGATTTGGTGAGGCTCATGCTGCCGTTTCCATTGCCGATGTCGCCGGAGTAGCTATGCGTGGCTCCAAGGACCGGATTGAGCGTAAGAGCGGTCAGGCCGTCGTAGCCGCCGTTGGCGGTTGTGTTGACGGGGCCTCCGGTGGCGTCGGTGAAGACATCAACCAAGTTCTTGTCGCCGGTGAGCCCACCCATGGTGAGCGTGGTAACCGTGGTCCTCAAACCTCTGGTTCCGTTACCCGTCAGGCTGTTCAGCGTGTCCAGCGGACTTTGGCTCATGGCAGAGGCGTTCTCCAAGCTGAGAATGCCTCCCAGAATCTTGGTCGCACCGTAGTAGGTGTTCGCACCGGAGATGGTGAAAGTCCCGCTGCCGTTCTTGGTCAGGCCGAAGTTATTGCCATTGGTGGATCCGGGTATCGCCGCAGCGTTCACGGAAAAGTTGGCCGAGTTGCTGCCGAGGTTGCCGGAAAACGTGGTGTTGGTGGAGCCGTTGATCGTCAATGTCGCCGCTGTAGAGACGTCACTGTTGACGACCCGCTGGGCTCGTGAGCTAAAGGTGGTATTCGTCAGTCCGGCGAGTTGCTGGCTGAAGCCAAACAGGTTGAGTTCAACAGCTCGAAAGGGGCTGGTGCCGGTGCCCGCTTGGCCGAGCATGTTCAATACCGTGGTGGTGGGCAGCGCGTCATTGATGCCCAGTTTCACAAACATCTGACCAGCGGTGCCGGCCGTGTTATCGATGGTGGTGGTGCCGGAATAATTGCTGACAGCACCCAGAGTGACGGTGAAGATTTCGTTGTCGTCGACAGTGTTGTTGAAAGTCACATTGCCGGTTCCGCCAATGGCTCCGTTGAGAACGAACTCGTTGAACGTTTGAAGAGTATTAGCAACGGTGGGACCGTTAATCGTCACATTTCCTGATGTCGTGATCGGGGCATACACCGTGACGGCACCGTTCGTGAGCGGTGTCCGCAGGGTCGTGCCGTTCCCCATGGTGATCCCGCTGGTTCCGTTGACACCCGGGTTGTTGCCACCCAGCGCGGAAGCGTTGTTGAGGATCAGCGTGCCCGCGTTGAGGTAGGTTCTGCCGGTGTAGGTGTTGGCGCCGGTGAGAGTAAGGTTGCTGCCGCCACCCTTAACCAGATTAACCGCATTACCGCCATTGTTACCGATCACGGCGCCGATGGTCAGGCCGCCGGTGTTGAATTGGTGGACGAGCAGGTCGTAGGCACCGTTTGAGTTGCTGATGCCGTTGCCGGCGGTGAGGGTGGTGCCGCCAGCGGTGCCGGAAATGGTGTAAGCTCTGGAGCCAGTCGAAAGCAAACCGCCGCTAGTAAGGGTGAGAAGATTGCTACCAAGGACCAGGGATTGGGTTCCACCAGTTGCTACGTTCGCTATTTTCAGCGTGTTGGTGGTGACTGGTCCACTAAGGGTCGTAGCGATAGTTGCCGTGCCGCTATTGTCAATCAACGAGTTGCTGGTGTTAGTGACGCCGGCAACCGCAGCACTGGCGGTGGTGGACCAAGCTGCGGCAAAGCCGGCGTATGTTCCCAAAAGCCCCCCAGTCCCCGACGTGGTGTTAGTTGAGTTGATGGCCCAATTCGGCGTAGCCAAACCGGTGAGGATACGAGCGCTCAGAATGCCGGTGGAATCGTTCGCGGACGGCGTTCTGGTGTTAGAAGTGCCAGCGCCGGCGTTGTATTGCAAGGTGCCACCCGCCACATTCGAAATAATTGCACCGAGGTTGAGGTTGAGCGTTGTGTTGTTGGGGTTGTTGGTGATTGCCCCGGCGCCCGCGTTGACAGTGACTCCGGCGAACGTCTGGGTGGCGTTACGCGTGCCGTCTGTCTTCACCTGGATAGTCCCGCCCCCCAGAGTCAAGGAGTTGGTGGCAGCCACCAGGTTGGTGTTGCTGGTCCCCCTGTTGGCGAAATCCACTAACAAGAGGCCGCCATTGACCGTGATTCCGCCGTTGAAGGTGTTTGCGGAAGAGTTATTGAGGGTGACGGTGCCGGAGCCGTTCTTCGTGAGGGCACCCGAGCCGCCGATGGCGCCGCCGCCCACGGTGTAGTTCACAGCTGAGTTATTGAAGGTGGTGGAAGTAGGGGTGACGCCCCCTGCGGCCACGGTTACTGCCGTAGTCGTGATGGCCGCGCCGCTGTTGGCGGCATTGGTGTCGCCGAAGGTCACTGCCGTGCCGTTGCTGAAGGTGCTGGCGGTGGTGTTGGCCGCCCAGTTGTTGCTGACGCTATTATCCCAATTCGAGTTGGCCGCGCC
>JANODE010000168.1:0-6546 GCA_031412525.1 Akkermansiaceae bacterium | reverse complement strand
TGCCCGGGAGGAGAAATGTCGCGATCATTTTCATAACTTACGAAATCCCGGGTAACCGCCTCTGCGACGTGCCAGCTTTCCGAGAGTGTCGGATTGGTTCCGGAACGCCGGGAGTAGAAAAGTCGATAACCGTCCGCAGTCTTGAATACGGACGGATCGCGAAGGTTGTCCTTGCTGGTCCAGACGGGATTGCGAAGTGATTCCATGCCTAACGCAGGACGTGTGGCGGTGATGGTGACATCGCGCCCGGCGGGCAGCGTGACAGTTCGTGGTGTGGGTTCTCCGGGTATCATGAGTTGAATGGTCTGGGCCGATCCCGAGCGAAGAATGGCCGAAATTTTTCCGTGGGACCAATCGAGCGACCGCATCTCGATATTGCCACGGCAGCGGATGCCTTCGATTTTGCCTTCATACCAAGTCGCGGGCAGCGCTGGCAGCAATTCGATCCAACCGGGTTGTGAATCCACGAGCATGCGATGGATCACTGCGGGCAGCCCACCACAAATGTCGGTGTTGAAAATCTCCTTCGGGTTGTGGGTGCTGACGAGATTGGAGTTCCAATAACGGTTGGCCAACCACTCGACGATGAGCGCACATTCGTCCGCATGGCGGAGACTGGCGGCGGCCATGGCTTCGAAGACGATCCCGAAAGCCATCTCGCCAGGCGGACGCCCGTTCACGCTGACGTCCGCCGCCTCCTTGCGGCGCACGTCCATGCGCTTTTCGAGGGCGACGCGGAAGGCTTCGCGGAGTTTTGGGTCTTTCGCGATCTCGTCGGGCATGCCGTAGTAGATCGCATAGAGGTGGGAACAATGGCGGTGCGCGTAATTGTCCTCCAACAAAGGCGTCGTCCATTCCTTGAGCGCTCCATCTGCATTGATCTGATAGGCAGGCATCTTCGCGAGCAGGTCGCGCCAGCGGGTGACGCCGTCCTTTTCGACACCGAGTTTCTCACAAGCCGCGATTAGGTTGACCAACAACTCCTTGGCCGCCGAGATATCCATCGTGGCATTCACACACGCTTGGGATTTATTGTTAGCTGGATGGTTCTCCGGAGAGTAGCTTGGACTGAAGAGCAGCTTGCCGTCGGGTCCCGGTATGAGGAAGTCCTCATAGAAAAGCGCTGCCTCCTTCATGAAGGGCAAGGCACGCTCGCGGAGAAACTTTTCGTCGCATGTGTAGAGCCAGTAGTCATACATGAACTGCGCGGCCCATGGCGCGCCGGCCGTCCAGAAAGTCATCGGCCAGGTGGCGTCGAAGTGGTTGTTGAAGCCGTGGGTGCTGGCGCGCGATGGAACGTGGATGCCACGAGCGCCGTAAAGTCGTTTCGAATTTTCGCGGAAGGCAGGCATGTTTTCCTCCAGAAAGCGCCAGTAAGGATCGAGGCACTCCGCCATGTTGCCTGATAGATTCGCGGCCATGGCGGTCTGGAGGTTGCCGTTCATGGTGAAGTCCCCGGACCAGAACGGACTCCACGTGCCGGTCCAAATGCCCTGGAGATTCGGCATGAGCGTCCCACTGCTGCATAAGATATTGTAGCGCGAGGCGTCGTAGAGTTTTTCCAGCAGGGCCGGGCTTGTGGCACCCGCTTTCGATTTGGAAATCAGCTCCTCGCTCGACAGCATGCGATCCGCACCACCATTCAGGTCGAGTCGGCTGCGGAGGAATATTCCGCCGTGGATCTCGGCGTGAGGCTTTAAAAGTTTTTCAAAGTCCGCAGGTAACGAAGCAAGGTCAGCTGCGGTTTTGGCAATTTCGGATTTCCCCGCTTCTCTCAAGAGAGCGACCCGGAGCAGGATCAGGACTTCATCCGCTCCCTTGATCGAGAGATGCGTGCCATCATCCGTCATGGTGCCACCACGAGGAATGACCTTTGCAATCACCTCGCAGCCTTGAAGGCCGCCCGGCCAGGCACGGGTGAATGCCGATTGATAGACCAGCAGATCCTTTTCAGCCTCCGTCGCGATGTCCTTGATGCCATTCTTGAACATTTTCTCGGGCCCCCAACCTCCAGTCCCTTTGAAGGGCCGTGTCGCGAGAGAGAGCTTGCAATCGACCCCGCCTGCCCCCGGGCCTGTGATGGACATCGCGATGACGTCGTCTTTCCGCGAGACAAACAATTTCCTCTGATAGGTTCCGCGGTCGTCGCTCCATGAAACGGAGGCAACTCCGGTGGCGAAATCCACCGAGCGCTCGTAATCCCTCACCGCCCCTTGAGGCGGCATCGCCACCTTGAGATCGCAGGCGGGGATGAAGGGATCCGTCCACTGCTTGCCGGAATAGCCATTCTGATTCGCGTGTTTCACCACTTGATCAGCGGCTTCATGGTATTCCCCTGCCGCTATCAATTGGCGGATTTCTGGAAGGATGACGGCGGTTTCAGGAGCCGGTAGCGGCGGGTGGAGCGGTAGGTAAAGTTGGCCGTGATTGAGGATCACGGTTTCATCTTCAGTCGCTCCAAACACCATCGCACCATGGGTGCCGTTCCCGGTCACCAGCGCCTGTTCCCATTTCGCCGCAGGAGTCTTGCTGGAAAATCCTCGGTCCGGTGAGGCTGCAAACACGGTGGAGGAATAGACCATGAAAACCAAGAAGAGCGGCGAAAACGAAGGACGATTCATTGAGGTATGCGGCTTTGAAAAAATGGTGGAAAACTATGCCAGTCGCTCCGCCCGGACTTTAACGAATAGCTTGGGGAAAGCCCATAGCTCCGCCGCCAACATCACCATGACGGGTTGCACACCGCTGGAATTCACTGTGCCGAATGTTTGAACAGCCGCTGTGTCCCTTGTCCAAGTAACAAGGTCCTGAGAATACCAGATTGTATAATTGAAATTCGTCCCCAGCGCGGGATCGCGGCGCTGATAGGTGAAGGTGCCTGCCACCTTGACCAGTGGCACCACGATCGGATTGATGGACGCGGCGTTCATCGGGTTGAGTCCGAACGCGTATTCATCGCGGTTGATCATGCCGTCCCGGTCATCGTCCTCATCGGGTCCGCCAGACAGGCCGTGGACGGCGGCGCTCGACCAAACCTCGTAGTCAGTGGCCACTGGCCCGGAAACGACGGTGAGAGTCCCCGAGCCGGAGAAGTGAAGGTTGTCGATATAGTTGGCACCGGAACCGGAAGCCCCCCAGATCCCGGGAGGCTTGGCCACCCCACCGATGGTTAGAGTAGCCACGGTATCAGTCACAGGGCCAGCGGATTCGTCGAAGTTCAAGGCCATTTTTGCCGGAGCAGCAATCAACACACCGGCACCATCCGCTAGGAAAGGCTTGCTGATCGCAAGCACGCCGCCATTCACGTTCGTGCTCCCCGTGTGGGCGCTGGTCCCGGAGATGTTCCATGTCCCGTTGCCATCTTTGAATAATCCACCATTGACGGAAGACGCGATCGATCCGGAGACCGTGCCATTTCCGGCCCCTTGGAGACGCAGGCCGCGGGTTCCTGAAGCGACACGAGAGATGGTTCCTGCGAGCGTCAACGTGCCTGACTCCACGGAAATCGCGGTGCCGGAGGTCCCGCTGTTAAGAGTGATATTGCCTTGGAGAGTGTTGTTTCCCGCGACATTGACGATCGATCCGCCCGGTTGCAGACCCGCCGTCTGGAACGAGATGGTGGCCGGCAGGACGATCGCACCACCGGACCCATCAAGTTTAAGTGTGGATAGTCCGTTGTTGTTCATGGCCACGGTCTTTGAACCGATGCCGAGTGACGAGCTGTTCGTTGCAATGATCGTTCCGCTGGTCAGATTCACGCCCCCGGTGAATGTATTGTTTCCAGACAAGGTGAGTGCGCCGGGTCCGTTGAAAGTGAGAATGGCTCCACTGATCGTGGCCGAAATGACCGGGTTCAGCCCCGCGGCGGAATTGATAGAGACATTGGACCCGTCTAAAGCGACCTCACCACCGGAAATTGTATAGTTTCCACTAACGGCCGGATTGAAAGTGAGACTCTTGACCCGTGCGGTCGCCGAATCCAACGAAACGATACCTGCCACGCCCTCGGCATTGCCGATGGTCACGTCCGTTCCATCCAGCCACGATTGATTTTCCGCGCCATTCCACCACTGCTCGGGAGCGAACCATTTCCCGGGACCGTCGGTCTTTTCACCCAAAGCCCCGGCATCCCAGAGCATGCCCGTGGCATTGTTCGCCGCAGGATAGCCATAGGCCTGAAATTCGGAGAAATTCAAGCCACCTGGAGCGGTTTTCATAACGCGCAGATAACGAAAACCGCTGGGATTACCGACAAAGCGGACCCACGAGTTTGACAGCCCCGTCTTCCGATAGGCGAAGGGCGTGTCATTCTGCTCCGCCAGAACCGTGAAAGTGGAGAATCCACTTTCGTTAGAACCCTGAACTTGAAAACTGCGGCGTGAGTCGGGCTGGTCCAAATCAACGCGCGCGGCGATTTCCAGACGGCGGATGACATAGGAGGCACCCAGATCCACCGACCACCATGAGTTCGAATCTCCGGACGCCTGATGCCACTTGCTCTCGTAGTTCCAATCCACCGCGGCGGATGCTTGCATGCTGGCACTAAACTGGCTTGAGGCGGTGGCGGTTTTACCGCGCGCAAGATCCACTCCATTATGGACGCGGTTCAAGAGCCCCTGATAGGCGGGTTCAAGGCCGGCACCATCCACGATGGCTTGTGCCGCCGCAGGCAGAGGTTGACCTTGGGTCATCTGTTGATAGTTCGGATCGGTCAGCACATGGAACCAGTTCACGGTGGAATCGCCCCAGTTTCCGTTTGCCGAGTTCACGGTGGTATCGCTGTTCAGTGAGCGGACGAACTTGTAACCCATGCTACCGGCCTTGACGCCACGCATGACGTTTCCGTTGATGGCGATTCCGTAGCTGTCATTATCCAGATAGAATCCGGACAGGTTGCCATCGGCCACGTTGATGGTGTCAATGTCATTCCCTTCCACCGTGCTATTCGGCCAGACCCCGAAAGTATAAATATAGCCGCCGTCCCCCACCCCGTAGCGACCACCACTGTTGCCCATACGGACTCTGTTGGAGGAAACCACCGTTCCACCCATGCCGGCCGCGGCGGCGACGGATGAAGCGACGTTTCGCTGGTGGAAACCCATATACTGGCCATCCGCCATGTCGTTGTGGGTCACTTGGAATCCGAGGTGCCGGAGATTGTCAACAAGTGAGGAACCCATGAAATCGCTGCCGGTGTTGCGGATTACGTTGTTTGAAACAAGGGTGTTTTGGCAGATTTCCTGATTGGGAATGACGGGTGTTTGGGCAAAGCGGCCGCCGATCACCGCAGCCCCGGTTAGGTCCTCAAAGAGGTTTCCCTGGATCAAGGTGTTCATCGCTCCGTTGTAGGGATGAATGCCACAACTTCCCAGGCGGCGGATGATGTTGCCGATGAACTGGATGTCGGAAGTTTGATTGAGCAGGATTTGACCAGGCATATCATAGGACACGCTGGCACCGGAGGCAGTGGAAGGAACCCCGGCATAAAGAATCTCGGCTTGCACTCCTCCAAAGTAGTAATCGCGGGGGAACAGCCAGTTCCCATGCTCGATGATCAGGTCCTTCATTCGGATGTTACGCACCTTATTGGTCGTGGAGCTTCCAGTGAACTTCACAATGGTATCCACGACCGGGACATCCACCCGCACCGTGTTCATCGCCTCAAATGAATTCGGATGATAAAACAACTGCCGCGTCGTCCGGTTGAGATACCATTCACCTGGCTCATCTAGTTCCTCGAAGGCTTGCACGATCATCCACTGATCCGTGGCTTCGAAAAAGCCTTCTCCCCGGTTATAGCGCATCTGGCAGTACGGTTGTTGGAGCCTGACTTTCTTCAAGCCGTTCGCTCCATCTTCCTGGATCGATACGATAGGAAACTCATCGATCTTGAAACTGGCGACATGCAGAAGCCGCAGATCGGAAACATTGCTGAACGTCTTCAAATCCGCGGTATTAAAGGTGATACCATCCACCGCATGGGTCGTGGACGGATCATCAAAATATCCCACTCCGTTGATCCATTTTGAACGTGCGCGCTCGGCCCGGATGCCATTGACATAGATCTGGCGGAAGTAATCGGCGTAGCCTGAGGATGTGGGGACGTTAGCCACCCAGTAGGGCTTTCCGGGGACCTGCGACCAGCCGGTGACCCGCTTGCCACCGGATATCGACGCACGCTCGCCGGGATAGGATTGATAGATGATGAAACGGCCATTGCTGCCGGAGTCCGCCGGGGTAAATTCAAGCGTTTGTGCGAGATCGTATCTGCCTCCATGAAGGTTAACGACGATGTCCTCCTGCATGTTCAAGTTTGCGCCGGAGGACCGGATTGCGTCGCGCGCGGCGGCAAGGGTTTTGAACGGCGCGCTGCCCGTTCCATCTCCACTGGAATCGTTCCCGGAAGGCGAGACATGGATGACCAAGCCGACGGCCGCAGGTGGTGCGCAAGCGAGGATCACCACCGCCCAAGCGGAGGCGCGCATCCAAGCGAAAGGCCGTAGCCACGGTTTCACAAAGCAATCGTCCATCATTTGGTTATCCCTT
>JANODE010000167.1:0-11839 GCA_031412525.1 Akkermansiaceae bacterium | reverse complement strand
AACACGGCATGGCGGATCGGCGTGCCGCAGACGCGGCAGGGTTCGCCCTTCCGTTCGTAGACGAAGAGCCGCTGCTTGAAATAACCGGGCTCGCCATCGGAGTTGAGGAAATCCCGCAGGGTGGTGCCGCCTTCACGGATCGAGTCCGAGAGCACCTCGCGGATGGACTCGACGAGTTTTCCGAGGCGGGGTTTGGAAACCTTGTTCGCCACGGTCTGCGGCCGGATGCCGGCGCGGAACAGGGCTTCGGACGCGTAGATGTTTCCCACGCCCACCACCGCCTTCGCGTCCATGATGACGAGCTTGATCGCGGCGGAGCGTTTCGCGCAGACCTCGCGGAGGTGCGCGGCGGTGAAATCCTTTTCCAACGGCTCTGGCCCGAGCGAGCCTAGCAGGACGTGCGCCATCGGTTCCTTTTCCAACAGATGCAGGACCAGCCCGAAGCGCCGCGGGTCGTGGAAACGGAGCTGTCTGCCGTTAGCCAGAGTGATGCCGACGTGATCGTGCTTTTTCCAAACGTCCGCCGGATCGATCACCCGCAGGCTGCCGGACATGCCGAGGTGGATGAGCAGGGTGGTGCCGTCGTCGATGGCTAACAAAAGATACTTCGAGCGCCGCGTCACCGTGAGGATCCGGCGGCCTTCGAGCGTGGCGAGCGTCGGCGAGACCGGCTGGCGCAGGTCATGGCGGCGGACGATCACCTCGCTAACAACCACGCCCGCGACGTGCGGCTCGATGCCGCGGCGGGTGGTTTCGACTTCGGGGAGTTCAGGCATGGGTGAAGTGACGCAGGTTATCGTCTGAAGCGCTCGACGATTCTTGAAATCGCCAGCCGGGCGGGTGTCGGGCTCCATGCCTCGTGCAGGTATTTTTCCATCTCACGCTTGCGGACCTCGTGGGAGAGCCCGGGGAAATGCAGGATGAACGAATTCTCGTCGAGTTGGCCGGGGCTGTGGTCTTTTTGATAGAGAGCGTAATCGTAGGCGTTGAAAAGTTTCTGGGGGATTGTTTCCAGCCGGTCCTGGATGCCCTGGAAATCCGAAGCAACCAACTCGCTGAGCGCCTTTTGTTCCCACCATGGGTGATTCAGGTAACGGGTGGATTTCCAGATCCGGTCGAGCAGGCGTTTGTTAGGGCGGGTGTTTTTCCAAAGCATGACGCCGGCATTGAGACCGTGGCAGTCGTTTGACAGGTAGAGGTCCTTGCCGGGTTTGATGAGCGAGCGGATGTCGAAATCCCGATTGTAAATCAGCGCGTCCGAATCGATCCAGAGACAAAAGCGGGTTTCGTGACGTTCGAACTCCTGCCTTAGAAACCGGATCTTATACCAGGCGGGCGGCCGCGTCGTGTCAGTGATGCGATGGAACGACCAGGCGATGCCATTTCTCCGGCCGTATTGTTTGATGCTGAATTTGCAGAGGTCCGCCAGTTCCTGATAGGGCTTGGAATGGTTGCAGGCGGTGATGATCTTGATCATGTGGATGCCGTGGATCAGGCCAGGACGTAGAGCATCACCGCCAGCACATGGCAGGTGCTGCCACCCATCACGAACAGATGCCAGATGGCGTGGTTGAAAGGCAGCTTGTTCCAGGCGTAGAAAACAATGCCAAAGGAATAGGTGAATCCACCGGCGACGAGAAGCCAGACGCCGGTGGCAGGCAGCTCGCGGATCAGCGGCTTGAGCGCGAAGAGGATGAGCCAGCCCATCGCCAGATAGAGCGCGGTGGAGATCCAGTGGTCGCGCTTCCCCTGACGCAGTGTTTTCACCAGCACGCCGACGATGGCCAGCGTCCAGACCACGCCGAACAGCCACCAGCCGTAAGCGCCGCGCAGGGTGATGAGGGTGATGGGCGTGTAGGATCCGGCGATGAGCAGATAGATGCAGGCATGATCGAGCGCCTGGAAATGCGCCTTCCACCGCGGCGAGGTGAAAAAGTGATAGAGAGTGGACGAGGAATATAGCAGAACCAGCGATGTGCCGAAGACCACCGCCGAGACGATTTTCAGGGGCTCGCCGTCCGAGAGCACGATCATGATCACCAGCGCCACGACGCTCAGGATCGTGCCGATTCCATGGGTCACCAGACTGGCCACCTCCTCGCGGTGGGAATCGCACAAGGGCGAGCGGTGGGGATTTTCCGGAATCATGCGGCGTGTCTGTATTTCGCCCACGAGGCAGGGTTTGTCCAGCCGGTGGAGGGATTCAATCGGGGCTGCCTCATTTTGGATGCGCCTGTGTCTCAACGCCAGGGCACATGAAAAGGTGGTTGTGGCGTCCCGCCGCAAAGTGACGTTGCTGCGAGACGCAGCAACCACGGTCCGCCGCGACTGCGAAAGGACTTGGCAATCAGCTATTTCAAAATGAGGGAGCGCTGGGGATTCAATCGGTGGGCACTCCCGTACCCGCGCTGGTGGCTGAATAATGGCGCGGCCTGCGGCTTCATGATGGAGGAGAACCGCTTCTGGCCAATGTGCTCAGTAGTTGCCGGTTGTTTTCCAAACCGAGTTGCAGGCAGATCGCATAGAGTCGTTTCTCCACGGTGTCCCGGCGGATGCCGAGGCCGCTGGCGATGGCGTGAATCGGGCGGCCTTTCACCAGCTCGATGAGCAACCGGGCATCCAGCTTTTTGAGCGGAATTTCGGGTCCGAGGAAAAAGCGGGCTTTGACAAACGCGCTCAATTCGAGCCACGTGATCTCCAGGTTTTTCCGCTCATTCCGCTGCTGTGCGGCCTCGCCGGAGCGGGTGGTGGCCGGCTGGCCATCCTGCCGTGTTCCTACGGTTTTCAGAGCGGCGGACGCGTCGTTTTGACAGAGCTGCGTCTGCGGCATTCCGGATTTAAGGAAGACGGCCATCGCGCGGTTGGTCACTCCCAGTTTCCGATAGATGTTGGAGATGTGTTTTTCCGTGGTGCGTTTGGCACAAGAGACGATGATGCTGATCTCGGGACCGGACTTCCCTTGACGAAGCCAATGCAGGATCAACCGCTCACGGGGTGTTAGGATTCCGGTTGCTTCCTTGTCCGCATGTCCGGTGGAACTTTCAGACCAGATCTGAAGTCCGTGTCCCATCAAATGGCGGTTGGCGAGCGGGACGGTGGACAAGGCGGCCAGCAATTGGTCCCAACTTTCAGGTAAATCACCTTGGGCGAGCAAGGCGGCTTCCGCATTTTTCCCCAGGCAGATGGCTCCGTCGGAGAATGAAAAGGTCACGCACCAGCCGGTGGCGTCCAGAAGTTCGCACCACTCCACCAGACGCCGTTTCATGCCTGGGATGCTCTCTTGTTGCTTCATGGAGACCACCCGTCGCCTGCCTTCCACATGTGGTCATCCGGGTTCTCTAACGTGTTGGGGATCAATCGACGGCAACTGATATCGCGGGATTGATTTGGTCAAGGGCCACTCTCGGGAATTTTCGCCGGAAGACAGGAGCTTGTGGCTGATAGTTCGGATCTACGTAGTTTCAGGGCTGTTTCTGATGACCGTTGTCTGACAGCGTCCAACTTCATTTCGGGAATTCTTGGGGCTGTTTGAGCCTCCAGCACCTCCGCATTCCGTTTCGGCCGTTCGTTCTCCTCCCCTTACCACCCCCGCCTATCATGGTTGCCATTGAATCCAGAATCCACTGTATCGTCGCGTGCCTGTCCCTCATGGGAGCCGCCCTGCTAACCGCCGCGCCGGTTGTGGACGTGGATGGCGGAGCGGGGACTCTGACTCGCACGACGTTGTTGAATTTCGATGGGACCAGCGGGGCTTTTCCTTATGCCGACTTGGTTCAGGGCCTTGATGGAGGATTTTATGGCACGACCCATTCTGGCGGCGTGGGCAACCTGGGTACCATTTTCAAAGTGACCGCAGCCGGTGTGAAGACGAATCTGGTAGAGTTCACGGGCTTCAGCGGGGCCAATCTTGGGGGCAACCCTACCGGGAATCTTGTCCAGGGCAGCGACGGGAATTTCTATGGCATGACTTCCAATGGCGGCTCGGTGAACACAGGAACGGTTTTCAAAATGACCCCCGCCGGCGTGCTGACGAGCTTGGTGAGCTTCACCGGCGGCGGTGGCGCGAATCCCGGAAGTTTTCCGGCAGGCGGTCTGGTGGATGGCGGTGACGGAAGCTTTTACGGAATGACCTACCAAGGCGGCACTGGCGATCTTGGGACGATTTTCAAAATCACGGCCGCTGGAGCGCGAACGACCCTGGTGAACTTCACCGGGACAGGCGGAGCCAATCCCGGCTCAAGTCCTCGCAGCGGTCTAACACGAGGTGGCGACGGGAATTTCTATGGGACCACCATCGCGGGCGGTGCATCCAATTTCGGGACGATTTTTAAAATGACACCGGCAGGCACGCTGACGAATCTGGCGAGCCTCACCGGGACCGGTGGTGCTGCTCCCGGCTCTTACCCTCACGGCGGACTGGTAAGGGGGAAGGATGGAGATTTCTACGGCATGACGGGACTCGGCGGCACTGCGGACTGGGGAACGATTTTTAAAATCACCGCCGCTGGCGTGAGAACAATCCTGGTGAACTTCACCGGAGAAAGTGGTGCTAACATCGGGGGGAACGCCTATGGCAGCCTTCTTCAGGGTAGTGATGGGACCTTTTATGGGACCACCCAGTGGGGCGGGGCATCTGGCTTGGGGACGGTTTTTAAAATGACACCCGCCGGGGTGATGACCAACGTGCTGGAATTCACCGGCACCAGTGGAGCGAACCCGGGAAGCTACCCACGTGGCAGCCTGACAAGGGGCAATGACGGGACTTTATATGGAACGACGCTGCAAGGCGGTTCAGGCGCAGGGACGATTTTCAAACTCACCGCTCCCTTGGCCGTGGCATCCGCAGCCGAAGGGGCAAACGGCACGAAGACCGGAACCTTCTCCGATGCGCAAGGCAACGCGACGGTCACTCTGACCGCATCCACGGGGACGATTACGCAAAACAATGCCGCCGGCACCTGGAGCTGGAGCGGCCCAGCACTGGAAGGCCCGGCGACCCAGGCAGTGACCATCACCGCCACCGGCAGCTCCACCCCGGCTGGGACGGCGGCATTCAATTTCAACGTGACCAATGCCGCCCCGACGGTGGCAATCACCGGCCCTGCCACCGCTGAAAAGGGTGTGCCGGTCGGATTTACTTTCATGGCCACCGATCCATCCGCGGTTGATCAGGCGGCGGGTTTTCGCTGGGTGGTGAATTATGGCGACGGCAGCGGTTCGCTCACCTTCACTCCCGCAGTGCCTTCACCTCTGGTTTATGGCTACACCTTCGCGAGTTACGGGACTTTCATCGTGACCGTCACCGTCACCGACAAGGACAGCGGCGTGAGCACCCAGGCGAGCAAAAGCATCACCATCCAGGACACCACGCCACCGGTTCTGGCGGCGCGTGCCAATCTCGGCCCGTTCGAGGCCACCAGCGCGGGTGGAGCCACCGTGACTTACGCGGCATCCACCGCCACCGACAATTCCGGAGTCGCACCGACCATCACCTACTCGAAAAACAGCGGCACGCTTTTCCCGATCGGCGTCACCACCGTCACCGTCACCGCCAGGGATGGGGCCAACAATACCAGCACGGGAAATTTCACGGTGACCGTTGTGGACACCACCGCACCGAATACCACCATCACCAGCAGCACGCCGGTGACGAACTCCGCCACGGCCACCATCACCTTCACGGGAACCGACCTTGTCGGCGTGACCGGCTATGAAGGACGCCTCGATGGCGCGGCCTATGCGCCCGTCACCAGCCCGGTCAGCCTTGCAGGTCTGACGAATGGCCCGCACACCTACAGCGTCCGGGCCAAGGACGCGGCGGGAAATGTGGACGCCTCGCCTGCCGTTGTGTCCTGGACCGTGCTGCTCGAAGCCGCGCCGATCGTGGCAGTGAACGGGGATGGCGGGCCATTGGCTTTATCGAGCTTGGTGAGCTTTACCTACATCGACGGACCCAATCCCGGAGGAAATCCTCGTGGCAGCCTGGTGCAGGCCAGCGACGGGAATTTCTACGGAATGACGCTCAATGGAGGCGCGGCAGGAAACGGGACGATCTTCAAGATGACGCCCGCCGGAGTGCAGACGAACTTGGTCAGCTTCACCGGTAATAGCGGGGCAAATCCTGGCAGTAATCCAAATGGCAGCCTGGTTCAGGGCAGCGACGGGAATTTTTACGGAATGACCTCCCAAGGCGGCACCGGTGGAAACGGGGTGATTTTCAAGATGACTCCCGCCGGCGTCCAGTCGACTTTGGTGAACTTCACCGGCACCAGTGGCGCAAATCCTGGAAAAGGCCCGTGGGGCGGCTTGGTGCAGGGAAGTGACGGTGATTTCTATGGAATGACGGTTTACGGCGGCACCAATGATTTTGGGACGATTTTCAAAATGACGTCCACCGGTGCGCGGACGACCCTTGTGAATTTCACCGGCGACACCGGTGCGAATCCCGGGCAATACCCTTTCGGCAGCCTGCTGCAGGCCAGCGACGGGAATTTCTATGGAATGACTTTCTATGGTGGCGCGACCGGACAAGGGACGCTCTTCAGGATGACGCCCGCCGGGGTGCGGACGACCCTGGTGAATTTCACCGGTACGGGCGGTGCCAATCCCGGGAGTTTCCCCCGTGGAAATCTAGTGCAGGCCAGCGACGGGACGTTTTATGGAATGACTCAACAGGGCGGAGCGAGCGGTTTGGGAACGATCTTTAAAATGACCACCGCCGGGGTGCATACGACCTTGGTGGAATTCACCGGGGTCGGTGGTGCGAATCCCGGGAAATTTGGCATTCCTAGTTTGGTGCAGGGCGGCGACGGGAGTTTTTACGGAATGACCCAGCAAGGCGGCGCGGCGGATTCCGGCACGATCTTTCGAATGACTCCGGCCGGAGCGCGGACGACTCTGGTGGATTTTAACGGCACCAACGGCGCCAATCCTGAAGGGAATCTGGCGCTGGGTAGTGACGGAAAATTCTACGGAATGACTTACGTGGGCGGCGCATTCGGCAGTGGCGGACCAGGGACGATTTTCAAACTCTCCGTTCCCGTGACGGTCGCTTCTTCCGCCATCGAAGGATCATCCGGCGCTCAATCAGGCACCTTCTCCGACGTTCAAGGCAATGCGACGGTTTCACTCACCGCATCCACCGGCACGATCACCCGGAACACTACTAACGGCACTTGGAGCTGGACCGCTCCAGCCACGGATGGCCCGGGCACCTCCTCGGTGACCATCACCGCCACGGATACCACCAGCCGGACGGCGGCGACGGCCTTCACCTTCGGCGTGACCAATGCGATCCCGAGCGTCGCCATCACCGCCCCGGCTTCCGCGGACGCTAACAGCACGGTGAACTTCACTTTCACGGCCACCGATCCATCGGCAGCCGACCAGGCGGCGGGTTTTGCCTGGTCGCTGAACTACGGCGACGGCACCGGCACACAAGCGGTCACCGCCGGGACCGCTTCGCCGCTGACCCGCAGCCATACCTTTGCCAACGCCGGCAACTACACCGTGACCGCCACCGCGACCGACAAGGATGGCGGCGTGAGCACCGTGGTGAGCAAAAGCATCGGCATTCTCCAGGCCATCAATGCTACCAGCTACGTGGTGAACTCACTCGCCGACACCGACGACGGCGTTTGCTCGCCGCTCGGAACCGGCACGGGCAATCAGGATTGCACCTTGCGGGAAGCGATCAATGCCGCGAACAGCGACCCCGGTGCGGAAACGATCACTTTCAGCGTCACGGGAACCATCAATCTAACATCAGTCCTGCCCGACTTGTCCACGGACATCTCGATGGTGGGTCCGGGTGCCGCCCAGTTGTCGGTGCGCCGGAATACAGGTGGAAATTACCGCGTCTTCAAGGTGGGCGTTGGAGCGAATGTCGCGCTCGGCGGGATCACGGTGAGCAATGGCTCGGTCGCTGGCGCGTCGATAGTCGGTGCCGCGGGTGGCGGGATTTTCAATGGCGGCATGCTCACGCTTCAGAACTGTATGGTCAGCGCTAACAGGGCTGCCGGAACTAACGGCTATCAAGGCGTGGGCGGCGGAATCTACGGAATAGCCGGCTCGCAACTCGTCATCACCGCGAGCACGATCTCGGGCAACATAGCGGATCAGGGAGCCGGACTTTTCAACCACGGCGGCACCCTGTCCATCGGAAGCAGCACCGTCTCGGGAAATACATCCACCTACAACGGCGGCGGAATTTACACGCGCAATGACGGCGGCACTTCCAGCAGCACGACGATCACCAACTCCACAATCAGCACCAACAGCGCCGCGAACAACGTTCAAGGGTTTGGCGGTGGTGGTGGCGGCATTTTCAACTACACCGACAATGCGGCCTCAACCCTGCTGCTGACGCATGTGACGGTCGCGAACAACTCTGCGGCCGACGGCGGCGGCGTGTTCAATTACGCGGGTGCCACCGCCACCATCAGGAGCACGATCGTCGCAAACAACACCGCGCCATCCACTCCCAACCTTATGGGCACTTTCAATTCCACGGGCTACAACCTCTTCCGGAACACCACCGGTGCCACGGTCAACGAGACGGCGAACGCGGGCACGATCCTCACGAATGTGGATCCCATGCTCGGCCTTCTATCAGACAACGGCGGCCCAACCCTGACGCAAGCGTTGCTCGACAGCTCGCCCGCGCTCGACAAGGGCAACAGCTTCGGCTCCACCACCGACCAGCGCGGGCTGATTCGTCCGGTGGACCTCAATGACTCAACCTATCCGAACGCACCCGGTGGCGGCGGCTCGGACATCGGAGCTTTTGAAAAAGCAGCGCCGATCCCGCCTCCGGTAGTGGCGGTGCATGCGAACGTCGGCCCCATCGAAGCCACAGGCCCCGGTGGAGCCATCGTGACCTACGCGCCAGCCACGGCCACGGATGGTTTCGGAGGCTCACCAACTATCAGCTACTCGAAAAACAGCGGCGCGCTCTTCGCCATCGGCATCACCACGGTGACCATCAGCGCCACGGACCAGGCGAATCAGACCAGCACCGGGACGTTCACGGTGACGGTGGTGGATACGACGCCACCCGTCGTGGCCGCGCATGCCAATGTCGGCCCCATCGAAGCGACGAGTGCCGCAGGTGCTGTGGTGACGTATGCTGCGGGCAGTGCGACCGACGCCGTGACGCTGTCGCCCACGATCACCTATTCGCAGGACAGCGGCACCACCTTTCCGGTCGGGACCACGACGGTGACAATCACCGCCAGGGATGCGGCGAACAATGTCGGCACCCGCACGTTCACCGTGACCGTGCAGGTAACTCCGGTCGCCCCGATCCTTGGTTCCACCACCCTCGCTTCGATCACCTCCACCGGCGCGACCTTGGGCGGCAATGTCTCCGCTGACGGCGGCATGCCCGTCACCGCGCGTGGCGTGGTCTATTCGTTGACCTCGGCGAACGCGGATCCCCAGATCGGCGGCGCGGGAGTGACAAACATGCCGGCGGGCGGCACCACCGGAGCGTTCACCATCCCGGTCAGCGGACTGGCGTCCAGCAGCGGCTACTCATTCAGGGCCTACGCCAGCAACAGCGTCGGCACCCGCTACAGCAGCCCGGTTTCCACCTTCTCCACCGCTGGCAGCAGCAATGCGGATCTTTCCGGCCTTGCCTTCAACGGGGGATCGATCAGTCCGGCGTTTTCCGCTAACACCACCGCCTACACGGCCACGGTTCCCAATGCCACGACCTCGATCACGGTCACTCCCAACCGGGCACAGCAGAATTCCACGGTGAGGGTGAATGCCGCCGTCGTGGCATCCGGGAATACCAGCGCTGCCATCCCGCTCGGCATCGGTCCTAACATCATCACCATTGCGGTTACCGCGCAGGACGGCACCACCACCAGAAACTACACCCTCACCATCACCCGCAACGCCCCGCCCGTGGTGGCGGTGAATGGAGTGGGTGAAGCAAACAGTTTCTCGAACACAGCCAGCCTCATCACCGCGCGCGCCCAACACACGGCCGCCTTGCTGCCCAATGGCAAGGTGCTCGTTTCCTGCGGTCGTGAAGGTTACGGCAACTACGGTCTCAGTAGCTCAGAGCTCTTCGATCCGGCGACCAACACGTGGACTGGCACAGGAACTTTGGCCACAGCGCGGGCGGATCACACGATGACTTTGCTGGGAAATGGCAAGGTGCTGGTGGTGGGAGGCTCCGACAGCACTTACCGCACGCTAGCCAGTGCGGAACTCTACGATCCGGCCACCAACCTCTGGACTGCCGCAGGAAACCTGAACGTCGGGCGGAGTGTTCATGATGCAGTCTTGTTGGCTAACGGAAAAGTGCTTGTTGCTGGCGGCGTTGATAGCAGTTACACCACCCTTACAAGTGCGGAGATCTACGATCCCGTGACCAATACGTGGACCCCCGCTGGCAGTCTCGCCAACGCTCGCTTTCTCCACAGAATGACGCTTCTGCCCAGCGGCAAGGTGCTCCTCGCCGGAGGCGGCAACCTCGAGGTCCTGATAGCAGGCGCGGAGTGTTACGATCCGGCCACCAACACGTGGTCCGACGCAGGCAGTCTGACAGTGAGCCGCCAAAATCACACGCTGACCACGCTGAACACGGGTAAAGTCCTGACCACCGGGGGCACCGGGCCTTCGGGATTGAGCATGGAACTCTACGATCCGGTGAGCAATACGTGGACGACCGCGCCCAGCCCCCCCGGCTACTACTTCAGCCACACTGCTTCCTTGCTGCACGATGGCAACGTGCTCATCACTGGAAGCAACTACGGCGGCACCATGAGTGGCACGATCCTCTACCATCCAACCACCAACACTTGGGCAGACGCAGCCAGTCTCGCCGCCGTTCGCAGAATTCACACGTCCACCGTGCTGGCCGATGGAAGAGTGCTCGTCGTGGGTGGGGAAAGCGGCGAAGACTCCCTCAGCAGCGCGGAGATCTATGGCCCCACCCAAGTGGTGGTGACCACAGTGGAAAACACGGCAGCGACCCAAACCGGCACCTTCTCGGACGCTGACGGAAATTCCACCGTCACTCTCACCGCATCCATCGGCACCATTACTCAAAACAACATCGCTGGCACTTGGAGCTGGACCGCTCCCGCTGCGGATGGCCCCGCCACCTCCACGGTCACCATCACCGCCACGGACACATCGGCTGATACCGCGACGGCAGCTTTTTCCCTCAACGTGACCAATGTGATCCCGACGGTGGCCATCACCTCCCTCGCTTCGGTGGCGGAGGATGTTCCGGTCGATTTCACCTTCACCGCTACGGACTCCGGAGGGGCGGACCAGGCGGCCGGGTTCTCCTGGTCGCTCGACTTTGGCGACGGGCAGGGGGTGGAAACTGTTTCCGCAGGAACCACGTCGCCCCTGGCCCGCACGCATCTCTTCGCGAATCCCGGTATTTTCACCGTGACCGCCACTGCCACCGACAAGGATGGCGAGACGGGCACGATGACCAAGACCATCACCGTCACTGCCGCCTCCGCCGCGAGTCGATTCGCCGACTGGGCTGGCGCCGCCGGACTTTCCGGAGCGAACAACGCGCCCTTCGGCGATGGAGTTTCCAACCTGCTCAAGTATGCCTTCAATATGAACGCCGCCGGGCCGGATGTGAGTGTGCTGGCCACCGGCGGTTCCGCCGGCTTGCCGCTGATAGTCCTGAACACGAGTGGTCCGCAACCCAGGTTGACCGTCACTTTCCTGCGCCGGAAAGGCAGCGGCCTGATTTACACGCCCCAGGCCTCCGAAACACTCGGAGGATTTGTCGCGATGACCGGCACCCAGACCGTCACCTCCATCAACGCCGAATGGGAGAGAGTCAGTCTGGAATCAC
>JANODE010000166.1:0-26101 GCA_031412525.1 Akkermansiaceae bacterium | reverse complement strand
CACTGCCGCCAGCGTCAGCGCCACATCAGCAACTCTTGGCGGAAATGTGACCGCCGACGGCGGCGCAACGATCGTCGAACGTGGCGTGGTATTCTCTCCGACCGCCACCAATGGCAATCCACTGCTCGGCGGCACGGGCGTCACGAATATCACGGTCACAGGCATCACCGGTGTCTTCACGGCGAATGCCTCCGGCCTGACGCCGGGCACGGCATACACCTTCAAAGCCTACGCCACAAACAGCATCGGCACCAGCTACACAAATATAGGCACCTTCACCACCATCAGCAGTGACGCGACCTTGTCCAATTTGATACTCAGCACCTCACTCCTCTCCCCGGCATTTGCCAGCGGAACTTATACCTACTCGGTCAGTGTGCCGAATGCCACCAGCAGCCTTACCGTCACCGCCACTCGAACCCAAGCGAACGCGACCATCACTGTCAATGGAACTCCTGTCACCTCCGGCACAGCTAGCGGCAGTATTGCGCTCGCTGTAGGAACCACTACCATCACCATGATCGTCACCGCCCAAGACGGTAATACCACCCAGTCCTACACTATCACAGTGACCCGCGCAGCGCTTTCTCCCGCCATTTCCGCAGGCAGATTTCACAGCCTGTTTCTCAAGACCGACGGCAGCGTTTGGGCTACGGGCCAGAACTTCTCCGGCCAGCTTGGCGACGGCACCACAGAGGACCGTATTACTCCGCTGAAGGTCATGATCGGGGTCCAAGCAATCTCAGCGGGCGGTAATCACAGCCTGTTCCTCAAGACCGACGGCAGCGTCTGGGCTACGGGATACAACAGGGTCGGCCAGCTTGGCGACGGCACCACAACGGACCGCAGTACGCCGGTCCAGGTCATGACTGGCGTCAAGTCGATTGCAGCGGGTGAACAGAGCCTGTTCCTCAAGACTGACGGCAGCGTCTGGGCTACGGGATACAACAATGCTGGCCAGCTTGGCGACGGCACCGAAGAATCCCGCAGCACCCCGGCGCAGGTAATGACCGGAGTCCAGGCCATTTCAGCGGGTCCAATTTACAGCCTGTTCCTCAAGACCGACGGTAGCGTCTGGGCTACGGGGAACAACCTCTTCGGCCAGTTTGGCGACGGTACCACCACGGGTCGCGTCACCCCGGTGCAGGTCATGACCGGCGTTCAGGCGATGGCGGCGGGTGGCAATCACAGCCTGTTCCTCAAGACCAATGGTAGTGTTTGGGCTGCGGGATACAACAGCTACGGCAATCTTGGTGACGGCACCACGACGGGCCGCATTACCCCGGTGCAGGTCATGAACGGGGTCCAAGCAATTTCAGCGGGCGGTAATCACAGCCTGTTTATCAAGACCGACGGCAGCGTGTGGGCTACGGGATACAATTTCGACGGCCAGCTTGGCGACGGCACCACGACGGACCGCAGCACCCCGGTGCAGGTCATGACCGGGGGCCAAGCGATTTCCGCAGGCACATATCACAGCCTGTTTCTTAAGACCGACGGCAGCTTCTGGGCTACGGGAAACAACTCCACCGGTCGGCTGGGCGACGGCACCACGACGAACCACAGCACCCCGGTGCAGGTCACCACGCTAGGGAGCCAGGCTGGAGACCAGGCGGTTGCTGCGGGTAGCGATCACAGCCTATTTCTTAAGGCCGACGGCAGCGTTTGGGCCACAGGGAAAAACAATGTTGGCCAGTTGGGCGATGGCACCAACATGAACCGCATTGCTCCTGTGCAGGTAACGACCGGAGTCCAAGCGATTGCTGCGGGATACGAGCACAGCCTTTTTCTCAAGACCGGAGGCAGCGTCTGGGCAACTGGAGACAATCTCTTCGGCGAGCTTGGCGACGGCACCACGTCGAGTCGCAACACGCCAGTTGAGGTCATGACCGGCGTCCAGGCGATGGCAGCAGGTTATTATCACAGTCTATTCCTCAAGACCGATGGCAGCGTCTGGGCTGCTGGATACAATCTCTTCGGCCAGCTTGGCGACGGCACCACGAACCAGCGTAACACACCTGTGTTGGTTATGACCGGGGTCCAGGCGATAGCGGCGGGATACTTTAACAGTCTGTTTCTCAAGACCGACGGCAGCGTCTGGGCCACGGGATACAACCCCTACGGCGGGCTTGGCGACGGCACCACAACGAACCGAAGCACGCCGGTGCAGGTCATGACCGGGGGCAAGGCGATTGCGACCGGACACGGTCATAGCCTGTTCCTCAAGATTGACGGCAGCGTCTGGGCTGCGGGATACAACGGCATCGGTCAGCTTGGCGACGGCACCACGGCAGACCGCAGTACGCCAGTACAAGTCGTGATCGGAGTCCAGGCGATTGCGGCGGGTGACTATCACAGCCTATTCCTCAAGACCGATGGCAGCACATGGGGTGCAGGATATAACTATTACGGCCAGCTCGGCGATGGCACCACGACGACGGGCCATAACACACCGGTGCAGGTCATGACCGGAGTCCAAGCGATTTCCGTGGGCGGCATTCACAGCTTGCTCCTGAAAACCAACGGTAGTTTCTGGGCCACAGGAGGCAACAGTACCGGTCAACTTGGCGACGGCACCACGACAAACCGCCTGAACCCGGTTCCAGTTTTCTCGCTCAATAATGATCCTAACCTTGCTTGGCAACAGGCACAGTTCGGTGCCGATGCCGGAAACCCTCTCATCGCCGGATCCAATGCAGATCCCGACCACGACGGCATCGTCAACCTCTTGGAACGTGCGTTCAATCTCTCTCCACTCTCGGCTAGCACCGCCGTCCTCACCTCTGGCAACGGCACCGCCGGATTGCCGTTGGTTAGCACCACGACAGGGCCGGGCGGACCAGTCCTGACCATTCAATACATCCGCCGCAAAGCCTCCACAAACTCCGGTCTAGCCTACGTCCCACAGTTCTCGTCAACGCTCGACAGCACCTCCGGCTGGGCCACTGCCTCAGGAACCGAGACCGTTCAGTCCATCGACACGGAATGGGAGCGGGTGACGGTGACGGAAACCGCGAGCGGTAGCGGGAAGCGCTTCGGGCGCGTCAAAGTTACCAACAATTAAATTTCACCAACCGCCCACACTATGAAAATTCAAATTTTGCTAGCGGCTTCATTGATCGCCTCGAATCACGCTCATGCTGCCATCAGTGGTTCCGATGACTTCAACGACAACTCGCTAGACGCATCAAAATGGAGCCTGATCTCAGATGGATCCTCCACCATAAAGGAAACCAATTCACGCTTGGAGTTTTCCTCACTGACCAATACTCAAAGCAGTTCCCAAAGCATGCTGGTGTGGGCGAAAAACACACCCAATGCCAATAGTGCGTGGGAAATCACCTTGGACGTTACTAACTCATATGCCCCTTCGATCAATCCCTTCGACTCCAGCGACTACTTGAGAGCAGCCTCGGTCGCACTTGCCGTTAGTGGGGGTTCCGGCTCTCTCTCGGTCGGTTTTTCCACAGAAAAACTCCAAGGCTTTGGTGTGAATGAATACTTCCACGGCCTATCCTGCCAATTCAGCGGCGAAGATGAGTCCACCGACATCGACCTCACAGGGAACTCCGCAGCCGTCCGCATCACCTACAACAAGGACACTGGACTGCTTTCCGCCTACTATGATTCGAATGGCCCCGTCGGCGGATACACTTGGTCACTGATGAAATCCTCCAGCATCGCAAGCTGGGGGCTGTCACCCGGCCAACCCATGGGCGTGAGCATCTCAACTGGATACTCCGGCTCAAAACCCCAGGCTCCCGCCACCGGAAACCTGCAGGCAGACAACTTCAAGGCCACATCATCCAACCAACCGCCCACCATCAGCAGCATTCCGAATCAACAACTTCCCATCAACATCTCCGCCGTAAAAATTCCATTCAACATCGACGACTCTGACACTCCCGTGAAGGAACTCGTCGTCACCGCCACTTCTTCAAACCCATCCTTCCTGCCAGTCAAAAACATTAGTATTACTGGTAGCGGCGAGCGCCGTTATGTCACGGCAACTCTCACCCCAGGGAGAATTGGAACTGCCACTGTCACCCTTATCGTGTCCGACGGCACGGATAGCGCAGAAGAACCCTTCCAGCTCATTGTCAGCTCGGGAGGCTCGGTTCCCGACATTGCCGTGGAGCAACCTGTAGGAAGCACACTCGTCAGCGGTGTCACGAAAAAGAGTTTTGGAACCGTGAAGGTCGGCAGCTCTGGCAACAGCAAGACATTCACGATTCTCAACACGGGCGGCACAAAACTAAAGGGGCTGGCGATTACGAAAGGTGGTGCACAAGAAGGAGATTTCCTTGTTTCCCCACCCGTCAGGACCTCACTTGCGCCGAAGGCATCAACAACATTCAAGGTAAACTTTAAGCCAACCGGGAGGGGAACACGAAACGCCGTGCTGCACATTAATAGCAACGATCCCGACGAGAACCCTTTTTCCATCAAGCTTGCTGGTGCGGGGGCCGCTCCTTGATCACAGCGGAACGAGACAAAAGTGTCCCTTCAAGCCGGTTGGAATACATCCAAGGAACCGAGACTGTCCCGTCCATCGACACGGAGTGGGACCGGGTGACGATTCCACACGGATTCCACTATTGAAACAATGGCGGTTTCCCGCTCTTCTGGCGGCGATGTCAGGCATCATTCCTCCCCCCGATTCTGCAGGTCCCAGAGGCTTGTTTCCCACCACGCGGTGGACGGTGGTGCGTGAGCTGGGCAATGGGGAGCAGCGGGTGAGGTTCATCGCATGGGACGAATTCGTGATGGCCTATCAGCGACCGTTGTTGTTGTGGATGGCGGGGCGTTGCGGAAGTGCGAGCTTGGCGGAGGAGTTGGTGCAGTCGTTCTTGGTAAAGATCCAGGGAAAGGAGCACGCGGTTCGGGGTTTGGACGCCTCGAAGGGGCGGTTACGGACATGGTTGTTGGTTTCCCTGCAGCGGCACTGGATCGATCACCACCGGCGGGAGGGGGCGGCGGGGATCGAGCTTTCGGACGACCTGATGGCCAGGGAGGCTGCAGGGGATGAGGCGTATGACCGGGAGTGGGCACTGAGCATTGCGCGGCGGGTCCTGGCACAGCTCAGGGATGAATACGCGGCCCGCGGGACGGTCCCTTTGTTCACGGCTTTCCTTGAGGTTCTGGATGCGCCGGACAAGGACTCGCGTGCGGATTGGTGCGAGCGGTTAGGCATGCAGCCGAACACGTTTTCGGTCGCCCTGATGCGTTTCCGGGAGCGCTTGCTGGTCCGCCTGCGCGAGGAGGTGGCAGCCACGATTTTCAGCAACGAGGCCGAGGATATCAATGCAGAGCTCCGGCATCTGGTGACGATCCTTTCGCTGAATGGAAGCCTCGCATTTCTAGTCCCGGAAAAATGATTCACATCGAGAGTGTCATCAAAACGAAATCCAAGCGTTTCTAGCAGTAAAGATCCAATGTCCGCCGATCCCGATCCCACGCTCTCGCCGGAGACCCTCGCCGGTCTCTTCGCCGGGGCGTTGAGCGTGGGAGTAAGGTCGCCGCCACCCGAGCCGCCGGATTGGATCGGGGTGGGGGATTTCCCGCTGGTGATCGAGTCCTATGTGGGACGTGGCGGATCCGGCTTCGTGTGGAAGGCAAGCCGCAGGGATGGCCACGGGGCTGTGGCGCTCAAGCTGGTCCCATTTCGCGGAGATCCACTGCGACTGCGAGAGAGATGGGAAAATGAGTGCGCGGCGCTCGCCCGGATCGACCATCCGAATCTCATTCCGCTGGTGGATCACGGTCTCGCGCCGGATGGAGATTCCGGCTGGCTGGCGATGGAGTGGATCGAGGGGCGGGCGTTGGATGTCATCCTCTCAGAGCAAAGCTGCCTGCCGTTCTCCGAAGCACTCGAGTTCCTCTCGCAGATCGGCGGGGCACTCACAGCACTTCATGCCGCCGGCTTGGTGCATCGGGATGTGAAACCGGGAAACATCCTTCGTGACGAGGTGAACTCACGGTGGGTGCTGGCGGATCTTGGAATCGCCTTGGATTTGGAAAAGGCCGGGGACCATCGGGTCACCCGCACCATGGAACGGCCGGCCACGCCAGGCTACTCGCCCCCGGAGTTGGACCTCCCTGAGCATGCTTCCGCCGCCTCCGGTGATCAGTATTCACTCGCTTTCACCTTGTGGGAAATGCTGGCCGGGCAGCGCCCGCTCGGCGCGTTTCCCCGGCTACATTCGCTGTGCAAATGCCCGGAAGGCGCCGATGTCGTCCTGCGTAAGGCCCTTGCTACCGATCCCCACCATCGCTTTTCCGACCTCGATGCTTTTCGCCAGGCGTTCCGACAGGCCGCCTCGCGCCCGCCGCGCCTGTTCCTTTTCGCCGCGCTTTTTATGATCGTGAGCATTGCTGCGGGGGGCTTTTGGTTCAACCGCCCGGAACCCTTTCCCAAGCGCTTCCACAGCGGGAAGATCATTTCAGAGGAGCGCGCCGACCACTTCACCCTCATCGACCTCACCTTGGAAAAATCCGGGCACGTCCGGTTCCACATCCGCACCATCAGCATGCACCCTTTCCTCGGCTATGCAGGCAAAACCCGCGTCGAATTCCGCGATGCCCGTGGAGCTACGATCCATGAACTCAGCACCCAAAGCTACGGAGTAAACGGACGCCTGATTTTCGGTGCTTCCAACGACCGCCACGATACCTGGAGCAGAAAAATCCCACCCGAGGTGGCCGCGCGTGTCCGCTCCGTGCATTTCCGCAACATCCCAAACACCTGGACGCTCGACGAGCGGGTTCACACCAATCGCAGGGAAGTCGACCGCGACATGAGCCAGATCCGAGCGGGTGCCGCAAAGGGCATCGAAGCATTGACAAATATGCTCTCACCTGTGTTGTCACCGGCGAAAACGAAAAACGAGGCACCGAAGCCGTCCGAATGAAATTCGCGCAACTGGCCTTTCGTTTGCTTCTCAATCCTGGTCCTCCCCCCTTCCATGCGCCGCCTCCCAGTTTGTTTGCTATTGGTTTTCGTGCCTCACGAACTGCCTGCCGCGCTCGTCGTCATCGACGCCTTTTCCGGTTCCTACCTGAACCGGGACATCGCCCATGCAGGCGGCACCCTGAACATTCGCGTCACAGGCGATGTCGATGACACTTTCCTCTCCACCACCACCGGCAATGCGACTGCCTCAGCCTTCCATAAAAGCGCCATCATGCTCGCCGATCGTGACTCCGCCCCCACCGACCTGCGGCTTACTTTCAGCACTCCCGTTACCGATCTTTCGATTACCTTCACGGATGTCGATGCGGACGCCCTTCCCACCTTTTCCGATCTCACGCCCAACGATTTGTTGATCTGCGCTGAGTATGCGGGAAATGCCCGCGCCATCGCCTCCGGGTCGAACTCCCCCACGGTCCCCTCGGGTTGGAATCCACCGAGTCTCAGCGTTCTCGGAGACCTCGTGAGAGCCAGCAACACCGGCACCAGCGCCGTCGTCTGCTTCGAGTTCGAGTCTCCGCAGACGTTCGTCCGCATCAATTACCAGAACGGCACTGGCGGCGGGGGGAGCGGGGGAGTTGGAATCACCGAGATCCGCTTCGAGGCGGTTCCGGAACCCAGCGCACTCGTGTTGATCGCGCTTTCCACGACTGCACTTTTCCGGCGGAAACGTTGAGAAAAAGGAGATTGCCGATCGCCCGGCGATGGAGTGATTCCCGTTCAAGCGGGCGGAAGAAGGGCTCGCCGTTTCGAATCCATCCTCTTTTTCGCCTAACAAGGGAAAATTCCAGCACGATGCCATTGGAGAATCTTTTTTCAAATCATTGTCACAATTCGCCCTCCTTGTCGTTTCTCTGGATGAAAGGAAACAAGGCAGGTCCGCCCGCCCTGTTTCCGGTGGATTGCAAGACGGCCTGCGGAGAGGCATCCCCCCCGCCGCAGGCCGTTCTTCCCGCCAGGTCGATGGGTCCATTTGAGACAAAAAAATCTTAAAACCCTGTCACGGTTTTACACTTCCTCCGTTCCCCCGGATGAAGCCATGAAAATCCCCCTCCTGAGTATCGCCTTAATCGCATTGCAGCACGGGCTGCTTGCCGAACAGGGAACTGCTGACATTCCCCTTGATCCTCTCGATCTCCCCGCAGTTCCCTCGATCAGGGTTGAAACACCTGCCGCGATTGAAGTTCCCAGCTGGGGAGACGCATTCCAGATCGGACAAGTCCCGGTAGGGACACATCAAACAGCGGTTTTCACTATCCGAAACCTCGGAAACGCCACGCTCATTCTTTCCAATCTTCAAACCAGCCCGCCTTTTGCGGCTTCGTTCACGGGAGGGGCTGTCATCCCAGCTGGGGGTAGTGGGAACCTCAATGTCCAATTCTCGCCAACCGTCGTTGGAGAAACGAACCATTCCATCAAGTTTTCCACCAATGATCCGCTTTATGACACGCAGAGTCTCGAAGGTGAAACTTACAATGAATACAGCATCAACATTGCGGGAAGCGGTTCGCCTGACGGCGAGGGTATCCCGGAACTCTTGATCGGCACTCCCAAGCCAGCCACTCTCGCGTCCGGAATCACAGTTACCTACAAACTGCAAGTCAGCGCGCCGGGGCTGCACCGAATCTACACCACTGGAACTCGGGATACCATCGGGGAACTACTTGATATCAATAACGCTTTCATTACCTACAACGACGATCCGGGCCGTCCCGCCGGGCAGAAATCCAGCCCCAGAACCGATAATTCGGGAAACTTCGGGTTTGAATTGGTGCTTCAACCGGGCATCTACTATTTGAAAGTCCGAGGCTATGATTCCAGTGTCATCGGTTCATATCAGCTGCATGCGGAACTGCATGACCCTCGGCTTGAAGTCTCTTACTCGAACCAGTCTGGCGGAAACGGCCAAACTCTAGAGGATGGTGGCCTGGGACCGGATTTCGGATATGTGCGTCTGGTGCAGGGCTCTTCGGTGAGGAAAATTCATCTTCGTAACATCGGCAACAAGGATCTCACCAACATATCAATCTCGCTGAACGGAATTCACGCCGCTGATTTTCGTTGGTTTGGATGGGTTCCGATACCTGCCCTCAGGCCCGGTGAGACCTATTCGTTCTATCTATCCTTCAATCCGCGTGATAGTGGATCAAAGGCTGCGAATTTGATCATATCCTACAATACTCCCCAATCAAGTTCGTTCAGTTGCGTGCTTTTCGCAAACGCTGTTGGAGAAAAAAATGTCATCACAAACGGGAACTTTTCGGTTCCTTCGGGGTCCAGCGGGGTTGGTTGGTCAGGGTCGTTCGCACGGCGGAACAGCGGCCCAACGCTCTCGGGGGGCGGCTACTACTTCTTCGCTGGATCCTTTTCTTCCAGGTGGATCTCCCAGCAATATACTCTCACTGCTGAGGAAAAGGAATATTGTCGCGTGATCGACACACCGTCTCAGACGGTTACCTCATATTTCGTCAGCGCAGACCTCTTCGGCTATGGGAACCAAAGGGACTACAGTCTGGTAGTTGTTACATTCCAAAATCGTTTCTCAGGCCTGGACACCTCCGTGACGCTAGATAGCAGAGTCGGGCGTCCAGCGTCCTGGCCGTCAACACTAATTGCGGGTTCTGCTCCCAACTACAAATGGAAAGCTGGGGTGGTACCCCCTGGAACAGTGGCGATCAAAACCGAAGTGAAGGCATACCGTCTGGATGGCGCTTCCAATTGCGACGGATATGCAGACAACGTGAGACTGGAAATCGGCCGCTCTGGTACGGCTGCCCGCAGGGATTTTGAAGACTGGACCAAATCAGCAGGCCTTCCCTATTCCGAATCATGGGACGATTCCGCGCCAAAAGGGGATGGAGTCAGCAATCTGATCAAATATGCGATGGGCATGGACGGTTCTCGTGGAGACGTTTCGATCCTCGGCCCCGCCAGTGCGAATGGCCAGCCTTGGATCCGGATCGAGCGCGACAATCAGGGCATCTGGTTTGCGGTGGACTACATGCGGAGGCGAAAAATCGGCATCAATTACGAAGTGTTGGTCTCTGATTCCCTGGATCCACAATCCTTCAGGCCCTTGAAGGGGGTGGTGGCTTGGAACGACATCAATGCAGATTGGGCACGCGTATCCGAACGGCGGCTGATTGATCCCCAAATCACACCCCACCTTTTTGGTAAGATAGGGGTCAGACTAGATGACTGATTTACCGAAAAAAAGTTATCGTTTCAGAAAACGAATCAGTTCAGACAACAACATATATGATGATGAAAAAAATTGTAAATATACTCGCAATATTGGTCTTATCCTCTAACTGGATTCACGCGATAGGCGTCGCTGATGCACTCAAGGCAGGGCAAATCACCTTAAGCGGCCAATCCACATCTGGTTATACGGAATCGAAAATCGTTGTGAAGAATACCCGGACTTACTCGCTGGATGTGGACTTCTCGACCGCCTGCTTCGTGCAGAATAACCAAAGCCAACGGGTCGGACTAGCCTACGAAAAGAGCACGGGTTCATACTACCTCCGCCTGAGCGCGGGCCGAACATACACGCTCTATTTCAGTTCCAGGTGTCTGGATAAAACCAGGAGCAGCCCCTCAACGGGGGTAGGCTTCAGAACGGTAAGGAGCATTTCATCATTTCCAGAGATTGTCGCATGCCTCCGCAATAACTATTCCCAGGAGGGAGTATGGTCGATCACGAACGGCAGCGGCACCTTGGCGCAAAGGTGGCAAGCTGCCGATCCTCGTCCACCGGTTGGAGGGGGCGGAGGGAGTTCCACCGTGGGCCTTCAAGGTTCAGCTTACTGGTCCATCTCGGGAAACCAAATCAATATTCAAGCCTCAAAGGTGGTGAACCTGGGGACGAATACAACAGGTTCCCTGCGGCTGCAAGTATGGGTCACACGATCCCGCTACACAGGCGGCTCCATTTCCGGATATGTGGTTGGGACGAAAAATCTGGGAACCCTCAGAGCTGGCTACGCTTATACTGGCATCAGTGGCTATGTCAGCTACACGCGGCCGCCTTCCGGAACGTATTACGATGTCATTACAGTGGAGGAATACACTTCTGGTGGATGGGTGATCCGGGATTTCGCCACGTCGGGGACGTCCCAACTTTTTCGATAGAAGTGGCTCGGCCCATCGAGCCTAAATGCTTCATAATAAAGAAAGGAATACGCTATGAAGCCGAAATTCACAATCATTGCAGGTTCCCTTATTGTATCATGCGGGCTGCTTTCTGTTATACTTTCGAGCATACAGGTCGATAGCGGGGGTTCCCCTTACCACCCCCGGGCAGATCGAGCGGAAACGACCATTGCGGCGGCTCCGGAGGCATCCTCAACGGACCATGCGGGGGGCACATCAAGTTCAACATCTGCATCGAGATTTTCTGATAACGTTCCGGCCGGAGATGATTCATTCAAACTCGATGACATGATCGATCCCGAGAAGGCCGATGCAATTCCTGATGAAAGGCTGCTAGCGGATCTTCGAGTCTGGATCGTCAGTGATCCCGACTCGTGCTTGGATTGGATACTAGTAAACCTGCAGGATGCCGGCAGAAACCGGGCATTGGAGGAAGTGGTCGCGCATCGATCCGGAGAATCTGCTGAAGCGGCATTCGAATGGCTACAACGCTTGAGCTCTCTTGAAGGCTTGGACGGCCCTATTTCAGCCGCGTTCGCCGCTCTTGCGGACGCTGATCCCGCTGCGGCCGCGGACTGGTTGGAATCCAATCCTTCCTCGGCTTCACGCGACAACCTTGGAAGTCTCATTGACAGATGGGCGCTCGCAGATTCGGAAAGTGCCTTCCAATGGATCAACCTTCATTTGGAGGGTGACATGATTATATCGTTGCTTCCTAATTTGTTGTTGGGCTTCGGTGATTCCGTGCTAACAGACAAGCTGCTTAGTTCGATACCCCAGAAAAAGCGAAACGCGGCACTTGAAGTGGCGATATCTGCTGTGGATTTAACTAATCTCCCGCTGGCCTCGGCGCTTTCAAAGCGCATAGAGAATCTTGAATCAACCGCAATCACTCCGTAATCGAATGAAACTACTGAGAATCTCCATCGTTCTGGGCACCTTTCCGCTCCTTAATGGGACGGCCTTTGCGATCGCTCCTTACAGCGACAACTTCTATGCCACCGCATTGAACAAATCCCGCTGGACATTGAAAAACTATGCCGAAGGCAAACTCGCCCGAAAAGGCGGAAAAGTAAACTTCACCGTCGCCGGCCCCACGGGCGATGATTTCTCGATTCTTGATCTGAAGAACAATAACCCGGGCTACAATGAAAGCTGGGAAATCATCCTCGATGTAGTGAATGCCGCGAATCTCGGGTCGAAGGCCGGCGTAGGATTTCAAATCTACAATGCGTCGGACAAAGGGGACTTTGCAGCGCTTGAGTTCTATGGAAACGGCGGATTTGTCGCCATTTCGAACACGGATGATAAAGACAATCCTGCCGATGATCTGGTTAAAAATCCGGGTGTCACGGGGGGAAGCATCCGGATCAGTTTCGACAAAACCAGCAAGTTGATTGGCTACTGGTATGATGCAACCGGATCTTCGGATGGCTATCAATGGAAGCGGATTGGCACATTTTCCCCCACCGGCAAAGGTGGCGATCGAAAGGGAAACTGGAAGATGAATCCGACGACCGGAAAATTCGGAATCCAGCTCTTCGGTTTTTCAGAGGGTAAAGAAGTTAGAAGCGGCAGCATCAGCTTTGACAACTTCCGTCTGAAGCCATTGCGGTGAAACGCTGACACCGCTATTCCTGTTACTTGGCGCTGATTCTTTCGAACTTATGGTCGACGAATCTTAAGACAAGGGCTTCGACCTCTTCGTTCTTGAGCCGCCCGATGACATCGATCGAAAAGCCGCGGGCAATGAGCTGGCGGGCTTTGGCGGGAGCGATGCCGCGGGCGCGGAGGTAAAAGATTTCCTCGTCGCTGATCTGGGAGGAGGTGCTTCCGTGGGAGCACTTCACCTGGTCGGCGTTGATTTCGAGACCGGGCATGGAGTTCGCTTCACAGGTGTCGCTCATCAGGAGATTGCGGCAGGTCTGATAGGCGTCGGTGTGGTGCGCGTCCTTGTCGACGAAGATGAGTCCGGAGAAGATGGTACGGGAGTCGTCGTAGAGGGAATTCTTGTATAACAGATCTGAGTAAGCGCCTTCCGAAACGTGGTGTTGGAACGTGCGCTGGTCGTATTCCTGTTCGTGGGATGGAATGCTGACGGAGAGCATGTCCGAGCGCGAACCGGGGCCTTCGAGGCGGGAGAGCGATTCATTGCGTGCCCACGAGCCGCCGGTGTTGAGGATGAATCCGGTGGCGGACGCATCGCGGGACGTGGCGGTTTCGTTGATCTGGATGACGCGGGTGACCTCGTTGAAGGCCTGGATGGCGATGTAATCGAGTTTCGAATTCGGGCCGGCGCTGAGATCGTTGAAGGCGATGGCGAGTCCGGGTTGAGAATCATCAGCCGAGCGGAAAATATCGACGACGCGGACTTTGGAACTTTTGCCGGTGACGATGAGGGTGTGCGGGAAAATGACGGTGTTATCACCGGTGATCCAGTGGTGGACTTCGATGGTGCCTGCGACTTCGACGTTGTCGGGAACGTAGACGAAAAGACCGTTTGTTAGGGATGCCTCGTGCAGTGCGGCGAACTTCGCCGAACCGAGACGCGTTTCCTGTTTCATGAAGTGCGCCTGCACCAGATCGCTGTGCGAAACGAGCGCTTCGGCCAGCGGCAGGCAGATCACGCCTTCCGGCAGATGCGATTCCACGTGGATGAGTTCGTCGTTGGCAAAGACTAGTTTGGCTGCGGGCGACTCAAGGCCGGTCGAGCGGGCGGTCAGATCGTTGGCACCGGTGACCGGGGCTTTTTGAAAGCCGGAAAATTCGAGCTGCTTGATGCTGGAGAAACGCCAGGTTTCATCGCCGCGCTTTGGGGCGGGAGTGGATAGAAAACGTTGCCAAGCGGCTTGCTGGCGGGCGGCGAACCAGGCGGGAAGGTAGGCGGGTGTTTCCGGTGGGGAGTCGAGGAGGGATGGCATTTCGAGAGCGGTCATTGGGACGGGGAAAGTTTCTTGATGATGGACTTTGCGAGATTCTCTTTGATCTCCCGGTGACGTGGGACCGGCTGGCAAACTTTGGATTCCTTGTATTGATACCAATCGTGGCAACCACCGTGGCGGATGAGTTCGCAGCCGAGTTCCGGCGGCTTGCGGACGAGGTCAGCCCTTTTCATGCAATCACGAGTTCTTCATGGTGGATGACTCCAGGAATGGCGTCCGTGGATAGATCCTTGTGAAGGTCGAGCAAATGCATCTTCAGGTCTTCGAGCGACTCCCCCTGTGTCTGATAATCGGGGTATTCGTCGAGATAACCAAGAAAGTGATTGCCATCTTTCCACCAGGTGAATTTCGTTTTCATGCGCGATGATGGTTTATCCTACGGATCCTTCCATTTCCAGATCGATGAGGCGCTTGAGTTCCACCGAGTATTCCATCGGGAACTCGCGGACGAGGTCGTTGATGAAGCCGTTGACGGCGAGCGACATGGCCTGGCCTTCGTTGAGGCCGCGCTGCTGCATGTAGAAGAGCATTTCGTCGGACACCTGGCTGACGGAGGCTTCGTGCTGGGTGGCGTGGCGGTTGCCTTTGACGGTGATGGCTGGATAGGTGTCGGTGCGGCTGTGGCTGTTGATAAGCAGCGCGTCGCATTCCGTGTTGTTCTTGCAACCTTTGAGATGCTTCGGAATGTGGACCTGGCCGCGATAGGTGGAGCGTCCTTCTCCAACGGAGATTGATTTGGAAACGACGTTGGAAGTCGTGTCATCGGCGGCGTGAATCATCTTCGCGCCGGTGTCCTGGTGTTGGCCGGTGTTGGCGAGGGCGATGGAAATGACCTCACCGCGGGCGCGTTTGCCCTTCATGATGACGCCGGGGTATTTCATCGTTAGACGCGAGCCGATGTTGCAGTCGATCCATCTAACTTCCGCGTCTTCCATCGCGATGCCGCGCTTGGTGACGAGGTTGAAGACGTTGGACGACCAGTTCTGGACGGTGACGTATTGGATCTTCGCGCCCTTGAGTGCGACGAGCTCGACGACGGCGGAGTGCAGCGTGGCGGTCTCGAACTTCGGTGCGGTGCAGCCTTCCATGTACATCAGCTCGGAGCCTTCGTCCGCGATGATGAGCGTGCGTTCGAACTGGCCGAAGTTTTCCGAGTTGATGCGGAAATAAGCCTGCAGCGGCTGCTTCAGCTTGAGGCCTTTCGGGATGTAGATGAACGAGCCACCTGAGAACACCGCGGAATTCAGCGCGGAGAATTTATTGTCGCCGGTCGGAATGACCTTGCCGAACCACGGGCGGAAAATTTCCTCGTATTCCTTAAGCCCTTCGGTTGAGTTCACGAAAATGACTCCTTGTTTCGTCAGCTCTTCCTTCACGTTAGAATAGGCTGCTTCCGAGTCGAACTGGGCTTCCACCCCGGCGAGGAACGCGCGTTCCTGTTGCGGAATTCCGAGGCGCTCGAAAGTTTCCAAAACATCGGCTGGCACGTCGTCCCACGAGCGCTTTGGCTTCTCACCGTCTGATAGATAGTAACGGATGATGTCGAAATCGATGGCGTCCAGGTCTTTGGTCGCCCAGTTGGTGGGCATCGGCTTTTCCTGGAAAACTTTGAGAGCCTTGTGGCGGAATTCACGAACCCAGTCGGGATCGCTTTTCACGTCGGAAATGTAATCGACCGTCGCGGAAGTGAGACCGCGCCCTGCGTCGAATTTATTCCGCTCCGGGAAGGTGAAATCACCCTTTGAGCGGTCAATGTCGATCGCTTCGCGGGTTTCGTGGTCGAGAACGTCGGTGGTGTCGTAGGACATGGGGATAGATGTTGGTTGTTAGGCAAGGGCGGGTTCCTTGAGGAACTCGTAGCCGTCTTTTTCCAGTTCCAGAGCAAGTTCCGGACCGCCCGAGCGGACGATGCGGCCTTCCGCCATGACGTGGACGTGGTCAGGTTTGATATAGTCGAGCAGACGCTGATAGTGGGTGATGAGGAGCATGCCGCGGCCCTCGGAGCGCATGGCGTTGACGCCTTTGGCGACGATCTTCAGCGCATCAATGTCGAGACCGGAGTCGGTTTCATCGAGGATGCAATATTCGGGCTCGAGCATCATCATCTGGAGGATCTCGTTGCGCTTTTTCTCACCGCCGGAGAAACCTTCGTTCACGGCGCGGGCGGTGAATTTCCGGTCCATCTCCAAATGGTCCATCTTCGAGTAGAGATTCTTGTAATAGGCCACAGCGTCGATGTCCTGGCCTTTTGGAAGGCGGGCTTGGAGCGCCGCGCGGATGAAGTTGGCATTGGAAACGCCCGGAACCTCCGAAGGATACTGAAACGCTAGGAAAATGCCGCCGCGCGAGCGTTCGTCGATCGATTTGCCGAGGATTTCCTCACCGTCCTGCGTCACCGAGCCAGCGGTGACGATGTAGCTTTCGTGACCGGCGATCACCTTCGAGAGCGTGGATTTGCCAGAACCGTTAGGTCCCATGATCGCATGGACTTCGCCTTTTGGGATGTCGAGGTTGACGCCCTTGAGGATTTCAGTGCCATTTTCGAGCGTGGCGTGGAGGTTGGTGATTTGCAGGCTCATGTTGAAAGAAGATCTAGGATTGGAGATGGGGATGGATGATTACAGAGTGACGAGTTTCCCGCGGAGGGTGATTTCGACGTCATCGATGACAGCACCGGGCGGGAGATTGAGGACATCGGCGAGACTGACGCCCGGTTTGAAATCCACATCGTGGATCACTCCGGTGGTCGCGTCGTGGAAATGGCCGTGTTCGCTGAGGTTCGGGCAGTAACGCGACGACTCGCGCTCGAAATTGACCTGACGAATGATTCCATGCTGCACGAGCGCTTCGAGGCAGTTGTAAACGGTTGCCAGCGAGATGTTCGGCAGGCGGTCCTTGACACGCATGAAGACGTCGTTTGCCGTCGGGTGGTTCCGCTGCTGCATGAGCGTGCGGTAAACTTCCTGGCGCTGACGCGTCATTCGAAGACCGGAGATTTCCTCGGGGATTTCAATTTCGGCAGGAACTTCTGGGTTTGGACTGACCATCGCGGCGGCAAAGTAGGTCCGGCACGAATGATATCAAGAATTATTCTAATTATAATTCCAGGACGTTTAAGGATCCCGAAGCATTGCTGTAATTCACCGCTTCCAGAGATAAACCCAGCGCTCGGAAACCGCCTTGCCGTTCTCGTCGAGCAGTTCGCAGGTCATGTCCATGTCCGCCAGATCTTTCGGCGGTTCGCACACGAAAAACGCCCGCAGCACCTGCGGCATGTGGAGCTTGTCACTTCGTCCGAGCCCCGCGGGTAGGTCGTCCACATTTGGCATGCTGACGTCGGAAAGCCCGACGTGGATCAGTTTCACCGACTGCTGGTTGATCGTGACGACCGGTTTCAGCTTGGAAATGTCGTCCCATTTCGGATCGCCCTCCTTGGCTTGTGGTGTCAGCGGCTTTGCGAAATCGATGGTCATCAACACCTGATCCGGCTTCTGCACCGGCGTCCCGGCGCGGGTCGCACGCACCGCGAAAACCCCCGAAGGCGCGGGATCCCGTATCCAGCGCAGGCGGTAATGGAAACGAAACGATTTCCCCACTTCCAGCGCCGGCGTCGGCTCCCACAGCAGAATCACGTTGTCGTCAGTCTCATCCTTCGTCGGCATTTCTATCAGATGAAGCTTGCCGTAGTCGAATCCTTCCACCGGCTCGACCTTCACGCTCGGCCGGTTGTGATAGAGGGCCTCCGGATCCTGATAGGAAAGGAAAGAACGGTCGCGCTGCAGAAGTGACCATGAGCGTGGTTTTTCCATCGTGAAGACACAGTGGCGGAACTGGTCTTTCGTTGTTTCGAGCGGCCGATAGTGAAGATTTCCGCTGCCGAGTTCCATCAGCAGCCCATCACTGTCGTGGACTTCCGGGCGGAAATCATACGGCTTCGGGTGTGTCCCTTCACCAAACCAATACATCGAGGAAAACGGTGCCAGCCCCAGCTGCGTCACCGGTTTGCGCAGAGTGATTTCCGCGTCGATGTCCATCACGGTCTCCACTCCCGGAGTGATCGTGAACTGATAGGCACCCGCCACGCTCTCGCCGTTTAGCAGCGCCCAGGCTTTCAGCGTTTTCGAATCCTTCGCCGGTTTTTCCAGATAGAATTCCGAAAAATCCGGAAATTCCTCCGGCACGCCCGGCAGCCCGCTGTTGATCGAAAGCCCGCGCGCGGAAAGCCCGTAAGGCGCGTCCTTCGGAATCGCCCGGAAATAACTTGCGCCCATGAACACCAGGAACTCATCCATGTAGTCCGCCGTGTTCAAATGCGTTCGCGCCCGCCAACCGGCATAGCCCGGAGGCGGCGGCGTCCCGGCGGGGACTTTCTGTTTCCCGTAGTCGAAAAGTTTCTGGTCGAACTTCAGCACCTCCTCTTTCCCGCCGGTGACCTCATGGATCGTCACCATCTTCTTCGCCGTCCAGCCGGGGTGGAAAAAATCGATCGAAAAATCGCCCTTCGTCGCTGCCCACAGCCCGGACTCCATTTTGAAACGGATGTCGCGGTGGCCGTCGTAGGTCAGGTTTTTCCAATAATCGGCCAGCTCAAGCTTCGGTGCCACCGGCGGTGCTGCCGCCATTTTGCGGGCCTTTTCGCGCAGCGAGTCGAAGGAGAAATCCTCGGCGCGGACGGCGGTTGGCGTTAAAATGAAAAGAGCGAGAGCTGGGAGAACTGTCCGAGGGCAGAGTTTCATGTGGCAGAATTGGCAGACGGCAGGAGCAATGGCAATAGCGGGTGTCCGTTGGGCACCTCGGATCACCACGGAAGGGCTAAAGGCTCCACCTCGATCGATGTTGGGCCCACTGCGGCGGACAGCTCGCGGCTGCTTGGATCAAAGACAAAAGGTGCGCCGCTAGCGGGATCCAGTGTGATCCGTGAGGCATCGGCGTCGGCCAATTTCGCTCCGCCTTTTTCGAGAATTAGAAGGTCCAGTGCAGCTTGATGCTGTTGATGGATGCGTGCGGCGCGGATGTAACCTTCCAGCCAGCTTTTAGGGCCACTTGAGACCCCCTCCAGAAGCGATTTGCTTTCCTCCGAAAGGTGGGAGGTGACGCCCGGTCGCAGTAGATCGTGATTCATTACCTCCGCCAACGACATCGCGGGAAGTGCGGAAACGCAACGGTTGAACATCTCCGAGTAAGCGCGCGCCATTGCCTCTGCGTCGCGCATTTCGTTGCGTCGTTGACTCACGACCACCAAAGGGAATGCCATGAGTTCGGCACCCACGTTCCATTCGCCACGCATTACTCGGGCCAACTCGGTGGTGGAATAATCCATGCGACCGAGCACTGCTTTCCAGCGCTCCAGGTCAGCAGTCTTACCAATTGCGGGCAGCAGCGTAGCGATTGCCGTGTGCTGAATATTCAAGTCGATCAGAATTACGATGGTCTCACTCAGCAGGGACGGGGCTTCGATTTCATGATAATGGGCACCAAGATTTCCGGCGGCGGAAACAAGCCGGAGTGTTTCCAATTCATCGTCGGCATCTGCAGCAAGTCGGGCCTTGAGCAGTAAGATTTTTGCTCCATAGCTTCCGCACCGCGCATTGATGTTGCCCCTGTAGTCGGCGGGCATGTTCGACGACGAGCGAGTGGAAAGCGCAGCGATCTTCTCGATTTTTCCCACAAAGTCCGCATGCTCCGTTAGGTGACGTTTCGCGACGTCCGGATCCCATGAAACATCCCCGTTGAGGAATTGCTCGAAATCCTCACTGAGCGCATTGCTGCTGCCCAGTTGGTAAAGTTGCAGAAAGCCGTTTGCTTCCGGAGGCATGGAGCGTTCCGCCACGTTCAGCGCCGGGAACTCAGCCGCAAACTTCACCTTCCACGCTGCAGCCTCCGCCATCGCCTCCGCATGCTCCGCCGGGGTGAGCGGGCGATGGCCAGGAACCGGGATGTGCAGCATTTTCGCGATCCGGCGGACGCCGTAGGTTCCGAATCGATCGAAATTCATCCCGACGATCACGATTACACCCGAAAAAACGACGAGCGCGATCAATGTTCGAAGCAGGACTTTCTTCCAAGCGAGTTTTTTCATCCGGCACCGGGATAACAGAAAAGTCGCCCCATCCAAGCGGCAATGCCCCGTTTCCAGTCGTTGACCCCACCGGGCCACATTGCCAGCGTCCGCGCCCCGTCATTCGCGCCGCCGATTGCTCCAATAGCCGGGCCGTCTTCTGCCATGGGCGATGGCGACGATCCAAATAACGCCGGGCAATTCCAGATAGAAGACGGTGTAGGGGAACCTTTCGACAAACAGCTTGCGAAAGCCGCTCTGCCGGTGCGGGGGCCACGCTTCCGGATTTCTCTGAATCTTGCCGACGGCGTCCCTGACCTTCTCCACGAGATCCAAGCCAAGCCCTTTCGCCCGGCTTTCGTAAAACGATACGGCATCATCGAGTTCGGCCCTCGCCGCAGCGTGAAATTCGACTGGCTTCACGAATGCTTGGCGAGGATTTCCGAGAACACCTTTTCTGCCGGAACTCCTATCGCTTGTCCGCTTCTGATCTCTTCAGCCCGGTGTTCCAACTCCACGTCCCAAGCGGTTTCGGCATCCTCGTCGGACGACGGATCGAGGGATTGGATGAGGAAATGAGCCAGTTCGCCACGCTCGGCATCATTGAGCTTGGTCAATTCCATCCGAAGTTTTTCTGCGACTGCGGTCATACCGAAAGGATGCTCAAAACAGCAGGAGAGTCAAGCCAGCGGCTAGTTTGGAGATTTGCTGGATTCGCCAGATTTGCGGACGTTTCCCGTGGTTGACCCCGTGGAACCGCATTGCTAGCGTCCGCGCCCCGTCATGAGCGCCGCCCCGAATTACAAAGACACCCTGACTCTCCCGCAAACGACTTTCCCGATGCGGGGAGACTTGGTGCAGAATGAACCCGCCCGCCTCGAGAAGTGGGAAAACGATGGCCTCTACGAAAAAATCCTCGCCCGCCGCCGCGCTCAGAATGCTCCGGAATTCATTCTCCACGACGGCCCCCCGTTTGCGAATGGCGACGTCCACATGGGCACCGCGCTGAACAAGCTGCTCAAGGATCTGGTCGTGAAATCCAAGACCATGGCTGGATTCACCGCGCCGTTCGTGCCCGGTTGGGACTGCCACGGCCTGCCGATCGAATTCAAGGTCGTCAAGGAAGCCGCCGGTCTGGAGCCTGCGGAAATCCGCCGTCGCTGCACCGAGTTCGCCTCGAAGTTCATCGATATCCAGCGCGCCTCCTTCCGTCGTCTCGGGGTTTTCGGCGATTGGAAAAATCCCTATCTCACGATGAATCCCGGCTACGAGGCCAGCATCGTCCGCGTGTTTGCGAAACTGGTGGAAAACGGTTCGATCTATCAGGCGAAGAAGCCGGTCCAATGGTCTTACGGCGCGCAAACGGCACTCGCCGAGGCCGAGGTCGAGTATCAGGACAAGGAAAGCCCCGCCATTTTCGTCAAATTTCCGCTCGTCTCCGGCGAGTTCGCAGGCCAGGCCAGCATGGTCATCTGGACCACCACGCCGTGGACGCTGCCGGCCAACCTCGGCATCGCGCTTCACCCGGAGTTCACCTACATCGTCGGGAAATTCATCAAGGACGATGCGGTCGAAACGTTCGTGATCGTTAGAGAACTTGTCGGTGCCTTCACGGAAAAAACCGGCTACGCGCTCGCGGAAACGATCAAGGAGAGCAAGGGCAAGGAATTCGAAGGCTTCGAAGCCGGGCACCCGTTTCTCGCCCGCACGTCGAAGCTCATCCTCGCGAATTTCGTCACCACCGAGACCGGCACCGGCGCGGTTCACATCGCACCGGGCCACGGCGCGGACGACTACGTGGCCGGTCAACAGAATGGGCTCGCGGTTCTATCACCCGTCGATAACGAAGGGAAATTCACTGATGAAGCCGGCCTCGACGAACTCACCGGCATGCACGTTTTCAAATCGAACGCCCGCATCATCGAGATCCTAACCGAGAGCGGCCACTTGCTAGGACAGGAAGTTTACAAGCATTCCTATCCGCATTGCTGGCGCTCGAAAACTCCGATCATCTTCCGCGCGGTCGAGCAGTTTTTCATCTCGCTTGAAACGCTGCGTGGCCAGGCGCTCACGGAAATCGACAAGGTCGAGTGGCTGCCTGCATGGGGTCGCAACAGGATCTACGGCACGGTCGAAAGCCGTCCCGACTGGTGCATCTCGCGCCAGCGCACATGGGGCGTGCCGCTGCCGGTTTTTTTTGATGAAAATGGCGAAACCATCATCTCCGCCGAGTTGGCGAACAAGGTGGCCGACCTTTTCGACAAGGAAGGCACGAACGTCTGGTTTGAAAAATCCGACGCCGAACTCGCCGCTCTGCTAGGCCTTCCCGCCGGGGTGAAAAAGTGCCGCGACACGCTCGATGTCTGGATCGATTCCGGCTGCTCGCATGCCGCCGTGCTCGACGCGCATCCGCAACTGAGTTGCCCGGCCGATCTCTATCTGGAAGCCACCGACCAGCACCGCGGCTGGTTCCAGAGTTCGCTGATGCTGAGCACCGGCTATCGTGGATTCGCACCTTACAAGACGGTAATGACCCACGGTTTCGTCGTCGATAAGGACAAGAAAAAGATCTCCAAGTCCGACGCCGCAAAGTCTGGCAAGCCGACCGACGCTTCCTACTTCTACAACCAATACGGTGCCGACATCGTCCGCCTCTGGGTGTCCTCCGTGGACTGGCAGAACGAGGTGCCGTTCGGTGAGGATCTCTTCAAGCAGGTCGCCGAGCCGTATCGCCGTTTGCGGAACACGCTGCGCATTCTGCTAGGAAATCTCGATGGTTACAAGGCCGTCGAAAATCCTGCATACACGCTGCTTGATCGCTGGATCCTCGAACGTCTCCACTCCGTTACAGCCGAGTGCCTCGCAGCCTACGAGACCTACGAATTCCGCAAGGTCTTCAACTCGCTCAACAACTTCTGCACCCACGATCTCTCTGCGATCTACATCGACGCAACGAAGGACCGTATGTATTGCGACGCTGCCGATTCCCCGCGCCGCCTGGCATCGCAGGCCGCGATGCATGAGATCTTCACGGGCATCGCAAAATTGTTAGCGCCGATCCTCGCCTACACCGCCGATGAGGCGTGGGAACACGCCGGGTTCACCGAAGGCACCGTGCATGAACAGGATTTCCCCGAAGCAAATCCCGCTTTCGCTCCCGGCGAAGCGACAAAGCAGGCCACCCGGTTTTTCGAAATCAAGTATGCCATCCAAACGGCCATCGAAGCCCGCATCCAGGCGAAGGATTTCACCCGCAACAACGAGGCGGATGTTTCTCTAACCATCCCTGCTTCCGATGCCGCACTGCTCGATCTCCTCAACGACCGTGCCTTCGCCACCGAATTTTTCATCATCGCCGGCCTCACCGCTACGGTGGGCGAAGAACTTGGCGCCACCGCGCGCAAGACGGATCATTTGATCTGCCCGCGCTGCCGCAAACACGAGCCGCTGCTAGAAAGCGGGTTGTGCGAGAGGTGTGATGAGGTGGTGGGCTAACTGGCGGAATGAATTCCGCGCCCCCAGTTGTCTTGCCAAACCTCTTCCGCCGCCGGTAAAACCATGCGCATGAAAAAGCTCAAGAAAACTCGCCAGAAGATTCGCGACGAGCTGGAAGTGCCGGCGGCACTACGGTATTTCGGCAGCGGCTGGTGGAGTGGCGCGTTAGGGATCGTTCTCGCGCTCGTCGCGCTGGGCGGAATCCTGTGCGTTTGGTTTCCGGGCGTTTTTAGCATCCGGGAACTGGCGAAGCTGCATCAAACGGGATGGTATCGGCCTGCGTTGTTTGTGATCATCGCTCTGGCATTTGTGTTCTCGCTGCTGAGCCTGCTGCTGCGCCCTTCGAAAACACTCGGCATGACCGCGATGTTCCTCAGCCTGCTCGGTCTAACGATTTGCGGGAATGGCCTTGCACCCATCACGTCCGGACCCGCTCCGTATTACCTCGGGCTCGACTTTTTCCTGCTGCGGCTGCTGCTCACCGGGCTGGTGTTCATCCCGGTGGAGAATCTTTTCCCGAGCCGGCCGGGGCAGGGGATTTTCCGCTTCGAGTGGCGTGAAGACCTTTTCTACTTTTTCATCAGCAGCATGCTGGTGCAGTTGCTCACATGGCTCTCGCTGCTACCGGCGAATACGCTGTTAGCGGTCACTCAATGGAGCGAGTTCCGCGCATGGGTGGCGGCGCTGCCATTTGTCGTGCAGGTCTTCGCGATCATGCTGCTAACCGATTTCGTGCAATATTGGGTGCATCGTACTTTCCACCGGGTGCCGATGTTGTGGCGGTTCCATTCGGTGCACCATTCAGCGCAATGCATGGACTGGATGGCAGGAGCCCGCATGCATTTCCTGGAAATCCTGATCCTGCGCGGCACCACGGTGATCCCGATGATCATCCTCGGCTTCAGCCCGGGCGCGGTGAACGCCTACCTGCTCATCGTCTATCTGTACGCCACTTTCGTGCACGCCAACCTCGGATATCGTTTCGGTTTTCTGGAAAAATTCCTCGTCACCCCACGCTTCCATCATTGGCACCACGGGATCGAAAAGGAGGCGGTCGACGTCAATTTCGCGGTGCATTTCCCTTGGTATGACAAGCTGTTCGGCACCCACCACATGCCGGAAAACAACCGCTGGCCCGAAGGCTACGGCATCGGCGGCCACCCGGTGCCGAGCGGCTATTGGCAGCAGTTCCTTCATCCGTTCCGGCGCAAGAGGAAGGGGTAAACGACAAGGTGATCGTTGACTCACGTGCGATTGTTCCAAATAAGAAGCCCGGCAACCGCCGCACCTTTTCATGACGCTTCCGAAACTGCTCCTCGCGCTTACCCTGCCACTTTACGTGCTCGATCAGATCACTAAATTCTGGACGATCGGCAAGTTTCCGCCGCCTTGGGATGACCCGCATGCGAAGGTGGTGGTGGTGGAAAACTTCTTCAACTTGATCCGTGTTCACAATCAGGGAGTCGCTTTTGGTTTCGGAAACGGAACCGCCTGGGCTCCAATAGTGTTCCTGGTGGTGCCGATTCTCGCTCTAACGATGATCCGGGTTTTTTGGAAAAAAGGCGTGTTCAATCATCCGCTTTCGAAGATTGCCGTCGCGCTGTTGCTCTGCGGAATTTTTGGAAATCTAACTGACCGGCTGGTGCAGGGCTTCCTGCTGAGTGATTACGCGGACGCCGGATTCTGGCAGCGCCTGTCTGAAGGATACGTGGTGGATTTCATCGCGATCAAACTGCCGTTTTACGACAAGATCGTGCCCGCGAGCGGTGGCTGGTGGCCGACGTTCAATGTCGCGGATTCCTGCATCTGCGTGGCGGCCGTGCTGTTGTTCATCGGTGGGATTCGCGACGAGCAGAACGCAAAAAAGGCGTGAACTCCTGGCCCGCTGTAGCGGAGTCGGGCGGATTTGTTAGCTGATTGTCTGCAGATGACACAGCCATTGCTTGGAATTCTAAAAATCATCCCTTCGGAAATCTCGATCATATCTAGCCACCTACTAAATGTAGCGTGGATTTTGAATTGACGCTACCGGATGTATGCTTAGGATGCCCGACGTTGCTCCCCATCACCCTTCATGCGTTGCGTCCAATGCGGGTCACTCAAAGACAAAGTCCTCGATTCACGCTCATCGAAAGATGGGACATCGATTCGTCGTCGCCGCGAGTGCCTGCAATGCACCTACCGATACACGACCTACGAGCAGATCGAGCGCACCGAGCTGCGAGTGGTGAAGCGCGACGGAGCTCGCGAGGCGCTCAACCGCGAGAAGCTGATGAGCGGGCTGATCAAGGCCTGCGAAAAACGCCCCGTGCCGATGGACCGTCTGGATCGCGCAGTGGAGGAAATTCTAACGGACCTGCACAAGGACCACGTCAGCGAGGTGCCGTCCGCCATCATCGGCGGCAAGGTGATGGACAAACTCCATCAGATCGATCCGGTCGCCTACGTCCGCTATGTTTCCGTCTATCGGCAGTTCGAGGA
>JANODE010000165.1:0-21688 GCA_031412525.1 Akkermansiaceae bacterium | reverse complement strand
CATGCTGCCCCGGCTCACCTTGGGCTTTCTATCCGTCCTAACCGCGTTGAGCACCGTCCCGGCCAGCGCGGCGACGGGCGATCTCGTGGTGGTTTGCTACAACTCGGATGGCAACGACGAGTTTGCGCTCATCGCGCTGGCGAATCTTCCGGTCGGCACGCGTTATTTCATCACCGACTCCGGCTGGAGCACGAATTCCAACAATCTGATGCAGGAGGGCATTAATCCTTCAACGAATCAGCAGATTCAGATGGACGTGATTAAAGCGGGCGGAATTCCTTTTGGCACCGTCCTCAAGTTCAGCCAGAGCGGGGCCAATGTCGTTCTAACCGATCCGACCATGGCGACCCTGACCATGGTGAATCGGTTTGCAGTGACGGGAACGCCGCTTCTGACGAAACTCTCCTTCAACGCCAACCTCGGCGACCAAATTCTCGTTTATCAAACCTCAGGAAACACCGTGGGTGGAACCATCACCATGGTCTCCGCTTTCAACGGCTCCAACCTCACCGCCCCCGCCAACCCGCCGGATCCGGCAATCACTCTCACCGACGGCTGGCAGGTCGGATTGTTGCCACGGCCCAGCCAAGGCGCCGGCAACTCTGAGTCCAATTTGCCGGCCGGCCTGATCGCCTACAACGGTACCAACTCTGCCACAGCGACCGCTTTCGGTCTGGCCAGTTTTCCCGTCGGCGGGTTGACCAATCAGGACAACTACAAGTATGTCGGCTCTTTCGCTCTCGCGAACAAAACGGCCTACCTGACTTCGATCAACAATCCGGCGAACTGGGCCGCCGATGACTTGAATGCCTTCGACCTCGGCCCGATCGGTCCGGGACCCAGTGCTCCCGAGATCAACGTCACGGGCAACGGAATCGGCATCGCCGACGGCAGCATCACGCTCCAGGCGACGGACAACACGCTCTTCGGCTCCGCGCCGGTGACCGGTGGCACGATTGCGCGCACCTTCACGATCCAAAACTCCGGCACGGGAAATCTCACGATCCCGGCCGGCGGCATCACGTTCACCGGCGCAAACGCCGCGGATTTCGCCGCCTCCGGAATCACCCTGCCGGCGGTGATCGCCTCGGCAGGCAGCACGAATTTCACCGTCACTTTCGATCCCACCGCCTCGGGGGTTCGCAACGCGACGGTCACCATCGCCAATGACGACGGGAACGAAAATCCCTACAACTTCGCCGTTCAGGCCAACGGCTTTGTCAGCGTCGCACCCACGGGCACCGCGCCGCCGCTCCGGTGGTCGCCCACGGTGCAGAATGGCAACTTCGGCAGCACCCGTACGGTGGGCAGCACGAACAGCGGCGACGTCATCGCCGGCACACGCATCACCAGCGGCACCACGGCGTCGGACATCCGCATCACCCGCCATGTGGCCGCCACCGGAGCGGTCGCTTGGACGCGCGACATTAGCAACGGCACCTTCGACGACATCAACGACATGATCGTGGATCCCACGAACGGCGACACCTACGTCTGCGCGCGTGCCACCGCCGGGGCAAATGGCATCGACTGGTTTGTCGTCAAGGTAAACGGCGCTGACGGCACCACGGCATGGACCTACACGTTTAATGGCACGCTCGGCACCGGGATCGATGAATGCTTGGACATCGGCCGAACCAGCGATGGCAACGTCGTCGCGGTCGGCTCCACCACCAGCACGGGTAACATCGTCTTCGGCCGGGTCGCGAAGATCAACGTGGCCACCGGCGCGCAACTCTGGGCCTACGTCAATGGCTCGGCCGGCAGCCAATTCAGAGGCGTCGCCACGGACACCTCGGGCAATACCTACGCCACCGGCGAGATCACCGCCGCCAACACCAATGGTCTGACCGCGAAACTCAGCAGCGCCGGTGCCCAAACGTGGGCGGTCGCCTTCGACGGCGCGGCCGGTCTATCCGACAGCTTCTCGAATGTCGTCGTCGATCCGGGCGGCGATTGCGTGGTGGCCGGCACCACGCGCATTTCCGCGACCGACTCGGACGTCATCGTCCTCAAATACGGTGCCGCCGCAGGCAATGAAGTCTGGCGGCGCACCATCGCCGGCGGCGGCGCGGGCCTTGATGCACTCCACAATCTCGCCGTCGATGCCAGCGGAAATTCTTACGCATCCGGCGCCATCCGCAGTTTCACCACCACCGACCGCGACGCCTTTGTCAGCAAAATCACCGGTGCGGGTGCGTCCTCGTGGATCGCGACCAAATTCGGCAGTGCTCCGGACAGCAACGACCGCTATCAGAACGTCCGCGTCGTGGGCAGCGACGTGTACGCCGTGGGCGACATCGAAAACACCAACCGCGACATTCTCGTCTCGCGTTTCAACGGCACCACCGGCGCGGAAGTCTGGAGCGCCACTTTCAACGGCAGCGGTAACGGCCTGGACGATGCTTATTCTGACAAGCACGTGATGACGGTGCTCGGCACCAACGCCATCGCCATAGGCGGCGAGACCTTCGACGTGAGCGGAAACACCTACGGACTCGTTCTGAAGTATGCGGCCAGCCTGCCACCGACCGTGAGCAACGTGGCCAAGACCACGAATGAAGATGTGGCCGCCGCCTTTGCCGCCGCTAATTTCACCGGCAGCTACATCGATCCGAATGGCGAGCCGCTGACGATCGTGCGCATTACTTCGCTCCCCCTGAACGGCCTGTTGAAGCTGAGTGGCGTAAACGTGTCGCTGAATCAAGACATCCCGATCGCGAACATCGGCAACCTCACCTACACTGCCAACCTGAACTACAACGGTGGTGATAATTTCAACTGGAACGGCTCTAACGGCGCTTTCTTCGCAGCCAGCACCGCAGCCGTGAACATCACCATCAACGCGGTGAACGATGCGCCGATCATCACCGGGCAAAGCGCCGTTTTCACGGCTCAGGACGTGGGCCGCGCCATTGTCCTGGGTGATCTGACCGTGACGGACGTCGACAACACGTATCCCACGGGCTTCACACTCGTCGCCTCTAACGGCACAAATTACACTCGCACCGGCAACACGATCACACCGTCCGCGGGATTCGTCGGCACGCTTTCCGTGCCGGTGAAGGTGAACGATGGCACTGCCGACAGCAACACGTTCAATCTGGCCGTGACGGTCAATCCCACCCTCGCGCGCATCATTTCCAGCAGCCGGATCGTGCCTGAGCCCGGCGGCGGTTTCCGCGTCAGCTTCCTGGCCAACCCCGGAGTGAATTACGCGATCCAGCACTCCACCACCCTGTTGCCCGGCGATTGGCTCCCGTTAGGCACCGCCACCGCCGGGCCTGATGGGAATTTCAGCATCGTTGATATCCCGCCCGGTGGAGCGCCGCGGCGGTTCTATCGGGCCGTCATTCCGCAGTGATAGCGGCAAGCTACCTGTTGACATGCGGCAGTCGAGAACTTCCACTGGCCGCAGATGCAAGATAACTCCGCCGCTTTGATCGATCTGGCACTCGCCGAGGATATCGGTGCCGGGGACGTCACCTCGCTCTTTTTCGTCCCGCAGGAACGCCGCGCGTGCGCGTTCGTGGCCGTGCGGGGCGATGGCGTGGTTTCCGGCGTGGAAGTGGCCGCGCGGGTTTTTTCCACTGTTGATCCGGAACTTGAGGTGGAAGTGCTCATTTCCGATGGAAGCAAGGTGAGCGCCGGAGCGCTGCTGATCCGCGTGGAAGGATCAGCCCGTTCGATTCTAACGGCAGAGCGGACGGCTTTGAATTTCCTGCAACGCCTCAGCGGCGTGGCCAGCATGACGGCCAGGCATGTGGAGCAGGTCAAAGGCACCCGAGCGCAGATCCTCGACACCCGCAAGACGACCCCCGGCTACCGGCTGTTGGAAAAAAAAGCCGTGGTGGACGGCGGTGGTGTGAACCATCGACTGGGGCTCTATGATCGGGCGATGGTGAAGGACAATCATCTCGTCGCGGAAGGGGGTGTGGAAGCAATCCAGCGATCCATCCATCGACTGAAAGCGGAGTTACCTGGCGTGGAAGTGGAACTGGAAGCAGATCATCTCGATCAGGTCCGCGCGTTTCTCGAACTGGAAGGAGTTGATTATATCTTGTTAGACAACATGTCTTGTGAGGAACTCTTCGAAGCGGTGGCAGCGCGTGGTGAGCAGAGCAAACCACAACTCGAAGCCAGCGGCGGAGTGACAATGGAGACCCTGCGGGAAATCGCGGAAACGGGCGTCGATTTCATTTCCATCGGCGCTTTGACTCATTCGGCACCAGCACTCGACATCGGACTGGATTTCATCCCTGTGGAAAACTGATTTCCCATGGCTGAGGATTTCACGACGATTTCCGGCGATCTACCCGATCCGTTCCGACTGTTGATCCGGGAGAGTGTGGGATCGACTAACGATGAGGCCCGGCAACTGGCGCAGGCCGGCATGGCGGAGGGCCTGATCGTCTTGGCAGAACGTCAAACCGCCGGGCGCGGAAGACGGGGTGCTGCATGGTTCAGTCCGGCGGGCGAATCGTTGGCGTTTTCCATTGTGCTGAGACCTGGCGAGCCGAAGTCACTTTGGCCGAGACTCGCGCTGGCCGCCGGACTGGCAGTCGCGGAAGCCATCGAGTCGTTCGGCGTCCAAGCCGGTATCAAATGGCCGAATGATGTGTGGATCCGGCATCTCAAAGTCTCCGGAATTCTGGTAGAGGCGGGGTCGGATTTCGCGATCGTCGGAATCGGGATCAATGTAAAAACCACGGAATTCCCTGCTGAAGTCGCGGAAATTGCCACGTCATTGCGGATTGAAACCGGCCGGGATATTTCCCCGCCTGACGTGCTTTCATTGATCATCCGGCGATTTTCCGTGCGACGAAATCAGATTGGCGATGAATTTGAAGAGCTACTGGCCGGCGTGCGGCAGCGCTGCGTGTTGACGGGGAATCGGGTATCGCTGATCACTTCGAAAGGTCCCAAATCCGGGGTGATCGAGGGAATCGCGCCCGGTGGAGAGCTTTTGCTTCGCACCGAGCACGGAATCGAACGCCTGCTCCAAGCGGATGAGATACGGTTGATGACCCTTTAATCACCAGTTTCAATTTGGCAGAACAGGGAGCAGAATGCGGACATGAAATCGATTTCCTTCATAATGTTCATGGGGCCGGCCATGCTTTGTGTCTCTTCGTGCGGCGCATTGAAAAGCAAGCCACCGAAGGATGAGAAAAAGGACTCTCCCAAGGAAAAAATTGAGCCGCCGAAGTTGGTTGGAAGAATTGCTTCGATTCCTCAGGACAAGCGATTTGTACTCATCCAGAGTTACGGAAAGTGGACCGTTGAGACTGGGGCAATCCTTACCACCCGGGGACCCGAGGAACGCACCGCAAACTTGCTCGTGACGGGCGAAACCTTGGGGGAATTCGCCGCAGCCGATCTTCAGTCAGGTCTGGTGGAGGTCGGAGATGCCGTTTATTCGCGCCATTTGGTGAAGCCACCCGCTCTCTCACCAGCTCCAGAAACCCCTGAAAATCAACAAATAGCACCCTCTGAAAATGTTCAAAAAAATAATTAACTTTTCAGGAATTCTTTCCTTTCAAAACCTCTCAGGTTTATGTATTTTCAAAAAGTCCCGCCTGAGAAATCAGGCACAGCCATAAAAATTACATTTTAGAGTTGATTACTATCCGGCAAGCCGGGTAGCTTCTCTTTCGCAATGGCTGTGCCCCCTTACATGTCCCGAAACATGAACACTACAACCAGCCATAATGAAAACAATGAACGCCTCGGGCGCTTCGGTAAAAGCCGACGCGGACCGTCTTGCTGACTTCGTCCTCTTCACACAACGAAGCTGCATCCTGAACCTGTCAACAGAACTCAACAAAGGAAATATCTCGTTCCCGCAGTTCTTCCTCCTCACCTATCTATCCAGCGAAGAATATCTCACGATGTCCGACATTGCGAAGAAGATGGGTCACTCGACGGCAGCCGCGACCGGCCTCGTTGATCGGTTGGAGAAGCTGTCGTATGTTGAGCGTATGCACGCCGCTGAAGATCGCCGCAAGATCATGGTCCGCATTACCGCGAAAGGTATCGAACTCGTTTCGAAGATGCGCAATGAGATCGCGAACGATTTGGCCGGTATTCTGGCAGGAATGGACGAAGACCAAGCCGAAGCCGTGGAACACACCAAGCGCGCCATTCATGGTCGTGCCATCGCGTGAACCCGGCATCCGCTGTAGTTGAATAAATATCCAGCTTGGCGAATCCTAAGCGCCTCCGTTACCGTCCCCGGGTGACGGAGGCGTTCCCCTTTTTGGATGTGTTGAATGCGATCCCTGGCGTGCGCGCCGGATGGGTTGGCCGAATTCCTGAATTGCCGATCACCGGCGACCGGGATGAGGCGATGTACCTGCTGAAGGAAATTCATTCTTCCGCAGTTGCTGATTTTGCCGGACCGGGCGCCCAGTGGTGGCGAGCCGAGCAGGTTCATGGAACTTCGGTGGCCGTGGTGCCGGGCGCGTCACAAATCATCGCGCCGGACGGCATGCCGGTGGTTCCCGGCGTTGACGGATTGATCACGGGTGAAGCACGAGTTGTTCTAGCAATTTACGTGGCAGACTGTGGGCCGATCTGGCTGGCGGATCGAAAGACGGGGGCCATCGGGTTGGTGCATTCGGGCAAAAAAGGAACCGAAGGAAACATCTTCGAAACGGCGCTTGAGGAAATGAGCCGACATTTTGGAACGAGATCAGAGGACGTTGTCGCCGTGTTAGGACCTTGCATCCGGGTGCCGGATTATGACGTCGATTTCGCGACGCAGATCGGCGAGCAGGCGGGCCACGCGGGCATCGGGCATTTTCTCGACAGTGGACTGAACACCGCGTCGGATTTGGATAATTTTTACAGTTACCGCCGAGAGTTGGGTAAAACCGGCCGCATGATGGCACTGATCGTCCGAGAACCATGAGCACCCTGATCCTGCAAGCCCCTGCCAAGCTGAATTTGTCCCTCCGCGTGTTGGGACGGCGGGAGGATGGATTTCATGAAATCGACACGCTGATGGTGAAACTACCCGGATTGGCGGACCAGATCGAGTTCCGGGAAAGCGACGGATATTCGTTCCAATGCGACGATCCGAGTGTGCCGGGCGATGAGGGAAATCTGGTTGTAAGGGCGGTGCGTGCGTTTGAGGCGGCGGCCGGTGTTCGATGCAAGCATTCGATTTTCCTCAAAAAGATCATACCACACGGTGCCGGTCTCGGCGGTGGCAGCAGTGACGCGGCGACCACACTGCTAGGCCTGAATCAACTCCACGGCTACCCGCTGCAGGTGGATCCATTGCGGGATCTCGCGGCATCGCTCGGTTCCGACATCCCGTTTTTCATGGCATCCGGTGCAGTTCGTTGCACTGGCCGCGGTGAAAAACTGGATCAAGTCCCCTCCCCCCCCGAGTTGCGGGTGCTGCTATTGAAACCAGCGTTCGGTGTTTCCACACCGGATGCATACAAGCGCTGGAAGGACTCGCGAGAGCTGCCAGGAATTTCATACGACATCCAGACGGTCCATGGAATTCCACTAGTGAACGATCTGGAGCGCCCGGTTTTCGAAAAGCACTTGTTCCTCGCCGAGCTGAAGGAGTGGCTGCTCGCCCGCAGGGAAACCGCCGCCGCACTGATGAGTGGATCCGGTTCGACGGTTTTTGCCGTGCTTCACGAAGACGCCGATGCGGAGGCTCTAGCAAAGGCCGCCCGGTTCGAAATGGACCCCGGATTGTGGCATTGGGCAGGAACGACTGGCACTTGATGCATGCAAATATGCGGGCACGTGAAAAATACCGAAAAACCGCGCAGGCCTTGCTTTTCGAACACCTCATTTGACAAGCCGCGCGGGATTCATCTAGGTTCCCCGTCCCGGCGCTGAAGTCGGTCCCATCTATCATGAACATTGTTGTCGAGAAGCAGCCAAAGTGCGTCGCCACCCTGCGCGTTGAAATCCCAGCGGACAAAGTCAACGGCCAGCGCGATCAGATCGTCAAAGGCTATACCAGCAAGGCCCGCGTCCAAGGATTCCGCCCGGGCAAGGCCCCGCGCTCGATCGTGGAGAAACGTTTTGAAAAAGAGATCACCGAAGAGCTCAACGGCGTGCTTTTCAACGAGGCCTACGACGAGGCGATGAAACAGGAATCGCTTAACGTTCTCGATTTCGGTGTGCCAGAGGATGTCACCACACTTCCTAACGGGAATATCACGTTTGTCTCCAAGCTCACGCTCGCTCCCGAGGTGAAACTCCCCGAATACAAAGGCGTCACCGTTACCGTCCCTCCGACCTCAGTGCCGGATGAGGAAATCGAAGCCCAGCTCACGGCTCTGCAGGAGCGTTTTGCCGATTTCACCGACATCGAAGGCCGCGCTGCAGAAATGGGCGACTTCACCGTGATCGACTACACCTCCACCGTCGAAGGCAAGCCAACCGAAGAGTTTCTCGGCAAGTCCGCAGGTTATCTCACAGGCCGCGAAGGCTTCTGGGTGCGCCTCGATGAAAAAGCCTTCCTTCCCGGATTCACCCCGCAGTTAGTAGGACTCAGCGTCGGCGATTCGAAGGAAATCACCGTCACCCTTCCAGAAGATTTTCCGGTCGAAGGGCTTCGCAACAAGGAGATCACTTTCCAAACCGCAGTGAAGGAACTGAAAACCGCAGTCCTCCCCGCTCTCGACGACGAGATGGCCAATCGCCTCGCTCCCGGCAAAACCATGGAGGAAATCAAGGGCATCATCCGCGAGAACATGCAAGGCGAGCGCCAGCGCAAGATCGATGACATGAAGGTCAATCAGATCGTCGCCCACTTCAACGTGCAGGTGGATTTTGAGCTACCCGAAGATCTCGTCACTCAGGAAACCCAAAGCCAGGCCGATGCCATGGTCAAACGCGGCGTCCAGTCCGGCATGAGCGAGGATGAAATCGAGTCCCAACAGACTGAAATCTTCGCCAGCGCCGGCAGCCAAGCGGTATCCAACCTCCGCACGAATTTCATCCTCCAGGAAATCGCCCGCGTCGAGAACATCACTGTGACCGATGCGGAACTGGTGAACCACCTGATCCAAATCGCGAACTCACGCAAGGTCGCGCCAAAAAAATTCATCAAGGACATGCAGCGTGCCGGCCGCATTCCCAACATCCGCAGCTCGATGGCCATTGGTAAGACCATTGACTTCCTCGTCGGGCAGGCGAACGTTGTCGAGTCAACTGAAACCACACTCGATGACTAACTTCCAATCACCTAACATGACTCCGCCAGCCCCTCGTAACAGCTACTACGTGCCCATGGTCGTGGAGCAGGATGGGCGCGGCGAGCGCTCGTTCGACATCTACTCACGATTGCTCAAGGACCGCATCATTTTCATCGGCACCGGGATCGATGACTACGTCGCGAACTCCGTGATCGCCCAGCTTCTTTTCCTTCAGATGCAGGATCCGAAAAAGGACATCCACATCTACATCAACTCACCCGGCGGCTCCGTCACCGCCGGCCTCGCGATGTATGACACGATGCAATTCCTCACCTGCGACGTGAATACCTACTGCATCGGCATTGCGGCATCGATGGGCTCTGTGCTTCTCACCGCGGGCACCAAGGGCAAGCGTTTCTGCCTTCCGAATTCGCACGTCATGATTCATCAGGTTTCCGGCGGTGCCCAAGGAACGGCCTCCGACGTGGAGCGCACCATCGGGTTTATGTTCAACCTGAAAAAGCGCCTCAATGGGATCATCGCCTTCCACACCGGCAAGACTATCGAGGAAGTGGAGCGCGATTCCGATCGCGACAACTACATGCCTGCCGAAGTCGCGGTGGCTTACGGACTGGTGGACAAGGTCCTCGAAAGCCGCAAGCAACTTCCCGATTCGGTGGTGGCTGCCATCGAAGAGCCGAAGGACGACAATTAAGGTCTTCCTTCTTGTATCACCCCGACCGATTCCCCATACTCGCCCTCATGGCTCGCGCTTCCAATCTAACGATGTGCTCATTCTGCGGAAAGAGCCACTCGGAGGTCAAAAAACTGATCGCCGGCCCTGGTGTCTACATCTGCAACGAGTGCATCGAGGTTTGCTCGAACATTCTTGAGAAGGAACTCGGGGGAACTCCGAGCAAAGGTAAAACACCGGCCGACAAACCCGGCTTCAAGATCCCCTCACCCGCGGCGATTCTAGCGAAGCTCAACGAGCATGTCATCGGTCAGGAGAACGCGAAGAAGGTGCTCTCTGTCGCAGTTTACAATCACTATCAGCGCCTCCGTCAGGATCAGGCGAAGCTCGGCGACGAGTTCAAGGATGTGGAGATTGAAAAATCCAACATCATGCTGTTAGGTCCGACCGGTTCCGGCAAGACCCTACTTGCCCGCACGCTTGCCCGGGTGCTCGACGTTCCCTTTTGCATCGTGGACGCCACCACTCTCACGGAAGCCGGTTATGTCGGCGAGGATGTGGAAAACATCATCCTGCGTCTGCTCCAGGCATCGGACTTCGACGTCTCACGCGCCGAGCGCGGCATCATCTACGTTGACGAAATCGACAAGATCGGCCGCAAGACCGAGAACGTTTCCATCACCCGCGATGTTTCCGGAGAAGGCGTGCAGCAGGCCTTATTGAAAATCCTCGAAGGCACCGTTTGCAACGTTCCACCTCAAGGCGGTCGCAAGCACCCACAGCAGGAATACATCCAGGTGAATACCGAGAGGATTCTCTTCATCGTCGGTGGTGCCTTTGTGGGTCTCGAGGATATGGTGAAGCGCCGCCTGGGCAGCAATACGCTCGGGTTCCACTCGGATACCTCCAAGGAGAACTTCGATGACCCGTTAGTGAATGTTCTTGAAAAGGTCCAACCGGAGGATCTCCTGCACTTCGGATTGATTCCGGAATTCATCGGCCGCATTCCAGTGATCTCATCGCTGCGAAAGCTCACCGAGGACGAGCTGATGTCTATCCTGACCGACCCGAAGAACGCGCTGGTCAAACAATACGGCAAGCAGCTCGCGATGAACGGTGTGAAACTCCGGGTCCAGCGCGATGCATTGCGGGCCTTGGCAGAGGAAGCCGTCCGCCGGGGAACCGGTGCCCGAGCACTTCGCTCCATTTTCGAAAAAATGATGCTCGAAGTCATGTTCGACATCCCCTCGCGCGATGATATCGACACGGTCACCATCAATCGTCAGGTCGTGACCGGCGAGAAACCGCCAGTGATTCGCCGCAAGCGGGCGGACGAGGACGCGGCGTAAAATTTGCCATCTCCAACCGTCGAATTCGCTCATAATCAGAGCTTGCCAGATGAACCGGGGCTGCTAGTCATTGCGGATCGTTCCATGCAGGTTGCGCGGAACGTACCGAAAACAACCACCTAAGACATCATTATGAACACAGTTAAACTCGTCATCGTCGCCACTGCCGCTTCGCTTCTTGCCGTCTCGTGCTGCCCAAGCTCAGCACCCGCACCGGCACCAGCTCCAGTGACTTCCTCCAAGTAAGCCACCTTCCCGAAGCCCGGCTGCCATCACTGGCACGCCGGGCTTTTTTGTGCCCTGATCCTTCAAAAAAATCAGATAGGTAATATCGCGTGATGCCGCGGCACGCCGTTGAACGCATGATCGAGTTCCAGCCGCTGCCACATGCTGGCCACCGCGCGGCCGAGGATCTCCACATCGCCGCGCGCGTCGTGACGGCGGATGCCGGATTGGTCGATTCGCAGGCGGGAAATCAAATGGTCTAGCGAGTGCCCGGTGCCGCGGGTTTTTCCGAACAACATCTTCGACATGTGGATCGAATCAATGCTGTGCACCTCGCGCATCGGCAGCCCATGGCGGCGGCAGGTGGCTGCTAGAAACTTGCTGTCGAACCGCAGGCCATTATGCGCAATCAACGTGGATTCGCCCGCCCATCTGGAAAATTCCCCAAGCACAAACTCCGGCCGGTTCGCTTCCGCCACATGGCGGTTGCCCACGCCGGTGTAACTCTCAATGAACGACGAAATCGGCCGGCGCGGTTTAGCGAAGCGCGCGAAGGTATCATCAGGACAAAGGCTCCCGCCAGAAAACCGCATCGCCGCGATCTGGATGAACTCGTCATCGTCCGGATTCAGCCCGGTCGTTTCCAAGTCATAAACCACGAAGGATTGGCCGGAGTGCCAGCGATCCGTCCAATAGAACGGATGCCGGCACTCGGGACACGCGATGCGGGTTCCAATCGCCGACTTGCTGCCGGCGATGGATAGGGTGCAGCTTGGGCAGTTGATTTTCATCAGCCCATCGCCTTTTCCATCAGGGTGTTCATGCGCTTCACGGTGTCGCGTGCGTCTTCCAACAAGCCCGCTGCGATGAGGGCGTTGTCCAGCAGCTGCAGGGCGACGAGTTTTGCCAGCTCGGGATTCGCATCCTTTGCTTCCGAGAGCTTCTTCACCAGCGGATGGCGCGGGTTGATTTCCAGCTCCACCTTGATCTCGTCTTTGAAATTTTCATCCATCGCCTTCATCATCTGGCGCATCTGCGGGCTCATGCCGTCGGTAGGAACAAGCGCGATGATCGGGCTGTCCACCAGGCGCTTGCCGCTGGCGACGGAAGTCACGCGATCGCCCAACTCATTTTTCAGGAAATCACAAAGCGCCGTCGTCTGCTCGTCGGATAGAGATTCACCTTCCGCTGCGTTGTCCTCCAGTTCCACTCCGCCGTGGCGAATGGAGACGAGTTTTTTGCCGTCGAATTCACCCAGCGACTCGACAACGTATTCGTCCACCGCGTCGGTGAAATAAACAACTTCGAGGCCGCGCGCCTTGAAGGCTTCGACATACGGGCTGCTTTCCACCTGCTCGCGGCTGCCGCCTACCAGATAGTAGATCGATTCCTGGCCGTCTTTCACGCGGGAAACATAGTCGGAAAATCCACAGACGGAACCGGGGTCGGTGAGTGACGATTCGAAACGCAGCAATTTCGCCAGCGCGTCCTTGTTTGCATAATCCGTGGCAATGCCTTCCTTGAAAAAGCGGTCGAACTTCTTGTAGAAACCACGATATTTCTCCGGGTCCGCATCGGCTTCTTTTTCAAACATCTTGATCACCCGCTTGCTGATCACCGCGCCGAGTTTTTTCACCAGTGCACTGTCCTGCATCGTCTCTCGTGATATGTTCAACGGAAGGTCCGCGCTATCGACGACGCCTTTCATGAAGCGCATCCACTCAGGCAGTAGGCCTTTTGGCTCGGGATCGATGAGCACTTTTTTCGAGTAAAGCGCGACGCCGCACTCGACCTTGCCGAAGCCCATGCGTTCCGGATTTTCGCTCGGCGCGAAAACTAACGAATTGATGGCGATTGGCGCGTCCGCGCTGAAATGCAGGCGATAGGCGGGCTCGTCCCAGGCCTTGCAGGCGAATTGATAGAACGCCTTGTATTCCTCCTCGGAAATCTCCGATTTGTTTTTCAGCCACAGTGCTTCCACTTCGTTCACGCGCGTGCCGTTGAGGAAAATCGGGAAACCGACGAAGTTGCTGTAGCGCTCGACCAGGTGCTTGATGCGGACCTCTTCGGAATACTCGCCCAGCTCCTCCTTCAGGTGCATGACGATCTTTACTCCACGCTCTTGGCCGGGCGATTCCTCGATTTCATAGCCGGTTTTGCCATCGCTGATCCAGACCAACTCCTCGCCGTCCGCGCGCCAGCTCCGGGTGTGAACCTTCACCTGATCCGCCACCATGAAGGCCGAGTAGAAGCCGACGCCAAACTGGCCGATCATGTTCCCCGGCGTGCTGCCGCTGTCCTTGACGGATTTGAGAAATGCCTTGGTGCCTGAGTGGGCGATGGTGCCGAGGTTTTTCACCAGCTCTTCATGTGTCATGCCAATCCCGTGGTCGGCGATGGTGAGCGTTTTCGCCTCGGCATCGGTGGTGATGTGAATCTCCAGCGGCAGGGTCGGCGCATGGATGTTTTTTTCGGTCGCCTCGATGTGGCGGAATTTTTCCATCGCGTCAGAAGCGTTGGAAATCAACTCCCGCAGGAAAATCTCCTTGTCGGTGTAGAGGGAGTGGACGACCAGATCGAGCAACTGCTGGATCTCGGCTTGGAAGACGTGTTTTTCGACGGTGGTTTCGCTCATGGTAAAAATTGGTGGGTTCGTGGGAACGGCCGGACCATAGCCAACTTCGACCAGCTGTCAAAATTTCCGCGATGCCCGGGAAATTCTCCTTCGTGCGATCCGATAACCCGCACCCCTCGGACTACTTCGGGACCCATCCACCCAATCAATCACCATGATCAAATACCTGACCGCCACCGCCTTCTGCCTTCACCTTTCGCTCGCCGCCGCCGCCGGGCAGGGCAAAAAAATCTTCGCCGGAATCTATCTTGGAAACTCGTCTATCGAAAATCCTCTGGGAGCCCGCATCTACTATGGTCCGATCCGTTTCAAAATCGATCGAAAGGGAACCGTCACCGGCACTGCATTCAACGAATCCACCGACAAGCTCCTCTCCATTTCCGGAAAGATCAGCCAGGTCAACGTCCAGAGCGGCCTTTACTTCACGGGCAAAGTGGCGGGCACTTTCTTCTGACGGAACCAAATGGAAAGCAGAGATCAGCGCTCTCAAGGGGACTTCCTCGAAAGCTCTCAGCGGCACCTGCAGCAAGGGCACCTACCGCGGCTCCATCCAGGCAACGAAGAGCTAACATTTAAAACGAAGAGGCCCTTCCCGTGTCCGGGAAGGGCCTGTCGTTGGATTGTCAACTACCTGAAATCAGGGGATCACCACTCGGAAGTAGTGCCAGTGGAAGGTGCAAAGTCCACAGAGGAACCGTTGGCGTAGGTGGCGGTGAGATACAGAGTCCCGATCGCTGGGACAGCGGCGAGATAGGTGTATCCGATATCCGAGTTCGGAGCGGTGACGCTGTTGAGATACTTGCCCGAACCGACAATTTCGGTGGAGGCGAGCGTATCAGCGATGTTCATGCCGCGGATGTTGGCGTGAGCACGAACGGCTTGTTGCACGTTGCGGATGTTCAGGATGTTAGCCGCACGGTCGGAACCCTTCTTCCAGGCGCGGGCGCCGATGAAGAGGATCGAGATAAGGGAGAGCAGGACGAGGATGACGACCGTCAGTTCGAGGAGGGTCATGCCGGACTTGCGCTTCATGGACAGGGTGTTGGTCAGTTTCATAGTGGTGTGTTTTGTTGTTGTTGTTTGGTTGTGTGAACCGGCGCCATTCTGAGTAGCCACCGCTTCGGGGGATCGTCCGATGACTCATGTCCGTCGAACTGGATAAACATTACGGGCTTCTTGATATTTTGGCAACCTACGCAATCGCGGGTATCGAGGCCGGAGGAAATGGCCAGGTTGATAGACGCAACATTTTGCTGCTGGAAGTTCCACGACTCCCCTTCCAAAAGCGAACGGCCCGCTCCTGTCAGGGAGCGGGCCGCCGGATGATGGTCAGTTAGATCGACTGGGAACGATCACCACTCGGAATAGGAAGTGGTGGCAGGAGCATAATCGACATCGGTTCCGCTGGCGTAGGCGGCGTTGAGGTACAGCGTGCCAATCGCAGGAATGGTGGTGCCGTAGGTGTAGGTGATGTCTGTGTTAGGTGTGGTCACGGCGTTGAGATACTTGCCACTGCCGACGATTTCGGTAGAGAGAAGCGCATCGCCGATCGTCATCCCGCGGACGTTGGTGTGGGCACGAACGGCCTGTTGCACGTTCCGGATGTTCAGGATGTTGGCGGCACGGTCCGAACCCTTCTTCCAGGCGCGGGCGCCAATGAAGAGGATCGAGATGAGGGAGAGCAAGACGAGGATGACGACCGTCAATTCGAGGAGGGTCATACCGGACTTGCGCTTTATGCTTAGGGTGTTGGTCAGTTTCATAGTAGTGTGTTTCTTTTTTTATTCCGAATCTTACCCAACACGCCGGTTTTCTGAGGACCCGCCATCTTAGGTAGTTTTGACAATCCAAGTAAGTCAAAGCGTCTGTAAGATAAGGTATTCCAGACTTTCAAGTCTACCTACGCGATCACGTAGGTAGGATTCTCCCTGATCCGCAAAACTCAGCCGGTGATCGGGCGGAGAGGCAGCTCGTTTTTCCTGATCCTGTTCAGGATTTTCAGCTCGGAAAAACCGAGGGCGATGCGATCGGAGAAAAAGCCATCGAGCACGCGGAAGGCCGCTTCGGCCGTCGCAAGGCGTTTGTTGAAAAGTGAATGGTCGGACTTCAGGAGATCGCCAAGGGACATGGCTTCCACGAGCTGCCGCTTCTGCCAGACCTTGTTTTGAATGAAGCTGACCAGGTCGCCAAGGCAATCGAGGGCATAGCGATGCTCGTCGTCGGGCTGATCCCGAACAATCCGATCGCATACGAAAGCATGGCAGAGCGGCGGGCGGCCGGTGGTGAGCTGGCAACCGGTGCATCCGAGATAGCCGGAATGTGGATCGAAAGGTTGTTTGGCACCGTGAACCGCTAGCAGAAACGGGCTCTCGAACGCTTCCCGGCAGATATCCACGCGGCAACAAGGTGTGGGACAAACGGCGCAAGACGGCCCGCAGATATTCTGCATCAACTTGCCGACCTTCAACTCGAACGAGCGGTATGCCTCCAGCATGGAGTTGAATTCAGAGTCAGTGATGGGTTCAGAATTGGGGGCTAGAGTGGGAGAAAATTCTGCTAGGGAGCGACGACCTTCGAGCGGGTGAGGATCATGAAAAAGAGGTCTGTAAGATCCTCGCTCGTCACAGGTACTTGTCAGTGACCGCGCCTTCGCTGGCGGTGGAGACGAGCTTGGCGTATTTTGCAAGAACGCCGCGGGTGTAGCGGGGTTCGGGTTGGACCCAGGCGGATTTCCGTTTGGCGATTTCTTCGTCCGAGATCTTCACGTCGATGCGGTTGTTCACGGCGTCGATGACGATTTCGTCCCCTTCTTCAAGGATGCCGATGGTGCCGCCGCAAAACGCTTCCGGAGTGATGTGGCCGACTACAAATCCGTGACTGCCGCCGGAAAAACGGCCATCGGTGATCAGCGCGACATCCTTGCCGAGGCCGAGACCCATGATGGCGCTGGTAGGCCCTAACATTTCACGCATTCCAGGGCCACCTTTCGGTCCTTCGAGACGGATGACAATCACGTCGCCCTTGTTGATCTGCTGGGCGAGGATGGCCTTCATCGCCGCATCTTCGGAATTGAAAACACGGGCCTTGCCGGTGAAATGCTCGCCCTCCTTGCCTGAGATTTTCGCGACCGCACCGCCTTCTGCTAGATTTCCGTAGAGGATGCGCAGGTGGCTGTCTTTTTTAAACGGGTTATCCACCGGGCGGATGATCTGCTGCCCTTCAGGATAGGGCTTGGCAAACTTTGCGAGGTTTTCGCTGAGCGTTCGGCCGGTGACGGTGAGGCAGTCGCCATGAAGCAGGCCGGCATCGAGCAGCATTTTCATGAGCGGGACCATGCCGCCGATTTTCACAAGGTCCGCCATAGCGTATTTGCCGGATGGACGGAGGTCGGCTAGAACGGGAACGTTTTTCCCGATGCGCTCGAAGTCATCGATGGAAATGTCGATTCCCGCGGCGTGCGCCATTGCGGGGATGTGGAGGCAGGCGTTGGTCGATCCCCCAAGCGCGATGAGCACGGTGATGGCGTTTTCGAAAGCCTGCTTCGTCATGATGTCGCGCGGCTTGATGCCAAGGTTGATGAGGTTCATCACCGCCGCGCCGGCGTCGAAACAGTCGCGCATCTTGTCATCGGAAATCGCGGCCTGCGACGAGCTGTGAGGCAACGACATGCCAAGCGCTTCGATGGCGCAGGCCATGGTGTTGGCGGTGTACATGCCGCCGCAGGAACCAGGGCCGGGGATCGCGCACTTTTCGACGGTTTCCAACTCCTCGTCGGAAAATTCCCCGTTTGCGTGTTTTCCCACCGCTTCGAAAACGGACACCACATCGAGGTCTTTTTCCTCGCCTTTGATTTTTGCGCAGCCGGGCATGATGGTGCCGCCGTAAACAAAAACCGCCGGACGATTCATCCGCCCCATGGCGATGAGACAGCCGGGCATGTTCTTGTCACATCCGCCGATTGCCACATAGCCGTCCATGCCTTCGCAGCCGACGACTGTTTCGATGGAATCCGCGATCACTTCGCGGGAAACGAGCGAATATTTCATGCCCTCGGTGCCCATTGAGATGCCGTCGGAAATAGTGATCGTATTGAATATGACGCCCTTTCCGCCGGCGGCATCCGCGCCCTTGGACGACTCAATGGCGAGCTTGTCGATGTGGATGTTGCAGGGTGTGACCTGGCTCCAAGTGGAGGCGATACCGATCTGTGGCTTGGCGAAATCTTCTTTTTGGAAACCGACGGCATAAAGCATCGCACGGCTCGGCGCGCGGTCGGGGCCATCAAGTATCGGACTGGAAAATGGGCGGGTATTGTCGTTCATCGCGGGCGGAGCATCTTGCTGATGAGGGGGCGGCGTCAAGACATGGCGTACGCTCGGCAGAAACCCGGCATCCACTGTCAGGGCTAGAGGAAGTCGGCTCGATCACGGCAGGGTCACCCGGACCCGGGCGAAGAGACTTGAGACTGTCGAAAGTGATGCCGGTTCGTCCACCGTCACGCGCTCCCATTGTGAGTTGATTGGTGTGACCACCTCGGCTCCTGACATCGCCACGAATCCGTCTAAGGAGCTTGACCATTGCGGAATGTACACCAAGCCGCTGCCCTTGCGACGCAGGTACTCGACGCGCAGGACCGGCTGAACTCCACTCGTATCCAACGCGATCCACGGCAAGCCCGCCGTGCCTCCGGTCGCTAGAACGCGCACGTCCGATTTGCCGCCGTTAAGATTGAAAGCGTATTTGAGCAAATTTTCAATTCCATCCTGATAGGGCATAGCGGTCGGCGCTGCATTTTCCGCGATTAGTCCCGCCCTGGTGGCCCAGTCGCTGAAGGTGACTGCCGCTTCATCCGATCCGATGCTCGGCGTTAGAGCGCTTCGCGGATCGCCGTCATAGTCATCATTCACTCCGACGATGGGAGTGCCGGTGGCGCTTACAAGTGGAGAGCCGCCGGGGACGAGGTGAAGGTCGCCGGTGCCGGCATCCGCAAAGAGTGAGGCGGTGAAACCAGAACTACCTGCGATGCCGGCTGCGGAGTTCGTTTCGCCGGTGAAAGTCTGCCACTCCATAAACGTCTTTGAGACAGTAGTGCCTCTGATAGTGCTGAAGTCCATGAAGGCAGCGGGGGTTGAACCTGTGCCGGCATAGACATTGTTGCTTGCCGTGTAGCTGCCGCCGGAAACTTCGCTACCTGCGGCAAAATGACTGCCCGAGCCACCGGTGCGGAAGTTGAACCAGATGTTGTTGCGGGAGGTGTGGATGCTGGCGTCCCCGCGATAGCTGGCCCACGAGTTGCGCGTGCCGTTTTCAATGCCTGCGATGAGGATCGTGTTATGGAGCGCCTTGACCACCCCGCCAAAACTCTTGTCGTGGATACCATAAAGACTGACGCTACCACCTGCGTTCGGCGTCAAGGTGATTTGGTTGTTCACCAGATTGACGGTCGAGCCAGTGGCACCTTCTGCGGAGATGCCGACGACTGCCTGCGTCGCGGCGTTCACGTTGAAGGCGGTTATCCGATTGCCGGAGATCGTCGTCGTGCCGGCATTTCCGCGAAAATTGATGCCGTAGCTCGATGAGACATTGGTGACAAGGTCGTGGATGTAGTTACCCGTGATGAAATTGGTGCCGCCACTCGCGATTTCGATGCCGAACGGGGTGCTCTCAATCGAAGCGTTGATCTTGTAGATGTTGTTGCCGGAGATCGTCCACGATTCGTTGCCTGTACTGAGGTTGATGCCAGCTAGGTTGAAGTTGAACAGTTCGTTGCCAGAGATCGTGTTGCCCGAGTTCGCCACTACGGTGGAGGTCCCGAAGGAGCCTACTAGACAAACCGGCATTGCGGCGGCAGTGCTCAGATCGCGGACCTGGCAGCCGGTGATGAGGTTGTCGTCGTTGCCCGTCACCACGCCGCCTAAGAAGCTAATGACGCCACGCGCTCCAGTCTCGTTGCCTTCTACAATACAGCCGCGCACGGTATTGTTGCTGGCGTCGTTGATGAAAAGCAGGGTGCTGGCAGAGAAGCCGATGCCGGCATTTCGAAAGGTGAGATACCTGCCCGAGCCGCCGGAACGCCCGTCGATGGTCACGTGATCGGTGCCGTTGAAGCGGATCAACCCCGCCGCAGAGCTGCCCGAGATGGTCCGCATGGTGGCGCTGCCGGGCTGGATGGTGATGTTGAAAGCTTGCGGGTATTCGTTCGAGTTGATGGAATTCAGACCGACGCCGCCATCCTCTACGATGTCGCTGGTGATGTTGACGACGAGGTTACCGGTGAGTGCGGAGCCGTTAAGAGTTGCGAAAAGACCGCCTGCGCCGCTGAGGCTTGGGTAGTCGCCACCGCTGCCTACGGTTTTGGTTCCGCTGAGACTGGCGACGATGCTGTAGCTGTTCACGGTGCCGTGCGCGTTTAGGTTTTGCGCCGGTGGACTCGCCGAGGAGATCGCGCCTGCAGGATTGGAGCCGAGGTTATTCGCGGTGTCCTGCGCGACGACGAAATACTGGATGGCGTCTCCGGGGATGACGCCGCCGCCGGTGAGGAGCGTGTGATCAATGGTGAAACTGAAGGGACTGGCGCTGCCGGTGGCCGTCGCATGCTTCCAACCGTTACCGGAGGGGTCGTTGGCCACGCCGAACACATCGGCGTCTGTGGACTTCTTATAGTAGAGCCGGGCACCGCTGGAGACTCCAACGCCGTCCGTGATGGTGGCCCAACCCGTGAGCACGCGGTTGGCGGTGGAACTGACGGTGAGTGGCGGATAGCTGATGTCCGGCGCAAAAACATCGCTTCTGAGGGTAAACTCTCCGGCGTCCGCACCGATGTCGGCGAAGTTGCCGACTCGCGTTTGGCCGTCGAAATCATCCGTGACCGCACCGATGGATGAAGCACCGCTTTCCGCCGGATTAATGGATTGCAAGTGGAGGTCCACCGTGGCCGCAATGCCGTTGGGATTGACGAAAAGCGGGTCCACCACCGCACTAGTGGCATCCTGTCCGGTCGCGGCCTGCCACTCGCCGAGAGTGGCGCGGTCGGCGTTGTTATACAATCCGATCACGCCGCCGATGCCGCTTGCGAAAAAGATGTTGCCCCCTGCTGTCAGGCCGGCGGGATCCGCGGTCGTGCCGCCGTAGGCCACGGCGTAATGTTTGCCGGTGCCGCCGCTGTTGGTGCGGGCGTTGATGAAGATGTTGTTCCGGATGGCTCGTTCGTTCATCGCCAAGGAACTTCGAAAAGCGAATGTGGGCTGTAATCCCGAGAACTGCGTGCCGCCGACATAAACGGAGTTGTGATGGATGTTCCGGCCCACCGCAGTGCCTGTTTCCAAGATGCCATAGACGCTGGCGTTACTCGCAGTGCCGACCCCGGCGGCATCGATACCGACTTGGATCATATTGTTTCGTGCGATGAACGCCCCGTTGGCGATCTGCATCCCGACCATTGCTGATGCCTGGAAAGGCGAGGATACATTGAGGCTATGCACTTGGTTCCGCGCGATGGCGTTCGTCCCGCTGTTCGGCCCGTTGTATAGAATTCCCGTCACGGTCACTGACGCCAATGTTGTGGAATTGGAGAGCGAGTGGACAAGGTTCTGTGACACCAGTTGGCTGGAAT
>JANODE010000164.1:0-74095 GCA_031412525.1 Akkermansiaceae bacterium | reverse complement strand
GGATAGGCCCCCTTCCCTTCATACTCCCGCTGGCACTGGACCTCGATGATCTGCGGATGATTTCCACGCGTCAGGCATTCGTTGACCTTCACATGCCGCCAGAAATCCAGCGCCGTGTGTTTGATCGAGAATGCCAGCTTCGGATGCGGCTGGATCCGGTCGGTCACTTCCAGATAGTGATCGAGTCTGGCGTGGAGTTTGTCCGGGAAAATATCCCAAGTGCGGAAAAACACCTGCTTGCCCTGTTTGACACAAAGCTCCTCCCGCAGGAATCCAAGAAGACTCACATAAGCCTCAACCTGCGCCGGAGTCCATCTGGCATCCGCCGGTTCGCAACCCGCCAGGGTTTCCGCATAAAGATATTCCGGCGTCCATGACGGACCGGTGCGCGGAATCGGCCCGTTTCCCGTATGGAACGGCGTGTCCATCAGATAGGTCTCACCCACACGGATGATGTAGCCATCCACTTCAGGAAACCGCGCGCAAAGCTCATCAAACAGGACGCGATGCAAATCCAAGGTCTTCGGGCGATCCAACAATATCCTCCCGCTCTCCGGATCACAAATTTCGTGTCTGAAATGTTCGACCAAGCGCTTTGGCATCACGAAAAGGTCGATATGATAGAACACCTTCAACCCGGCGGCTTTCGCGGCTGCGATCTCACGCTCGATTCCAGGAGTGAATCCATCGAGCCACGCACGCTCCGCCGAACCTTCCGGAAAACAATCCACTCCGGCTGCGGCGTAGGTCGCGATGCAGTTGATGTGTTTGAAGACCTGACCGTTGAAGCCGTAGTCCACCAGATGCGTAGGCTCAAGAAAGCGAGACCGGAACGGCTCCTCGCCCGGATTGTGGTGGACCATGTCTAGAACAAACGGTTTCATGTATGAAGATTTTCGTAGGGGCGAGTTACCCCGCCATCGGCATGATCACATTCGCTTTAAGATCGCTGTGCCGAAAGGTTCCAATTCGATTTTTCCGGAGAAATCCGAGTCGCCGCAGGATAAAATTTCATACCGCCCGTGTAGTGTCACTGTTTGCGTCTCCCCAGAGTAATTGATAAGATGCAGGTTCTCCCCGTCTGCACCAGTGGACAGCACCGATTCCACCATCGTGGAGCTGCTCTCAACAACGTTCGGCACGATGGCGCACTCCGGCAGGATTCCTGCGATCAACTCGCGCACCAGTTCCAGCGGCGGCACGGTGGCGATATAGTAGACCATGCCCTTGCCGAATCGGTTGACCGTAACCGCGGGTGTGCCGGCAAACCAAAGATCGGTATAGTGAAACAGTGGCCGGGCGCTTGTCGGCTTGATGATTTCAAAGAGAAGCTGGCATTCGTAACGAGCCTTGCGCCAGTCGCCCGTAAGAGGCGCGATGCCGGTGGTATGCGTGGACGTCAGGGCGTTTTGCTCCTCGATCTCAATGCCGCACCATTCGTGGATGTGGGCGGGCAGCGTCTCGCGATGCAGCGCGTTGTCGAAATTTCGCAGTGCTGACTGGACGGTGAGAATCAGAATGCCACCCAGCTCCACATACCGGCGCAAGTGGGCGCTCCTCGCCTCGTCCATCAATAGTAGCGAAGGTGCGATCACCAGCTTGTAGTCCGCCAGATCCTTCGCGGGATGGATGACCTCGGCGTTCACGTGATTCTCAAACAGCGCACGGTAATACAGATAAAGGTGGCGCTGATAGGCGAAGTCGGGGTGCGTGTGGCCGTCATCCAGCGCCCAGTCGCAATGATAATCACGGAGCAAAGCCACCTCCGGACGGGGGCACGCGTCTGCAATACCTCCGGCGAGAGCTTGGATCTCACGGATGGTCTTCTGGATTTCAAAATACCGGCGGCGCGGCTTGCCATCGCATTCCAGAACCGCGTGCATCAGGTGCTCGATCCCGGTGGGAAACTGGCGCCAGTGAAACCAGATCACCGACTTCGCGCCATGGGCGATTTCCTGATGCGTCCAGACATGGATCAAGCCAGGTCCGGGAAGCTGCCGGCGGGGCTGGAACGTCCGGCCGGTCTGCGCTTCGGTGACCCAGAACGGCGAGCTCCTCAGGCCGCGCATCATGGACAGCGCGAAGCCGGCCATCGCCGGATGGTAGTCCCTGTCGGATGCGTTGCCGTATTCGTTTTCCAGCGTCCAGGCGAGTGGGTAGTTGTCCACCGAGACGATGTCCAGACCGCTGGCGAGCTTATGCAGATCCAGCAGATAGAGGAAGCCGCTGGAACAGACGTTGTGGGTGACGATCTTGTCCTGCGAAATGCCGCGGATGCAATCCGCCTGCAAGGACGCATAGTTGACGAAAGAGTCGGAAAAGAAATGATAGAGTTCCTGCACTGCGGAAGGATTGTGATCCGCCTTGGGCAGAGGAACCTCGTTGAAATTCCGATAGGTCTGGCTCCAAAACGCCATACCCCAGCGCCGGTTCAATTCCTCAATGTCTCCGAATTTCTCCTCCAACCGCGCTTGAAATTTCTGCGCGCAGGTTTCGCAGTAACAATGCGGCTGCTCGGCCATGAACTCGTTGTCGAGTTGGTAGCCGATGACGTCGGGGTTGTCCTTGAAACGCTCTGCCAGCGCCGTGACGATGCGGCGGGTGTGGTCGTGGTAATCCACGCTGTTGACACAATAATGACGCCGCTTGCCAAACTCGCGACGCCGCCCGTCCGCCAGCGTCTGACAGATCTCCGGATGCTTGTCAGTGAGCCATTTTGGCGGTGCGGCGGTGGGTGTGCAAAGCAGCGATCGGATGCCCTGACGGGCGAGCGTCTCGACCGCGTGCTCGAGCCAGGAAAAATCGAAACACCCCTCGTCCGGCTCCATCCGGCTCCACGCGAACTCTCCCATGCGCACGAGGTTGAAACCGGCCTCTTGCATCAACCGCGCGTCCGGCTCAATCTCATTCGCCGCAAGTTGCTCCGGGTAATAGGCTGCGCCGAATTGAAATTCAGATTTCATTTTGCAGTCACTTTCCGGTCGAATTCGAAGACACGCCGTGCGGTCGCGTCCATTCCAGGATTTCGTGTCAGTTGCGCCCAGCAGGCGATGGAGACGGCGGTGGTGTGGTAATCGAGCCTCTTTGGTTTGCCATCGCGGGAAGGCTCGCCGGAAACTCCGGTCCTGGTATTGCCCGTGGCGTCAATATCACCGTCAGCTTTGATCCTTCCCAGCAGCCAGGCATATCCTTTTTCCACGGTCGGAATCATCTCGGAGCGCATCGCATCATCGGCAATGATCTGATAGTAGCGGCAGGCATAAACGAGACCGAGCGCCTGATAGGAAGTGTCGGGGCCGCTCCTCTCCGGATTCACTCCGTCGGGCTGCTGGAGCGCGATGCCATTACGGATCAGCCATACTCCTTTTTCGATCAACGGTTTGTCCTGAAAGATCAAACCGACTCCACCAATCGCGACCGCATCCAGGAAGCGGCGGTGTGCATATCTTCGCTCGCCGAAGATTCGCGGATAGTTGTTGTCGTCCGGCCAGTTCAGGGCATCGATATCAGGTCGGATCATCCAACGCGCGGCGGTCAGCAGTTTGGGTTTGAAATACTCAAGAGTGCCGGCGAATTCCGCGCGCCAGGGTGAAGCTTCAAGCATCAGGATGACATGCACCACTGCTTCGACGAAAAACGAAGCGCTGTGATAACAATCGGGATGTTTGAATTCGCCATCCGGCTCCATTCGGCCGAACCCCCATTCGAGGATTTTCAGGCCCCACCTGACCTTGTCCTTGTCGCCGGAAGCCAGACCAGCGGCAACCCAGTCCCTGCCCACCTTTTGATACTCGATGAACCACGGTTGGGAAGGATCCTCCTCCCACTTCAGATTCATCCCGGCCGCACCGGACAAACTCCGCCAGTCCAAGGGTGCTTTCTGTCGCCCGGGATGTGCGTTCTCCGCCATCAACGCGCTGGTTTCGAGGGCGAGATTCCCGGCGGTCCCGAGAACACTGGATACGGGGACTTCGGCGGGTGAAACGGAAGAACCCAGCATCAAGCCAGCAAGGACTAACAATCTCAACGGAATCACTTTTTTCATAAAGGTCCTAACCGCTTGCTGGACTTGGAAAACGACAGGGTTTTCGACTCACCTGGCATCAGATTGACGACGTCGCAGTCATACAGATAACTCTCCGGCAAAGGCTTTTCCGCCTCGGAACCGCTTTCGGTGAATATCCTCACGGCAGCAGGCAGCGACGTTGGGTTTAAAACATAGACCTCCATTTCATCCGGTCCATCGGAAACAATTTCCGCCGTGACGTGATCGAATGCAAGCACCAGCGACAAGTCGGGCCGCACATACAGTCCGGGAATCTCAATCGTGGTGAGCATCAGCGACGTTTCAGCCCAGGTCGTCATGCGCAGTGTCTCGCCGATGCGTTCGGGCCCTTCCCAATCGGTCATGTTCACTCGCTCGCACATGTGGCCGGGCTTTGCTTCACCCAGCGGCCTGTGAGGATGCGGCAGGTATTGCGGCAAGCCGTGGGCGATGTCCCACAACAAATCGAGATGGAAACGATCCCCGGTCGCGCGGAAAAGTTTCAGCAGGCCAAGTCCTGATAGAGTGCAAAGTCCCGGTGCGGAGTGCTTGTTCTGGGTATTCGCGTAGACCGAACCCGTTGTTTGGATGCCGGCTTTTCCGAACATCGAGTCCGGCGGGAACTCGAAATCGTATGACACCACCCACGTCGAAAACTGTCTCGCCGTCTCCCCCGCCCTCTTTAGCCATTTCGAATCGCCGGTTGCCTCATTGAGCGCGACGTAGGATTCGATCAATGCAAACCACGACTCCGAATCCGGATTCTGCAAGGCATCGCCGGGGCCGCCGCAGCTCAGGCCTTGGCGCGTGAATGTCTGATAGAAATGCTCCGCCGATCGCTCCGCCACCTCAAGATAACCGGGATCGCGAAAGTAATCCGCCGCCAGCACCAGCGCCGCCGGCGCGATGGCCGCGCTGGCCGATCCACCGACCCGGATCTCACCGGTGATGGAATCCACGAACTGGCCGAACTGCTGGTTTTCCTTCCATAACATGGCCAACGAGTAACAGACACGGCGCGTGCCGGAGCGCCATGATGGCTTCACGACGATGCCGATCTTCTCCATCAGCAGGAACTGTTTGATGATGAAAAACAAAGCGTCTGCGCTCTTGCGGATGAGGTGCCAATTCGCGGTGTGCGGCTTGCGGATGTCTCCACCGAACCACTCCGTCCCCCGCGCACCGCTGTCCCAGAAGAATCCCGACGGGCTAATGCCGCTGGGAAACAACCAGTCGAAATTTCTAACTACATTGGCACGTGTCAACTCATTCCCCGCGAACAAAAGCGGATAGGTGCTGATCATTCCGCCGGTCCAACCGATCTGCCAGTCTTGCAGGAAATTCTGGCGCAGGCCGACGGAGTAGTAGCCGTGTTCTTGAACAAAGTTGTCACGGTTGAACTTCGCTTCCTGAAGGGTAAAGCAGGCGGAGAACGGCAAAACATCGATCCGCGGAGTGAGGACTGGTTTCCGGATCTCCGCATATTTGTGAAACAAGGAACCCAACTGTGGAGCAGTAAACGAATGAAGTCGGAACGAGAGTTTCACGACATCGCCTGCCTTGAAATTTTCCGGCACATCCACGGACGGTGATTGCATGTCGCAAATCCGATAGCAGTAGCGTTCGCGAACCAGCGGCGATGTGATGGAAAGGGTTGCACGGCTGCGATCCCGGTTTTCTTCGATGCTGATGCCATAGTCACCGAGTGAATTCCCCTGATTTGTCAGAAGCCAGAAACCACGGCAAGTCTCAGCAGATCTAAAACCGATAGAAGGCAGAGCCATGCTGCCGCTGCGCTCCTGGATCCGCGAGGGCCCGTCACGTTCGTTCAACCTGGGGATGTCGGTGACGATGATCGGCTTGTCCGGACCGATGTCGTCCGCGAACCATAACTTGGGCGAGTAAGGAATCCGGCGTGATGGAAAACGGTTCCCATCGTAGACGGCAGCCGGCAGCAACACATAATTTTCCACCGACCAATTGGAGAACTCCAAATCCACCGAAACACTGGCGTCTGACAATTCTCCCGACACGCAGGTGAATACAACCTCACAGATGATTGCATCGCCCTCGGTGGAAGGCGGAGTGGATTTCACCGATACCACCCAGCTTGATCCCGACAGTCCAAACTCATGGTTGCAGTCCGTTAGGCGCACTGTGGCCTGATTGACCAGCGCGTTGAATCGATCAGGCGCATATTGATTCAACCGGGCGATGGCGACCCAATGTTTCGATTCAATGAGAGATGGCTGACTCATGGATGGGCTCTCAGGATTCTTCGGGTGCAGGCTTTTTCGGAGTGAACACCGTTAACCCCTCAAGATCCTTTGTCTGTGGCGAGAACAAGCTGCACAGATAACCAACGACCATGCAGGAAAGGATCGCGATCGGCATGTAACTGGACCAATGCAGCGGCGTGTAGAGCTTCACCAGCAGCGTGATGACGATACTCGCGATGGCCCCGCAGACCGCGCCGAATCCGTTGACGCGCTTGGTGAACATGCCCAGCGAGTAAACACCTACAACGCCGCCACCCATTAACGAGACGATCTGGCTCCAGACCACCATCAGCGATTTCGGATTGGTTCCGGCTAACAGGAGTGCCATGCTGGTGCCGACAATGCCGACCACATACGAGGTGATTTTCAGTGTGCGAAGGCGCTGCTTGTCGGTCGCTTTGGGCCGGATTTTCGGATAGAAATCCTCGGTGTAGATCGTGGCCACGCTGTTCATCGCGCTCGCCACGGTGGCCATGGCTGATGCGAAGATCGCCGCGATGACCATGCCCGCAAATCCCGGCGGCATCGCCTGCGTCACGAACAATGGCACGATCTGATCATTCTGCGCGGTAGGCGAAAACTGTTCGGGATGCGCGTGAAAGTAACTGAAGATCGCAATCCCCAACACATTGGATAGAATCCCGATGAGAATCGCACAACATACCTCCATCGCCGTCACCCTCCGGACCTCATGCAGTGGTGCCGAAAACACCCTCTGGATGATCGGTTGGTCTCCTGCCTTCACCACGGTGAACTGCAACATGTAGCTGATCAGCAGAATCCAGATGGCGGGAACCGTCACGTCCCATGTCACCAGTGCCATCTCGAATTTTCCATATTCTCCGCTCGTTTTCCAGAACTCACCGAAGCCTCCCGGGATGCTCACGATGGCCACAATGACCATTGCAAGCGGCGCGATGAATTTCAGCACACCCTGGAAGACCTCGGTCCAAATGACAGACTCAAAGCCGCCGACCGCCGTGTAGATGGTGGTCAGGATGCCCATCAGCAACACACACCAGAATACATTCATGCCGGTAACCGAAGCAATCGCCAGCGCCGGGAGCACCAGCACCACGGCGGTGCGCCCGATGGTCTGGATGGCAATGCATTGGGCGCTCGCAATCAGCCGCAGCGGATTGTTGAAACGGCGTTCGAGGTATTCATAAGTGGAGGTGATCTCCATCCGCCGCAAAAGCGGAAAAATATAGTAGGCGGTGATGAAATACGCGGGAATCAAGGTGGCGACAACCGGCAGTGTCCATACCAAGTTGGTCGCGAATGCCAACGCGGGAATCGCCATGAAACTGATCGCACTTGCCCCTGTGGCAAACATGCTGATGCCGGCCGCCCACCACTTCACCTTGCGGTTACCCAATGAAAACTCCGCGCTCGATTCTTGTTTTGCGAAATAGAATCCAATGCTGGCGAGCACGACGAAATAACAGACGACCACGATGTAATCGATCACGGCTAGATTCCTCATCATCCGTGGAAAGGTGACATCCAAAATGCTGTCACGGCCCACGATCCATACACCAGGACCCATTCCCACCGCTAGAATATCGCCAGCCGGGATTCCTTTGTCGAAAGGACACCATGCATCCGTGACGGTGTGATAAAGCCATGGTCGGTCGTCTTTCCGCACCGGGGCATTTAACGGAGGAAGTTGCATCACCGAGTCCTCATGGATGCCGCCAGCCAGCATCACGCTGGCTTGTCCCAACGCGACCGCGGATGCCCGTGCGCTCGGATGCGGCAGATCAGTGACCCGCTTCCATCCGATGTAGCTGGTGGCCTCGATTGGCTGCGGCCGATAGACCCACGATTCGTTAGAAACACGCAATCCCGGTTCGATCCCACCGAAGACACAAAGCATTCCGTACTGCGCGGTCACGGCGAAGAACGCCCTCGATGAATTAGGAAATGCTTCCCCCTCAATCCAGGTCTTCGCTGGAGTTCCTTCAGTGAAGTCGAGTTTCCAGAGCTTTTTTTCAAACACCGGAGGCTCGACCGAGGAAACACCGCCGAAGACGTAGAGCGTCGTTCCAATCATTGCCGCACCTGCCCCTGCCAGGGGCTGTGGCAGAGGCGGAAGGGCCTCGGACCTGATCGTGCCAGAGTCGTCGCCACTCAGCACGACCATGTTGGAAACCGGCCTCCCGCCCAGCATGCCGCCTGCCACGATCAACCGATCCCCCCACTGCGCGGACGCCGCCCAAGCAGGAACACTTACGGGCGTTCCCTTCCATGCTTTCGCCTTTCCCTGCTCGGTCGGCGGCGCACAGGTCCAGATTGACAATGATCCATCGCCCTGCCCGGTTGTCGATCCAGCGGCAGCGAGCAAGGTGTTTCCCACTTTACCGACCAACCCGCCTGGGAGCAGTGCGGGGAGCCCTGGGGCATTTACGGATTTCAGCTCGATTTTCTGCGCTATGATAGCGGCCTCGTCCGCCAAAATGAAACCCGTCAGGAGCGTGGAAATCACGCCTGAGACGGTCAGCCATCGGCGGGTTCCAATTTTGCCGACTCGAAAATCATTTGGGTTTCTCATTTGAAAGTTTTCCTCGCTATCAGGGACATGGATTAGGACTTCATCACGGCGGGGCAAAAAACGCGGAATCAACGAGTCTCGATGAATCGCATTTGGTTTGCTCCCGGACGCATTTTTACCTGACAGACGTTCTTAACAAGCCCCCAGCCCGTCCACTAGTGCCGAATTGCGTCGCATGGGGTCGTTTTTGCGTCGCTGGCATCGGTCGCGCCATGAAAGTATTGGCTGACCATCGGGCATCCAGATCGGACGTTCGGGCCTCCAAGCTTCGAAGAACGCGGTGGACGCCCCGCTCCACCCATCCCCCGGCAGGCCTTACGAAATCTGGCGGCCCAAGATTTTGTCCGGTCCCATTCCCGTGTGCGGATCCAAGCCGTGCGCCCGGTTTTGCAAACTTGTTTCCGGGCCGGCAACTTTTTCCGCCACAGGCGAGCGGGCCAGATTGGTCGAGGACTAGCAGCACCAGCTGGCGGACGCTCGCTTTTTTTTGTCGCAGGGTTCCTCGTCTTTGTGAATGGTGCCTCGATTAATGGGTAGGCTTCCCGAAGCGTTTACCAGCGCGTGATTAGCGCCCGTCGCTCCAGCGCGGTGTATTCCAAACCCGGGGGGGCGAATCCACCCTCATCGCACCGACCTTCGATTCCTGATGCTTCTCGTTTTGAGCAAACCAAGCCGCCCACTCTTCGTCATAGGCCAGGTCTCGACTACCGCTCGAGGCCGAACGTGATAGTCCTGAAAAGGAAGAATCGTTTCCGCGAAGAATCGAGCCGTAGTTAGAGGATAACGGCAGATTTGCCGCAGAATCAATAGGGGGTTTCATAAACGGACAAATGGTTTGGGTTTAGGTGATCTATCGGAAACAAATCCGGCTCCGAGAAAAAATCACGCGGTCATTTTCATCGCAGTTTGTGTGCCGTTGTTTGGAGCCTTGATCCCTATGATACGGCTGAATCGTTGGACCGGAAATCGTGCGATTCACCCCGCCTGGTCGTGCAAATTTCCCTGGCGATTTCCCATCGCGGACGGCAAGGGTGACGATGGTCACGCCGCCCTCCCAGGCAACCGGAGTGACACCTCGCCGCTCCACTACCGCCGAGAATACTGTTAGGTAATGGGGCAAAGCCGAGTTCGAAAAAGAAGCTGCCAGAGTCAGCGTGGCCGGATCGTCGTCGAGATCGCTCACGGCCATTGCAAGAGCAGCGCCTGAAGTTCCAGCCACGATGCTGAGCGAGGCAGGTGGAGTGATCTGGCGCGCCTTGTTCGAGCTTGCCATTAGATTGAAAACCTCGGGGGTCGTTAGGGCGCGGTGAACCGAAAGGTTCAGGAAATCGGTCCGGATTCTGCCGTTGGCCACCACCAGTGAATTGCAGTACAGTGTGGCGGTTCCACTGCTGCGATTGATGACGGCTGCGACATGTTGCCAACCGTCGAAGGTGATTGCGCCTGCCGCGGACGCCACATTCGCGAATTGAGTGCCGTTGGCAGTTTCCAGAACGAGCTTCCGGTCCATGGTGTTGATTCCGTTGACGTAGAATCGGAATCCGCTGGAGGTGGCACCGCTCACCGAGTTGGCCGCAATCGTGAGGATCGAGCTGATCCCGGTGGGGAGATGGATCCACCCGGAAATCGTGAAGCTGTCTCCGTAGGCGAGGGCGGATTGCGATGAGGCGAAGGCAGCCGCCGCGTTCCTTGCCGCCACCGCAGCGTGCCACCGGCGTCGGGGATATGCGGCCGAACAACATGAATGAGAATCGCAGTTGACGCGGATCGCTTTGCACATACCAATCTCAAAAACTTTTTTAAAAGATCGTTACTTGGTAATGGCTGTGCCCAGACTGGGGGCCGTGCCTAAAGCTGCGATCAGCGTCAATAAACCGGCGTCGTCGATTGCTGCCCATCCCCCCTCAAAACCTGCAGATGCAATTTCTCATTCCTTCTGGAAAGCGGCCTACTGAAATCTTAAATCGCAGGAACTCTTGCCGCCCATTCTTCGGCACGGCGGTGATCGGGTCGATCTTACTGGTCCTGGCTTTCGGCCCGTGCGCCTTCGCCGGCGTCGTTACATCCACCGCGGATTCCGGAACCGGGTCGCTCAGGCAGGTGATTATCGATGCCCTGACAGGGGAAACCATCACCTTCAACGCGGGTCTGAACGGTGCCACGATCCTGTTGGGAGGCACCGAACTGGCAACCTCAAAGAGCCTGATCATCGATGCCTCTCCGCTTTCCAGGGGCATCACCATCTCCGGAAATCAAGCGTCACGGGTCCTCTCGATGGGGGGCACCAACGTCACGCTCAACCACCTGACGATCACCGGCGGCAATACGACAGGAAATGGCGGCGGCATTTCTTACACCACCGGCACGCTGACGATGATCGACTGCACGGTCTCCTCGTGTAACTCCGGCATTCGGGGCGGCGGCATCTTCACCACCGGTGCGCTCAACCTGGTCCGATCCACGATCTCCAACAACAGCGCCACCAACATCGGCGGGGGGATTTGCACCGATTTCCCGGCTGTGACCCTCACCAACTCAACCGTCGCGGGAAACATCTCGGCGAACGATGGCGGCGGCATCTTTTCCTTCGGTGCCCTGAATCTGGACAGCAGCACGATCACGGGAAATCAAGGCCTGCGGGGAGGCGGGATCTCCGGGCAAAACAGCACCCTTCAGATCAAAAACACAATCATCGCCGCCAACAGTGCCACCAACACTTCCACTGATGTTTTCCTTTCCGCCGGCACGACGACCTCACAAGGCGGCAACCTGATCGGTGACAACAACGGTGCTGCCGCCCAGTTTCCCGCGGGAAGCCCGAACATAAACAATGATATCGTCGGCACTGTCGGATCAAAAATCGCCCCCCTGCTCTCTCTGTTAGGAAACAACGGCGGCAAAACCCAAACCTTGCGCCCCCTCCCCGGCAGCCCGGCGATCAATGCGGCGACAACCACCGTTCTGGCTACCGACCAACGGGCATACCCTCGGGTCGTTGGCATCAAGGCGGATATAGGATCCGTCGAAGCCGGTCCCACCGTCACCGTGACAAACAATCTGGACGCGGGGGCGGGCTCGCTGCGCAACGCGATCGACACCGCCGCGGCGGATACATCGATCGTTTTTGCCGCCGGACTCAGTGGAGGTCAGATCACGCTCAGCACCGGGCTGCTCCTGGTCGACAGCCAGCTCAACATCGACGCCTCCTCATTGGCCGACGGGGTCACCATTTCGGCTAACAACACTTCCCGGGTCTTCGAAGTGGCGACCGGAACCTTGGCCGCGATGAACAGTCTTACCATCACCCAAGGCAGTGTTGCGGCGGGTGCGGGCCTTCTGAACCAAGGAACCCTCACGATCAACAACTCCACTTTCACCGCGAACGGGGGTGGGGCCATTTCCAACCTCAACGGAACCCTGACGCTCAACAACTCGACGCTTTCCGGCAATACCACCGCTAACAACGGCGCAGGCATCCTCAACAACAATGCAGTCCTGACGCTCAATCACTCCACGGTCTCCGGCAACACCGCCGGTCTCGGTGGTGGAGGAATTTACAGGACCTCCGGCACCGTCACCCTCAGCAACACCATCGTCGCGGGAAACACGGCAGCCACCGATGCAAACGTCTTCGGGTCGTTCACCGGCACGAACAATCTCACCAGCGGTGATCCTAAACTCAGCGCCTTGGCCGACTATGGCGGGGCGAGCAGAACCATGCAACCTCGCGGCGGCAGTCCGGCGATCAATGCGGCAGGTTCGTCATCGCTAACAGTGGACCAGCGGGGAGTGAGCCGTCCGGTGGGCGCGGCGAAGGACATCGGCTCGGTCGAGGTGACGACCACCGGCGTGAGTCCGGCTGAGCTGGCCACAACCGCGACCGTGCGCCCGACCCTGAGCTGGACGGCACCCGGTGCCGGCAGTTCGCAACTTTTCCTTGGCACGAACTCTAACGCACTCGTTTCCCAGGGCACGCAGGTCTCGCCTTACACCGTCACCACGTCACTTCTTCCCGCCACCACCTACTACTGGAGAGTCGATACCACCTCTAACGGGGCTTCGTTTTCCGGAACGATCTACAGTTTCACCACCCGCCCGAAGAACCTCGTGGTCGACAGCCTCAGTGATGACAACAACGGCATCACGATCAACGGAATCTCACTTCGTGACGCGCTGTTAGAAGTCGTGGGCACGGCACCTCCCGAGATCATCAGCTTCGCGGCGGCGCTCAACGGGCAGACGATCACTCTGGGCGGAACCTCCCTAACCGTCACCAAGAGCCTGAACATCGATGCCTCCTCGCTGCCGGATGGTGTCAAGATCGATGGCAACGGAATCACCACCGGCCAGCGCGTCTTTTATGTGAGTGGAGGCGACGTGGTAGTCAACTCGCTCACCATCACCGGTGGCCGCACCACCCAAGCCGGCGGCGGAATTCAGAATCTCGGGAATCTCAGCCTGGTCGCATGCACCGTCAACGGTTGCTTTGCCACGGCTGGCGGCGGTGGAATCGCCAACTACGGCAATATTTCTCTTCTGCGCTCGACCATTCACGACAACGGGGCAACCGCTTCCGGCGGTGGCATTTTCAGCAACTCAGGCACCCTAACTGTTACCAATTCCACGCTAACCGGCAACGCGTCCACCACGGGGCTCGGCGGTGCCATCCTGAATTTCGGAGCCCTCGTTCTTTCCAACAGCACCATCTCGAGAAACTCTGCTCTTCTTGATGGCGGCGGAGTTTTCACCCAAGGCGGAACCGCCCAGTTCAAAAACACCATCCTCGCCGCTAACAACGGATCCGCGGATTCCGATCTCGGCGTATCAGGCACCACCACCACCACCCTGGGGGGCAACCTGCTAGGCAGTGAAAGCAGGTTCACCAGCCTGTTCCCCATCGGTAACCCGAATGCAAATGGCGATATTGTCAGCGCCAACGCCAGCCGGATTGACCCCGGCCTTGCGCCCCTCGCCCGGAATGGCGGGGCCACGCCGACGATGAGTCTGCTACCCGGCAGCCCGGCTGTTGACAAGGGTGTCGCCACCACCTTGCTCACCGACCAGCGCGGAGCCGAGCGGGTTCTTGCCGGCGGCCTGGACATCGGAGCCTTCGAGACGGCGGCCTCCAATTACAGCCTGTCGGGGCTAGTCCTCAACGCGACGATCAATCCGGCTCTAACCAGCATGGGAGTGCGTTTCGAAATTTCCACCGATCCGAATTTCCTGCCCAGCGTGTCCACCTTCGCCGGGTCCGGAATCCAGGCTCTAACCGATGGCACGGCATCCAGTGCGGCCTTCAACAATCCCACCGGTGTTGCTCAAGATGCCGCTGGCAACCTTTTCATCGCGGACGCCGGAAACAACAGCATCCGCATGATCAACCCGAGCGGTGTGGTGAGCACCATCGCTGGCACTGGCAGCTTCGGCTTTGACAATGGACCGGGAAATTCAGCCACCTTCGCCATCCCCGGTGCCGTCGCGTTGGGTCCGGACAACAACCTGTACGTGTCCGACATCCTCAACCACTGCATCAGGAAACTCAGCCGCCCGGTGACTGAAGGCCTGCCTTGGACGGTGACCACGCTGGCCGGAAGCGGCACCGCCGGATTCAGTGACGCGACCGGAACCGCGGCCAAATTCAGCGCGCCGCACGGCCTCGCCTTCGACAGCGCTGGCAGGCTGTACGTGGCAGACACAGGCAACCACCGGATCCGGCGCATCACCGTGAACGACCGCATCGTTGACACCTTCGCCGGCACCGGGACATCGGGAGCAACCGAAGGCCTCCGCACTGTGGCCACTTTCAACAATCCCTTCGGCGTCGTCTTCGACAGCGCAGGCAATCTTTACATCGCCGACCGCGACAACCACCGCATTCGCAAAATCAACACCAACGGAACCGTCAGCACCCTCGCCGGATCGACCTCCGGAAGTGTGAACGGCACCGGTGCTGGCGCTCAATTCAACCGCCCTATCGGATTGGCGGCGGACGCCCTCGGCAACCTCTACGTTGCGGATGAAAACAACCACTCGATCCGCAAGGTGACCACCCCGGCGGGCCTGGTCAGCACCGTCGCCGGACTCGGCACCAGCGGCATGGTCAACGGCAGTTCTAACTTCGCCCGATTCAACGGCCCGACCAGCCTGATCGTGGACCTTTACGGTCACTTGATCGTCGCGGATGCAAAGAACCATCGAATCCGGAAAATTGTGGTCAATGCGATCCTCGTGCCCGCCACCGTCAGTGGCGGCAACCTCACCGCCACCATCAACGCCGAGGAGCTGGGTCTCGATCCTAACACCGTCTATTATTTCCGCTGGCGTTCGCTTTTGGATCAAAGCACCCAGCCGCTCGGCCAGAGCTTCTATCTGCTAGATGCTCCTGGCGTGACGACCACCGCCGCGACCGGGATCACCCGCAGCGCGGCAACACTCAATGCCTCCGTTGATCCCCAGGGAAGCGCCACCACCGTTTCTTTCGAATACTCGACGGACCCGAATCTCGAAGGTCCTATCAGAGTCGAACCTGCTGGAACTGCAATCAACGATCCGCAGGGAATGGCCGTGGACGGCGAAGGAAATCTCTACATCGCCGACAGCGGGGCCCACCGGATCCTCAAACGGACCCCGGAAGGTGCAATGATCCTCTTCGCCGGCGACGGCACCCCGGGCTTCGCCGATGGTCAGGGAAATGCCGCCAGGTTTGATCATCCTTCCGACATCGCTGTCGATGTTGCGGGCAATCTCTACGTCGCGGATGAGTTCAATCACCGGGTCCGCAAGATCACTCCTAACGGAAATGTCTCCACCATCGCCGGATCCAACATCGCTGGCTTTGCCGATGCACCGGTGGCCACCGGCGGACAACTGCTTTTCCCGACCGGGGTGGCGGTAGATGCCACAGGCGCAAACATCTACATCGCGGACCGCGGAAACCACCGCATCCGACTCGTCAGTGGAGGCGCGCTTTCCACCTTCGCTGGCGCGGGCACGGCTGGCTATGTGCAGGGACTTGCCACCGTCGCAAAGTTCAACAATCCGACGGGAGTGGCAGTCGACGCGCTCGGAAATGTCTATGTCGCCGACCGCGACAACCACTGCGTCCGTCTTATCTTCAGTGGCACGGTATCCACTGCGGCCGGCACCGGGACCGCTGGATTTCTCGACGGCGACGCCGGGATTGCGCAGTTTGCCTCTCCGTCCGACGTCGCTGTTGACCTCGATGGCCGCGTGCTCGTGGCAGACCGCGACAACCATCGACTGCGCCGGATCGACGGCGACCAAGTGGTAACATTGGCGGGTTCCGGCATCCCCGGGACCCTCGATTCACCGTCATCCGGTTTTCTCTATCCGGCCACCGCCGCGCAGTTTTCCAGCCCCACGAATGTCGCGACCGGAGGTTACGATGGAGCGGTCTATCTCACTGAGCAGGGCCCTGGCATCCGCAGGGTCTGGCGCGACGCTTCCCCGACCATCACCTTGCCACAGACGTTCAGTTCGGTCGACGCGGTGATTGTCGGAATCGCGCTGCCAAAAACACTTCTCGCCGGATCCACCTATTATTTCCGCGTTTTTGCCACCAACGGCCGCAACCCGACCCAACCGTTGTTCGGCGAAATCCTGAGTTTCACCACGCCGACCCATCCGAAGTTCGCGATCTTCAACGGCGTGGGCGCGACCTCACCCCAGCTTGCCAGCGGACAGCCCGTCGATTTCGACATCACCGCGCGTGGCACACCGATCACCCGCTTTTTCACCATCACCAACCAAGGCCAGTGGGATTTAACCATGGGCCCGATCATCACGACACCGAATGTCCTAATCGCCGGCGGCACGGGAGTTGTTCCTGCGGGTGCTTCGCTGGCATTCGAGATCAAGATCAATGCCGGCACCGGCGGAAATTTCAATGGATTGGTAAGCATCGCCAGCAATGATCCAGCCCAGGCAATCTTCTACATGCCGATCACTTGGATCGTGCGCAATCCCTCCACCGTGGTCACCCAACAGGCAAGTGACAAGGGGATGGGACTGGCTACCCTGAACGCCACGGTCAACCCGGAGTCGAGCAGCACCACCGTTTCGTTTGCCTACTCGCAGGATCCTAACATCAATGGCGTCGCGGTCACGACCGTGGCGGGATCGAGCGTAGGATTTGTGAATGGCACTGGGACTGCGGCAAAATTCAATGGACCCACCGCCATTGCAACCGATGCCTCGGGCAACATCTATGTGGCCGACGAACTGAACCACAGTATCCGCAAAATCACTTCAGGGGTCGTCTCCACCGTGGCTGGAAACGGCACTGCTGGCTCTGAGAACGGCCCGGTTGCCAGTGCACGCTTCAATGGGCCTGCCGGAATTGCAGTCGGCTCGGATGGTACGCTTTATGTGTCGGACTCGGGCAACCACCGCATCCGGGCGATTTCTCCGGACGGACAGGTCACGACTTTCTCGGGTCTGGGTTTGTCAGGCTTCACCGAAGGAGATCCGAGTGCCGCCCGTTTTTCGAATCCCGGATCGCTCGCCATCGCTGCAGACGGCACTCTCTATCTGGCAGACCGGGGTAACCGGCGCGTTCGGAAAATCAGCCCCACCGGCGTTGTCTCTACCCTCGCCGGATCCGGTCTCAATGGATCTATCAATGGTCCCGGGGAAACTGCCCGCTTCACGGACTTGCGGGGGATCGCAGTGAGCGATAGCAGCCTGGTTTACATTACGGAATCCGGCTCCGGCCAAATCCGCAGGATCATGGCTAACGGGACAGTGGACACCTTCATCGCTGCTGGCCTGTCCGACCCACGGGGTATCGCTTTGGCCGACGATGGCAATCTATTCGTGGCGGATGGTTCGAGCCTCCGCATCCGCAAGATCACTTCGTCCGGCACGGTCACCTCCTACGCCGGCAGCGGCGCACCTGGGACGGCGAACGGCTTGGGACCCGCGGCCCAGTTCAACACTCCCGTGGCGGTGGCGGTGGCCCCATCCGGTGATGTGATTGTCGGAGAGATCGTCAACAACACCATCCGCCGGATCACCTCGAACACGGTCATTGTCGAAGTTGCAACAGAACTAACAGGAACCACGGTGCTCCCCGTGTCACTGCCGCTCACCGGGCTTGATCCTGGAGCCACCTACTATTACCGCGCCATCGCCATCAATAGCGGCGGCACCACACTTGGCAACATCGTCAGTTTCTCCGCGGCTAACGGCCCGTTTGCGAGTTGGCAGGTGTTGCAATTCGGCAGTAATGCCAACAATCCACTGATTGCCGGACCCAACGCGAACCCCAGCAAGGACGGCATCTCGAACCTCCTCAAGTATGCCTTCGGACTCAATCCCAATAGCAACTCGGTCGTCGGTTTGCCGCAGTCCGGCTATGGCGGCGGATTCCTCACTCTAACTTACACCCAGGTGTTGGCCGCAACGGACCTCGTCTACACGGTCGAGTGGTCGCCGGACATGAACCAATGGGTTTCCAATGGCATCACGCAGCAGGTAATTGGGAGCGATTCGACCTCTAACACAGTCCGCGCCTCGTTATCGGCCGGGAGCAATCTCGCCAAGTTCATGCGGCTCAAGGTCACGATGGCCAATCCCTGAAAATTCCCAGTATCCAGATCATGAATCCCCTCACCTCACGTTCCCTGCGCTTCACCTTGGGAATCAGTTTCGGAGTTTCCCTCATCGGCACCCCCTTGGAGGCGCAAACCGCGGGCCAGGAAATCAACCTGTCCGCGGGTTGGAACTCCGTGTGGCTGGAAATCGAGCCGGTCTATCAGACGGGCGATGCCGTCCGCAACGATCCCGCCCTGCCCGGCGATGATGAAACACTCGCCGCGGGTGATGCGCGGGTCGGCCAGTTGAAGGCTCCCGAAGATGTTTTCATCAATCCAGCCATCACGGTGATCGCCAGCCCCAAGCCGCTCGCGAGCCTTTCCGAGTTCTTCGGCAGCGATCCCGGCACCATCGGGACCTTCAATCAGGATCAGTGGGAACAATGGCTGCGCACCGATCCCACCGGGACTAACAACCTGGCATCGGTTTCCGGCAATCGTGCCTATCTGGTAAAGGTGGCGCCCGCTACCCCCAACTTCGCCTTCACGATCACCGGCAAGGCGCGCTTCTATCGTCCCACCTGGACGCCCGACCGCTACAACCTGCTCGGTTTCGGTATCAAAGGTGGCATCTCGTTCCAGAATTTCTTTTCCCCGGCTGGAACCCGGCATCCTGTCAACCGGATCTATTCGCTCGCCACGAGTGGAAACTGGGCGGTTGTGTCCCCGTCAGCCCTCGTGAAGGATGACACGGCCTACTGGATTTTCTGCAGTGGCCCATCCGACTACATGGGCCCGGTGGCGGTTGATTTCAGTCTCTCTTCACTCGGCGGCCTGAACTTCGGCAGCCCTGCCGATGCCGTGCCCGTCGCTTCCGGTGCCGCGACCGTCACGCTCGATCTCGAGGAACTGGTCTTCACCAATCTGGGCGCTGGCACGGCGACTCCCACTTTGGATCTTGTCACTGCCAATCCCGGAGCAGGTTCGTTAGGACTTCATGTGGTCGAGCCGGCGGGAGGCACCCTTTCGTATGTGCTCGGAAATACGGTCGATACCACCGCTGGCGAATCCTCCGCCGCCGCACTCGGGGAGACCATCGCCTCGGGCTCCACCAAGACCCTGACCTTGGGAGCCAAACGCAACTGGACCAGCGGCGAAGTAGGCCGGACCAATCTCTACCGTTTGGCCACCGGCACATCCGGGACGGAATTCTGGCTTCCGGTAACTGCCCTCAACAATCAAATTCAGGCTCCTACCGATCTCCTCCCCGGATCGCAATCCGGCACCGTCGCAGGGTTGTGGGTGGGACAGGTGATCATCGATTCCGTCACCAGCATCGTCGAGAACGGAGCACCCGTGCGCCCGGCCGCTGGATCGGCCCCGCTCCGGATCCTGCTTCATTCCAACTCCGGTGGCGCGGTTTCCCTCCTCTCCCAAGTCACCATCATGCAAACCAGGACCGCCGATCCCGAGGTCACGCCAGTGCCTGTGTTAGTGGTCAATCCCGCGAAAATCCCATTTTACGAAGGCATCAGCGAGCGCAATGGCAAGAAGGTCGGGCTGCGTCTCGAAGCCGTCGCTTTCGACATGCCGCGCAAGTTGGACGCCGCCAGTCAGGCGGCCCTGCTAGATGATCCCGCCTATCCGGATCTCACCGAGCAAGGGCTTTCAAATTTCCTGATAGCCCGCGAGACCCGCCCCGCATCACTCGCGGAGAAATATGCGCTTACCCACACCATGGCCGGTGCCATGGGTCCGGGCAAGACCGTCCAGTGCGATCTCATCATCGACCGCTTCCACCGCAGCAATCCCTTCCGCCACGCCTACCATCAAAAACACGCGGCCGGCCCTAACATCACTCGCGCCATCCGGCTCGTCTTCGATGCGGCGCAACCGAATCCCAGCCGCCTCAGTGGCTCGTTCCGCGAGATCATGCAAGGTCCCATCAATTCAGCCATCGAACTCTCCGGCCGAGTTGACCTCGAACGGGTCAGCGGGGTCGCCACCCTTGATGCCGCACCGTGACATCCCCCCCGGCTAACATTTTCCACAATTTATCAGATGCAGAACATCCACTCACTTCTCAAGGCTCCGCTTCTCAGCCTTGCCCTCTTGCTCCTTTCGGCTCTCGGGCTCCATGCCCAGGCCGTCGCCATCGACATCAACGCGCCGGGTTTCAGCGGCACCAAGGGGATACCCTTCAGTTATCAGATCGTCGCCTCGGGCAGTCCGACCACATACGGCGCCACAGGTTTGCCTGCTGGATTGGCTGCCAACACGACCACCGGGTTGATCACCGGCACACCGACCGTGGGTGGCATCTTCAATGTCCAGCTTCAGGCGTCGAAATCCGGCAGCGCGGACTTTGAAAACCTGAATCTTGCCATCGGCTTTCTCGTCACCATCGAGTCGGAATACGGAGCCGGCCGGGTGACGCCAAGGGTTGGTTCATTCGGTGCCCCGCCCGCCACTCTCCAGACCTTCGATACTCCGGAGTATATCTATCTGAACCGGGATTTCAAGGAGCTCGATGCCATCGGCAACGTCAATGACCCCGACGCAGCAAAAGTCGCCTATTTCCGTGCCAAGAGTATTGGCTACGCCATCGACGGCGAGCCGATCCAAGGCACCGAGTTGTTCTTCAAGAAAACCGTGACCACCGATCTGAAGATCATCTGGAAATGGGAGCTGGAATACGCCGTGTTCATTGAGTCCGCCACCCAGTCAGCGGCTCCCGGCACCGAACCCGATCCCGGCGATGCCACCGGCGCGCCCAGTCCCATCATCGGCCGGACCTGGGTGCCCAAGGATACCGAGCTGACCGCAGCCATTGACCGCGTGGTGGCATCGGACACCGGAGGCTTCCGGTTCGAGAGCGCAGGCTACGAGTTGAGCAACATCCGACGCGCTCCCGTCAGTATCCCCACAGACGAATACACGAAATTTCAAGAAGCTTCCGTTACAGGGGCGTTCGTAAATACCCCTGAGCTCACCACGCCGCGGGATGGCTTGTCCTTCGCATGGTGGGGAAAAATTGACCGGAAACTCGACTCTGGAAGAGACCAGGTGTTTTTTGAAACTGGTCCGGACGTGTTCCCACCTAACAGCAGATACTTGTCCGAGCTTGGCAATGAACGCCGCAACTTGAACTCCATGAGGGTCGGCGTGCGGGCAGACGGACAGTTATACATCGAGGAAGTGGTGCCATCCACCGCCCAACCGACTGGCGTCTATCGCAAACTCGCCGAGCTTCCTTCCGCATTGGTTGGACTGGAGTGGCACCACTGGACTGTGGTGTTTGACTTCCCGGTCGCCACCCCGACGAAGCGTGAGATCCGGATCCATCGCGACGGAGTGCTCGTTTACCAGCAAACCATGCCCGTTCCCCTCACCGCGACAGGAACTCCGGTGTTGTCCAGCGACCCGAGTTATAAGCCTGCCATCCTGCGCGGCACGCAGAATACCATCGGTTTTGCCTACGCGGAGTCAGAAAAAAGCCCGGCCATCCGGATCGGCGACAGGCTTGAGGGCGGCTTGAACAACTTTTCGGTCTGGCTGGAAGCCCTTCAGCCCGACACCAACGCCTCGCCTTATGTCGCGGCAGTCACGGCGCACGCGCTTTCAGGCGACGGGATCGCCGCAGGGGTGGACTTTCGTTTATTAAATCCCGGTGCCGGAGTGAGAAACCCGTTTCCGGCCGAGGCTCGCACGACCCTGCGCATCAACGGCGCTCCGGTTCTTTTCGGGAATCTAGCAGGCAGCCGGGTGGCGGCGGAACCGGTGACCATCGACAACTGGCTCCGGGTCAAATGGCTGTGGAATGGACAACTGCGCTACCGCTTCGACGCTGCCGGTGGACAACCGGGAGAAACACCCTCGGCCTTCGACGGCCAGTCGTTCATACGGGTTTACAACGCGGCGGGAACCGCCGTGGAAAGCATCGAGTATGGCAGCGGCCCTAACAAGGATGTCTGGCTCGACACCGGCCGCAAGGTGGATGTGGGATCCTTCTACCGCAGCATCGACCGCCGCTTCACCTTGGGTGATTTTTCAGTCCCTCCCGGCGGAGACCTGTCCAGCCTCGGCTCCGATATCTCCGACCTCACGGATACCCAGGTCGCCGGGCGGCTCGCACGCGTCCTGACCATTGATGCCGTTGAAAAGCCCACCGAGATCCATTGGTTCTATCAACCGACCGTCTTCCGGGCTTTGATTCCTCTGGGCGAGGCGTTTGACCCTACCAACCCCGGTCTCCAGTTAGTGCCCGCATTGTCTGACGGTGCCGTTCTGAGTCTGGCCGGTCCATCGACAGCATTGATCCTGCCTGTGAGCGAACCTCCGACGGGTGCCACCACCGGCAGTCCGCTTCTTTGGGACACGGTCGGCCGCATGCTCCATCCGGTCCATCCGGGAAGCAATCGGATTGACTGGCCGGATCTCAACCGACCTAACCAATCCTACAAGATTGAGATTGTTAGCGGCTACCCCGCGGATGTCGTGCCTCTCGCTTCAGAGCTGGAAAATGGCACTGGTCAGCGCCAGACGACCGTGGTTGCCAACCAGAATCCCGTTCTGGATTATCGTGGCAATCCCGTGCTTTCGAATCCGGGCGGCCTGCCTCTTTACTATGTCACCAAAACCACCCTTGCCCCGGTCAGTTCCGATTTCCCCGCCGCCCCATCCGCCCACTACCGTCACCTTTTCGCAGCCTCGGGAGAACGCCGTCCACCCACCAAGCTGGATATCAGCAGCAGCGACGAGTGGGCGTTCCAAGGCCTGACTTACTCGGATTCGAATACCGACGCCACCGTCGATTCAACCGCATCAGGCCGGCCGTTCCAAACGGCTGGCGCAGGGCGCAGCGTGCTGCTCTACAGCTATCGGACAAATCCGGATGAGGCAGCGGATGGCAATCTAGCTGAGGAAAAGCTGGCTGTGCGTGTGGTTGCGTCTTCACCGATCAACCCGCTTCTCCCCGGCGATGAACGACTTGTCCTAGGTCGCCGTGGTCTTGAACTCGGCGGCGGCAGCCAGGTAAACAACGGCGCGTTCGGCATCATCCAGCGCGGCGGAAACACCACCGCCAGCATCAACCCGGGAGAAAATTTCGTCATCGATTTCTGGCTCAACGCCAAGGACATGCGCCCCGATGACGGCCCCGTGACCATCGTGGAAACCGGATCCGGCAAGCTCAAGGTTACACTCGACGCGGCCACGTCCACCCTCACCACCAACTACCTGGGCATCTCCGTTGCGCAGCCCTATCCGACGTCCGGCTCGCAGTGGCGTCACTGTGTCATTCACGTATTCCCGTTCAATCCCTACGGATTCGAAGTCACCCTGGTCGATTTTTTCCTCGACGGCGTCCGCCAGGAACAAGGGCTTGTTAGCATGATGCTTGGAACCAGTCCGCCCGCCAGTTCCACCGTCGGCAGCAGCCTGAACTCCAATTCGATCCGCTTCGGTGCGGGAGCGGATCCACTCAGCCGCTTGCAGCTCGACCAGTTCCGTCTCTTCAGCCTGCCTGCGGAAGCCTATCCATGGCTGTCTCCGGGCGAAGTCCTTCGTTTGAGAACGGTCCGCGACATGAAGACTCTGGCAGTAAATCAGCTCCGGCAATCTCCTCCGCGACTCTGGTTCAGCTTTGAAAACGCGCCTGGCAGTTCTTCCTTTGCGAACCAAGGCACCACCGCCGATGTGGGCATCGGCCCGGTGACCGCACCTGGCAGCGAGTTTGTCGGGACTTGGGCGCGCGTCGGCATTCAGGAAGTTGCAACCCGTCTTGATGGCACGCTCGACAATGCAAATTTCGGCGGCAGCGGCTACGTCCTCAACCGGGTTTCAAACTACAATGCCAATCTCTACGACCGCACCGCCGAGGTTGGCAGTTGGGGCCCGGTCTTTCCGGTAAACCACAGTCAACTTTTTCTGGATGCCGCGCGGAGGCTCGAGGTGGCCTATTACGAAAACCCGTATCTGAGCGTCCCCGGTCTCAACCCGAACGTGGCCTGGCCCTACATTGCGGCCGCCTACAACGAAGTGGTCTATCCCACCTTCGGCCCGCACAAGAACAAGGCGATCTACATCGCCAGCCGTATCGGCAGTGAGGGAATCGATGTCACGGGCAAGCCCCAGAAGGTGTTCGATCAGACGAACTACTCCAATCTAGCAGTCTACAACCAGTCGGACACGGCGGTCGCGGGTTACAATCCGAATGAAGAACACGCCTTGGCAGCCCCTTCGGGTAGAACGGCGCTCAAAGTCAGGAATCTCGGCGAGGCCATCTCTAACACCCCTGCCCTTGCGGCGTTCGCCTTGCAGAACGACATCAATGCCAAGGGTCCGGGGTACACGTCCGAACCCTGGGTTCTCACCCAGGTGAGCAATCTCGTCACCGGCGAGCCGGAAATGGCGGCCTATCAGGTTTTTGAAACCCGGACCGGCAGCCTGCCATTCCCGCGGCCTTCCGATTCGATCGTCGATGCCAACCCGGATCTCACCTACGAACCGGCCGGCAAACCTGAGGACCGATTCCTGCTCCTGAAACCGGATGCCGCTTTCAATTTTTCCTATCAGTTCGACTACCTTGCGGCCGCCGGCGACCTGCTGATCCCTCCCTATCCGCTCAACCTCGTCATTGGCAATGCCAGCATGCTCGACGCGCGCGGCAAGAACGTGCAGCTCAACGGCGTCAACCAGCGCACCCTCTGGCGCGACGTCAATAACAACGCCTGGGTCGTCTCTGGCAACGGCCGCTTCTTCCACCACTTCTTCTATCCGTTCCGTGGCGATTTCTATCTGCCGAACACGGCGGTCGGCACCCCGGTGGCCTGGCTTCCTGAAGACGGCACCCGCTTCACCGGCACCGGTGCCAGCCTCAACCCGGTCAAGGTGGTCTATAATTCGTTCTGGGCCTCCGGATACCCCAAGCTCAAGCGCGGTGAAACCCTGACCTATCAGGGTGGTGAATATTTCAACGAGACCCCCGGTGCCGACGGTCTGCCTGCGCTCGTCGCCATGGCTGCCAGTGAAATCGTCTTCGACAGCTCCGCTCCCAGCATGTCCTTCAGCAAGACCTCCAGCACGACAACCAATCTCTACTCCGCCGCTGATGCTTCGGCGAGGATCGTGCGTCCGCTGGATCGGCGGGAATCTCCCATCACCGTAGCCCAGATGGCCAGCGCCGGATTCGCCCCGGCAGGCAAAGCCGCGCCAGCGACCAGCGACGTGTTTGTGATCGCTGAGCGGTGGTATTTCAAGGAACTACCGGGCTCCTTGCAGCAACGCTTTTACTTCGACTCACTCGCCGGAAAAGTCGTCTTCCGCGGCCGTCTTAACGAGAAAGAAAGTGGTGATTCCAACCTCACCTCCGGACCCGACCCGCTCAACATCCTCGAACCGAACTCGCTCTCGCTCGACGAATACAAAAGAATCCGTGGTCTATCAGGCTCCACCGCGTGGCAGTCCCTCGTCGACGGCATTTACTTCGCCACCCAGAATCCTCACGGAGTCACCGCCGCTGGCGAAAGCATCACCGCGCCTGTTTTCCTTGGAGGATTCCGCAATAAACCGGGTGATTATTCCATCGATCTAACGGAGTTCTGGAACACCGGGCTCACGGCTCCGGTCACCTCCCCCACCCCCGAGATCGTGCCGCTCAACAGTTTCGGCGTGGGCTCCGCGCTTGTCTGCAATCCGAACCTTCTCACCAAGGCCCCCAATGGCTCGCTCTACATTACCGTAGCGGAGAACAACCGCACCGAACTCAACGGTGCCGCGATTTCACTCCATGTCATCGAGATCATCCCCGATCGCTACCGCGGCGCCATCAAGGTCATCGAGGCTGCCGACGCTTTCAGTGAGAAGATCAGCCTCCTGCACAATGGTGAATTCGGCGGCAATACCCAGGACCTCTACTACGAATGGTGGATCCGCGACGCTGGTCCACTTGACGTGGTGGCGAACGAAATCATCGCAGACGGAACACTTGCCCAAACTGATGAAAACGGAAACCCACTCTGGCAGGAATACCTCCCTCAGGAGCGTCTCGCCAATGACAGCCTGACGCCATCCCAGAAACACCTCGGCCTGAACAGCATCGTTTTCGAAGGAAGGCCGGATGTGACACTTGCGGACAAGCTCGTCCTGATGCGCTATCGCCACAAGGACGAGTCTAACTGGAAGCTCGTGCCCTTCGAGTTCGCCAATCCTAACACGGCATGGAAACCCGGCTCTCCCGCACCGTTTCAGTGGGCAGGCGCGGCAAATTCCCCCCAACTCCAGGCCGATGGCAGCAAGCGCTATGTCCCGCAACTCGTGATGGGATGGGTGAAGCGCGTGCTTGACCGCATCAATCCGTATGAGGCGCGTTACACGGACTTCTTCGGCAACGAAAGCCCCGCCACCTACAGCAACCAGATCCAGATCGCCGGCGCGCCGTACGTCGGACCCGTAGCCCTGAACCCGAATAAAAACGTCATCGAAAACACCGGTTTGATCGAACTTTACGAAACCGTTCTCAAACGCGCCCGGGATTTGTCGATCAACAATTCCACCAACCCGGTCGCGACCCAGGGAATCAATCAAGCATTGTTGCTTGCAGCCACCCGTTTGGCGGTGCTTTACGAAATCCTGGCAGGAGAAGCCTACACCGACGCGCAGGACTCCACCATCACCGTGACTAACGAAAAGGATTTGTCCGGCGTGGCATCCTTCACGCACGCGTTCCAGAATATGGAATCGAACCTGATGCAGGAAGAGTTATCATTGCTTCGCGGCACGGACTTCCGCAAGAGCTACCCGGTTTACAACCGCATGTTCTGGAACTATGCCAAGGGTCTCGGTGAAGCGGCCTACAATGTGAATTACAATATCTACGACGCGAATAAAGACGGCTTCATCAATGAGGATGACGCGCGGACCCTCTATCCGCAGGGCCACGGCGATGCCTGGGGGCATTACGTCTCAGCGCTTGGCATGCACTATGAATTGCTCAAGCAGCCCTTGTTCAATTGGAAGTCCCGTCCGGAACTCTATTCGCTGATGCAAAACGTGCTTGAGGTGGATTTCCTCGATGAGAAAACCTTTGCCAAGATGGCCGCCAGCAAGGCCAGAGCCGGTCGTGACATCGTCCGTGGAACCTATCGCCTCAACTACACCCAGGATCCTGACGGCCAATGGCAGGGCTACACCGACGGTGCGGATCCGGCCCGTGCCTGGGGCGTCTCGGAGTGGGCTCACCGCGCGGGCTACGGTGCCTACGTCGATTGGGCGGTCGCCAATGCCATCCTCCCGCAGAATGCGTCAGATGCCACCCCGGTGAATCAACCGGAAAATCTCGACCGCATCGAACGGTTCGGTGCCATCGACGAAATCGGTGGAATCGCGAGTGGACTTTACGAAATCCAATCCGCGATGGACGAAGCCAACGGTGGAGTGAATCCGTTAGGCTTCGATTCCGATACCATTGCCTTCGATATTGATCCCTACTTCGACGGCGAATCCTGGGAGCGCAAAACCCATTTCGAACAGATCCATGCCCGTGCGGTGACTGCTGGCAAAAACGCCGTGGCCACCCTCGACATGGCTACCCAGGCTGGCAACAAACTCCGCTACCTGGCGGATGATACCGACTCGCTCATCGTCGAGGCATTCCGTCAGGACCTTGGCTTCCGCAACCGCCTGATCGAAATTTTCGGTCGGCCCTATGACGGAACGATCGGCTTCGGCCAGCTATACCCGGAGGGCTATGAGGGACCGGACACCCAGCTGTATTCCTATCTCAACCGCACCAGCATCACCCAGATCATTCCTGAGACAGACGCCAAGGCTCCCGTAGGGATGGTTCGTTTTCAAAGCACCTTTACCAACGTCGCGAATCTGGCAGACGATGACGACTTCGTAAAACTCTATGCCAACGTTTATGGCAATACTTTCGAGAACCTGGGAGTGGTGTTGGCAAAAGCACCGTCGGTGATTGGCACGAATTTCTTTCAAAAGGGCGCGAAGCAATTCACCTTCGGAGTCGGAGCTGAAGAAATCGCAGAGGTTTTCGAACCCTTCTTGAAGACCCGCAGCTATGAAGATTTCAGCACCAAAGTGACGGAGCTCCAGCTTCCGGTTAGGAAAAACTCAAAATATGCGTTTCAGGCTCCAGTGGAATGGGGACAGCGCACGAGTTATGGAAAACTCCAGCGGATCCTTGAGGAGGAACTCCGTGAACGCATTGCGCTCGATTCGGCATTGGAAGAGTACACCGCTTTCCTAAAGGAGTTCGAGGCGGCTTCCACCCGGATCGATCATCTTGGCCGGCTTGCGACGAAACGGGACTTGAACACGCTCAAGTTGAAGACCCTGTCCATTGCCACCGAGAAGATCAAGGTCGCCAAAGAGGCGATCATCGCAGCCATCCAGAAGAGCAAGGAGGCCGTCGAGAATAGCGCCGAGGCGGTTACGGAAGGGACGCCGAAAGTCGTCGGAGTCGCCACCGACGTGACGGCGCCGATCCGCGGTGTGGCTGAAGGTGTCGCAGCAACCTCATCGACACTCTCAACGGTCGGCTCGGCCATCTTGAAAGCGACGGTCTCAGCGTTGGCGTTCGTCAGGGATCTGCAGATAGCTGATTTTGAGACCGAGGCCAGCCGGATGACAGAACTCAAGGAAATCGGTGGTGTCATGGTTGATATCGTCGCCCTGTCAGGAAAGGAAGCTCCCCTGCGCAATGCCATCGCAACCCGCCTCCAACAGTTGGAGATTCTCCGCCAGGAATACATCACCACCCAAGCAGAGGGAATCCGCGTGCTGCGCGAACGTGAGGCCTTCAACAAGGTGCTCGCTGCCAAGGTTCAGAAAAACCGCTACAAGGACATGATGATCCGTTTGGCGCGCAATGAGGCGGTTTCGAAGTATCAAAGCAGCTTCAACAACGCCGCGCGCTATGCCTGGCTCGCGGCCAAGGCCTACGACTACGAAACCAGTCTGGATGCGGGAAATTCGGCCGCGCCGGGAGGACTGCTAGATCGGATTGTGAAGGAACGCCAACTGGGTCTCTGGTCCGACGGTGAACCGCAAATCGGCCAGGGCGGACTGGCGGAAATCCTCGCCCAGTTGAACGGCAATTTCCAAGTCCTCAAGGGCCAGTTAGGAATCAATAATCCGCAATCCGAGCTGGAGAAAATCTCGCTCCGAGGTGAGTTGTTCCGCATCGGACCCGCACTTTCCGCTGGCGGAGATGCTTCGAGTGATGACCGCTGGGAGGATGCCCTCAAGGCGCGGATCGTGCCCGATCTCAATCAATTGCCCGAGTTCATCCGCTATTGCCGCCCCTTGCCGGGAGCAACAGGCGCTGCCCAGCCGGGCATGGTGATCCGCTTCGGCACCAGCATCGAGCCGGGAAGGAACTTCTTCGGAAAATCCCTCGCTCCCGGAGACCACGCCTACAGCCTTGCCAACTTTTCCACCAAGGTGCGCGGCTTCGGGGTCTGGTTGGAAAACTATAACTCCGCCAACCTCGGCACTACCCCCCGCGCCTATATGGTTCCAGTTGGCAATGACTACTTGCGGGCATCCAGTTCGGTTCAGCCCATCACACGCATGTGGAAAGTGCAGGAACAGCGCATCCCGACACCGTTTGTCATCAACAATGCCAACCTTTCCTCACCCGGCTTCATCCCGACCCTCAATGGCGTGGATGGAGGCTTCAGCGACCTCCGCCGTCACGGCGATTTCCGCATCTATCACGACAGCGGAAATCCTCAGGCCAACGACAGCGAGTTGATCCTCGACTCGCGCCTCATCGGCCGCTCGGTCTGGAACTCCGACTGGATGCTTATCATTCCCGGAGCAAATCTCGGTGCCGATCCGAAGGCCGCGCTGATCAAACTTGCCGAGTCCCTCTCGGACATCAAGTTGCACTTCAAGACCTATTCAAGCCAGGGCCAGTAAATGAATTCACCTTTTTTCTCCATGAAATCCATCTTCACGGCTCTCTCAATGGTTCTGTTATCCAACCTGCTTCACGCGGTCGGATTCAGTGATGCAAGCGTGCTGTTCTACGGTGAGGTCCGCCAGGTCGGCGGAGCGCAAACCGTGCTGCTGCAGTCCGGCAAGCTTGAAATGACCATCGTCAATCAAAGCAATCCCGCCAATGTGGTGAAACTAACCGCTGCGCTCGAACCCGTCGGCAGCGGTAAGAGCAAGCCCTATTCATACGCGCTTCAGGTTCCGCTCGCCTATCTTCCGGAAGCTCCCCGCATGGGCGAATTCCTCGCCATTGGCACGCAGAAAACCAATTTCAAGATCACATCGATCACCATCGGTGGTGTGCCCGCCACCCTGCCCGATGGCAGCAAGGAGTTCTATGGACTGAGCTTCGCGAACCGCTCCGAGCAATACCGTCTCGACCTGCTGGTGGCTGGCGACAGCACTGATACCGACGGCGACAGTTTGCCTGACTGGTGGGAAAAACTCTACGGGCTGAATCACGAACTCGCCGACGCCGACACCGACTTTGACGAGGACGGTTGGAGCAATCTTGAGGAGTTCCGCCGCGGCAGCAATCCCGCTGTTAGCAACCGGGAGCCCCAGCTCGTCACCACCGAAATCGTTATCCCGGAAGCGGGAGTCGCCGGTGTCTATCTGCACGTTCTGGATTCAGACAGCGAGGACAACGCCATCCATCTCACGCTCACAGGAATCACGAGTGGAGGTTTTGAAATTAAAGTCGGCGGAGTGCCTCTTGCCCCGGGCGAGCAGCGGCAGGTTTCCCTAACCGATCTCAGATCTGGACGTCTGAGCATCACTCAAAAAGACCGTGCAACGCGCCAGTTTACACTGCCATTGACTTGGAGCGATGGAGGCAAAGTGTTCTCCGGCCAGGTGCTCGTGCGTGCGGTTTCTCCCAGCACCAACGATGGAAATGATTCCAGTCTCTGGCTTGACGGAATGGATCTAACCAACACCGGCGGTCGCCTGGCCACCTGGCCCGACCGCTCTGGCAACAATCGACCCGCTACCCAGCCGCTTCCTGCCCATCAACCGATCGTGACAGGACACGCGGCGGATTTTTCGACTTCCAAGACCGCCCACTTGTTCTTCCAGGACGCCGCCTTGCCGACAGGCGACCACACCGTGCTCGCCGCCTATCGCCCGGCAACGTCTTCGGACGCAGCCCGCACCCTGCTTTCCACCAACCGCGGATTCATGGAAATCGCGCCCACCAGCCAGGCGGTTTCCTATCCCGGCGCGGCTACCTATCAGATGAATGGCGTTGCCGTCCGTGGTTTTGAGAATGCCACCGGTGCCGACACAACCTCGATCTTCCGCCGTGAAGGAAGCCTCTTGGAAAACATCTTCGGGCTTTCCTATGATGGTGAGGCCATCGCCGCCGCTGCGATTGATCCGGTCCTGCCGACTCTCGGTGCCCGGCGCTCCGCAATTCCAACCGGCACTGATCCGGTCGACCAACCATTCGGCGGCCAGCTTCAGGAATTGCTCGTATTTCCCGCCGCACTGCCGGAGCAGAAACTCCGCGACGTGCATGATTACCTCCAGTCGAAGTGGAGTGGTGCCGTCATCTGGGACCTCAGCACCGGACTCAAGCCGGTCAACCTCTCAGCAACTTCCGAAAACCAAAGCCAGATCCTCCGGGGTGGCCATGGTGCTGACCATCTCGGTGGCGGCCCGCTCGCAGACACTCTATCAGGTGGTCCGGGTGCCGACGTTCTAACCGGCGGCGGAGGAATGGACCGCTTTGTTTTCGGCGGGGTGGATACCGGAACCGACCGCATCACCGACTTCAGCCTGCAAGAGGACATCATCGATCTATCAGCGCTGTTCTGGGGTAAAACCGGTGATGCACGGAATTTCATCTCGATCCGGCTGGATACGGATTTCAGCACCGAGATTCCCACCCTCAGTAGCGTGCTCATCGTGCAAGTGCCGGGCAGCGGGCCGCAGGAGATCGTCTTGGAAAACCGGGTCCTCGGAGCGACCCAGTTGATCCAGCTCATCGGCGAGGGCCGCATCCGGATGGGCGGACTGAGCATCCCGTCAGGGGTGCAGGTGACGCTGGCCGCTGGCGCGCCGACAGATCCCACTCAACCCTTCAGCATCGTCGTGACCCGCAGTGGTGCGGGCGTCGCTGCGGCACTCGACGTGCCGCTTGGTTTCTTTGATGACGCACTCGGCGGCCACTTCGTTATCGAGGGAGCGACGTCAAATGAGAGCCTTCGCTCGGTCATCCGTTTCGCCCGCGGCCAAACTACCAAAACCCTAACCGTCCGCCCGCTACCCGACCTCGACACCACCGGCCCGGCCAGCGTGCAAATCGCTGTCCTGCCACAATACAAGTATTCGGTGGGCGGCGCGGCTGTCCTGCGCACGATCAGCGACAAGCCAAAGGTCTGGCTCGAAGTTGTGGAGTCCAATGCCGTGTCCGACAGTGCCCAGCCTGCGACCATGCGCATCCATCGCGATGGCAGTCTTTCTCAAAGTTTGACCGTGGATCTGACTCTCGGCGGCACCGCCAAGGTAGGGGTGCACATTCTAGCAGTGCCGGGCAGCCTCACCATTCCCGCCGGTCAAAGTTCCGCTCAAGTCCAGATCACCGCGCTCGCCGCAGGACTTGCCAACAGTCCGAAGGTTATCCTTTTCAAACTCGCCCCGCGTGAGATCTATCAACTCGGCGACCCGCGCGAGGCCGTGCTCTACGCGGCTGCGACCATCGGCGAGGCGAACGGTGCCGGTTTTGACCGTTGGTTGCAGGCATCCACGCATGGGGCCATGACCACCCTGGCAGACCTTTCGCGCTCTCCTCGCGAAACGGTGGATCGATACCTTCAAGCTTATGCTTTCGGTCTCGGTTCGGTTGACGAACTCGGGAACCAGCGGGTTGACTTCCGGATCTTCAATGGCCGCCCTGAAATCTCCGCAAAAGGCTCGCACAAGGCTGCCGACGTGCGATGGGGCGTGGAATCCGCCGCATCCCTCGGACAATGGAACGACGCCAGCGGGAAGTTTGCCGAAGCCGCGGACCCTGCCGGACTTAAACTGGTCGGAGACCCCCTGAATCCCGGCGAAACCAGTCGCTTCTATCGCCTCAGCATGAACCTTGATCCCGGGGTGCTCGCCAGTAGCAGCATCGCCGCGCTGACCAACGCCACCCGCACGGGGATCAGCGGCAATGCCATCTGGAAGACCGACCAGACAAACGGCGATCTGATCAGCTCGGGCAGCAACTCGGGCGAAATCAGCAGGATCCTCGCCGAGGTCGGCGGATCGGAAAAGCTCGATTTCGAAATGAAAATCGCGGGCGGTGGCGCGGCTGATTCGCTCGTTTTCTACATCGACGGCGTCAAACAATCGGAAACCGGCGGTGCAAGTGTCAGGTTCCAAAAAGATCTAACAGGAATCAATCCACATCTGCTGGTGTGGGAATTCAAGCGCGGAACCGGCAATGCCGTGATTCGCAATCTGGCACCATGATTTGTCGATTGGAACAACTGGCCTGCCTTGCTTTTGCCATGGCCGCGGTATCCTGCAAGCCGTCTCCGAAAAAGGAAACCGTCACTGAAACTGAAAATAGCGGCCTCCTGAGGGTCGGATCGGAAGTCGTCACACAGGCCGACCTCGACTATCAGTTGAAGGAAAAACATGACAGTCGCAATGACGATGCAACGCGAAGCCAGGCCCTGGCCGAGCTTGCTGAGCGCGCGCGCTATTCCCAAGCCGCTCGCGACGCGGGACTTGATCGGGATCCCGCGACTCGCGCCGAGATCGCCCGGATCCTGGCGGCACGGCTCAGGGAAACGGAATTGGAAGCCAAAATCAGGGAAGCCAACCTGCCGGTTCCTGAGACACGCCTGCGTGAACTCTATCAGTCCAATCTCACCCGGTTTCAGTCCCCTGAGAAACGTCAGGTCGCCGTCATGTGGTTGAACCCCGGAAGCAATCCCGAACGCATGAAGCAGTACCAGGAAAAACTCGGCCAGGCGCGCGAGTGGTTCTTTGGCCAGAGCGAGCTTGTCCAACAGCCGGACCAAGGATTTTCCACCTTGTCCGTTGACTACTCCGAGCACGCGGCCACCCGTTTTAAAGGCGGCGTCTTGGGCTGGATCGAGGCAGAAGGAGAGGGAAGTGTCTGGAGCCGTGAAGTGGCCCGAATCGCATTTTCACTCAAAGAAGCCGGCGAGGTGAGCCCGGTGGTGACCGGGTCCGAAGGCGTATTTCTGGTCCGATCCATTGCCATCAAACCGGCAATGACGGCCGCTTATGAATCTGTCCGCGACCAACTCGAACGCGAGGAGCAGTCCAGTTTGAAAAAGCAGATGGAACAGAATTTCCAAAGGAACATTCAACTGAAATATCCGACGGTGGTAAAATGAAGGAGGGCCCAAGGATAGGGGGCTAAGGGACAGCTTCAGGCTGAAAAACAAAAAAGTCGCGGACTACTCATACTGTTTCTTCGTCCCCGGGCAAAGTGCACAGAACTGCCTCGACACCTCTAACCAAAATGATGCGGCCAAGCAGGCGGCGGCGCTTTACCCAATTCTTTGCTGCTCAAAAAGTGTAAAAGGATGCATGAACCGTTCAACTGCGCGTTCGTGACAAACAATGGGTGTCTTGCCATCCTGTCTTGCCATTGATGAAATCGCGACGGATGCGCCCACTTCCCCGCTCTGCAATGGGCGGAAAAACCCTGAATCAAAATGCATGAAAATCATCGGAACCCAGATGGTCCTCACATTACGCCCTCGCCGTGACGGCTTCACTTTGGTGGAGTTGATTGTTTGCATCACCATCATCATCGTGATGGCATCACTGATTTTTGTGGTTACCGGGAAGATCCGGGCCAGCGCACAACAAAGCAATGCGGTGTCCGCTCTCCGACAAATCGGAATAGCCCACGTCGCTTACGCCTCCGAAAACAACGGAGCCATCAATGTCATGCGAGATGCCGGCGAAGTCGGATCGGGTTACGAAGGGGGCGGCAATGCTTGGGTCAGCAACACTTTCTGGGGCAGGGCCCAGCCCTACCTGTTGGGCGGCATCGAAACGCGGGACCAAAAGCTTCTTGCGGCGGAGATCAAGACCGCACTCAAGTCCGTTTTCAACACAACCGATCTCAAGACCATGGCGGGCACCCCTTTCAGTGGGATTAGCGCTTACGGAGACTTGTCAGGCATCAGCGTTCCACTTGGGTTCAATTCGAGTATCAGACCTCCGTGGCGAGCCGCTCCCCTGCGATTATCCACCTTCAGAGATCCATCCCGCATCCTCTATTGCACCTACGGTCGGTATTTCATCGAACCCGTCAATGGAACTTACACCCCACTCCCAATTCTCGGGGACACCGGACGCTGTATTTATTTTCTCCCAAATCGCAAATCAATTTCCTGTTTCCTCGACGGCAGCGTCGAAGTCATCCCTGCAACGATCCCAGAACGATTTTTCAAATAAGCGGACTAAAGCGCTCATCGCCTTCGCCGAGGAAACCCATACGCCTCCCTTTTTCTTTCAACCCATCAACATCCTTACTCGTCCGGCGAGATGTTGCCTGAAACCCAACCCACCGACTTTCCCTTTTAAATGCAGTTTTTTTCAATACGAAACGCTCCTATATTGCGGCATTTCATGCCGGGGCTGCTAAGTTCCCTATTTGCATTGGCTGCACCTTCCGGACTGCAGGCAGCGACCATCGAAGCAGGAAACGTCACAACTGCCCTGGGTCCTGCTTTCTTCTTGGACAATGCAACGAATGGTGGCGGCGATGCCGACATCGAACAACCAGGCGCGCCTTCTTATGTGCGCTCATTCGGCGGGCCTCTTACCCGAAACCAAGGGCCAACCCGGGTCACTCTCACCGGATTCGGCTTCGCTGCCCACTCCGTCGCGGCGACCAATGACGCCGACACCGTGGCGGTCACCTTCGCCTACCTAGGCGCGAACGAATTGCCGGGTGGCGGCGACGACGTAGTCATCGGCACTGCGACAGGAACTTACATTTTCACGGTCGGTGGAGAATATGTTTTTGAATTTGATACGCCCCTCTCAGCGGATCTTAACATCACCGGCACCGCCTTTAGCATTCAGATCGCTCCGTCGAAATCCGGTGGTGGAGGCACATTAAAACTTAAAACTCCGGCTGCGGGCAATTACGATCCCAAGTTGAGTGTCGCCGGATTCACATCCCCGCGGATCAATCCACAGAGGGTCAATCTGGCGAAATTCCAGACCGTCACCGCTGCGTCGGTTGCGGGTCAACGTCTCGCCTCATACCTGACTGACGGCAACACCGGAAACGATAACCGCTGGCAGAGTGAAAACTGGGCTTATAACTCCGCCAGGGTTGATTTCCCCTACCCAGTCGAAATTGGCAGTGCGCAGGTTTTCAGCGGGATCGATGACACGTTCCCGCTTGGGCAATTCGGTATCCAGTATTTGAACGGCAGCACTTGGATGACCATCGCCGGTGCCGACGTCATGGGAAACACCAATGTCGAGCGCAACCTCGTTTTCACCACTCCCATCACTGCGACCTCTTTCAGGCTCATCGCACTCGATGCACCGATTCGGCTTCGTGAACTCGCCTTATACCCACCGAATGGTCCTGCGGGATTTCCACTCGGCACCGACCTTACCATAAATCTAGCCTATCAGCGGCCGGCCGTCACCAGCTCCCACACCACAGGCAACTATCCGCTAAATGCCGTGGACGGACGAACTCACGGCGGGTCGGCGTGGCAAACTACGACAACTGGCATCAACACCCTGGATATTGAAATGGTTGCCACCACAAAAATTGGCAGCGCTCATTTGTATTCGGGTTCTACCAGCGCGTCGCCGCTCGGGGATTTCACTCTTAAATATTGGAATGGTACTGCATGGCTCAATATCTCGGGCGGAGCGGTGACCGGAAATTCCAACAGCGACCGAATCATCACCTTTCCGGCACCAGTCAGTACGACCAAGGTCCGGCTGGAATTCAACAAGACGGGAACCACTCCAACAGTCATTCGAGAACTCCAGATCTTCCCGGCAAACACCGGTAATGTCGGATATGCGCTCGGCACGAATAACAATTCGTCCGGAGCCTACGCTAACTATGAAAAGTTCAATGACGCCTTCTACCAAATCAGCCTTCCTTCCGCCAACCGTCACATGGCCAGCCTGACCGGTGGTCAGCTGACACTCGACCAGCCAGGGACCACCACAGCTCAGGCCCAGTATCAGGTTTTACTCAATCTTTCCAACGGCACTTATCGCTTGCGCAACCGCGATACTGGCAACTGTCTGTCTGGAGCGCAACTCTCGAAAGTTTCTGGAGCTGCACTCACCGATTCCCCTTACCTCGCCCTGCCTCACCAGGACTGGATTCTGGAACCATTGGCAGGTGGCCTCTATCAAATAGTTAATGCATGGAGTGGCCTCGTCATCGACACTCAAGGGGGATCCACTTCGCAGGGCACGGTCCTCGTGCAAAGCACCGCAAGCAGTGCGATCACCCAGCGCTGGCAATTGGTCAAAGACACGTGGGCGCCTAAAAAAGGCATTGGTGGCGCCAGTTTCGCTGCCCCGATGAATGCAAAGTGGATGTATAACTGGGGACCAACCCACTCAGTAACACTGCCCGCCAGCACGATTTACAACCCCATGCAGTGGGGCAGCTTCAACTGGGTCTATGGCACGAGCAGCGGGCCGATCTGGCAGCACTCTCCTGCGTGGCGCAAGCGTGCAGATGGGTTTCTTCTAATGGGCTTCAATGAACCGGATCGCACTGACCAGTCCAACATTCCTCTGGCGGACTGCGTCGCCCTCTGGCCCCGTCTATTGGCGCTCGATCAACCGTTGCTAAGCCCGTCGCCCGGCACACTCAACCCGCCGGCAGGCGCACCCAGTTGGCACCAGTTGTTCTACGACGAGACAGATCGGCTGGGATACAGGGTCGAATACAATGCCATTCACACCTATCCAGGTCCAAGTGGCGGATCGTCCGACTACCTTGTGAACTTGGTGGAAGCAGAGTTCAACGATTTCGGGCGGCCGGTATGGCTCACCGAATTCTCGTTCGTCGATTGGGGAGGAACCCAAAGCTGGAGTGAAGAAGACAACTATGAGTGTCTCGCAGAGTTCCTCTGGCGCACGGAGGGCCTGACCGCGCTACGCAAATATGCCCTGTTCGTCTTTACCGCAGATGCAAATAATCCTCAGCCGGCCAACCCTTGGACCAACTATACTCCAGCTCCCAGGTCAAATGGTTATGATGCCTCGGGGAATCTGACCGCCTTTGGAAAACTCTACGCTGGATGGGACGGAGACACTACCGTCCGGCCAGACAAAACCTACATGATCCACCATCGAGGCTTGCGGAAGCGCATGGCCAACGCAGCAACTGGAAACACGGCTCCTGGCGGCCGGACGATTCGCACGGATGGTCCGATCGTGAATTGGACCCTCGTATCCACCGGGGCTCTCAATCGGTATTATGTGGTTTCTTCAGCTGACGGCCGGCGGCTCAGACATACTTCAGGGGTAGGAGTTTCCCCCACCCTTGCGGCCTCGGGCACAACGGGCATCAGCGTCGAGTGGTCACTCACTCCGACATCAACCCAACCCGAAAAAGGCTGGTATCATATCGGTCACCCCAGCTCGAACAGCCGTCTGAGTTTCGAGAGTTTTGATACCAGCAACAACGCAGCGGTCTACAAGATGGTCGCTACGGGCACGACCGACGATAGCGTGCAATGGCGGTTTATCCTGCCTGTGCCTGCAAACAACCCGCCCATTCTTGCCGTCATTCCCGATCAGGTGGTAAACGAACTTAATTTGCTGAGTTTCACCGCGAGTGCCACAGACGGCAGTCTTCCAGCAGGACCCATCAACTATAGCATCATCAATCCTCCATTTAATTCATCAATCAATCCGTCAACCGGCCTTTTCAGTTGGACGCCAACCGAAACGCAGGGCGATGGATCGACGTATGCAATCACAATTCGTGCCAGCGACGGACAACTTGCAACCGAACGCACCGTAAATATCACTGTAAATGAAGTCAATCTGGCTCCGGTGCTTGCATCCATTCAATCCCAGACGGTGAATGAAGGCAACCTGCTTACCTTCACCACCAGCGCCACGGATGCCGATCTCCCTGCCAATCCACTGACGTATAGTTTGATCGGCGCGCCTGCGGGAGCATCGATCAACTCCAGCACTGGGGTTTTCACCTGGACCCCAACGGAAGCTCAGGGTCCGGGGGGGGTATACTTCACCGTACGGGTGAACGATGGAAACCTCACCCATGATCGATCCGTTGCGATCACCGTTAACGAAGTCAACACGGCTCCCGTGCTCGCGGCCATTTCGCCCCAGACCGTGAAACAAGGCAGCCTGCTCACCTTCACCGCCAGCGCCACCGATGCGGACCTGCCCGCCAATCCCCTGACCTACAGTATGATCGCCGCCCCGGTCGGCGCATCCATCAACGGTGGCACCGGCGTCTTCACCTGGACACCCGCCGAGACTCAAGGCTTGGGTAGTTTCAACTTCACCATCCGTGTGAGCGACGGAAACCTAACTCACGAACAGCCGGTGTCCGTCACCGTGGAAAGCACACTTCCAAGTCCCCGAGTCGATACGGATGGCGATGGACTTTCCGACCTTTTGGAATATGCGTTCGTGACCACTCCGGGAACGCCGAATGGCAACCCGTTCCGTGTCATTGGTAGGAACGTCGGCACAATCACTCTCGAATTCCCATGGAACTGGCAGGCCACCAGGCTCAGTTGGCAGATCCGCCACGGCCACAACCTATCTAACATTCCTACATGGCCCGTGGCCGCTCCCGGATCCACAACGATCACGCGTGAAGGAAACATCGACCGCATCACCGTCACGCCTGAAATGGTCCACCCGGACCGAGGATTCTACGTCTTGGAAGTCATCGGAAACTGAATTCGTGACCGGACGTCGGAATTGGACCAGCACTTCCCACCAGAAGATGTGCCCGCTCTCATCTTCATACTCTATCAGCCATCTTGAAGTTCGAGCCTGAATCAGGCCATTTCTGTAGTTCCTTGATTGATTCTCCTACCATGGCTTCTCCACCCACTTGGAAGAGCCTAACTCCGGCTGCGGCGATCCTGCACCCACGCACTCTTGCCGTTTCGACGATGAACTCCGGCAGGATCGTATAATATTTCGAACGAATCGTTCAAATTGGAATGAGTGACATTTCGATCGCTTGAAGCCACACCGATTCGAATACGTGCCGTTTCGGAATATTCCACCAGGTTAATTCGTGCTCGATTCGTGTGAGATCTCAAAACCAGCGGCATATCTTTCACAGAAGTTTAGCCCAAAATCCATAAACCCACAGAAAAGTCCTTGAATCCAATGAAAAAGCGCTCTGCCCCGCTCTGTCATCACTTCTCCGCTGCGCCCATTCTAGCCGCAGTCCTCGCTTCGTCGTCCGCGCTCCACGCCGCCGGCACTTTCACTTGGAGTGGCGCAGGCGCCAATAGCGGTTGGGGGACAGCTGCCAACTGGGATAGCGCAATCACTTCCGATAACCAAACGGACCTGATCTTTAATACTACGACGAGAACCCTTGCCACGAGTGGTAATGGTTCATATATCGCAGGCGCTCGCACGGTCCGATCTCTCAGCTTCGGTTCTGGGATCAGTGCTGGTATTTCAATTTCCCTTAACTTTTTTAATACTCAAAATCTAGACCTCACTATGTCGGCTAATACCGGCAATGCCTCTATAACAGTGGATTCTGCTGCTACGGGAGGTATTACTATTGGTCTTGGAACGGGTATGAGTTCCGGTTTCGGAAATCTCGTTTTATCTAGTAACTTGGACGTAATCCACAACGGCATCGGGCAGTTGACTTTCAACCGAGCGGTTACAGGTGGCGGCAATCTCACCAAAACCGGCACGGGCACGTTGGCATTCACCGGCACTACCGTTGCCAACACTTACAGTGGGCTTACCACGGTGTCCGGAGGAGGCTTGACACTCAGTAAAAACGCTGCTGTTGACGCCATCGCAGGGAATGTGTTGGTCAACGGCACGGGCACTCTCACTCTGGGTGCGGCCAACCAGATCAAGGACACTTCCAACGTGGAAGTCGCCGCAGGCACCTTCGCGCTGGGTGCTAACGCCGAAACCGTCAATAACGTGAAAATCACTGGCGGGGCGATTACTGGCTCGACGGGAGTTTTAACCAGCACCACCACCTATGACCTTCAAAGCGGCTCCGCTTCGGCGATCCTCGCCGGCACGGCAGGTGCAAACAAAACGACCGCAGGGACTGTGACCCTGAGTGGTGCAAGTGCGAATACCTATAATGGCCTCACCACCGTAGGCGGAGGCGGATTGACGCTGAATAAAACCGCAGCTGTCGATGCCATCGTGGGGAATCTGCTGATCAACGGCACGGGCACGGTAACCCTCAGTGCTGCCAACCAAATCAACAACGCGGCCAATGTGGAAGTCGCCGCGGGCACTTTTTCATTGGCCACCTTTGCAGAAACCGTCAATGGCGTGAAGCTCACTGGCGGCGCGATCACCAACACATCGTCGGCGGGCATATTGACCAGCACAACCGCCTATGATTTTCAAAGCGGCTCCGCCTCGGCAAGTCTTGCAGGTTCTGCGGGTGCAAACAAAACCACCGGAGGGACGGTGACCCTGAGCGGTGCCAGTGCCAACACCTACAGCGGCCTTACCACCGTAAGCGCAGGCGGATTGACCCTGAATAAAACCGCCGCTGTCGATGCCATCGTGGGGAATCTGCTGATCAACGGCACGGGCACCGTCACCCTCAGTGCTGCCAACCAAATCAACAACGCGGCCACTGTGGAAGTCGCAGCCGGCACCTTTGCACTGGCTACCTTTGCCGAAACCGTCAACGGCGCGAAGCTCACTGGCGGCGCGATCACCAACACTTCGTCGGCAGGCATACTGACCAGCACAACCGCTTATGATTTTCAAAGCGGCTCCGCATCGGCAATTCTTGCAGGTTCTGCGGGTGCAAACAAAACCACCGCAGGGACGGTGACCCTCACCGGCGCAAACACCTACAGCGGCGGGACGGCCCTCGGTAACGGCACCCTCCAGATCGGTGTCGGCAACGTGGGCTCGGTGGGAACGATTACAAGCAGCGCACTTGGCACCGGATCTCTGGCCCTCAACGGCGGCACGCTTTCCTCCGGTGACAGCACAGTCCGCACCATTCTGAATGCAATCACCGTCAGCGGCGATGTGATTTTGGGAGACGCAACAAACAACGGCAGATTGACCTTCAGCGCAGGAATTGACCTTGGCGGCGCCACTCGCGTGCTGAGCACCGCGAGCGATGTCGTGTTTAACGGCGTCATGAGCAATGGTGGCATCACCAAGACCGGCGCTGGCACCCTCCAGCTTAACGCAAATAACACCTTCAGCGGCGTTCTAAACATCAATGTAGGCACGCTTTTGGCATCAGGTGCGGCAACTGCATCAGTGAGCGATCTCAACACCGCTTCCAGCATCAACCTCGGGGGGGGCACGCTTCAAATCAGGACCAGTTCTGCCAACAAGACTTACAGCACGACCCCCGTTAACGTTACCTCCCACAGCGCGTTGAACTGGGAGAACACCAGCGCAACCAACTACCAATTGAATATCGATGGTGCTGGTAGCTTTGATTTAACCGGCAACCTCACTGCCCGAAACATCTCCACCACCACCACAAATGCTAACCAGTTCAATATCACCCGTGCTATCACTGGCGCGGGCGATTTGATCGTCGAGACCTACAACAACATTGCCTCCAGCGCAGATAACTACACCCCAGGTCGTATCCAGCTTGGGGGCAATAACTTCGGCTGGAATGGAGATCTCGCCATCGCCAAAGGCACCGCCCAAGTTACGGGTTCGGCGAACACAAGTGGCAACGGATCCATAATCATTGGGGTCACAGGGGACGCCTTCGGTGCGGGCCTGACCTTCAATCCCTTCGGTTTAACCGGTAGCGTCACCTACAACAACGAATTTCTCGTTCGTAGCGGTGGTTTCCGTTCCATCAAGGGCAGTGGCTTGACTGGTGACGTAAACATTCTCCTCGGTGGCAACATCAATCTCGAAGGCAACCTCAATGTTGACCATTCGCTGGCCAGCAGCACCCGCTATCTGGAGTTGAGAGGTAACATCTCCGGTGTTGGTGGATTGAACGTCACCCGTTCTATCGCCACAGGAGATTCGGTTCGCCTGACCGGCATCAACACCTACACCGGAGCCACCACAGTGACTTCGGGCAAGTTGGTGGTCAGCGGATCCATTGGTAACTCCGCAGTGACGGTGAGTGGCACAGGCACGGTCCTGGCCACGGACGCTGCGGCCTCCTTCGGCAGCACGATCGCCATCCAAAACGGTGCGATCCTGGCCCCTGGGGATGCGACTACCGCCGGCACGGCCACCGTCACCGGCACCAGCACCTTCAACAATGGTTCCATCTTCTCATGGGACATCGACAGTGCCGGCACGAATTATGACAAACTGGTCAGCTCGGACATTCTGGGGGAAGCCACCGCTGGAGACGCCGTCTTCCGAATCGTGGCCAGTGATGCCCTGGTCACCCAGAATTTCTGGAACGCCACCAAGACATGGAGCAACATCTTCACCACCGACGGCACATCCGCCATCGCCGGTTGGGCCACCCTCTTCGGCAATACCGTGAGTGTGGTAAACAGCAGCTTCGCCCCCATCACACCTGTGGGAGGATCCTTTACGGTCAGCGGCAATACCCTCACCTGGACGGCCGTCCCCGAGCCCAGCACGGCGCTGGCCGGACTGCTGCTCGGCGCCGGCTTGCTGCGGCGGCGCAGATTGGGTCAGGCCTTCGCGGGCCCCACCACGATCACGCGAAAACGAGCCCTTGACCGCATCATCGTCGCTCCCACCTTGGACTCATCCCGGACCTGAAAATCCAGGTCCCGGAAGTCATCGCAAACCCGAATACGTGACCACCAGGCAGGCTGTAGAGTCGATCCAGCGGCCATCGAGAAAGAACTAACACCCATGAAGTCCCGCGTTATCCCGTTCCTCACACTCGTCTGCACCCTGTTGCTCATGCCCATGGCCGCAGGTGCTGAAACCGCCTTGAGATTGCCCGCAATGTTCGGCGATCACATGGTGCTGCAGCGGGATCGAGCGGTGCCGGTCTGGGGTTGGGCCCCGCCGGGCGAGGAAGTAACCGTCGATTTTGCCGGTCAAAAGAAGACGGGGAAGGCGGACGCGCAGGGGAAATGGACGGTGAAACTCGATCCACTCCCGGCGAACAACGAACCTCGCAAGATAGAAATCACTCGCGGGGCGGAAGCGTTGATGCTCCGCGATATTCTGGTCGGCGATGTCTGGCTCTGCTCCGGCCAGTCCAACATGCACTTCCAGATGAGCGGGGTGATGAACTCGCGTGAGGAGATTGCCGCCGCCGACCACTCAGACGTACGATTTTTCACGGTGGAGTCACAGTTTGGCCAGGAGCCCAAGGCCGAAGCGATAGGCATCTGGAAACCGGTTTCGCCCATGACGGCGGCCGGGTGCTCGGCAGTCGCGTATTACTTCGCCAGAGACCTGCAGCGGAAACTTGGCGTGCCGATTGGTCTTTTGATCAGCTCGGTGGGCGGCACGCGGATCGAGACCTGGATGCGGCCCGAAACGCTCGCGCCGATTGCCGAAACAGGTCCCCTCATCGAGAAGTGGAAGAATGTCTCGCCGGGAGAGTTCGGGAACATCGCCAACGCCTACCGCGACTTTCAGTATCAGCGCGACAGGGTGTATCCCCAGTCGGTCAAGGCCGCCAAAGCCAAGAGCGAGCCCGTGCCGCCCGCACCTCCGATGCCCAAGCTGCGCTGCCACGACTGTCCCAGCGCCCTGCACAATGGCATGATTGCGCCGCTGCAGCCGTTCGCGATCCGTGGGGCGATCTGGTATCAGGGTGAGTCGAACTCCGGACAGCCCGGACCTTATGAAAAACTGCTCCCGGCGCTGATCGCGGATTGGCGGCGGGTTTGGGGAGAAGAGTTGCCTTTTCTCTTCGTGCAACTGGCACCGCACCGGAATACGAACCCGGCATTTCGCGATGCGCAGCTCCGCATCTGCCAAAAGACCCCGCACACCGCGATGGTCGTCACCACGGACGTGGGCGATGCCGCTAACATCCATCCGACCCGCAAGCGCCCGGTGGGCGAGCGCTTGGCCTTGGCTGCGCGTGCTCTGAGTTACGGAGAGAAGTTGGAGTATTCCGGTCCGGTCTTCAAAGGCATGAGCGTAGAGAACGGACGCGCGGTGATTTCATTCACACACACGGGGACCGGGCTCATGGCGAAGGGGGAGGAGCTCAAAGGTTTCACCGTGGCGGGTGCGGATGGAAAATTCCTTCCAGCCCGTGCGGAAATTGACGGCTCGAGCGTGGTCGTCACTGCTGATCAGATCCCAAAACCCGCCGCAGTCCGCTATGGCTGGGCCATCATGCCGGATGGGAACTTATTCAATCGCGAAGGTCTGCCCGCAGCCCCTTTCCGGAGTGATCCGCCAGCGGCACTGAAACCAGCACCGGAATTTAAACCCTGAATAATTCGTCTTAGGTTTTGCCCTCAGGTTCCGAACGAGGGGCGAGGGTTTCGATGCCGCATCCGCCGCTGCCGAAACCGATACGAAGTTGAGCGAATCGTTCCTGCTCAGCCTGGCTGGAAGCGGTGATGATCGGTAAGTGCAAGAGTTTGCTTCAACCGTTCAACCCAAAAAAAGTGGCATCCCAGGGACCTCTCGCCAGCCTTGGCTATCAGATGTGGGGCATGGAAACGCCACCCCGCTCCCGCCCATCCATGGCATCGGCCACTCAACTGTTTCTTCCGATCCGAACTTCCCCTATTTAATCAAATTTTCGGATTTCTCGTGAGAGATTCGCATCCGCGGCGAATTCACCACAGGACGATGTCAATTCCAGCAGGATCCACTCCGAATCCCCACCGGCCGCCCTGGCGGTCACCTCAAAAACCCAAGTTGAAAATCCAAGCATCTCTTCCCTGTCACCGTCTTCTCGCCGCGACCTTTGCTGCGACGGCCTTCGCGTAAGAGCACCACGGAACCTGATGGGAGCCAAACCGTCACTCGCTCGCCGGAGTCCTCGTAGCACCTCAAACCCACCCCCAATCCCAGCTAGATGCGGCCGCTTTTAATCTTCCGTGTGAGATTCCCCCAAACGTGGCGAATACCCGCCGGACTGGAATTGTCCCCTCGTCCTCGTTCTATTGCCAATCTCGAGCTCTCAATACCGACCATTCAAGTTTATTCCGCAATCCAATCATCCATATGAAAACTAGAAAAAACCCATTCTATCAGTTCCCCGCAACCGCTTTTGCGGTTGTAGCCTTCGCCATTCCATCCTCTGTTCACGCCCAGTCATGGGACGGCGGTGGAGCGGATGCAAGCTGGGGAACCGCAGCCAACTGGGACGCAGCCGACACCCTACCAACCTTCGGCACGACGTCAGATCTGTCTTTTCCGACGTCTACCGGACTCACCAGTGGCACCACGACTTTCCTTGGAGTGGGTCGCCAGGTTCGCTCACTGACATTTGGCGCAGATGTGGATTCCGCATTTGGCGTGATATTCTCTAATAACATCACTACCGTTGCGGACAGTCGCCTGACATTTGCCAATACGACTGCCAATTCAATCAGCGTCCTCGCAGGATCAACCGGAAACATCAATATTGGCAATCCCACTGGCCTTGCGCTTAGTGCGTCTCCAGCGAGCACCCTCCAAATCAGCGGCAATCTGACGGTGGATCATAACGGTTCTGGCCTACTGACTTTCAGTCGTCCAATCTCAACGGCTTCAGCATTCAGTCTCACAAAGAACGGGACCGGCACGCTGCAATCGAACAACAACAACCTGATCACAGGTGCATTGAACGTCAACGGAGGCAGATTGATTGCTAATTCGTTCACCACAGCCGGGGATTTCAACGCCGTGTCCAGCATCAATCTCGGGGGTGGCGCTTTACAATACAACGGGACTTCCGCAGGCAATAAAACGGTCAGCCCTGGGCTCAATGTAACTGCCGCGAGTGTCCTGGCTTATAACAACACAGACACAGGGGTAAACCGTTCGTTAAACTTCACTGGTGCCACCACTTTCGATCTTGGTGCAAGTCTGACGGTGCAGAATATCTCCGCAGGCACGGGGTTCGCAAATTTGATTAACATTACTCGAAACATTACAGGCGCAGGTTCGATGATCGTTGAGGGATTTAACAACATCAATGCAAGCACATCCACCTTCACTCTTGGCCGTGTCGCGATTTCGGGGGTCAATACTGGCTGGTCCGGCGGCTTGGAAATCAGGAAGGGTACAGCGGAAGTTTATGGAAATTACGCGACTGCAGATAAGCGCCTCGGAACCGGGGACATCATCCTCGGCACAACCGGCGATTCTTTCGGTGCGGGTCTCTTGCTGTCCGCAGATAGCGGTAATGGGAACAAGGCCTACACCAACAACATCACTGTCCGCTCCGGTGGATTCCGTACGATCCGTGGTGGCAGCGATCATACCTACACTTTCAGTGGGAACATGACGCTGGAGGGGGATCTGAACATCCACAACGGTCTTTTCTTCACCGACAAGGCGATGAGCCTCACAGGCAACATCTCCGGCATTGGCGACTTGAATGTGACGAAAGGCACTTCGGGATCGGGTACCCGCCTGTCCGGTGACAATAGTGGGTGGAGTGGCGATCTTGTCATTTCCAATGGATTGGTTTCCTTGGCTGGAGCCGCGAATACATCAGGCACTGGCGACATTTTCATCGGTGAGACGGGCAATACGTCCGCGGCCAGTCTGAGTTTCTCCCCATCCGCAAACGTCACTTACACTAACGACATCATCGTCACCACCTTCAACACCGGCGGCTCCCGGACGATCGCGGGGAATAGCGGCAGTGCCTTCAGCGTGACACTCAGTGGTTCAGTCGCCCTCAACGGAGATCTGACCGTGGACCACTCCTGGTCCACGGCCGACCGCAGGATCTCGCTCGGTGGCATGATCTCCGGAAATGGAGGCCTAACGATTACCCGGACAGGCGGCAGCCTGGCCACCACTGCGACCTTGACTGGCGTCAGCAACTACTCCGGTCCCACCACCGTATCATCCACCGCTTCATTGGCCATCTCCAGCACCGGTTCGCTAACATCCAGCATTACGGTTCAATCCGGTGCGCGGCTTGGTGGCGGTGGAGGGACGAGCGGGAACCTGACTTTAAATGATGGGGCAAAGTTCTTCTTCTTCTACAGTCCAACATATGTCCCCTTCGACGTGGGTGGCACGGTGACGGTGGCAAACACATTCGGCATTTCCAGCCTCGTCGGTGGCAGCCAAGGCGAAGTCGTACCTTGGGCAAGCATCCCTAATGATACCTACACTTTGATTGGCACGACAGCGAGCACGTTCAACACCATTGCCAACTTTGGTTTGGCCAACGCCGTCGTCGACATTGATGGCTCCGGAAAAACCGTTTACCTGCAAAACGGCGGAGGAACAAGCGGCGGAGGGCTTCAACTCGTAGTCACGACCCCCGGCGGCGGAAATATCGCTCCCACCATTACGGACATCGCAAATCAGTCGGTGCCCTCCGGTGGAAATACCGGTGCGCTGGCATTCACGATCACCGATGAAGATGTCAATACCGTGACACCCTCCGGCAGCAGCAGCAACACCACGCTCGTTCCCAATGCCAACATCGTCTTCAGCGGAAGTGGTGCCAACCGCACCGTCACTGTCACTCCGGTCTCGGGTCTCTCAGGCACCGCCACCATCACCGTAACACTGACCGACAACGGCAGCCTTACCGCCAACGACACCTTCGTCCTTAACGTCACTGACAACTTCCTGTCCTGGGCCACTGCCAACGGCGTGACCGGTGGCGTCAACGGCGACTCGGACAACGATGGCGTCAAGAACCTCGTTGAGTATGCATTAGTCAATGGTGGTGAACTCGGAACGCTCATCGGCAACACCATCACCTTCAACAAGCGTCCCGCGCCCTTCGGCACCGATCTCACTTACGACATCGAAAGTTCAACCCTGCTCACAGCCGGATCATGGACAGTGCTGGCGAAGCCAACGCCAGTCACAGAAAACGCAAGCTTGATCTCCTACACCTTCAACCCAAGTAGTCCGGCGAAGAATTTCGCCCGCCTCAAGGTCGTGCAAGTTCCATAAGTTAGACTACGGCGAATCAAATCAGGGAGCAGGAAATTCAAGTTTCCTGCTCCCTTTTATTCGCATGGATTCTATAAACTCCACTGATCTAGGTTTGCATGACGCGTCGTCAACTGCTCGCCCTCGCTGCCACCTCGGTCCTGCCACTTGGTTGTAAACCCCATGCCCGGCAGGAAATCCAGGGACCACGGAAAAAGGGCCTCTGCCTGACGGCGAAGAAACGCCCGCCACAGGAGGTGACGAGGTTTCTCGAAGCGGTCGGTGCCCGCTGGCTTTATAATTGGAACATCGATCCGCCGGAGAATCCACCCGCCGGAGTCGAATACATTCCAATGATCTATAACGGCCGCTCGGTCGCGGACCATGCGCTTGCAAGAGTGAAATCCCAAGCATCAGTTCACCAATACGGCGAACTGCTAGGCTTCAATGAGCCGGATGCCGAGACACAGGGAAACACCACGGTGGAAGAAGCCTTGGAAGTGTGGCCAAAGCTCGAACGAACCGGACTGCGGCTTGGCAGCCCGGCCTGCGTCCATCCTGACAATAAGTGGATGACAGCCTTCATGAAAGGCGTCGAAAAGCGGGGCCTGCGTGTTGACTTCATCTGCGTGCACTCATACGGGGGTCCCGGAGCCGATTCGCTGGTCAAGCGACTCAATGAGATATATGGATTATACAAGCGTCCCATCTGGATCACCGAAATCGCCGTTGCTGACTGGGAGGCGAAATCTCCTGAGGAAAACCGGCATAATCCCGAGAAAATCGCAGGGTTTCTTGAGGAACTCCTGCCCCAACTCGAAAAGATGGACATTGTAGAGCGTTACGCATGGTTTCACGGTGGTATCAGTGGTGGTCCTCTCGCCACCTCGCAGCTTTTTCATCCCGACGGTTCGCTCACGGTGGTCGGCAAGACCTATCGATCCGTGGGTTGAGTAAAGACAAGCTAAAACTTTGAACTCCTGACTGTCGCGAAAGAGATACCCTCTAATTCCAGTCCGGCCACTAATCTAACTGTCCCTATAACGTTCACCAAGAGGCGTCAGCTTGCCATCAGCATTCCACAACGCGCTATTGCCGAGGGTCCTGTTGTCAGCGTCTGCGGGAAACCAAGCGTAACGTTCCAAAAATTCGAGTCGATCGAGCGTCGGTAATACATCTTTCATAAACCTTAAGACGTCGTCCGGCTTGAAACGATTCTCAGCCAGACTCTTTGCATTCCAGTCTCCGACGGCGAACTCAGTGATCCAAAGGGGTCTGTCATAGAGTTTGTGGATCGTCTTGAGCCGATCAATGAAAGCATCGGCATTCGGACCGGAATATGAATGGACGCAGATGAAATCGACTTTTAGATCACGTTCCTTGATTCCTTTCATGAACTCCCTCATCCATTCATTGTCGGGGTGCACACATGCGGGACTGCCCAAACGGAGTCCGGTATTCTGGAGGATCGGCCATGCCTCGAGCGCCTGCTCGACGGACATGTTTGCCTGGCTTGAGCGGTCGGGTTCATTGAAACCGAGGAGTAATTTTGCATCTTCCTTTTTTGCAGATGCGCCGACTTTTTCGACCGATTGAGGACTTCCGTTGTATTTCCTGATCATCGGAATGAAGTCGATGCCTCCTGGTGAATCGTTTGGCTTCACACCTGTCCAGTTGTAGAACCATTTGCATTCAAGTGCCTGCAGTTTGACGTCGAATTCGGGCGAATTGCCGCTGATTCCAAGACCTTTTTTGACAGAGCCGTCTTTAATGTTGCCAGATTTCGGGGCGGCTTGGACCCCTCCGGCAGGCGCAAGCGCTGCCAGGAGTGAAAGTTTCATCAGGTGGCGTCGATTCATCGAGCGGTTATCTTTCTTGTTCATTGGATCGTGGAAGTTTTATGAGGAGCCCGGAAAGTTTGGGAGCAAAGCCAGCGGCTGATAGATCAGCGGTCGGCACTTCAAGCGAACACCCTCACGCGGAAAACAGCTGCCGGTGTGCCGTGGGTCGCGTGGATGCTGAGGTACAGTTTCGATATGCTGGGTTTGCTTTCAAAGACATGCTCGAAGCGGGCCGAGTGGTTCCCCTGAATTTTCAACAAGCTATTCCCTGCATCATCGAGCAGTTCAAAATCGCGAACCAAAAACGGCACGACTTCCTCTGGGTGGGTCATGAGCACGCTCTCCATCGGATGGTCCCAGTCGGCGTCGAACTCAATGATGACGCGGCCAATGCTGATAGGTTTCGGCCAGGTGAGGTGGAGTTGGGGTCGCGGATCGGTGGGGTCGGCAACCCAAGCGTTTGCGGCAGTCGTCGGTCGGGCAGGGCCGTGGGTGATTTGTTTGGGTAAGAACCATTCAAGAGGTGGATCGATGGTGAGGGCAAGGTTCCGGCCTTCCGGTCGGCGTTTGGGGAGCCAGAACTCAAAGGTGTCGATGCCGATGCCGTCAGGTGGCGATTGCACGCTGGATGTGGCGACTGCTTTGTTGAATGCATTGGTCACCGCGAGAATGCCGGTCAGTCGCTGGTCGCTGAGGCGTACACGGACTTCTGAGTTTTCGCACAACTGGACGAAGTAGTAGCCGGTGCGGTCGAGCGGATTGGTGAAGCGGATTTGTGAGCTCGATTCGCCGGCGGGCAATTCGAGTTCAAGAACATCGAGAGTTTCATCCGGGGTGAAACCGGCAATTTTGCTAGACCGTCGAATTTCGACGCAGAGTTTAGTGGGTGCATCGGCAGCGAATTGAAAGCCGAACACGGGGCATGCTCCGTGCGTGAGTGGAAGTAGCATGGCCCAGGCGCTTTCGAGTTTGAGCCATTGGTCGCTGGGCGGGATTTCATGGAGTTTTAATTGCGAGCTGGCCGTGACACTGGCGGAGGTCGCAAGATCGGAGGGATCGATGATTTCGAGTCCAAGAAGAAATTGTCCGCTGCGGTCGAGTCTGAGTTGGAGATCGCGCAGGCCACTACCGTTAGATAAGTTGCGTGGATTCAGGCCGCGCTCGTGGCAAAGGGCGGCGGCGGTGCCCACGGCTTGTCCGCCGGCGGCGCAGGTGGCCATTACGCGGGTGGAGCCGAAGGCGACGTGAGTGGCGCTGATTATACGGCCTGCGAGAAACAGATTGTTGATGTTTTTGCTATAGTGGCTGCGGTAGGGTATGCCATATACTCCCTTCGAATGCCACTGGGTGCAGCCAGAACGCTCGGAATAAACGCCATCGGCGGGGTGGAGATCGACGGCCCAACCACCGTGGACGATTACGTCATCGAAAGATTTTTGCTCAACAAGGTCTTGTTGTTTGATCCAGTAGTCCCCCTCAAAGCGGCGACTTTCCCGTTTACCGGGAATGGTGCCGACCCACTCCAGATTCATCGTTTCCGCTTCTGGAAACTTACCGGAGTTCTTGAAGTAGTTCCACACGCCGTAGATGACTTTCCAAAGTTCCCATTTGATCTCCTCGGTCTGATGGACAGTATCGAGGCGGCCGCCATATTCGAGCCACCAGAAATTGCAGCCCTGCATGTTGGTATTGAACTGCCGGAAGCGCGGAATTTTCGTGATGTCATCCAGTGCCCAGCTCGGAGGCACGAACTTGACCGGAGTGCCAACGTCCTTGCTGTAGAAATACATCGAGTGCCCTAACAATTCTGCGTAGGAGGCATCCGGCGCAAAGGCCTCGCCGAATTCCTCCCTCGACTCCGCACCCATGCGGAAGGCCGCTCCGGCCATGAAACCAAGAATGCCGTCACCGGAGGCATCGCAGAAGAGCGGGGCCTTGAGAAGATAGCGGGTAGAGTTTTGGGAACAGAATGCGTGAACGGCGGAGATGGTGTCGGGATCGCTTTTATCGACCTCAAGCGCCGCGGTGTTGAGCAGCAGGGTGAGGTTCGGCTCCTCGATACACTTCTCGAGCAGGACCGTATCGAAGATGATGGCGTTGCCCTGGCGGTTTCGATAGAGGTTTTCCTCGAGGATTTCGTTGATGACGCCGCCTTCCCGCGACCAGCGGTTGTTGTTGCCCATGTGCGAGGTCGCGCCGAGCACCCAGAGGCGGACTTCGCTCGAAGCGTTGCCACCGAGGACGGGACGATCCTGGACGAGCACGACTTTCAGTCCTTCTCGGGCAGCGGCGATGGCGGCGCAGACTCCTGATAGACCGCCGCCGACGACGATGAGGCCAGGATCGATCTCGACGAGATTCAGGGAGCGTTTGTCTGTGGGAGCTTCGATTAACATAAAAAATTCAGGCAGGATTTTGACGAGGACGGTGGATGCCGCCAAACCAGAGTAGCATTAAGGCAAGCGGATGGAGGAAGGCCATGGCAAGGAACCAGGGCTCGTAGCCCTTGCCCTGGACCGCTTCGATCAGCGGCCCGAACAGAAACTTGAAGCCTTGGTCGAGGAAGCCGGCGGGCTTGGTGGAAGGACCGGAGACCATCGCGGCGACGATCATGAAAGGGAAGCGAACACCGTCACCGCGGTGAGGGTCATCATCATCGGCAGCCCGGTGGCCTTTGCGATGAAAGGCGAGAGCGGCATCAGACAGGCGGCACCGAGCATGATCCACAGCCTGGCATTCACCGGATTGTGGCCTTTTTTCACTAACACCCCTGAAAGCCAGCCACCGGCCAGCGAGCCGAAGCCGGCGGCAGCGTATACGACCCAGGTGATGGTGAGCGCGCCTTGGTCCATACCGCGGTCGGCACTGAGGTATTTGGCGAACCAGAATTGATAGAAATACCAGACCGGATCGGTGATCAAGCGGCCGAACAACAGCAGCCACAGTGGGCGAAAGCTCAGCACCCTGCCCCAGCTCCAGCCATTTGCGCCTTCTTCCGGCTGTGCCTCGCCATCCTCGATCAACTCCAGCTCGGCAGGTGCCAGCAGCTTGCTCTCGCGGGGTTTCCGATAGAAAATCAGCCACGGGATAATCCAGATGAAGCCGACCAGTCCGGTAATCAGAAAGCTCATCCGCCAGCCGGTGCCATGCTGGAACACGGATTCGATGAGGGGCAGCTTTGTGGCGTAGTCGAACGATGCGAGACGGATCACGATGTAGGGCGCGATCGTCGCGCCAATCGTCGCACCCATCGTGTACATCCCGATTGCCAACGCGCGCTCGCGGGCGGGAAACCACTCGGACACCGCCTTTGACGCGGCGGGCCAGATGCCAGCCTCGCCGAGACCTAACATGAACCGGCACGCGCCCATCGAGCGCACTCCCTGCGCCCAGGCGGTGATGATGTTTGCCAGCGACCACCCGATGACGAAGGCTGCAGTTCCAGTGCGGGTGCCAAGCCGGTCGACCAGTTTTCCCGAAATCAGATAGGCGACCGTATAGGCGACCAGGAACAGGTTGACGATGTTTGCATACTCGCGGTCGTCCATCTGCAGGTCTGCCTGGATGGTCGGGGCGAGGACGGACAACGTCTGGCGGTCCACGTAGTTCAGCACCGCGGCCAGGAAAACCAGAACGACAATCCACCAGCGTAATCCTGGGATGGTCATGATTTATGGAGCTTTGTTCGCATGGCGGTCGAATTCGAAATAGGCAAGGCTGAGGCACCAGGCCGCGCCGTAGTTCACCCAGCCTTCGGCATGTCGATAGCTACCCTCCGGGTTGAAGGGGAACATCTCGCTTCCGGGAGAGGAGGAAATCGAACCGCGGCAAAGTTCTAACCGGGCGCAGACATTGGATTTGTATCCTAGCGGCCACCCGCGTTCGATTCCGGTGAATCCGGATTCCGGCTTATACGGCGCAGCTGCTAGGCGCGGATTGCGGCCAAAGATTGCATCTGCATGAGACACGGCAAGTTCCCTCATGCGGGACTTCAAAGCCGGGTCATCAATCACCCAGGAAGCCGCCAGAGTGATGCCCGGTGTGGCGGCAAGGTTGCCCACATCATTGAGCTTCGGGATGGTCCAGTGCTCTCCGTCATCGAAGCGGCGGATATCCCACAGATTGGCGGAGCGCTTGGCGGCGACTTCGGCCCACGCGGTGATTTTTTCCTTCAGTCCGGCCGGGGCATGGTCGGGATAACTTTGTAGTAGCCAAACGAGATTGGGGATAGTGCGGTGCTCGCTCATCCGGTGGCCTTTGGTGGTGCGCGGGTCGTTCCAATCGAGGTTTTTCACAATCCATTCCGCCTGCTTCACCGCGGCGGTTAGATAGCGGTCCGGATCGGCGAGGCCGTCGCGCTTGGCGATTTCATGCATCAGAAGATTCGGAACGATCGAATGCCCCGGCGCGTGGCGGCCCTTATAAGGATGCAGCAGGCCACCCATCGGGTTGTCGACTGCAACCTGCTCGACAGTTAGGTAAGTGGACGGATCCCACCATTTCCCAACTTCAAGAGAAGGTTTCCAGTTTTGTTCGCAGAAATCGCGGCATTTTTCGTAAAACGACTGCGGCAGCCATTGTTTAAGATCCGGCCAGGCCCAAACGACGTAGGCGACTTGCTCGACCGTTTGTGAATGGATCTGCCGCGGGTCCGGATCTTTGCTGGGATCCTTCGTCGCAGGATTGACTAGATAGAAGCCCGCACCCCAGTGGATGAGTTTGACCAGATCCGGCGCTTCAGCTGCCGGGGGGGCAAGCTCGGTATAGTATTTTCTCACAGCCTCTATCACCCCATCGCTGCACGGGTTCTTCGCGTCGAACTTGAATCCGGGATCCATTACCCGCTGCTTATCCGATGCCCAGTTGATTTGCAGGGGCATCGCCGCCACCCGCGCGGGATCAGCCCTCAGCAGCATGACAAGAGATGGAAGGATCGCATCGTAGTAAGTCCCATCGCGCCATGGGCAACCGCCGTAGGCACTCGGGTGGGTGCCTACCACCGACCGCGAATCAATCAGGAAATCCACTGCGGGCTGCCAGAAGAGATCCTTCCACAGATTCTGCTGGATGAGGAACGAATCGCTAAATCCCGGCTTGAGCGACCCGCCGACCACTTCGATCACATATTCACCAGATGGTGGGTTGAATGCGGAAAAGTCACCGATGTTCCCGCGGATTACTGACTGAAACAACGCTTCTCCACTCGAAGCGGCACGCAAGGTGAATCCACTGCCGTCTGATGATAGAGGTGCCGTAAACCGCTTCGTCCGACCGGTTTCGTAGCCGACCTGGCTGACCGCGATCAAATGGGCGTCCTTCGTGAATACGGGGGGGTGTATTTTATCTGCTGATTGCGCCGTTGCAAAGCCCGACACGGCCGCCAGTAACAGCACAAAGCTGCACTTGGACATCGGTGCTAGGTGGGAAGCCTCGTTAATCATCACGCCCATCTTTGAGTGCAAGATGATTTCTGTCAGCGCTTACCACTTGCACAATTCACACATATTTTTACACGTTCTGTGCTTCGAGGTAAGATTTCACTTAAAGTGTGACAAACTCCATCGATCGCGCCATTGGATTACCGGCTGTCCCTTGCGCATCCCGATCGGCAGCCAGAGATAAAGCCCTTCGATCGGAAGTTCGGGCTTCCAAACGTCGAACATCGCGATGAATGCATCGCTCTTCCCTTCCACTGGGAGGACAAACGAAATCTGCCCACCGAAGGTTTTGTCCGGTCCCATTCCCGTGTGTGGATTCAACCCTTCAGCTGGATTTTCCAAACTGGTGTAGGGGCCGGTGATTCTATCTGACACCAGGGCTCTTGCGGCGTTTGGTTTCCAACTGCTGGATCCTGATCCGAATAGATAATACCTGCCTTGAAGGAACATGATGGCGGGAGCTTCCGTATGAATGGGAACGCCGGACACAACTCGATAGGTTTCTGCCGGGAACAACAAGTCCTTCTGCAAGCGCGCGATACAAAGGGTTTTGTCAGGTTTCCTGACGGCCATGTGATAGACAACGCCGTCAGAATCGCGAAACAGGGAGAAATCTCCTGATCCTTTTGATGAGTCCGCGCCGAGGAATTTGTGTTTATATTGAAAGGGACCTGCGGGCGAACTTGCGGTGGCCACCCCTACAAAGCCGGTGTCATATCCCATGCCCCGCGGATAATACTTGAAGAACATGACAAAGGTCTTGGTCCGTTCATTGAACAGCACCTTGGGTCTTTCGAGGATGCAGCCATATGCCAGATCTGCCGCCGGATCGTCGTAGTTCACCGAAAGCACGAGCCCTTCATCCTTCCAACTCGTCAGATTATCCGACGAATAGCAATGCACCCCACCACCAGCGGATTGGGTTTCCGATTTTCCCGCTAGTTTGTGTTCACCATACCAATAATAGATCCCTTGGAAAAAGGTCACACCCCCTCCATGAGCGTTGATAGGCTTGCCATTTTGATCGAGCCAAGGCATTCCCGGAATAAACTCCATGTCATGATGGGAATTGATTTGGGTAGACTTGTGGTCAGCGCCGGTTCCGGTGGCAGGCGCACTCGACTGCCATTCGTCCTGCCACTGGATCACCGGCTTCTCATTCTCGAAACGTAGGGGCAACCAGATATATCCCGCGTTTACAGGGTCTTCCGCATTCCAAATGTCAAACATGGCAATCCATTCATCTGGATTCCATGGAGCAGGCATCACAAAGGTGCTTTGCCCGCCGAATGATTTCTCCGGCCCAAGTTGATTGTGAGGATTGAGGCCTATGCACGGGTTGCCCGTAGCCTGATAGGGTCCCTCGATTCGCTCGCCCACAAACATCCGTGCAGCATTCGGGTTCCATCCAGTGCTACCCGATCCCAGCAGGTGGATCCTGCCCTTGCGCCGGAACAAGGTTGGTGCCTCGGTGGCATGGGAGACATCTTCCATCACCTTATAGTCTCCCGTGGGCCGCAATCCGTCATCTGACATGCGTCCACAAACCAATGCCTTGTCGGGTTTGCGAACAGCAACATGATAGACCGCACCATCTTCATCTTGAAACAATGCAAAATCTCCCGAACCTGACGGACTGCCTGCTCCAGTAAATTTACCCTGATAGACAAAAGGCCCGAGTGGTCCGGCGGCAGTGGCAACTCCTACGTAGGCAACTTCTGTGCCCACCGTGTTGCCGGCCGCTTTTGGCGGATAAAGTTTAAAATACATGACAAACTTGCCGGTGGGCACATTAAAAATTACTTTCGGTCGATCAAGAATTCCTGCATCGGCGACCTCAGGATGCTGCCCGGCCGAAGTGACGGAAAGCACCAGCCCTGAGTTCCTCCAATTCATTAGATCGCTGCTAACGTAGCACCGCACTCCCGCTTCGTTCTTCTCCGATTCCGTTTTTCCCTCGATCTTGTGCGAGCCATACCAGTAGTACTTTCCGGCATACTCCAGAAGGCAGTAGCCGTGGGAGTTAATGTGTACGCCATCCGTGTCGTGCCAAGGTTGGCCTGGACGAAAAGCGGTGTGCTGGGCGTTAGCCACTGTTCCGAGAGAAGTCAATGCGATCACGGCCGAGATTGCGATCGTGGGTGCGCGAAGCAGCCAGCGTGTCTTGTTGTCTATCATCCTTGTAGATGCTGAGGAGTTGGCTCCCTCTTGTCATGGATTTCCACTTGCACGATTGATACATTCAATTACATCTTGTGACCATTCGATCGATTCGGTGGAATGGAAGTGAAAGCCTTCAAAAACCCAAAACCACACATGCTTTACCGAAATTGGCTGAATCTGAAACTCCATCTGCTGTGGTGCCACAATCGGCATGTGGCAATGGGCACGCAAATCACAGGTCCAACGCTGCAGTTCACGGAGTTTACCAACAGCGCGGCCTGGTTGGTCCGGGAGGGATGGGCTCGTGTCGAACACGACGGACAGTGCCACACGGCCCGTCCGGGCCAGTGGCTGATCGTCAGGCCCGGTTCTCGCGTGCAGACATTTTCGCACGATGCGAGGATGCTTTCCATCGCCTTCGAGGCATGTTGGCCGGATGGATCACATCTCTATCAGGCTGGGCTGAGTCTGGTGATCGAAGCATCGGAGGCGCCCGCCCTCGAGGAAAAAGTGCGCCCCATCCTCAACGCGGTGATGGAAATCGCCCCCGGCACCTGGGACGTGCGGGAACATGTGGCTGTTTTGCACTGCTATCTCCGCCTGGAATTGCTTCTATGCGAGTGGCTGGCAGTACTTTCCGAAATCCTGGAAGGGCACGGAATCCGGCATTCGGGGCATTTCGGCATCGATGACCGGGTCCGCGTCGCGGTAGACCTGCTCCACACACGCGATTTAGCAGAACCCCTAGCGTTGGAAACCCTGGCATCGGCGGTTCACATCAGCCCAAACCATCTAATCCGGCTCTTTCGAAAAGACCTCCAGACGACGCCCCACCAGTTCTGGGACCGTTTGCGCGTCGAGCATGCCCAAAGCCGCCTCAGGCAGCCCGATATCCGCATCAAGGAGGTCGCGATTGACCTCGGTTTCAAACACCTTTCGCACTTTTCAAAATGGTTCAAACGACACGCCGGAAAACCCCCGCAGTCAGCCCGGGGGTAATGTTGCAAATTCCCATCAGAATTCACGCGTCGCGATAACATTCACCAAGCCGGGTCAGCTTGCCTTCGGCGTCGAAAAGCGCGCTGGTGCCGAGGGCTTTGTTATCTGGCTTCGATGAATACCAGGCGTAACGCTCTAAAAAATCCAGTCGATTAAGTCTCGGAATTACTTCCTCCATGAACCGGAGTATGGCATCTTCTTTATAACGGTTCTCCGCGACTGTTTCCGCTTTCCAATCCCCTACCGCAAACTCGGTGATCCAAATCGGTTTTCGGAAAAGTTGATGGACCTGCTCCAGACGCCGGACGAGCGCGTCAGTATCAGTGCCGCCATAGGAATGCACGCAGACGAAATCAACCCTGAGCTTGCGTGTCTCGACCCCTTTCATGAAGGCTTTCATCCATTCCTTATCCGGATGCACACATCCAGGACTTCCGAGCCGTAGTCCTGTCCTCTCAAGCACTGGCCAGGCGGCCAACGCATCCTCGACCGTCATGTCAGCTTGCTTTTCCTGATCCGGCTCGTTGAAACCTAACAATTCCTTGATGCCCGCGTCCTTGGCGGCCTTACCGCTCTTTTTCACGGCTTCCTCTTTGCCTTTGTAAGTCCAAATCATTGGAACGAAATCCATACCGGCAGGCTTTTTTCCAGGCAGGCGGTTGTTCCAGTTGTAAAACCATCGGGCCCGAAGTTGCTGGAGCAAGCGGCTCCAGTCGGGGTTGTTAGTTGCCAGACCGATGCCCTTTTTTGCTGATCCGGCATCACCTCCAGGTTTCAGGGTAGGTTCCCTTGCATAAACGGGTGTGAGCCCGGCGAGAGTGGTGAGGTGGATGAAAATGCGGCGGTTCATGTGTCCTCAGTTGTTGGAATCTTCGGAACCGTGGTTAGCAATGATTTCCGAGAGCAACGCCGCGAGTTCTTCGGTTTTTCTGGGATTGGTGAGGGCAAGATTACGCGTTTCGGCCGGGTCATCAATTAAATGATAGAGTTGAGGTTGAGTTTCGTTACCAGAGCGCATTTCCTTGATCTTTGCCGGCCCTTTGTAAGGTGGGATGTATTTCCAATCGCCCGCTCGCAGCGCCAAGCCATTGATGCCCTCCTGGACGAGCGCCGAGCGGCCGACCATTGATTTTCCGAGTAGAACGTCGATCGCGCTGCGGCTGTCGGACGCTGCCACAGCCTTGCCAACGAGGGCGGCAAATGAAGCAAGCAAATCCACCTGCGACACGACCGCCGGGGAAACGCCCGGGGCGATGGTGCCAGGCCAGGAAACGATCATCGGCACACGGGTGCCGCCTTCGAGTTTAGAATACTTGCCTCCGCTGAAAAGGCCCGCCGATTTGTGGTCACCGTTCTTGATAACAGCATCATCCTCATAACCGTCATCGAGCACCGGCCCATTATCGCTGGAAACAATGACAATCGTGTTGTTAAGAATATTCAATTGCCCCAGCTTGGCGATGACTGCTCCAACGTGGTCGTCGAGCTGCGCGATCACGTCGCCTCGCGGGCCATGTGGGGATTTACCTACATAACGTGGGGCTGGGACTCGCGGCACGTGGGGTTCGTGCAGTGCGAAAAACAGAAAGAAGGGCTTGGCCTGTTCCCGCGCGATAAATCCAACGGCCTCCGCGGTAAATCGATCGCCCAGATCTTCATCCTTCCACAGCGCGGTCTTTCCGCCAGCCATGAAACCAACCCGACTCACGCCTTGGGTGATGGTGTCGCTGTGTTGATCATCGGCACCCATTATCAACATGTCAGGATTTTCGCGCCCGGTCGGCCAATCACCCACCTTTTTCTGATAGCTGACCTCAATAGGATCTGTGGGATCGAGATTCACCACCCGGTCGTTTTCTACAAACACGGTGGGCACGCGGTCGCCCGTGGCGGCCATGATGAAGCTGTAGTCGAAACCGATCTGGAGGGGACTGGTCGTAATCGAAGCGTTCCAGTCCACTGGATGGGCGGAACTCCCGAGTCCAAGGTGCCATTTACCTACCACGCCAGTCCGGTAGCCCGCGCCCCGGAGCATGGACGGCAGGGTGACGCTGTCCGGTGGAATGATCATCGGCGCGTCGCCTGCTAGAATCTTCGTCCCCTTCCTGCGCCAGGGATATTTTCCGGTAAGCAGGCCGTAGCGCGATGGGGTGCAGGTGGCGGACGTCGCATAGGCCGCGTTGAAACGCAGCCCCTCTTCCGCCAGGCGATCGAGATGGGGTGTTTTCATGGTAGTGGCTCCATAACAACCCAGGTCGCCGTATCCGAGATCATCCGCATAGATGAGGACGATGTTTGGCGGCGCCGCGACGGCGGTTGCCACCAGGGATAGAAAAAGATAGATGGAAAAACGGATCACGTGTCGTCGGGTCGCTTGGTGCAGGCGCACGATTATGAATGAAACTGCAAAATCGGGACGACCGTCTTATTCGAACTGCCGGTCTGGGATCGGGGCTGCAAGTGCCTCGATGTGGCCGTCGAGAAATGCCGCGAGCGTCTTCTTGTCGTCAAAAAAATAAATATTGTCAGTGACTTCCGCTCCGGTCTGCGGGATCGGAGTATACTTCTTTCCGTCGTCTGAGTTAAACATTCCAAAGCCATAGGTGAAATAAATGATCTGGGACGGGTCAGAGAAGGTGCTCGTTTTTGCGAACTTATTCCAGGGGACCATGTTTCCATTGAAAGCGAAGGGAACCACGAGACCTGACTTGTCTCGATAGATTTTCGCGCCGCTGAGAGCGGTGTTCGGCATCGTCCCTGCCGACTTTCCAGTGTCAGTGCTGAACAACCCGTCCAGCTCCTGCTTGATCGATTTCTGAAGCACCGATTCACTGCCCGAAGCATTGGGGAAAATGTAGGGCTGGAGTCGTCCCCAGTGAGAGTTTTTCACCCAGTTAGGTCCTTCGAGGGGATCCGTAGGCCATCGGAGTGTATTGATGTTTCCGTTATTCTCAATGGCGTATGCCGAGTTGAAAGTCGAGACCTGCTGAAGCGAGGAAATCGCCTTGGTCTGATAGGCCTTGCTCTTTAGATTGCGGGTCGCGAAAAAGGCGACAGCAGCGAGCCCGGCGATGATCGTGATGACGACCAAAAGCTCGATTAGGGTAAAACCCGGCGCAGGTCTGCGGGTTTTTGATAGAGAGTTCATGGGGGTTTTTTCGGGTTTCATCGGATATGGATGGTGAGTTGCTGGCTGTCCACGCAGCTTCTATCAGGGACTGCAAAGCCGCTGGATTTCGTCGTCCGACAGCGCACGGGGGAAGATCGCCAATTCGTCAATGTTACCGACGAGTCCGCGTGCTTCCATGCGGTTTTGGCTGGAGTTGCCATTGAGTCGGCCGACGAAAATCTGGCGGCTGTCCAAGGGCATGTTTCCTACAGATTCGCGGGCAACCACCCCGCCATCCAAGTAGAGCGTCATTTCTCCACTCCGTCGGCTGGCAGCAATGTGATACCAGTGAAGCGGGCGAATCTGCATGTTTCCATAAACCTCGACCCCACCATCCCAGGCGGGAGGGTTGCGCAGCACCGCATGCAGGCCCGTGCCATTGAAGCCGAACCTGCGGAAGGATGCATAGGACTGGAGGACAAACGAGTGGCCTTGGCTTCCCTGATCATAGCGTGATGCGGAAATGAGTGCGAAGTTCTGAAGCCACGCGAATTGGGCGAAAAGGCTGACGGTGAAATCCCCTTCCAGCATCGTTTTTGTCCTGCTAGGGATTTGGAAATATTCCGACTGGCTGCGATGAGTTAGATTCCCTGAGTGATTGTCTCCGTCTTCCGCGGTAACCGTGGCACTACCGACTGCTTGCAACGGGACACCGCCCGGCACTTCATTGGCTACCTTGCCATCTTCGATGGCTTCGAAACGCCAATACCCGACGGGAACCATCGACATTACGTTTCTGGCATAAAGAGACGGAATATCCAACATCGGCCGCGGCGGCTGTTTGATCTCCGGGTACGAATCATCCGATTCGGCGATCGCGTCCATCGTCTGGCTGGCAGGACTAATGCGCACGGACTCACTGGCAACTAACTGTTGGGTCCTCTTCACCTCGCCGATGGAATCCAGCAGCGAGACATCCGCCTTACCCTCGAAAACCCGGCAGGTCCCAGTGCCATCGGCATGCACGAGGGCAGCAAACTCCGTCCCGAGATCCACGACTTCGAAGGAGGGGGACTCCAACCGGAAGCCTTCGGCACCTTCCGGCACGCGGACCCTTGCCCGCCCCTGGGCAAGCAGAACGCGATCGTGGCTCAAGAGGGACGCTTCAAACGGGGCATCGAGAGTGACTGAAACGCCGTTGAGCGTCTGAAATGTCAGCCATCCAGAAGTCTGCGAGATGACCCCGGGCTTAAGATAAGCACCCATTTGGGATTCTGCACCCGGCGAGCCACCGATAACCACAGCGACGGGAGAAGTGTCGGTCGGTTCCAAGATTTTTTCCGTGATCACCGGCACCACAGCACGTGACTGGCGGAGTTTTATGAGAAAGCCACCCACAAGCAATAACACCACCGCAGCAGCCAGGCTCCACACGGCGGTCCGCGAGTACCAAGGCTGACGGTGCGCAGACTCGATCCGGCTCATCGTGACGCTCTCAAATGAAGTGCGCTCGCCATCGGAATCTTCCCCAAGGTCCAGGGCGTCGAACAAGGCGAGCCAACGCGGATTGGAATCGGCGGCCGCGCGGGTGGCACCCAGCGTGGCGACCTGCTCGGCGAAACGGCGCCGCAGCGCAGGATCCTCATCGAGAGACCGCAGCAAATGCGATTGCTCCACGTCTGATAGACCACCGTCGAGCCAACCTTCCAACAGCTTGGCGAGTGAGGTTTCCGGTTTCATGAAGATGCTTTCATCATACATTCCCTGAGGTGACTGTTAGCCCTTAGCTGCAGCATGTAAATCGCGCCGCGGGTTGTCTTCAGAAGGGCCGCGGACATGGATCCGTCCTCACCGCGGAGGCGGGCACGGATCAACAGCCGCATGCGTTCCGGCAGTTTTTCGACGCAATCCATCAGCCTTTTGAGCGGATCAATGCCGGTTTCCCGTTCGATTTCTCCAAGCTCGGTTTCGATTCGTGCCAGGCACTCCTCGCGGAACCGTTCATTCGCTTTTTGACGTCGGCCGGTCGAACGGAAATGGCCCAGCACGCGATGCCTCGCAATGCCGATGAGCCAAGCCTCGAAGGATTGACCGGCCTGAAATCTGGACAACCCGCGAAATGCGGCGATGAATGTTTCCTGCGCGAGATCCTCGGCATCCGCTGAATTCTGCACTCGCGCGTGGATGAACGAGCGCACTGAAAGTCCGTAGTTCGCTACCAGACAGGAGAACTCATGGGAATTTCCCGCGAGCACGGACCGCATCACATCGGCGATTTCCTGTTCATCCATCATTCAAATTATGCCGTAGCTCATCGGATCTTTCGGAATTTCATCATTCAGCCAATCTTTTTACGACCGTGTGAGATTCCAGTCAGTTCGGCCTATTCTTAGCAGTTCCGCCAGTTTCAACAGTCCTAAACGAATGTTTTCATAGAATCCGGATTTCCGCGAAACGAGCAATTCATCGTCTCATGCCATTTTCAACCCGCACCATTTTCAGCCGCTTTCTCCTGGTGGTTCCCATCATCGGGACATTAGCAGGCTGCAGGGAAAAACCTAACCTCGAAATTGCCCCTCATTCCACCGCCGTCCCGGTCCGGGTGGACGCTGCCACCGGGATGTTCAGGGGTGGCAAACCTTACTTCGTGAAAGGCGCCGGCGGCAGGGGCAGTCCGGAACAACTCGCCGCCCGCGGTGGAAATTCAATCCGCACCTGGGATACCAACGGACTTGCAGGCACCCTCGATCAGGCTAACAGTCTCGGCCTCACCGTCAGTGCCGGCATCTGGCTTGAACCCGAATCCGAATGGTTTTCGTATCAGAAAAAGGACCATTGCGACAAACAAACCGACCGTGTCCGCCAGCTGGTATTGCTTCACCGCGATCACCCTGCCCTGCTCGCCTGGGGACTAGGCAATGAGGTCGAGGGCGATGGCACCAACGACGCCTACTGGCGGCAACTCGACCGCCTCGCGCGGGTGGTCCGGGAAATTGATCCGGCGCACCCCACGTTCACTGCCATCGCCGGCATGAATCCGGCCAAGGCCAAGGGCATGGATACCCACGCCCCGCACCTCGACTATGTCGGCATCAACACTTACGGCGCGGTTTTCAGCCTGAGGAAAGATTTGAACCAACTCGGCTGGAAACGCCCGTGGATGCTCACCGAATGGGGTCCTCGCGGATTCTGGGAGACTCCAAAAACATCTTTCGGCGCACCAATCGAACAGACGAGTTCTGAAAAAGCCGCGATGATCCGCAAGGCCTATCAGGATGTCATCGCCCACGGTGAAGGCTGCCTCGGCAGCTACGTTTTCGTCTGGGGATGGAAATTCGAGGCAACCAGTACTTGGTTCGGCATCTTCAGCCACGAAGGCGAGAGCACCGCAGCGGCCGACACACTTCAGGAAATGTGGTCAAACACCAAACCATCCAATCAGGCACCCGCCATCGGCAGACTGTCGGGTGTGCCCAAGGCATCGCTTGCTGCGGGCGATCCCTTCGACGCGAGCGTTCTGGCGATCGATCCCGATGCGGACCCGCTCGTCTGGCATTGGGCGGTGCTGCCGGAAATCAAGGGCCACAAGGCATCCTCCCGCCCGCCAATGCCAGAGGCCGTGGGCGGCACAATTGCGAAAGCGACCGGCCCCAATGTCACCGTGACCGCGCCCCACCAGGCTGGAATCTACCGGTTGCACGTCTGGGTGAAGGACGGTAGAGGACAGGTCGCCACGGCAAACACACCGTTTCAAGTCCGCTGAGACCGGCGCAAGGCTCTTGGTCGTTCAAGTCATCAAAATCCAAGCGAACCCGATTCCACGAGATGAAAAAACAGCTGTTCTGTCTGCTCCTCACCATTCTTCCCTGCCTCTCCCCGGCTGCGGTGGAGCGCCCTAACATCATCATCTTCCTCGTCGATGACCTGGGCGTGATGGATACCTCCTTGCCATTTCTCACAGACGCCTCCGGCAAGCCTCAACGCTATCCGCTCAATGACTTTTACCGAACGCCCAACATGGAGCGCCTCGCCGAGCGCGGAATCCGTTTCAACGACTTCTGTGCCATGAGCGTCTGCTCACCCTCGCGCGCTTCAATCCTAACAGGCCAGAACGCCGCCCGCCACCACACTACAAACTGGATCAATCCCACGAAGGACAACCGCGGCCCGCAAGGCCCGCCGGGATGGAACTGGCAGGGTCTGAAAAAATCCGACGTCACCCTCCCGAGCCTGCTGCGGGAGAGCGGCTACCGCACGATCCACGTGGGAAAAGGTCATTTTGGTCCGCTCGGATCGGAAGGCGCAGACCCGGCGAATCTTGGTTTTGAGATCAATCTTGGAGGCTCCGCTTACGGGCAGCCTGGCAGCTATTTGGCATCGAAGAACTACGGCGCACTTGGCAAAAACGGGGCCGCCGGTGTCACGCATCTGGAGAAATACCACGGTACCGACACTTTTCTAACTAAAGCACTCACTCTTGAGACGAATGCACTGTTGGACGCTGCGGTAAAGGACGGGAAACCTTTTTTCCTGCACTTCGCCCACTACGCCGTGCACTCGCCATTCGACTCTGATCCCCGCTTCGCGGACAACTACAAGAGTTCCGGAAAAAGCGACAAGGCGCAAGCGTTCGCCACCTTGGTAGAAGGCATGGACAAATCGCTGGGCGACCTGTTGAATCATTTGGAGCAACTCGGAGTCGCAGAGAACACGCTCATGTTTTTTCTTGGCGACAACGGCTCCGACGCTCCGTTGGGCGACCCACACGAAATCGCCGCCGCGGCTCCCCTGCGTGGCATGAAAGCCACCCACTACGAAGGTGGCATGCGCGTGCCCTTCATTGCTGCGTGGGCAAAGCCGGATGCAGCGAACAAGCTACAGGAAAAACGGCCCATTGCCCCCGGAGCAATTCAACGCCAGCAGGCGGCCATTCAGGATTTGTTTCCGACCGTTCTCAATTTGGCAGGCATAAAGCCCCCGGCCGGCTACGTCGTCGACGGCATCGCACTCGACACCTTGCTCACCGGTCATACCGATCCTCAACGCAAAGAACAGTTCCTCATGCACTACCCGCATGTGCATCGCAGCGAATACTGGACCAGCTGGCGCGACGGCGGGTGGAAGGTGATCTATCACTATTTCCCTAACGCCCAGTCCGAGGGTTCGCACTATCAGCTTTTCCATCTGGAGAAAGATCCGTTTGAACAAGACAATCTCGCCGGCAGCGAGGCGGCCGAACTCAGCCGCATGATGCGCGGCCTGGTCGAGCAGTTGGAGAAACATCGAGCGCTCTATCCCATCGATAAGGATGGGAAAACGCCGTTGAAACCGTTGATTCCTTGACGAAACCTCACTCGGGACGAGTAACTGGAGTCGAGCGGGTCTTTTCAATAACCCTTGCGAGGCGTCCTGCGATTTCCGGCTCTTTCACACTGAGGTTGGTGACTTCGCCGCGGTCATTTTCCAGGTTGTAGAGGCCCGCCTTGGCTGAGGTGGCTTCGTCTGTTTTGCCAGAACTTTTCCATCCATTGGCTGTCTTGAGATCCGGGATGTACTTCCACTTACCGTGACGGACGGCCAGTGCACCGTTGCCGCTCATGACAATCAGGTGTTCCCGCGGATGTGGATTGGGTTTCCCTAACAATAAAGGCAGCAGGTTGAAACTATCAGGTGCGACACCAGCGGCGAGCTTGCTTCCAACAATCGCCGCGGCGGTGGCGGGCAAGTCAATGAGGCTCACTAACTCGTCAGAGATGCCGGGCGGAATCTGCCCGGGCCAATGGGCGATGAGTGGGCCACGATGGCCACCTTCCCACAGTTGCGATTTTTCCCCGCGCCATGGGCCATTCGGCTTATGCCCTTTTTCATCCGTGATGTAGGCTCCGTTGTCGCTGGAAAAGATCACCAGGGTGTCTTCTGATAGTTTCAGGCGCTCGAGGGTTTTCATCAATTCGCCGACCGACCAGTCAAGCTCCACCAGGGTGTCCGCTCGTTTGCTCAAACCCGAAGACCCGGCAAAGCGGGGGTTCGGGACCGCCGGAGCGTGCACGTTGTGCGGCGCGTAGTAGAGGAAAAACGGATTCTTTTGATTTCTCTCCACGAAGGCGACCACCTCCCGGGTGAAGGTGTCGGTGAGCTCGGTATCCTTCCATTGCGCGGCCTTGCCACCGGAAACCCAGCCGATGCGCGACCCGCCCGACGAGTATTTTTTCAGCGGGCTGTTAGGTTCGGCCGGAGCTTGATAGGTGTATTCGATCGGATCCTGGGGATCGAGGTTTAGCACCCGATGGTCGCGGATAAAAACAGTGGGAATCCGGTCGTTCGTGGCGGGAAACCCGAAAAACTCATCGAAGCCGATTTCCAGCGGTCCCGGGGTGAGGTCCTTGTTGTAGTCCGGCTTCGAGTTGCCGAAGCCGAGATGCCATTTGCCTATCGCGCCAGTGCGGTAGCCGGCGGTCTTCAGCAATTTCGGCAAGGTGACGGTAGTGGTAGGTATGAGCAGGGGCGATCCACCATTCGCGACCCCCTTGTTGAGGCCCACGGCATCGACCCGCCACGAATACTGGCCCGTGAGCATCGAATATCGGGTAGGCGTGCAGACCGCTGCCGAGGCGTGTGCATCGGTGAATCTCATCCCTTGGCGGGCAAGAGCGTCCAGGCTGGGCGTTTTGATTTGTGTGGAACCATAACAACCCAAGTCACCCCAGCCGACGTCATCGCTGAGGATGACAATGATGTTTGGCGGACGTCTCTGCTCAGCATAAACCCAAGCGGACGAGGCGAATAAAACTGCAAGGCAACGTGGAAAACAAGAGAATTGGGCATATGACTTCATGATCAAGATTTGGCTTGGAAAGAAACGGCTGGCCGGCACTGCTGCCCGAACGGCCTCCAGATTGAATAGCCCGACGGACGGCGGTTCTCACGCAGAAATTACACCCTGGAAGATAGGTAAATTGAGCGACTATCTTTTTGTGCTCCAACAAATCCAGCGTCGATCCGGAATTACAATGGAAGCTACGAGAGGATTGTGCTTTGCGTGAATGGTGATTCTTCCGAGACGGATCATGACAGGACGAGTCTTTGGTGGATCATGGCCAGTCCTGAATGGCACGGGATTAAGCCGATTTCTGGTAGCGGCTGCGATGATGGATTTCCTGAAACCGGCCTCTTGGCTCGGTGAGTAGCTGATAGCTTTGCGGTCTTCGTTTGACAGCTCGGGGCTCACTCCTGAACGGCCTCAAATCGATTCGCTTGGTCGCACAGGTTTCCAGCAGATTGGCAAACGCCTCGGCGCGCTTGCGCGGCCCGCCGGCGTGGGCACGGAAGCTTTCGTGACTGGCGACCACCAGATCGAGCACGCCCTTGAAGCTGAGGTGCCAGATGGATGGCACAGCTGAAAATCAATCCCGAGACCCTGATTCCGTGGAGCAAGCTGGAATCATGCGGGCTGGAAAAAAGAGCGGTATTCACCTGCACCCAGAAGAATCGTCCCAACGTGTAGCAGCGCGTCGCACTCCAAATCCACCTTCAACCTGTGCCGCTCGAATGACGATTGATGAACTCCGATTGTGGATTTCTGATCAGAGCCGTTTCGCCACTTCAAAATCCAAAATCAACAATCGTCAATTCCCCCCTCTTCAAACTCTCCACCCTTGCAACCCACCTCTTCTCGTCTTGATTCCAGCCCATGGACGTCTTCACCCCGGAAAAGCGATCCGAAGTCATGTCCCTCATTCGCGGGCGGAACACCAAGCCGGAGCTGGCCGTGCGGTGCCTGCTCCACCGGCTCGGCTACCGCTTCACCGTCCACGGTCCGAAAAACCGATCCCTGCCCGGAAAACCCGACCTCGTCCTGCCGAAATACCGCACGGTCATCTTCGTGCACGGCTGCTTCTGGCATGGCCATGAAAACTGCTCCTACTTCCGCCTCCCGAAATCCCGCAGCGCTTTTTGGAAGGCCAAGATCGAAGGCAACATGGCCCGCGACCTCCGCAACGAAAACGCCCTCCGCGACCTCGGCTGGCACGTCGTCACCATCTGGGAATGCGCATTGAGGAAAAAGTCGGATCACCCATGGCTCATCGCCCGCCTGCCGGTTCTGCTAGGAAAGTCCCCCTTGTAGCGTCGCGTCTGTGACCGTCGCACTTCACTTGTCCCAGCCTAGTGCAACGACGCCGGACTTGTCCCGGCATAGTGTAACGACGCCGGACTTGTCACGGCATAGCGCTGCGACGCCGGGGGTGACTTTTCCACTCCTCTATCAAACCCTAAAGAGGAAAATGAACCGCAGATGAACGCAGATGGACATTGATCTCAAGAGGGCTTTCGGGAAATTGGCTGTTGACCCTCCGGGTGAGAGCTCCAATCAACACAACTCTTTAATGATCTGCGTGAATCTGCGTCCATCTGCGGTTTAATTTCTCTTTCCAGGCTAACACCCTACGGCATCGCGGAGAATTCTCCGGTTCCCATCTTCTGGACGGGTGCCCTTCGCCACTACCGTCCCACCGCTTGCTTGAGATTGGAGATGCGGGCGTTCGCAAAAAATACATTGGGAATATCGAATTTTCGCGCTGCAACAATTCCGGGCTCACTCCACTTTCCAGTCGAGCCAGATCCTCATTGCGCGCCGCTCGTTTCTCAGCAGCACGCTCTTCCAACAAGCTTTTCTCTTCGGGCTGGGGCATGGTGGATCGAATTTGAAAACCCGCCTGTATCCTGCGAACGAATGGAACCTAGGCTTTTATGGGCACCAAATCAATCAATCAATCTTTGAATGGCGGCCTTGCTTCAAAGTCTGAATCCTCCGCGCCACCGCTTCCCATTCTACCTCTGGCGTCAGGTGGCACCAGCTCAGCCGGATTGCCTCGTTCGTGGAAGAGATAGGGGATCGTGGATTGTCGATAAAAGAGAGACAGAAGACACCAGAGCCGTGACTTGTCGCACTTCACTTGCAGCAGTGTCTCCAGAGATCACGCTTCCCCATATAGCAATCTCGCCTCCGGCAAAATCTTCTCCAAATGCGGCCCCAGCATCGCCGGCGTGTTCAGATCCACCTTGCGCCCGAAGAGTTCCGACAATTCCTCAGCGATCCGGAAATGGTTCAAACCCGGATGTCTGCCCGGTTCATATTCCACCAACAGATCCACATCACTCCGCTTCGAGTCAAAATCCTCCCGCGCCGCCGACCCGAAAAGCCTCAGCCGCGCTATCGCGTGAGCCTCGCAAAAAGCCCTGATGCTTCCGGGAGAAGGAATAACCGCAGCGCTCATGCTCGGAGACTGCCATGAATCCACCAGCGGATCAACCCGCGAATCAAACGCACCCTCCCTTCAAAAATCCAAAATTAACAATCGCCAATCATCCATCCAACCTTCCGCTTGATGATTTGAAAATTGAAGATTCGTGATTTCTCCATTCTTCCTCACCCCTAAAGCGAATAGCTAACCGAGCCCTTCTCATCGACCGCCAGTTTCCCACCCTTTGTCAGTTCCTCGACCAGCGCCTCGCATTTCGACTCCGAACTTCCTTTGCCTAACACGGTGGATGCCCGGCCTAGCAAACCCTTCCTGCGCTTCGGCCGGGTGGAAACGGTTTTCTTCAAATCCGCCAGCAGCTTCTCCGCATCCGCCGACAAGGCTTTGGCCACGAGGATCTTCGTCTCGACCTCGGCCTTCGGCAGACCGTTGAAATTCAGACTGCTCCAGTCCGCGTGCCGTTTCACCTTCACTTGTTTCGATTTCAGCAAGTCCACGAGCGCGTCGAAGCCCGTGTCTTTTGACACGATGTGGAAATACCCCTTCGGATCGCCAAGCACCGCCTGCCCGAGGTGATAGGCCAACACGAAATCGAGCGCGTTCTTCCCGGCCTTCGGACTGCGCAACAGCCGCACCGCCTGCGCGTTGTCCAACAGCGCCTCCACCACCTCAACATCCAGCTTCTTTTGATGGGGGCCGAGAAACAGGTGAAACGTCAGGTTCTTCCCTCCCACCACCGCCACATCCACCGACTTCACGTTCTCGAAATCCACGAACACATGGTTGACCGGCTGATGGGGAACATGGGAACTCTGCATAACGTCGCAAACCCAACAGGAAGCCTCGCGGATTGGCGAGGAGGGAATTCGCTCCGTCTTCCAACGCGGATGCTGCGACTCACCCAATCATCAATCCAACCGTTCGCTTAATGATTGGAAAATTGGAGATTCGTGATTTCTCCTCCGGGCCAGGGCACCGGAAATCAGGGCTTGATCCCCGTAAGCTCCAGAAACTTGTCCAAAGACATGGATACTTGAATCTGGGGACTGGTCTGGGTGACGTGAATTCCGTCCGCTGTTCTTGGTATCGCTTCGAATTGAAGGTCGAGCTTTTCGATTTGTGGATCGTCTTCGTTTCTAACCAATTTTCCGGTGATGCCGTCCACGTGACGGATATACTTGAAGCCACGTTCTGCCATTTCCCTCACGAAAATCGACACCTCGATTTTCCTAACCCGTCCATTCCGGGTAATTCCGGACCTAACTCCTCCACTTACAAGCCGGCGCTTGTCCGCCGCACTGAATACATAGGAGCATTTCCCACACAAATTGGCGGTTGCCCGTGTAATTTCACCGCACCTCGGGCAAGCAATTTGCCTGGCTACGTAACCAGCATCTTCCGGGTGAATCTTCTTTTTCGCTCCCATGAGCGCGAGTTTGCGCGGTGGCAGGAGCCGGGCAAGGAATTTCTGACCCAACCGATAGAAATCAACCGCATGTTGCCATTGATGAAATTCTCCCCCGGGAAATTCGCTGCCTTGCCGTGCAACTCCCCTTTCCGGCCGCTAACACCCTACGGCATCGCGGAGAATTCTCCGGTTCCCATCCG
>JANODE010000163.1:0-7124 GCA_031412525.1 Akkermansiaceae bacterium | reverse complement strand
CTCTTCCAGTTCCACACCGGCATCAGCATCTTTTTCTGAACCTACCAGGATGGAAACCAAACCGATACCCGCGGAGCCCTATCCTTTCGAGCTCGTCCCCTCGCAGTGCGCGCTGCTGATCATCGACATGCAGCGCGACTTCCTCGAGCCCGGCGGATTCGGTGAAATGTTAGGAAATGATGTCTCACAACTTCGCCGCACCATCGGTCCAAATCAGAAACTCCTCGCCGCCTGGCGGGCGGCGGGACTCCAGGTAATCCACACCCGCGAGGGACACCGGCCTGATCTGGCAGACCTTCCACCCGCGAAGAAGGTCCGTGGAAAATCCACCAAGACCATCGGTGATCCCGGCCCGATGGGACGTATCCTGATCCGCGGCGAGGTGGGGCATGACATCATCGCGGAACTCTATCCGATCGACGGTGAACCCGTCATCGACAAGCCGGGCAAGGGTGCGTTTTTCGCCACCGACCTCCACGCCATCCTCCAGAACCGCGGCATCACCCAGCTGGTCGTCACCGGCGTCACCACTGAAGTCTGCGTCAATACCACTGTCCGCGAGGCCAACGACCGTGGCTACGAATGTCTCGTCCCGTCTGATTGCGTGGGCTCCTATTTCCCGGAATTCCAGGAAATGGGACTCAAGATGATCAAGGCCCAGGGCGGCATTTTCGGCTGGGTTTCCGAATCCTCCGCCATCCTTTCCGTGCTCGAATGAACCGCCACTGCCTGTAATCAACCAATTCTAGTAAAACTGAGATCATGACCACCACATTCAAACCTAAAATCTGGGTTCCGGGCGACTGGAACGCCTTCTTCGGGTTCGGGACGAACATCCTCGTCAACCTGCTGACGCTCACCGGACTGTTGTTGTTTGTTTTGAAAATGCCGCCGGAAATCGTTTTCGGCCGTATCCTGCCCGCCACCGGTCTGATGCTCTGCCTGAGCACCGGGTACTACGCGTGGCTCGCCTACAAGCTCGCGAAACAAACCGGACGCACCGACGTCTGCGCACTGCCCTCAGGGACGAGCGTGCCGCACATGTTTGTGGTGGTCTTCGTCATCATGCTGCCAATCACGCTGCAGACGGGCAGCGCCATCAAGGGCTGGGAAGCCGGCCTGACGTGGGTGTTCATCCAGAGCTTTGTGCTCATGATCGGTGGTTTTGTCGGTCCCTGGATCCGTAAAATCACACCCCGCGCCGCCCTGTTAGGCACACTGGCCGGGGTTTCGATCACCTTCATCTCGATGAAACCGGCGGTGGAAATGTTTCTAACTCCCGTGGTCGGTTTCACCTGTTTCGCCGTGATCCTGCTGAGCTGGTTCGGCGGAGTGAAATACAAGGGCATTCCCGCAGGACTCGTCGCCATCGCCGTGGGGACGTTGATCGCCTGGGGATCGAATCTTTTCGGCCTTAACTACGGCGGCATGACGGTCACCGCCCTGAGTGACTCGCTCAAAGGCTTCGGTTTCAACGTCCCATTGCCCGCGTTCGGACATGTTTTCGGTGGTTTTGAATTCCTCGGTATACTGCTAGTAACGGCCATTCCCTTCGGCATCTATGACCTCGTGGAGGCACTCGACAACGTGGAGAGCGCCGAGGTGGCGGGTGATGCCTTCCCGACCACACGCGTCCTAACAGCCGATGGGGTCATCAGCCTTATCGGCTGCGTCATGGGCAATCCGTTCATCAACGCGGTTTACATCGGCCATCCCGGCTGGAAATCGATGGGCGGCCGAATCGGATATTCCGCGGCCACCGGAGTCGCGGTGATTTTCCTAACATGGTTCGGCATCGTTTCAGTCATGCTCGCACTCATTCCCATCGTCGCCATCCTGCCGATCCTGCTTTTCATCGGCATGTTGATCGGCTCTCAAGCCTTCCAAGAAACCCCGAAACGCCATGCACCCGCCATCGTGCTCTCGCTCGTGCCGCACCTCGCCCATTGGGTGGTGACCCTGATGACCGGCGCACTCGCGGCCTCCGGGACCGTCCTTGCCACGCTCACCCCTGAGAAAAAAGAGGCGCTCTTCGCTGCGATGAAAAACGAAGGGGTCATGTTCCACGGCCTTGAAATCCTCGGTGGCGGTTCGATCCTTGGCGGCTTGATGCTCGGTGCAATCGCGGTGTTCATCATTGATCGGAATTTCTTCAAGGCCGGCAGTTTCGCCATCGCGGGATCAGTCATGACCTTCTTCGGATTCATGCACGGCGACCGCCTCGGCATCGCACAGAGTCCGGCGATGGCGGCCAGCTATTTGATCGTCGGTTTCATCCTGATGGCCGCGTCGAAGCTGGCCGTCGTGTCACCCGTTGTCGAAACTTCCCACGCCGAAGAGGAACGCGAGGAGGAAATGGACGATGGCGTGCTCGCCAAGTCCTGAAAATTTTTGCGGTAGGGTTGCTGCACTCCGACCGGCCCCGAGGTCTTTCCCCCAAGCCTCGGGGCCGGTTTCGGACGAGCCCTTTCCATCCCAACCTCCAATCATCCAGCGAACACCATGCCCTACGTCGATGCCGATCCCTATCCCTGGCCCTATAACGGCGACCTCCGTCCGGAGAACACCGCTTTTCTCGTGATCGACATGCAGATCGATTTCTGCGGCCCCGGCGGCTATGTCGATCAAATGGGTTACGACCTTTCACTCACCCGCGCGCCCATCGAGCCGATCAAGACGGTCTTCGAGGTGACTCGGAAACTCGGCTACCACGTGATGCACACCCGCGAGGGTCACCGCCCCGATCTATCGGACCTGCCCGCTAACAAGCGCTGGCGCAGCCAGCGGATCGGTGCCGGCATCGGCGACGCCGGACCCTGCGGCCGCATCCTCACCCGCGGCGAGCCCGGCTGGAACATCATCGACGAACTCGCTCCACTACCCGGCGAGGCGATCATCGACAAGCCGGGCAAAGGCTCCTTCTACGGGACCGACCTCGACATGTTGCTCCGTCAGAAAGGCATCCAGAACCTCATTCTGGCAGGAATCACGACAGACGTCTGCGTCCACACCACCATGCGCGAGGCGAATGACCGCGGATTCGAATGCCTGTTATTGTCGGACTGCACGGCCGCCACTGACCATGGCAACCACCTCGCAGCGCTCAAAATGATCAAAATGCAGGGCGGCGTCTTCGGCGCGGTTGCGAATTCCACCCAACTCATCCAGACTCTATCGCCATGACCACCGGCCATGGCGAATCCGGCACTGCATTCACCCCGCTCGTAGAGCTCGGGAACCTCTTCCAGATCGTTAGAAATCAGGATGACTACGCATGGGAGTATTTCCGCGACGGAGTCGACATCCATCGTCTCTACGGCGATGGCATCACTGGACCGACCGCCGCGCTGCTGCGTTTCCGGGAGACGGCACCCATCCCGCCGCATGTGCACGAAGGTTATGAGCACATCCTCGTCCTCAGCGGCAGTCAGCAGGATTGCCACGGTAGAATCGAAGCCGGCACTCTCCGCATCCATGCACCCGGCACCGTCCACCGTGGAACCGCGGAGGCCGGCTGCATCGTTCTCGCGATCTATGAAAAGCCGGTTAGGTTTTTCTGATAGTCTGAAGCATTAACAGCATCACAAGCTCCTCTCAACCGCCCAATACAGCCCGGACACAGCGATGATCGCGGACGCTGGTCGCGCGATGAGTGCTTGGTAAGAATCCCGTTTCCACCACACTCCGAGCACTGCATACGCCAGACCGACAACGGCGACCTGACCCATTTCGATCCCAAGATTGAAGCTGAACAAGGCTGGCAGGAAATCGCCTGGAACCAATGGGTGCCCGCTGAACGAATGCGCGAATCCGAGACCGTGGATGAGACCAAATCCGAACACCACGGCCGGTCGCCAACGGGTGAGGCGGTCGCAGAAAAGATTTTCAATGGCGATGAAGGCGATGCTCAGCGCGATGGCGATTTCCACGCCTCGCGTGGGAACGGTCAGGATGCCGCAAACTGATAGACTCATGCTTAGCGAATGCGCCAGCGTGAAGAGCGTCATCTGGAACAACAGCGTTGTGAAATTCTTCGTTAGAAAAAACAGGCCGAGGATGAACAGGATGTGATCGAGCCCCCCTGGCAGGATGTGCGTGAAGCCGATTACGAAAAACTTCGGCACCACCGCGCTTGCGGTGGCCAGGATCAGCAGGCCGAGGAAAAGACGCATCATGAACGGCGCGATTCCTAGATCAACCGCTGTCCGCTGGGAAGCCCGCAGATCGCACCGCGCGTTGACAAATACGGCACTGTTCGACTGACTGTCCGCATGCTTCGCCGGATGGAGATCCAAGACCGCCAGCTCGTCGAGACCGAGGCGGAAGATGCCCGTGTCCTGCTTTACATCGATCCCACGGAGACCGAGCGGCAGCACCTGGTGGACGATCTGGGCCTGGATCGACACACCCTTGCTTCGGCGCTGGATCCTAACGAACTCGGCCGTGTGGAATTCGAACCGGAGCACGCCGCCATCATCATCAAGCGCCCCAAGCAGTATTCCGCTGCCGACAATTTCTATTTCAAAATCAGTTCGGTAGGCATGTTCCTTTTCTCCGATCGACTGGTGCTCGTCGTGGCGGAAGACAATCTCCGCTTCGAGGGTAAACATTTCCGCCAGCTCAACAGCCTGCGGGATGTGGTTCTCAAAATCATCTATCGCTCGATCTGGCACTTCGAAGAGCACCTTCAGGTCTTCAACATGATTGCGGAAGAACTCGAACAGAAAGTGAACCAGTCGATGGAGAACAAGCACTTGCTCCACATGTTCACGTTAGAGAAAAGCCTGGTCTATTATCTCAACGCGATCGGCAGCAACGGCCGGGTGGTCGAGAAGCTCAAGGCCACCGGTGCGCGCCTGCGTTTCACCGTTGAGGATGGTGAATTCCTCGATGATCTAACGATCGAGAACGCCCAGTGCCAAGAGATGGCCACCACCTACAGCCACGTCTTGTCCAGCCTCGTCGGCGCACGGGTCAGCGTGGTGAGCAACAACCTTAACTCGACCATGAAGCGGTTGATGCTCGTGACCATCGCCCTGATGGTGCCGACCGCGGTTTTCAGCATTTTCGGGATGAACGTGAAGCTGCCTGTGTCGCTGGAGAGCGGCAATCTGGGTTTCTGGCTGATCTTGGGAATCGCAGGCACATCCGCCGCCGCGGTTTTTGCCATGGCACGATGGATGAAGTGGTGACCGACACGAGGAAGTCTCCACTTGCGGGATTGTCTCCCGCGAGTTCTGGCATTATCTTCGCGTCCGAAAGGGTCAAGCCGCACGACAACCCCGCCGCGCTGAAGGAACTTCAGGATGCGATCTACCGCGACAAGGTGCTGAGGGCACGAGAGATGTCTGTTGAAGAGCGGCTCAAGGAAGTCTTTGAACTTTCGAACCGCCAGATGGGGATGATGCTCGCCGGGGCCATGCACCGGCTTGGAACAAGCGACCAGGCCGAGGGCTGGGAAGAGGTTAGCCGTTGGCTGGCGCGACTGGACCGGGTTCGTGACCACGGACTCTATGTCACTGAGAAACGGTAATCCGCATGAACCTTGAACAGCTTGCCGTGCTTGTTCTGGATGCAACCGAGGCCACCGGAGTGCCGTTCATGGCAGTAGGGGCGATCGCGGCGGGAGCCTACGGCATTCCCCGGTCCACCCGGGGTGTTGATCTTCTTGTCGCGGTTCACGTCGGCGGTGGAATCGCTGCGGTGATGGAAGCCTTGGAGCCCCTCCTCGTGTTCGACCCGCCAGCGCAATTCGACACACTGACTTGGGGATGCCGCCAGGTCGGTGTCACGAAGTCGAAGCCTAACATGAAGGTCGAGCTGTTCGAACTTTTTGACGATCCTTTCGTCCAGGCAGGAGGAATTCGGACGAAGAAGAAAACTATTTGTTCCGTTGCTGGATCGCCACACCTGGCTTCCAAGCCCGGAAGACGTCGTCATCCAGAAACTCCGCTGGGGACGCAACAAGGACCTGGACGACGCGCGGGACGTGCTCGCCGTGCAGGGGACCGATTTCCTCGACATGCCTTACATCGAAAACTGGTGCGCGATCCACGGAACGAAGGAACGCCTGGACAAGGCGCTGGCGGAAATCCCACCGATGTGAGGTCGGTCTTGCCGCCAGCTCCTGTTGGAACGATTAGAATTTGCGCGTCAGCGAGATCCGGAACGTGCGCGGCTCCGCCGGATGGAGATGGACATCCTCCACTCCGCCCACCGCTTCACCGGGAAGACGTGAGGCATAAAAATACTCGATGTCATTGTCATCACGGCCTAGCAGGTTGAGGCAGTCCACGGCGATTTCCCAATCGTTCTTCCGGTAGCCGACGCGGGCGCTTACCTGCCAGCTCTGGCGCGAATCCACACTGCCATCCTCGATCAACGGCCGCGGGCTGAAATAGCGTGAGCGCAGGGTGCCGAAGAAGCCTTCTTCTTTGCCAAGCGTGATCCCTGTATTCATCACGAAGGGAACCGCACCGGGAATTTCATCATCGGGCCCGACGTCCAACAGCTTTGCCTCGGCCAGGGTCATTTCATGATCGAGCATCAGCCAGTTGGTCGCCTGCCAATAGGTGGACCACTCGACACCAAATCGCTCGGACGCAGGTCCGGCCTCGGCGGAGCCCGCGTCGCCCACGTAGATCAACTCGGAATCGCTGTGCAGATAGAAAAGCGAGAGCGTGCTGACCACATCTTCAAGAGCCTCGGTGCGGGTGCCGATTTCATAGCCGTAGGTCCGGACTAACGGATCCGCGCCATCGAGGCCGAGGGTGACGCCGCGGGCGTCGTTGCTGTGAAAGCCGGTGCCGGCGTTCAGATAAAATTCGGTATCTGACCACGGGCCGAAGATGAGGCTGAGTTTCGGGCTGACGATGGCGTCGGCTTCCGTGCCGGAGTTCGCGGGATCATTGCTGTCCACATCGAAGTAGAAGCCATCGGCACGCAGGCCGGGCTGCAGACGGAACCAGTCATTCACGTGATACTCGCCCGTGGCGAACACGCCGAGACTTCCCTGATAGACATCGTCTTTTTTGATGGTGTTGAAGCGTTCGCGTTTTTCCGTGTTGTAGAGGCCGATGCCGTTGATGAAATCATTCCGCGTTTGCAGGCCGACCTTGAGGGAA
>JANODE010000162.1:0-10466 GCA_031412525.1 Akkermansiaceae bacterium | reverse complement strand
GTGGGGGTCGGCGGGGATTTTTTCGGGAGTGAGGCCGGTGATTTTGCCGGGGCCGTCGATGCTCCATTTCACGCGCTGGCCGTCGGCGGTGACGGCGTGCTCGTAGGCGGCGATGGCGAGCAGATCGAGCATTTCATCGAGATCGGTTGCAGCGAAATCCGAGGTCATGACGACGCTGGTTTTCTCCGGCAGTAGGCGGGCGACGAGGCGGGCGGCGCGTTGGGGTGTTAGAGCGAGGCGCTGACGTTCGCGGAGGGCGGCGAGCGTTTCCTCGGCGGTTTCATCGCGACCGCCGGAGTCGTTGCCAAAAGTTAGATCAGCCGGTGCTTTGACGCGGCGGGTGCGGGCAAGCGACTCGCTGCCGAAGAAGAATTTCACCTCGGGAACGAGCGGCGCGAAGTCCGGCTGTGCGTCGCGCATGGCGGCGAGACGGGTGCCTTCGTGGGCGGCGTTGATCGCATCGCAATAGGCTTTGATGATTTCCGGGCGGCGGCCGCGGAGCTCGGTTTGATAGCGATAGCGCTGTTGGGAAAGCTGGTTGAAAGAGGCCATCCGGGCGTCGATCGCATCGGCGACGAGGCGGATGGCGGAGAGCCGGTGCTCGAGATTGCGCAGGGCTTTTTCCGCGCGGTGGTAGGATTCGTTTTCGTCCCAGTGATAGTGGGCGGCAAGGCCTTCTGCCAGGCGCTCCTTGACTAACGGATCATCGCGGCGGTCGGCGATGTAGGAGCGCAGGATCTGGAGCCGGGGCAGCAGGCCGTTTCTACGAAGGGCGTCGTAACAGACCATGTGCTGGCCCGCGCCGAACTCGGCGTAAAGCAGTCGCAGGGTTTCCGCCGGGGAGTCGCTGAGCCGCTGGCGGCGGTCGAAGAGGGAGATCAGCTTTTCCACGCTGTGGAGCTGGAGGATCGCGCTTTCGAGGCGGGCGTTGCAGTCGGTGACGGTGCTGCGTATTTCGTCCGGCTCTTGCAGGCGCGGGTCGAGGATGTTCGGGCGTTCGAGGGTTTCGCAAACGCCGCGGACGGTGTCGGCGAAGGTTTTGAGCTCGGCGATTTCATCCTCGGCGAGTTCGCGCAGTAGCCGCAGCAGCGGACGCAGGCCGGGGGAAACCAGCGCCCAGCGTTCGTGCAGGCCGAGTTGCTGGTCCTCGAGCCAGCGGGAATCGCAGAGGCGGTTGAAAAACTGGCCTGCGCGCTGGCGGGCGTCGCGGAGGGAGGCACCCTCGTCGTCGTCGAGCACGATGTCCGGATGCGCCGCGAGGATTTCGCGGATCAGGGCGATGGCTTCGCCGTGAGGAATCCTTCCCGCCTCGCCCGCGACGTCGGCCAGGCGTTCCGCGCAGTCGACGTAGATCGCCGCCGACGGCCGGGTCAGCGGGCGGAAAAAATCCCGCGAGACCGAGGCGAGGAGTTTTTCACTAAGATTCGGCGGGGACATCGGCGGTCGAGATTCTAGGTTACTGGAATCCCGCAACCCAAGCGCGAAATGGCGTTTGCCGGGTTCGCGGAATGCTCCGAACGGGTGATGCCGAACTCGGGGACACAGGAATTTCCGTCGCTTATACTATCGAGGTGATCAGTGTTCCCACCTCATTGCTTTTGGTTTCCTCAGCTATTCTCGTCTCCGGTCAGGATGCCAGGCCGCTAAAATTCGATTTCGGCATGGCAGGCTCCGCAGCCGGATTCACCGCGGTGACTCAGGAGGATGTTTTCACTTCCGAAAAAGGTTACGGTTTCGATCTGGGTTTCCCGGTGAAGGCGGAAAGCCGCGGTGGCGATCCGGTGAAGGGGGATTTCGTGACGGGCGAGGGCGGATTCTATTTTTCCGTGGCAGTGCCGCAGGGGAATTACGACGTGACGGTGCTGCTAGGGGATCCGGCGGGCGAATCGGACACCACCGTGAAGTCGGAGTCGCGGCGGCTGATGTTGGAAAACGTGGTGACCGCCGATGGCGAACAGGCGAGCCGGAAGTTCACCGTCAATGTGCGCCAGCCGGACTTTCCGGGAGGCCGGGTGGGATTGAAGGATCGGGAAAAACCCTATCTGCATTGGGACAACAAGCTCACCCTCGAATTCAACGGTCCGCGGCCTTGCGTGGCGGCGCTGGAAATCGCTCCCGCTCCGGCTGCGACCACCGTCTGGCTGCTAGGCGATTCTACCGTGACGGACCAACCCTTCGAGCCGTGGAATTCCTGGGGCCAGATGTTTCCCCGGTTTTTCAAACCCGGAGTCGCGATCGCCAACCACGCGGAATCCGGCGAGTCGTTAGGCAGCTCGCTTTCCGCTAGAAGGGTGGCGAAGGTCGAGGCGGAGATGAAGAAGGGCGACTACGTTTTCATCCAGTTCGGCCACAATGACATGAAGAGCAAGTCTCCGGACGCGTTGGATCGGTATGAGGAGAATCTCGGCAAACTTGTGAAGACCATTCAAGGAAAAGGAGGCACGGCGGTGCTGGTGACCTCGATGGAACGCAAGGGTGGGGTCGCCAAAAACACCCTGGCCGGATACCCCGACGCGGTGAGGCGTGTCTCGGAAAAGGAGAAAGCTCCGTTGATCGATCTCCACGCGATGAGCCAGCAGCTCTACGTCGGCCTCGGCAAGGATTTGAACGCCGCGTTCCAGGACGGCACGCATCATAACAATTTCGGTAGCTATGAAATCGCGAAGTGCGTGGTCGAAGGAATCCGGAAGGACGAACTGCCGCTCGCCGCTATGTTGGCGGATGATGTGAAGCCTTTTGATCCCTCGAAGCCGGATGCGGCGGCTGACTTCAAGTATGCGCTCAGCCCGGTGAAGGATCTGTCGAAGCCGGATGGCAATTGAGAATTCCCTGCTCAAAAAAGTGTTCGCCTGACCATCTTTATGCTTGAGCTTTTTTGAATGGGTGTTCAAATGCTTATCACCAACCAAGCAGATCCCCATGAAAGAAAGCGTCATTGAATCCAGCCCCTCCACTCCCCCCAACGGAACGCGCACTGAAGGTTTCGCCACCGAGCGCACTCCGGATTACGCAATCTACAAGCCGAACTCCCGTGGCAGCGGCGGGGTTGTCCGCTTCGGCCTGAACCGCTCCAAAGCCGCCGTCTTCGTCGATGCCGCGGCACAGGCCGGCGAGAAGCAGTTCGACTGGGACCAGAAGATCACCATGAAGTGGGGCCTCTCAGACATCGGTGCCGCGCTCGCCGTGCTTCAAGGGCGAATGCCGGAAGCGAAGCTTTTCCATCAGGCAGAAAAGGCCAGCAGCGCCTTCGAGCTGGTCGTCCGTGACGATCCGGAGCGCGCGCCCTACATGGTTTCCATTTCCCGTCAGGACGTGGCGGACAAGTCCTTGCGCAAGGTCACCATTCCCCTCACCCATGCCGAGGCAGCCGTTCTGGAAGCGGCGTTGCGCACGGCGGTCGCCAGTCTGCTAGGGTGGTGAAGAGCCCTGTGTATTGATTTCTGTGTGTGCATTGCAGAGGGTGGCTTGCTTCGGTTTTTACCAAGAGCCGAAGCAAGCCAGCCTGAAGATTGATGGGAATCCTGTTTGTGGGTTTCCACAGGTAGATCCCAATGCGCGGAGACGCGCATTGGCAGGGATGCGGCAACTGGAGCGGGGAATCCATTCAAATGTCTTTGAGCGCCTGAACCCGCGCATGCGCTGGGTGTGGAACTTGGAGTAACTTCAAGTTAGTCGGGAAGATCCGAATCGTCCGTTCAGGCTCGTCCTCATTTTGGATGAGGTGAGAAATCCCAACAAGGAGCGGCGGAATCCGTCCGCCGTGTCCATGTTATGACAATGAATCGCGGATTTCTCCCTAAAATTGGCCTTTTCATGGGCTGGGCGGACGGATTCCGCCCCTCCTTGAGTTTCCGATCCTTAGCGGCATTGGAAGCCATTCCGCCAGCGCCCCGGAATGAATTCCGCGCTCCAGTTGCTAGGATGTCCACGCCCCTCGAATGGATGGAAATTGTGCCGGACAAATAGAGGAGGCGGTCTCTAGCAGATCGTTTTCCACTCGCCCTTGATCAGCACGTCTTTCGGGTGCCGCGGCAGGCCGAGTCGGTGGGTGTGGAGGCCTTCCACGACGAGATCGAAGGCGGCGGCACCGACGGATTGAAGGTTTCCGTCGATGCCTGGGCCGGCTGTCATCTCGTCGTTGGTGCGGTAGAGGAAGGCCGCGCCGATGTCTTCAGGGACGCGCAGGCCGGATTTGGCGAGCCAGGTTTTCACGGGGAGTTTGTAAACTAACAAAGAGTCGGGCCGCTCGCGTTTCATCCATTCCTTGAATTGAAGTTCCTCCTTTCCCGCTTGGGGAATGAAAGGCGTGCAGCGGTCGGATTCGTCGAGGCGGTTCTGCCAGTCGAGCGCGCCACCGGACCAGAGAAAGCCGGAGATGCGGTTGTTGAACTCCGGAACGACAAGTCCGGTCCGCCGGTGGCCGAGGGCTCGCATTTCCTCAAGAGCGAGCTGGACGTTGAAGAAACCATGGAAGTTCGCACGGTCCACCGGCACCTCGCGGAAGTAAGTGCTGAGTCCGGCGACCGTGAAACCGGCGATGTTCAACTCGGCCCGTGACTCGCGTTCACGGGAAAATCCTAACAACACCCCGCGGATGCCGCGGGTGGTGAGTGCGCGTTCAAATCGGGTGCCATCATAGCCGTAGTCGCTCATCGCGAATTCCTCGACGCGGTAGCCGAGTTCGCCCGCCCGGCGGCAAATGCCTTCGTATTCCCACAGGCAGACATCCTTCGACCGCCAGCCTCCCTGGCCGTGGTAATCGGTGACCAGCGCGACTGTGCCAACTTCCTCCCCACCGCGCTTTTTCCGGACGGACATGAGGGCGCTGATCATCGGATTCGGCTGGTAGCCGAGACTCGTTGCCATTTCCGAAACCCGCCGCCGCGTCTCCTCACCGATCCTGCGATCGCCCTTCAGCGCTCTGGAAATCGTTGAGCTGGAAAGCCCGAGCGCTTTCGCCAGTGCGGACATGGTGACGCGTTCCTTCATCGCTCTCCGCAAAGCAGATTCCGTGCGCAACGATGTGCACGAATAGGGGCGCTCCATTTCATCACCGCCGCAACGACTGGCCCGCGCGGTGCTGGTTCCACCTGCGTCCAGCGTCTGGGCGAACAACTCCAAACCAATACGACCATGCCGAAAGTAGATAAAGAAATGCACAAGGACGGGGACTTCCTCGTCGATTATGAAGAGAAGGTTTTCGAGGACTTCAAGGCCGAGCCCGGCGAGAAGGCGCTCGTCACCTTCCACACCGTCGCCTTCGAGGGTTCGATCTCGATCGTCAACACGCTCTCCGCCACGCGGCTGCTGCGGAAAGGCTACGAAACTTCGATCCTTTTGTACGGGCCCGGCGTGACCATGGGCTTCCAGCGCGGCTTCCCCACGCTCGGAGATGAAGCGTTTCCCGGCCATCTTTTCGTGAACCAGCGGCTTGCGAAATTCATGGAGGAAGGCGGCAAGGTGTATGCCTGCCGGTTCTCCACCCAGGCGCTCTACGGCCAGACGGAAAAAGCGTTCATTCCCGGCATCATCCCTATCAACCCGCTCGACGTGCTCGACTGCATCCTCCTCCACAAGAAGGCGAACGCGGTGATCATGGATTCGTGGACGGTCTAACATCATGAAAACCATCCGAGCAGCGGCCATCCAGATCGCCCCCGACCTCAAGGGCGCGAGCGGCACCATCGACCGCATGGTCCAGGCCATCGCCGAAGCCGCGGACGCGGGCGTGAAGCTGGCCGTTTTCCCGGAAACCTTCGTGCCTTATTATCCGTACTTTTCCTTTGTCGAGCCACCTTTCGCCACCGGAAAAGCCCATCAGAAATTGTATCGTGAGGCCGTGGAAGTCCCCGGCCCGCTTGCCGAAAGGCTCTCCCGCGCCGCTGCGAGCCACCACATGGTGCTCGTGGCCGGCGTGAACGAGCTGGACGGCGGATCGCTTTACAACACGCAGCTCATTTATGATTCCAGCGGCGATCTGTTATTAAAGCGCCGGAAAATCACGCCCACCTTCCACGAGCGGATGGTCTGGGGCCAGGGTGACGGCTCCGGCCTCCGCGCGGTGGACTCCGCCGTCGGACGAATCGGCGCGCTAGCCTGTTGGGAGCACTACAATCCGTTAGCCCGCTACACGCTGATGGCGGATCGCGAGGAAATCCACTGCGCGCAGTTCCCCGGATCGATGGTCGGGCAGATTTTCGCCGACCAGATCGAAGTCACCATCCGCCACCACGCGCTGGAGGCGGGATGCTTCGTGGTGAACTCCACCGGCTGGCTCACCGACGACCAAATCGCCGAAATCACCCCGGACCCGCAGAAACAGAAAGCCCTCCGCGGCGGTTGTTTTTCCGCGATCATCGCGCCGGACGGCTCGCATCTTTGCGATCCGATCGTCACCGGCGAAGGCATGGCGATTGCTGATCTCGACTTCGACCTCATCACCAAACGCAAGCGCATGATGGATTCCGTCGGCCACTACAGCCGCCCCGATCTGTTCGAGCTTTACGTCGATAAAACACCGCGGCCCAGCCTCACTGAAATTTCCCAAGATGCAGACTCTCGACTTCCCCAACGCCCTGTTCTCGAAAAAACAATGGTTGCTCTCTGAGCTCCAGTCCGCGGGACTGCGTATCGGCTCAGCGCCATCCACCGCCCCCTCGCGCAGCGGCGGCGCGGGGCCGACCGATCACAAGGCGGTCACCGTGCTGGGCACCACGATCATGGTGCCCATCCACACCCGCGGCGCGGCATCGTCGCCATTTTCCGCCGGAACTGTTAGCGAGAGCGGGACCGCAGCGCTGTTCCGCAACGGCGAGCAGATCGCCAGCATCCAGTTTCCGCCGGAGCCGAAATTCTACGGACTCGCGACGGCAGACGGCGTGCCGTATTGGAAAATCGCCCAGCTCCACTCGCAGCGCGTGCTGGCCACCACGCTGCTGCAAACGTGCATCCGTTATGGAAATTCCGAAACACGCTGCCAGTTCTGCGCCATCGGCGAGTCGCTCAAGGCCGGCCGCACCATCCGCGAAAAGTCCCCCTCGCAGCTCGCCGAGGTCGCCGTAGCCGCGCAGCGACTCGACGGCATCGACAATGTCGTCATGACCACCGGCACCCCGCCGACTCCGGATCGCGGAGCCGCCGTTCTCGCTGCCGCCGCTTATGCGATCAAACAGGCGACCAATCTTCCCATCCAGGCCCAATGCGAGCCGCCGGATGACTTCCACTGGTTCGTGAAACTCCGCGCCAACGGTGTCGATACGCTCGGCATGCACCTGGAGGCCTGGGACGAATCCGTCCGTCACCAGATCATGCCGGGAAAAGCCGAGGTCCCTATGTCCTACTACATGGAAGCCTTCGCCGCCGCCGTGAAAGTCTTCGGCCGCGGCCAAGTCAGCACCTATCTACTCGCCGGTCTGGGCGATACGGTGGACGGCCTGCTCGACGGCTGCCGCCAGCTCATTTCGCTCGGTGTTTATCCCTTCGTCGTCCCCTTCGTGCCCGTCACCGGCACGCCGCTCGCGGGTCACGCCCCGCCGACGCCGGATTTCATGAAAGCCGTGCTCGCCCCCCTCGGCGCAATGCTCACCGAAGCTGGCATGACTTCTGATACAGTGAAAGCCGGCTGCGCCAAATGCGGTGCCTGCAGCTCGCTGTCATCATTCGAAAAAACCACCCCCACCCCTTGCTCCCATGCCTGAAACCACCTTCATCGCGGAACTTCCGGACGGCAGTTTCCAGCCATGCTACTCGCCCTCCTCGGTGGTAAAAAAATATTTCACCCCGGGCCAGCAACTCCCTGCGTGTGAATTCATCCGGATTTCCCGCATCGCCCTCAATGAGGCGTCCGAGCGTGTTCGACAGAAATTCGGCTTCTCCTGCACCGCCGCCTCCGCGTCGATTTCCGACATCGAGCGCTGGGCCGGCGCGCTGCCGCCCGACACGCCGCTCACCATTCTCCACATCCACTGAAATTTCCCCACCATGCCTTTCACCGATCCCCAATACATTTCCGTCGTCATCATCGGCGGCGGTCAGGCGGGGCTCTCCGCGAGCTACTGCCTGAGGCAGCGCGGCATCGACGACCACATCATTTTCGAGAAAAACCGAGTCGCCCACTCGTGGCGCAGCGAGCGTTGGGACACCTTCTGCCTCGTCACGCCGAACCACCAATGCCGCCTGCCCGGTCATCACTATCAGGGCGATGATCCGGAAGGATTCATGCTCAAGGACGAGATCGTGGACTACATCGATGGCTACGCGAAAAAGTTCCGGCTGCCCGTGCTCGAGGGCGTGACCGTCACTTCTGTTAGTAAGAGCGACGGCTACTTCCGCGTCACCACCAATCAGGGCACGTGGTATTGCGATGATGTCATCGTCGCCATCGGTGGTTTCCACATTCCCTTCGTGCCAACCGGAGCCGACCGCATTCCGGCGCACATCAAACAGATCCATTCGGTCGATTACAAACGTCCCTCGCAGATTCCTGACGGGGAAACATTGATCGTCGGCTCCGGCCAATCCGGCGTCCAGATCATGGAGGACCTCCATCTCGAAGGCCGCAAGGTTCATCTCTGCCTCGGCAACGCGCCGCGCTCGCCGCGCCGCTATCGCGGCAAGGACGCTGTCACCTGGCTGGAGGAAATGGGCTACTACAAGACCACCTTTGCCGAGCACCCGGATCAGGCGAAGGCTCTCTCCAGTACCAACCACTATCTAACGGGTCGCGACGGCGGCCATGAAATCGATCTCCGGAAATTCGCGCTCGAAGGCGTGAAACTCTACGGTTTCGTCGAGGATATCGATTTCGAAAAATTCACCGTCCGCCAGGATGTCGCGGCGAAACTCGACAGCGCGGACAAATCCTACAACGGCATCTGCCAGCGCATCGACGATTACATCGAATCTAACGAACTCGATGCTCCGGAAGAACTTCACTATGTTCCTGTGTGGGAACCAAAGCACGAACCCACCGAACTCAACTTCGCCGAAAACAACATCACCTCCATCGTCTGGTGCATCGGCTTCCATCCGAATTTCAAATTCATCAAGCTACCCGTGCTCAACATGCGCGGCTTTCCCGAAACGGATCGCGGCGTCACCAGTATTCCCGGACTCTACTTCCTCGGCCTGCCGTGGATGCACACGTGGGGTTCCGCGCGTTTTTCCGGCGTCGCCGAGGACGCGGACTACATCGCGCTGCAAATCGCGAAGGGCGTGGCACACGACTCGAATCCACCAGGCGAGGAAGTCATCCTATCCCGAACTGCAAACGCAGTTTCCTAACACTCCAACTGATTTCTTATGATCATCGAACGCTTCCCGTCCTACAGCCCGCACGACTTCGTTTTCAAAATCGCGAAAATACCGGAAGATCTCGACGGCTTCTTCGCGGTGCGGCGGGCGATTTTCTGCGAGGAGCAGGGCATCTTCAGCGACGACGACCGCGATCTGGTGGACGAATCGATGATCGCGATTGTTTGCAAAACCCTGATCGCCGGCATGGAGGACAGCGTCGCCGGAGTCGTGCGCATCGACGAGCGGAAACCCGGCGTCTGGCATGGCTCGCGGCTCGGCGTGGCGATGGACTACCGCCGCATCCGCCACTTCAGTCCGGGGGTGGCGATCCGCAACCTGCAGCCGTGCTATCACGGCCTCGGCGCTCTCGGCGCGGGTTTGATCTACAAGGCGGTCTCTACCGCGAATGCCATCGGCTGCCATGAATTTCTAGCAACCGTGCAGCATCAGAACGCCCGGTTTTTTCAACGCCTGCATTGGGAGCCGCTGGAGGAAATCCTGCTGCACGGCATCCCCCACGTCAGGATGCGCGCCGACCTGAACCACTATCAGGCCGCAGCGCGGGTCGCGTGACTTAGAGCTTTGTCCTGAGATACGCTGCCATCGCCGGATCATCGCACAGGCCAATGGCGCGGATGAAAGCAGCGCGAGCCTCTTCATCGCGTCCGGTTTCCGCAAGCAGATGTGCCCTCGCGGCCCAATAGGGTTGATGCGTTAGAAGCGACTCCTGAGGCAGTTCCTCCAGCATTCGCAAGCCGGTGGCCGAATCTCTCGAACGGGCATGGGCAATGGCCCGGCCGATGCGGGCACCCAGCGCCGGCGTGTGTTGCACAAGAACATCATAAAACCCGGCGATGGCTTGCCAATGGACAACGCCGGTGACGGCGCGGGCGGCGTGGACTGACTGAATGGCCGCTTCGAGCTGGAACCTGCCAGAAGTTCGGAAAGCAGCCGCGCGCCTCAGCGTGGATTCCGCCTGATCCAGGGATTCCATGTCCCACCGGCTGGTGTCCTGTTCCGTTAGTGGCATGTATTTTCCCTCGAACGACCGCGCATGACGCCGGGCATGTCCGTGCAAGACCAGCGCCAGCAAACCTAACACCTCCGGCTCATCCGGCAGCAAATGGGCGAGCACGCGGGCAAACCAAACGCATTCCGCCGAGTCCCAGCCG
>JANODE010000161.1:0-3509 GCA_031412525.1 Akkermansiaceae bacterium | reverse complement strand
TTATCGTAATTCATACCATGGCCGCTGCAAGCCGTCGCGCAGGTCGATACCGTCGGTGAGCATGGCCAGCGCGGTGGGTTTGAGCACGAGTTTGCGGCGGTCGCCTTCGATGTCCTTGGGCCAGCTGAACGTGCCTTTTTCCAAGCGTTTGAGGCACGCAACACATTGCGACAGGAAGCAACGTCGTTGATAATCATAGGTTGAGGAGTTGGGTGTCGTGGTTACATGGGACGGATTTGCCGGTTCTAGCCTGTTTGGCGTAGTTCCGGACGGCGGGAAGCTGAAGATCCGTGTCTTCGATCATCCATGGCGCGCTCTTTGCGATCTGTTTCGCAGGCAGGATCTTGTTTCTGACCATCGTCCTGATGACGCAGTTGCTAACATCTAGCATGCTTGCGGCTTCCAACATGGTCTTCCATGTGCGGGGCTGGCATTGGGAGAACACAGGGATGGCGTTTTCCCTTCGGAGGTTCTTGACCCGGGTCTCATTCCAACTGTTGCCCTTTCCAGTCAGCAGTCCAGCCCGGTTGAGCATGCTCGCGATATGGCCGTCGTTCCAGCCGGTTGCCAGTTTCCTGACCAGTTCAACGGCATCGGCACCGGTGGCATTGCCGTTTTGTCCCGGCTGGTTCTTGCGGACGCGCAACGGGGTGTGAACTCCGCCGGCCCAGTGGATCTTCATTTCGATGTGACCGCTGTCATGATCGACGTCCACGACGATCTCGTTGATCACGGTTCTCAAGACGCGTTTCTTCAATTCCACGTGAGTGGAGGCCTCGTTCCATAGCGCATGGAGATCGGCACCCAGCGTGGCGAGTTGTTGGCGCTGAGACTCGGTGAGCGACGGTTCCGCCTGGCATTCCGCATCAAGACGGCCTTCCAATTCGGCGACCTGGACGAGCGCCATGTTCCAGCGGTTTTCCAACTCCGCCGTGACCAGGCGGTTCTCCGGATCGGCGGCGTCGTATTGGCGGCGGGCCCGGCCTGCCTCGTATCTCGCCTTTTCCAAGGCAAGTTCGAGAGCCTTGTGCTTCTGGTCCCGCTCCTCATGGGATGTTTCCAAAACCCGCATTGAAGCTTCCACTCCCAGCGGCTGGCAGGCCTCCAGAACGGTTTCGACGACGGCCTTGTCAACACGCAATCCACCGAACGAAACACAGGTTGCGGTGCCCCGTTCGCGGCTGCCTTCCATGCAAAGGTAGCGCGGAGCACGACCATCCCGTCCACGATAGGAGACGTTGAGCTTGTGGCCGCAACGCGCACAGCGGAACAGGCCGGCGAGCAGGGCGCTGCCGCTGCGGGCCGCGCCGGTGCTGGACTGGTGGGATTTGGTCCGGTTAGACACGAGCTTGTCGAGGTTTGACTGGTAGTCCTGCCACTGGATGTACCCCGGATGATGGTCCTTTAGCAAGACCTGCCACTGATCCATTGCGAGACGATGGCCTTCCGTCTTGCGCGATCTGCCGTCGACCACCTTGGTCCGAACCCCCGAACGTCCCCAGGCGAATGCTCCCGCGTAAGTGGGGTTTTTCACCATCCGCAGCAGTTGTTGATAGTTTGGCAGCCTCCATTCCAGCGACTCGCACCCGTCGCGCATGCGGGCCACCGGGAAGAGTATCTTCTCCTGATGATGCCACAGTAGCACCTGCCTCAATGAGGAACTGCCTTGCAGCCGCAAGAAGAAGTCACGGATCGCCTGTTGCACCTGGCGGTCAGGCGTCATTTCGATTCCGTTGTCGCCCTTGCGCACGAAACCCACCGGCACCCGGGTCATCACATCTCCGCGGAGCGCCTTCTCCCGATAGGCCTCCTGGGCACGCTGACGAAGCAGGCCGAGTTCGAACTCGCTCATGGTGCCCTTCATTCCTAACAGTAGTCGGTCATTGAGGAGGCGCGGGTCATAGATCCCGTCTGCGTCCACCACGAGGGTGCGCGTCAGCACGCAAAGGTCGATGAGGTGATGCCAGTCCCGGTTGTTGCGGGCCAGACGGGAGGCTTCCAGCGCGAAGACCGCGCCCACCTCTCCGTTGCACACGGCGGCGAGCAGACGGCTGAAGCCGGGACGCTGTTGGGTGCCGGCACCGGAGATTCCCAAGTCATCATCGACTATGATCACTGAGTTGAATCCTAGTGCGGCTGCGCGTTCCCGGAGGGCATACTGCCGCCTGTTGCTCTCGACGTTGTGCTGGACCTGCTGGAGTGTGGACTGGCGGATGTAGATGTAGGCGGACCGGTCGCGGTGCGCCTCGGTGATCTTGTCGTTCATGGCTGTTTTGGTTTTTCGGTTTGGTGTGTGGTTTTGATCGCAGCCAGCAGCATCCTGCCCAGCAGGGAGACACATTGGCTGCGGTTCGGTTCAGGCAGGCGCTGCCGCTGGTGGGGACCGCCGAGCCCGAGCATCAGCTGTCCGTCACGTTTCGCAGGCCGCCACTTCGCATGGTTCCTTTCGAGTGGGTCCATGCCCACCAGTCCGGGCATTTGCCTCATGCTGTTCAAACAGGACGGACAACTCAACAAGGGCGGCGCATTCTATCATCGGCTGGTCAGCTGCCTTCACTCCCGAACAAACCACCGGATCGAACATCCACGCGGGCACGCCGCGGGTCGACCGGTCGGCAAGCCGCACGTAGACCATGTCCCTCTTGCCGCCAACCGAGCCGAAGGATTCGCAGTCCTTCCCGAAAAGCGGATGGTATGGATAGAGGATTTTCGAAACCAAACCGATACGCGCATTGTGGAGCGTGTCTCTTGGCGACCAGCCAGTATCCGGTGCCGTCGAAGTAGAGGATCTTGATGAGCCGGCGGGACTTGTTGGTGAAGAGGAAGGCGGCGCCACTGAGCGGATCGAGGCCGAGATGGTTGCGCGCGTGTGCGGCGAGCGTGTTGAAGCTCTTGCGCATGTCGCAGGGTTCGAGCGCGACATAGACCTTGAGGTTGCCGTTGAAGGTGAGCATGGCGGCAAGGTTCATGCGAGGTGACGCAGCAACTCGGCGAGCAGGCGAACCTGATCGGAACTTGAGACGCGGGCGACGGCTCCACCGGGCAGGTGGACTTCAAACGCATTGCCATCAGACGGCGCGGCCAGCTCGGCGATGCGGAAGGTGGGCTGGCCGGACGAAGAGATGGGTTCCGGGCGTTTCCCCGCCGCGATCCAGGCGGCGAAGGTGGGATACTTGATGCCGCACTGCTTCGCGAAGACCGGAGCACTGAGGCTGCTGGATTCGAAAGCGGCAAGGACGTCGCGCTTGTATTGGGCGGTGTAGCGGGTGCGACCGGTGCGATCGGATTTGATGATGGGGCCGGTGGCTTGATCGGTGATGGATGACATGGGAGGTCATCCTAGGGTGGCCCGGTGGATTTCGGATAGTGGGGTTCTGTTGACCGTTTACTCCCCAAGCGGTTCTGAAGGCTTCTCGCCGGTAAGCATGTCTGTTATTTGGGACTGACCCCGTCGCACGACCACGTTTCATCCCCCCATCGACGCACCATCCCGCCGCCCGGTGGAGCGA
>JANODE010000160.1:0-2342 GCA_031412525.1 Akkermansiaceae bacterium | reverse complement strand
CGCCAGGTGCATCGCGGGGTGGACGAGGTTTTCATGATAGATCTGCTCGTCCGCTTCATTGAATTGCAAATGGCCGTTGATGTAACAGCGTACGTTGCCGCTGCGGTTTTCCGTGAGGATGATGTGCTGGAAGGGCGTGGTCAGGGAGGCAACGATTGGATCGCGGTAAAGAAACTGCTCGGCTTTCAGCGTGAGGTCGCGCCCGAGGATGAGGCCGGTCATCACCAGCGCTCCACCGACGAAGATTTCCAGCACGCGAAGGCGGGGCCGGGAAAGATGTTTGCGGTAGAGGAAAAAACACAGGATGGCCGAAGCGATCGTCGCCAACCCAACCACGAAGCTGATTCGGTCGATGCTCAAATGCCGCACCAGCAAGAACGTCCAGAGCAGGGCGCCAACGAGCGCGCCGACGTAGTCCATCTTGAGAACCTGCGCGAGATTGAAGCGCATTTCCGGCTCGGTCTGCTCGTTGATGCGCATGACCAGCGGGATTTCGTAGCCGATCAGCAGTCCTACGGCGAACGCGAGCCCGTATTGGATGATGATGTAAATCTGCGGCAGGAGCGCGAAGCCATGGATCATGATCAGCGGCCCGAATCCTCCGAGCACTGCCAGCCAGACTTGCGTGCTGATCAGGCGGTCCGTGATTTGATCGGACGGCGTGTGTTTCTGGAAATCCGCGCCTAGGCCCATGGCGAAGAGCATCGTGGCGATCATCGTCGCCCATTGCTGGACGGAGTTTCCGAGCAGGTCGGAGGCGATCTTGCTGAGCGTGTATTCGTAAGCCAATCCGCAGCCACCAAGGAGAAACATCAGCAAACCCAGCGCCCAGCGGTCGCGGCGGAGGGAAACGGATGCTGCTGTTTGGCTCGTCACTGGGCGCAGGCTATGCAACTGCCGCTGGATTTGAATTACAATCTGGCCGAATCGTTCCAGCCCGCGGCGATGCTTCGGAGCCGTGAAAATTAGCCATTTTTGCCTTGCCACGGGGGCGCTGGTCCCTAGTTTGCCCGTCCCATGCCAAGAGTCGGAGGAAAAGCAAAAACACGGAAAGCCGTTGCCAAGCGTTTCAAAGTCACTGGGACAGGGAAAATTCTTCGTCGGAAACAAGGGGCTCGCCACTTGTTGCAAGGCAAGAACAGCAAGCGCAAGCGTCGTCTTGGGCAAGCTGCTCTCGTCTCCGATGCTGACCTTAGAAACGTCAGAGAGAATCTTCCTTTTTCCCATCGATAAGAAACTGAAAGCAACGAAACTACGCCCCCGTCCGCGAATCGGACGGCCTTTACACAGCCTGATCCCGCGAGGGAGACACGAACAGTCGAGACTGTGGAAGGAAATGAAATCAACGGTCTGTTCAAACTGAAATAACAAGAAATGCCACGTGCCACCAACTCACCGGCCAGCCGCGCCCGCCGCAAGCGGACGCTGCTCCGTGCCAAGGGTTTCCGCGGTTTCCGCTCGAAACTCTTTCGTTACGCCAAGGACGCTGTCCGCAAGGCGATGACGTATGAATACCGCGACCGGAAGCGTCGTAAGGGCCAGTTCCGTCGTTTGTGGACCCAGCGTATCAACGCTGCCTGCCGCAACGAGGACATGACCTACTCGCGCTTCATCGAAGGCTTGAAAGCCGCCGGAATCGAAGCTGACCGCAAGATCCTCTCGGATCTCGCGATCACCGACGCCGCTGCCTTTTCGGCCATCGTCGCTCAGGCGAAAAAAGCCCTCGAAGCGAAACACGCATCGAAGGTCGCCTGACCCGGATTCGAGAAACCTGATAAAATCAACCGCCGTCCGGCTTCCTGCCGGGCGGCGTTTTTTTTTGTGTGACGGACTCCAGCATCGAGACGACCTCGGCAGGGGTTCTGCCGGACTCCCTCAGGCTGGCGATCGACAGGGCATCGTTCCGTTTCGCAAGGCGGACTCCTTTTTCGTCGCGCACCAGCCGGTGATGCTGATAGACCGGCTCCGGTAGATCCAGCACCGACTGCAGAAGCCGGTGCACGTGGGTGGATGCTAACAAATCCTCGCCGCGGGTGACGTGGGTGATTTGTTGGAATGCGTCGTCAATCACCACGGCAAGGTGATAGGCGACGCCAATGTCCTTGCGGGCGAGAACGACGTCGCCTAGCAGATTAGGCTGCACGGAGATTTTCCCGAACCCGAGATCACGAAAGGTAAGGGGACTCGCGGATTCTGCTGCTTTTCGGGAGTCGAGCCGCCAGGAGTGGGGAATTCCTGATAGAATTTTTCCCTGGCGTTCCTCGTCGCTCAGTTTCAGGCAGGTCCCAGGATAGATCGGTCCTTCTGGCCCATGAGGTGCCGCGACCATTCGCACCGATTCC
>JANODE010000159.1:0-11538 GCA_031412525.1 Akkermansiaceae bacterium | reverse complement strand
CTGGCTGCTCACTCACGAATCCGGTCATCCCGCGGCCATCGCCCGGGACACAGGCTATTTTTCGAAATCCGTGCAGCACACGCTCAATGAAATGGAGGACTCCGGTCACATCCGCTCCCGCAGGGAGGGACGCGAAAAGATTTTTTGGCTCAAACCGGGCGCATGGGACGTCCTCATCACTTGGTCCCAACCCTCCGGCTTCCCACGCTGGGTCGATTGGATGCCCGTATTCTCCGCCATCACCACCTTCATCGACGCACTCGGCCAACCCGGTCTCGACGACGCTCCGCAGCAAATTCAGTCCATTCAGCTCCGCCAGGCGCTCGACGCCGCCATGCCCGCCCTGTCCCGCGCAGGCCTCGCCGAAAGTCTCACTGCGTCCAGGAAGCTACAGGGCAGCCAACTGATCGATGCCATTCACCAGGACTTAAACCAACTGGAACATGCCCTTGAAATCTCCCCTTAACCTGCATCAGCATGCCATGTTTGCCACGGCGGACTTAGGTAGAATTTGAAAAACTTTTGAGCGCTGCGTGTAAATTGTTCGATGGCGTCCTACGATTTGCACGATGTGGATTGAGCGACTGATCGAGCCCGTGATTTTGGACCGTGCCCGGACTCGGCCGGTGGTGATGTTGACAGGGGCCCGCCAGACGGGAAAAACTTCGTTGGTGAGGCGGCTTTTCCCGGCGCATCAGTATGTCAGCCTGGATCTGCCGAGCGAGGCGCAACAGGCCGATCTGGACCCTTCCGCATTTTTGGCCCGCCATCCCGCCCCTTTGATTGTCGATGAAGTCCAATATGCCCCGGGACTTCTTCGGCACTTGAAAAGGGAGGTGGACGAGCGCCGGAACGAAAACGGCCAATTCATACTCACCGGGTCGCAACCTTTCGAGCTGATGCCCTGAGTGGCGGAGTCCCTTGCCGGGCGGGCGGCAGTATTGACCATGGGTGGTCTGAGCTACGCTGAGATTCTTCGGGCTCGTCCTGAAACCACAGTCGAACAGGCGATGTTGCGGGGCGGGTTTCCCGAACTCTACGAAAAACCGGAAATCGATGCCCGCGGGTTTTTCCAATCCTACGTGGCCACCTATTTGGAGAGGGATCTGCGCAGCCAGTTGCAGGTCGGGAATCTGCGGGATTTCGAGCGATTTCTGCGTGCCGCCGCCCTTCGCACCTCACAGCTCCTCAATCGCGCGGACATGGCCCGCGACGTCGGGATCAGCCCGTCAACCGCAGGTCAATGGCTCTCGGCCCTCGAACGTTCCGGCATCCTCTCGCTGTTGGAACCTTGGTTTTCCAACCGAACCAAGTCGCTGGTCAAATCCCCGAAACTCCATTTCCAGGACTCCGGCTTGTGCGCCTTCCTCATGGGTATGAATTCGGTGGCCGATCTTCACGATTCGCCGCTGGTTGGCAGCCTCTGGGAAACCATGGTGTTTTCAGAAATCCACCGCCTGCTCGCCGCCGGCATCGGCACCTGGCAGCTTGCGTTCTGGCGTGACCGGACCAAGGAAGCGGATTTCCTTTTGCACCGCGCGGGACGCATCATGCTGGCCGGTGCCAAGTGGACCCAGCACCCGTCCGGAACCGGTCGGCTCGAACGGGTCCGCGCCGAATTCCAGCCAGCTCCGCCGGTGGCGATTCTCTGCCGTTGTGAAAACCCGTATCCGCTGGGCAACGAGGCCACCGCCCTTCCACTGTCCTCGCTGAGTTCCATCCTGGTTTGATCGGCTAAATCTACCATCCCAATACTTCGGCTCCGCCGCGCGGGGGCAGGTTGAAATAGAAGTCGAAGTCAACGAGCCAGGCGGTTAGATAGCAGATCCACTCTCCAAAAGTGAATCACCAGGGAAAACCGCAGCACCAATCCAGCCGCCAAGGCTTGATTTCCAGCGGATGAGGACAGCGCTTGGAGGCGGGGAGCCCCTGACAGCCTGACGTCCCGGGCATCCGGAAACACTCGTTTTCGGACGGGACAGGCAGGGGTTCGGGGAAAGCTCGGGACCCACTCCAAACGATCCCGCCATCCGTGGGTGGGCGTCGCCTCTAACGGGGGCGTTGCGGGGGGCGCCCCCCCCGCAGAGATGGGAGCGGGCAACAACGTGTCCGCGCGGGAAGAAACCTCTTCCCGGCCTTGTGTAATAAAACGTCGCAAACTTCCAATCCCGACTGCGTTGTTTTCAGCCCTATGAAGGAATTAACGTCTGCAAAAACCGCGATTGAAAGGTTGTTCGAGACCACATACCGGCATCCGACAGCACGGAATGAATCAGTGGGTTGCTGGTGATCAAACGGGTCGATTTGAGTGAGAGGCAATCATCGCGGCAGCGAGATGGCGCAGGAAGTCAAAGATCCAATAAATTTGTTCTCTTCTCAGCTCATACATATAGGGAAGCGGCACTTCTCCCAGCCAAAGTTCGGGACGGGGCTGTGCTTCGAGGGTCCAGTCCAAATCCTCGATGATGCCATGCAGCTCAGTCCAGGTGGAATCCCGTCCGAATCCGATTCCCCCCTCATGAAATGGGAAATCTTCATGGAACATGGTAAAGCGGGGTCCCACGATGCGGATTTGGAATTGACCTCTGAGGAAGGGCACATCACCGCCATCAGGCAGCAACTTGCCGTATTTGTTCACCAACCGTTGTGAAAAAGTATCGATGCGGTGGATCGTATGATAACCCGTTGTAAGGTCGAGGTGGTGCAGCAGTTTTGGCATCGCGTGAAAACTCTTTTCCATACTCATAAGCAAAATGGTTCTCCCCTCAAAACCATCCTCACCCTTTTCCGCCGGAACCAATCATCGAAGGCCTCGGGAGAGCAATTCCACTCTCCCCCGACACGGATGTCGGGATGGTAAAACTGCTTCGCACTGTGGGTGTCCAGATCGCCAGCGACACTCCGCAAGAGTCGGGCGCGGATTTCACCCACCGTGCCGGCCAGAAAATCCCCTCCCACTGATCGGAGCTCCGGTGCTTCGATTCTCGTCGCGGCATGGTTCAGCAACAGGCCGCCGCCCACGGTCTCCAGCATTGGAACGATGAGTTCCGTGCATTTGTGCGGCACGAGACATCCGCCGACGTGTTTGAGTCTCGGGGCGTGAAACGTGAATGACCAGTGGACGGACAATCGCCCGCCCACGGTTTCCAGCGAAGGCGGCACATAGCCGGCAAGCATCACATTGTTGCCCACATGCCGCAAACGCGGCGCATTGATGAGGAAGCTGCTTACCAGTTCGAAACGGCCTCCCACCGTCCGCAGATTGGGCAAGTAGATCTGCTCGTTGGTGTCCGAGATGACATGCCCGCGGATATCGCGAAGATTCGCGGCGTGGATGATGGAATTACCAGAGACGATCAAGCTTCCGTCAATGCCGCAGTAAGGCATGCGGACAGGCTCCGCGCCTTGCCTGTAAAACGAGGTGCGCAGCACGGTGCCAGACCGGCATTTCCGTATTCGCCGCGAAGATCGAAGGAAGGCTTTCCGCATCCCTTGGAGTGACACTCGCAATTCGTCGGTCTGTCGTCGGATCTGATCGCCACGCCATTGGCCGTCTTGATCAAAAAGCGGAATCAGGGCATCATGAATGACGCCGCTGGATTGGTATTTCCTGATGTATTCGAGTATTTCGTGTTCTTGCATCGTAAGTATTCGGGGGTTGTTTCGGTTCTATCTATCTTGCTGGTTCAAAGGAGTTCGCTGAGCGGGACTTCAATCCGATCAATGATGTCGGGCACCTCGCGGCGAACGCGGCTCAGATGCTGATAGATCGCACTGCGTGAGACACCTCGGTGTTTTGCCATTTCCTTGACGGTAATTCCATCGATGAATAACCCGAGACCGACCGCCGCATTGGCCAGGCTAATGCGCCCGTTCTTCAGTGCGGTTAGAATTGCTTTCCGGAGCACCATTTGCATGGTGGAGGATGACCATTCGCAGGTGCTGAGCCGTGCCGGATGATCCACAATTGCGTCCGGTTCATCGGACATCCGCCGCAACGTTTCGAGTCTCTGTTTAATCGATTTCAAGTAGTCCCTTTTCTGAATTTTCAACGCGGCTGCAATCTCGCGTGGCGCGTGCCATGGGTATTTCGGAACATCCGGGAATTCCGCGTCCTGTTTGAGATACCTTGAGAGGCTCAAGAGTATGGCATCCTGACGGATGTCCGCCTCCATGCCGGTCAAATCTCCGCGCAAAGCGTTGTTAGGAAGTCGGATGTCAGCCAGTCCTACCAGCTCTTCGGCAACGCGGTCCAGATGGTCTGGACACTTTGGGTGCCGGTTCGCTGTGGGGTTGTTCTTGGTGGATTGTGGTTTGGGTCGATGGGTGTAATGTTTATTCATGCACCTTCGTCGTTGTTCAACGAATGGCCTGAGGCGAAAGCCGGAGCATTCGCGATTAGGAATCGGAATTGGGTGATTTCTCGGATTACGAAAATTCCAGAAGATCTAGCAGACCCGGCCTGCCGGGTCTCGCACAACCCACTCGGGCGGTTAGATTCGGCAGGATTTGGGCCGAGCTCTGGCTGTGCGAGTGTCCGGACAAAACAGTGACCCGACTCTGCGGGTAGGCAGAGGTGATCGCTCGGATGGCAAGTCCGGCCGACAAGTTGCAAAAGTGTGGCAGGTGGGTGGGAGCGCACGGCTTGCCGTTGTAAATTACAGATTCCGGAAAAGGCGGCACATGGCTCAGGACCACCACGTGCCGGAACCGGGACAGGGCCTGCGGCAGTGTCCGGCGAATCATCCTCGCGGATTCCGCGCCCAGTTCCCTCATTTTCCGCAGCGATTCGCTGGGACTCATGCCGTGGAAATCACTGATTTGGGTGCGGTCGCGGCTGTCGACCACCGTTCGAGTCCCGTAGCCCGCACGCGCGTCTGCCCAGCCGCGATAGCCGACGAGGCAGGTGCCGCGGCTGATGGGAATGATATTCCGGCCATTGAGGTAATGCAGGTTGGTATGCGAGTGGCACAGGTCCGCCACCCCCTGTTCCACTTCGTTCAGCCCGCTACCATGGTAGTCGTGGTTTCCGAGTGTGAAATAGACCGGTCTTGGCGCACACGCTGCGGCAAGTTGCAACAAGTGCCCGTTGAGATGCCGGGCTGAAGAGATGTCGCCGGAGATGACCACGAGTCCGGATTCCGATGCCGCAAGGCAGTTGAGGAGCCTGCGTTGGTTGTCGGTGGAAACCCCGTCGAGATGGAGGTCGGTGAGCCACTGCACTTGAGTGGGCTTGTTTGGTGATATTGTCTTCATAGATTGCTAGGTGGTATGAGCGGCGTGATGCCATTCATCTTCATTAGGCGGTTTTCGACGGTTTGGTACAGGTGGACTGCGAAAAAATATTTTCATGAATTTTTCCCCATAAGCTGTACAGCCTCCCTTAATTCTCCCTAGTGACTGTGATGAGAGAAAATTCACACCCATTTTTTGGCCGGGGTTGGGGTCCCGGACGCATCGCGGATCCCTGTCGCGTGATCGAATGCGCCGAGGGCACGGTCCTGGCAATCACAGTCAGCTACGGAGGCACTGAGTTTATCCTCGGCCATTGTCGCCGTGCGATGATCGACCGCTGGGGCATGTACTGCGACAATCCGTTCCGGCGAGCGAGCGATGCCGCGCTCAGGCATTGCTGGGCGGAACCGTTGAAGAAGGGCATGTTCATCTTCCGCCCGGCGCGGCTCGAAATCGTGTCGGAACAGCAATGGATGCGTCAAACGTGCTGATGCGGGTATGAAGCAGTACAGACTGGGAGCCGGGCCATCTCTGGCCCGGCTCCGTTGTTGCCCTGCGGGCTGTCTAACCTGACTGATTCAGTTCGCCGATCTTGTAGGGTGTTGACCGGCGGGATGTTGCAGTTGCCAGATCCACACTCGTTCATTGATTGCACCATGCCGCATTGCCCACGGGACCGGAGGATGTCACGGCAATGTGTCTGGGTTTCCACCTCCATGACCAAGCGAGTGGGAGTTTTGTGAAGGTGTGCTCTCTAAAATTTCCTGTGCGTCCTGCCTCAGAAAACGCGCAGATCCAAATCCTTATCGGGTTTTTCTAGCTCTGGGGTGACCATCGGATCGGGAATAAAATTCGTGAGTGCTGCTCTTTCTTCCACGACGGCGGTGAGAAGTGTTTCTTCCAGAAATCGAGCTCCCTTCTGGTGTCTCATCGCTTGTTCGATTCCTGATAACCCAAGCTCAAGAAATCGTTTTCGCCACGTTTCAGGAACATGCTCTGCCATGTGATCCACCATCATTCGATAGTCCAATTCCGAAATTTCGGGGAGAATGAAAATTTCAGAGGAAAAGCGGTTGATGAGTTCTCGCGGGAGAGTTTGAGCGAGGTCGGGAAGTTCGGGTAAAGATGGCGAATGAGATGATGAATTGAATCCGAGAACAGGACGCGAAAGACTATCCCATATTCCTTGGAACGCGGCACCGCCGATGATCAGAGTCTTGTTTGCCAAATACTCTCTAACATTTTCAATGCGAGATTTTGGGATGAAATCCCCATCGGTGTCGAGAATGCCGAGCGGCACTCGGGCATCGCAGAGGGAGAACACCTCCGAGCGCAGGAAAGAGTTGTAGTTACTGCTGTCTCCGCACTTGTCGAGCTCATCGATAAAAATGATTGCTCCCCGTGCGTTCATCGATTGCTCGATGAATTGGAAGATGACTGGCCACGTGGTAGCTCCTCCTTTGTGGGTTCCGCCCAAAATCATCCAATCAGAAATAGCGACTGTCAAATACGGAACCTGCATCTCACGAGCGAGTGCGCTTGCTAGAAATGTCTTACCAGAACCGGTTCGTCCAATGAGCCAAAAGCAGGCTCGGAACTTGAGTGCGGAAAACTGGCGTCGATCAACATATAGGCACGCGCGCGCGACAGCAAAGAGCCGATCAAAAATTGGCTGTTGAAAAGGAAGAATCAAGGGTTTGTCAGTTGGGGATGGAGTCGTAGAAGTAGTCATTTCTCCTAATTCGTTGTTGCCAAACCTGAGTGCCGGAAACGGCTCTCAGGAAGGGCAATCGGGTTCTTCGAGTGGAAGTCGGGAAATCTCTTGGAGGAAGATCGACACCTCGGCCGATACAAGCCGCCATGCTAACCGAGAAGGCCGGTGCCGCGGCTGATGCGAATATCACTGCTGATGCGGCAGGAGCGGTACAGACTGAGAGCCGGGCCGTTGCCGGCCCGGCTCTATTTGCGCAAGCTAACCTGTAGCCCGCGTGATGCGGTTAACCGACGGAGTTACGGATTATGTCGATCGTGTCGGCATCGATCACGTTCTCTAGCAGAATCCACTCCTGCGCCTCCCCCGGCAGGTAAACGACCTGCTCAAGCGGGCATAGTGCGGCCATCTCTTCCGGGTCCATCTTTGCAAGCATCTTGTCAATCGGCGCGGGAACGCGGCCCATACGCAACGTGTAGCTGGGATAGCGGGATTCCGGGGTTTGGCGCTTTTCGACGCAGATTTGAGCGCCGATCACGGGATCGGCCGGATTGCCAAGTAGATTGCCGTTTTCGTCAACCTCCTTGGACAACTGCCAGATCTGGTGTCCGAGTCCGGGCGCTCCGCCGCGACTGCCATCGCAGCCCTTCGCCAGAAGCAGGCGCGCCACAATTTTTCCTTCCTCCTCGACCAGTATCCAGCACAGATAGAACGGATCCGTCAGAAGGCGGAACCCATCTTTGTTCTGTTTGGAGAACAGGTCGTTTGGCCGGTTTTGTTTGAGCCAGGCGTAGGCCACGTCGAAGACGCTTCTGCCTCCCTGAACAATCGTTTTGGAATGGGCATGGCAGCCCCGGGAATACTGTAGCGCATGCACGCCCAGCATCCAATCCCTGTCGCTCCCAGAGCGTGCCGGGACAATCCGGAACCAGGTGGGTTTTGGCGGGAATTTGTAGCGACGCACAGCGAACTCGGGTTTCAGGATCAGATCCTGATAGAGCTTTGCTGGTGCGAGCCAGGGTGACACGCTCGGCACCGGAACGGTGGAGGGCGTTTTGAATTTGGTGGGATTGGTGGTGTTCATCGTAGTGGATGTTTTTCTATTGTATCTGGTGAGTCCTCCTAACGTAAACCTTCTGGAATTCTGATATTAGAAAGAGTAAAAGGGATTTTCCCGCGCATGTGGTGCCCGAAAGGGTGCCACCGCCGCGTTGGCCAGGCTCACGGCACGGGAGCATTAGGAATTCTGAGGTCGTGACCTCGCTTGCCAAAATGGCTTGTTCATGCTGTCATACCCGCGGCAGATTTGATGCTGCCCCGCTTATGATGATTTTCCTGTTTAGTTAACGGGTGTTAGCCAGCTTTAGCCACCCAAACCCGTAGCCTTGGATTCAATCCCCCGACGGATGAGGGCGGTGCAGGCTCCGCCTGTGCCTAATGTAAAACCCGTGACGCCGTGGACTTCCGATCCCAATGTGAAGTTCATCAACCCATGGCGCTACTGGTCGCTGGAGAGTCGCGGAAGGAGTCCTCGAAAGCCGGCGATCCCATCGCCAAGCCCATGGCCCTGGCTTTCCCTGAGGGTGGTTACGAAACCACCATGGATGAGATCCGCCTCCCAGTTCCCATAGCGCTTCCGGCGGGAAACGACGGTCGGTCTTTCTTCGATGTCCAACCGGTTCGGGATCTTCTCCCCGCGCCCGATTTTGCTGCGTCTGCGGTAGCGGAGCCTGCCGTTGATCCTGAGATTGAGCGCCAGATCGCCACCGGCCTTCCTGTCATCCGCAATGTGTTGGTAGATTGTCTCGTGGCTGATCTTCAAGTCACTAAAGGCGAGTGGCTTGCTGATCTGGTCCGGGCTATGCTTGATCCTCAGCGGCACCTCGGCCTCATCCTTGATGACGCCAACCATCACCTTCGGACGGGTCCCTTTCTGGCTCTTCCTTTCGGTTGCGAGACATTCGGATTGGGAGGGTCGATAGCCACGTTCCCCACCTGAGCTTTCCCAGCAACACCACGACGAGCTGGTTCCACTCGGAACGATTGACGTAAAATGCGGTCTTCTCCCTCCAAAGAGGGATGCGAGAGAGCGGGTCACATGGACAATAGGTCATTAAGGCCGAATCTAAAACACCACGAGATCGAGAATCCATGAAGACCCAAATCCCTTATTCCGCCGAATTACCTCATCTGGCCCTTTGTACGGCAGCATCCGCAACACTCACGGTCTATGATGGCTTCGACTATCCTTCTCGGAGTTTTCAACTGGAGCGAGATCGACTAAGAATTCCCACTCGAGGGTTTCGGAAATGCAAAACTTTTACACCTCAAGGCCCGACACTCCGTTGTTTTTAAACACGAAGGTCAAGAATCGTTTGCTGAACTTTGCCAAACTCCGCCGCCGGAGCTGCCCCCGAAAATCAAATTCCAATATCTAATGATGCTACCAAAGAAAATTCAGGCTGTCACCATATCCCTTTCTCTTGGGGTTTCCAGTCCTATCAACGCGCAAGAAAGCCCTTACCGCTATTGGCCCACCTATAAGAAAACTCCTATCGAGGCATCTGTTGAGCAAAAATGGAATCCTCAAGACACGATTGAAACCGGTTGGGATTTTTCTCTTCCCCCCTCGGTCACGGTAAGTCCTAAATCCTATCTGGTTTTTGCGAGGGTTTTCAACCTCAAGCAGAATACCAAGCTCCCTCCAGTTACAATCAAAGCGAATCCAATTCTCTCCATTTGGGTTCCGTGGAAGGAGCTGGAAATTGGAAAAGATCAATACGACTTTACTCGACTGAAGTCGATCATTGAGACCGCTGCTACTAGCGGATATGGTGTGGAGGTTCGTCCCCTTACCGCAATTGCTGCAAAAAAAGGTCACAGAGAACAACGCTCGGTTCCCGATTATGTTGCCGCTTACGACACGCCAATTCTCACCGACCCACAAGGAAAGGGCGATCGCGTCAGTCACTATGATCCATCACATCCTGATTTTCATCGACGCTATATAAAATTCGTCGAAGCATTTGGAAAATCGGGTATCGCGAAGAATCCGGTCGTAAAATCGATCGTTGTCGGCTATTCATCTCCTTCCTTTGGAGATGAAGGAATTGGGCCCCACGGAATGGATTGGAAAAATGAACCACCCCATGTGAAGGAGCGATTGGATGCCTGGGCGCAAGCCTGTGAGGGAGTCACAAACAAGGTCATGATGTGCGGCGATAGTGCCCACGGGTTTTCGAAAGGATTTGGAACACGCGGTGGTTTTGTGGAGAATTATATGTACCGTATCCCAGAACCGTCCATTGGTCAGTTTATGGATTCCAACGGTTATCTAAGTATCGATGAAACAGCCCCCGTCATCGAAAACAGGGGATTAAACGGGGAAGAAAACGAGGAATACGAGGAGAAGTGGGCAGGGCCCAATGGTCGATTTGGAAAAACCACCGAATCTTTTCCTTATCGCTATTTTTCATCAACCCTCAGGTCGATTCAAATGCGCGTGAATATCGTCCTTTTGAATCCCTTTTCGCTCTACCCGGAACTCACCGCCTATCTCTCTCTTCAAATGGGGCGTATAGTCAATGATACGCCTGATGTCTGGTGCTTTCTTCGTGAAAATCAGATGCGTGGCGGCACGCCTTGCAAAAACTACGAGCGCTGGCTCTATCAGCGGGACTCCGAAGGGTATGAAACCGAAGCTGTTCTTCCGATCCCCATGCCCGTTCGTCAGTGGATGATTGCGAATGGCCGCGATACAGACCTGATTGCAAGAGCTGGCAAGAAAATGGGATTCGCTGTTGATGACCGGTTTCTTCCAGAAACGCCCCAACCTGTGACTTTCAAAATCACCTTTTACGACGGCGTGAAAGGGACTTTGAATCTCGTTTATCAGAACGGAGCCGGAACAGTCTCTTATCCGATCGTCGCAACGGGCGAGGATGTCATGCGAACCGCAACCGTCCACACCACGGCTCTGTTTAAGGCAAAAGATTTTGCCTATGACTTCGAGATCCAATCTCCTGAAAAAGTTCCCGTCTCCATTGTGCGAATCGTCAAATCACCAAAAATCTCCAATCCATGATTACGCAGCTCAGATGATGGCAATCCTCGGAAGCGAATAGATGAGCAAAACTGACACATACGCTCCTAATCTTGAAAGCGAATTAGACGAACACCACTCCTCATTCCCTATGTCACCCATGAACCCATTACGACTCCCGTCATTCCTCCTTTGTCTAAGCCAGGTAGTTCTTATCGGCGGCAATCTGGTCCTAGGCTTGTCGACCCTGGTTGGGGCCGCCCCCACTCCAGTGGAAAAGCAACCCAACGTGATCGTCATCCTCACCGATGACGTCGGGGTTGGTGCCATCGGCTGTTACGGTGCCGATCCGCGCTTGGTCCGCACGCCCCATATCGACCGCCTGGCGGCCGAGGGCCGTCGTTTCACTGATGCCAGTACGCCTGCGTCGGTTTGCTCGCCCACCCGCTACGCCTTGCTCACCGGTCGGTATTGCTGGCGAACCGGCGCCCTGTCGAGCGTCTACAGCGTCATGGATCCGCTGAAGATCGAAACCACCCGGCCCACTATC
>JANODE010000158.1:0-20536 GCA_031412525.1 Akkermansiaceae bacterium | reverse complement strand
ATGGCCACCCTGACCCAACAACAATGTGACAGCATTGCCAGAAAACTTAACTCCCGGCCCCGCAAACGTCTGGAATACCGGACGCCATATCAGGTATTCCACGAGATATTCTAACGTTGCACTTCAGACTTGAACTCAGGTGTGTTGGATTCTTAGGATCGACCTCATATCAGGCGTCCCACCCCTCTACAATCTTACCATCAATGTCATAGGCGACCCGTGTCATCTTGGGAAAGTTCAACTTTAGTGTCCGCTCGATTGAGCCCTTAACACTCTGTTGGAATGACGCTGAATTATTGAGGTAATCCATGGCACCACCATCGAACGAAACTATGATTGTCGTTCCGTCCCAACGAGCTCCGCGGTAGAACGCGATTAAATCTCGCTTGGCTCGCGCCCCAGGTGGCTGGTCTTTCGTGAAAGGCACCTTGAGATTCTTGTTCGAGGCTTGATCTGAGAGCGAAAAGAGAGCTGCGACTACGCCCTCAGGACTCGTGAAGCTACCCGGGATTGCCGTGTCGACAATCCGACCGGTGGTATCATCGAGTCCAATTTTGGTTTCCGCGTCGGTGAAGGCCACCAAGGCCAGAACGACAGAGAATACAATGCGCAGTGTTTTCATATTGGCGAACTTGGAGGGGGCTTAGATTCTTGCCCAACGTTAGATGTGCGCCCACCGGCGCGGTTGGAGAGATGGTGAAATGAAATTGAAGCGCTTTTGGCCGGGTGGTGCGTCACGATTTGTTCGCTTCTGAAGTATCCGAATCATAACGTTGCATGAAGATCCGTATCGCCCATGTCTTAGTCTTCAGGCTCAAGAATACTCCAAGCCCTCCGAAGAGGAGACACAATCCAATTCCTATCGGATCAAAAATGGAGTCCGCATCTCCGAATCGCTGACGCCAAAGGTCCCACATCGCGAACCCGAGAAGGAATGGCGCCCACATCACCAAATGCTCGATCAATGAAATGGGTGATCGGTAGTAAGCCTTGGAATGTTTCAACGCGTCCTGATTGGTAGGGAACATTTTGAGCATGGCGCGCTCATCACCTAAAATCGCACCTGAGATAACGTTGGACGCGAAAAACAGAGCGGGAATCCAGATCATGTCTTTTAGAATCTCCATGCGTCAACTTTGGGTTTCATTTCTAGCGAACGTCTTAGGCCATCCGGCGGCGCGGAGGAAGCCCGAATTCAACAGGGCGGCTTATCGCCGTCGGATGCGCCGGCTTGTTGGGCATCATGGGGTCCATGGAATAAAACTTTGGCTTGTCTCCGTATTGCAGCCAACTGCATCCGATAACATATCCAGGAGCCGATTATTATTACGATAAAACTCCAGAAAGAGTCCTTCAGGTTTACAGCAAGAATTACGAACATCACCAAAATCATTAATCCTAGCCAAGTGCGCCAATCTTTATACGACTGGATCGCGGCTCGACGGAATAGCTTCCGCTGCTCTTTTGGCGCTAAGCCAGCAAGCTCTGCAACGGAAGATTGACCTAAAAATTGGAAGCTCATTTAATGTATATTGCCCAACAGTAATATTCGTGTCACCTGCCGGTGTGATATTTTGCGACAGCCACACCGAAAAAATGCCAGAATTCCCTGAACTCACAAGGAACTTCCGCCACCAAGGTCCGCGTATCAGGCAAGTTTTCCTGAGTGGCCGCAGCCGACCTGACCTAGCAGATATCAGGAGAAAGGAGTTGGATCCAGGGGTGCGCGGGTCAATCGCAGGCAAAAAAAGTTCATGCGAACGCTTTCCGGGCTGATTCCGATTTTCCAGCTTGCTATCGGGTTTGCAAGAGCGCCGTCAACACGCGTTGGTGTCGGCCGCCTCCGCTTGCGCTTCTTCGCAGCGCCAGGTTCGAAAATGTCCAGCTGCGACATGGAGGGGCTGCCCCATACGGCTTGAAATGCATTCTGGATGTCGAGAGTGACGTGGGAAGTCCGTCCGGAAGAAGCTTGGCAGTTTGGGTCTGATCGGCGGGTGATGACGGTTGATTCTGACGTTTGTGTAGGGACAGGGTGGATGGATGATTGAGGTCAGGGATTTGACTCTTGTCCCACGCCAATCGTCGGCCGACGACGCCGGTTGAAGAGATCGGAACCCGATTATCGGCGATGGATGTGATGCCGCCGCTGATTCAAATCCGGGAGTCGGGGCCGTGGTTTTACTGGCGTTGGGTCCGACATGCTTTTAGGATTTCCCCGCCAATGAAGTTCCGGCTGCTTTTTCCCATTCTCCTGCTGGCGCCACATTGCGCACTGCACGGTCAGGGCTGGGCGACACTTCAGGAAAAGGGTGCCGAAGCGCTTGCCAATCATCTGTGGGAGGTGGCTGAGCTGCGTTTCCGCGATTGTCTCGCCGACCCGGGGCTCACGGCGGATGACAAACCGCGAATCGCCATCCGCCTCGCAGAATCCCTAATCCGTGGAGGGAAATCGACGGAAGCACTCGAGCTGCTCAACCTTTCATTCGTGGTGAAACATCCCGAGTGCTTGTTTTGGAAAGCGCAGGCCGTCGCCGGGACTGGCCGCTACTCGGAGGCGGTGGAAATATTTTCCCAACTGCTCGCGGACGCGAATGCCGCACACCGGGCGGAGGCGGCATTTTCCAAGGCGGGCTTGCAACTTTCCCTCGGGAAACCCGACGCCGCACTGGAAACGCTCAACACGCTCGCGGCGGATCCGTCGCGGGAAACCACCCATCACGCGGGCTTGATGGAGGTGGAGATCCTGCTCGATCTCGGCCGGGCGACCGATGCCCGGAAGCTGATGCCACTGACGGAAGACGTCACCGCTGGCGACCGCTCGCTAGCTGCGTTTCTCGAGGCAAGTCTGCTCCTGGCCGAGCGCCGGTATCCGGAAGCTGCCACTGCCTTCCAGTTGCTCGTGAGCCAGCCGCAGGGCCAATCGCTGGCGCACTTCCACGCGGCAGCAATCGGACTGGCAGATGCGCTGCAGGCTCAGGGCGACGCCGAAAGCGCAGCGAAATCGCTGTTGACTTTCATACAAGAGCACCAGGACTCGCCCGCGCTGGAATCCATGTTTCAGCGGCTCCTGCAATGGTTGCCCGCCGTCCCCACTTCGACCGATCCCATTCTTGATCAACTCGCCCAATGGATCACTCCGCCGGAGACGCCGGCGTTCGGCTTGATCGCACCGATCCGGGCGGATTCGGACTCGGCGGCGACGTCGGTCTGGTGGCCGAATGAGGTGAAACCCAATGATCTCGTCGCCTACTCGCTGTTCACCCGCGCGGTGGGGCTTTACCGAATGGGCACTGCGGACTCCGGAGCCCAGGCCCGACTCCTGATGACAAGGCTGCGTCTCGAATATGCAGGACATTTCCTCACCCAGCGGGCACTCTATCAACTGGCGGACTGGCTGTTGGATGAAGGGGCCGTGGATCGCGTCTTCGCGCTTCTGGACACGCTGCGGGAAACCGCGAAATCGCCCGTTCTCCGCGGTGAGGCGGCGTTTCTCACCGCCTTGCACACCTATCAGAAAGGCGACGTGAAACTGGCGATCCAGCTGTTTGAAGAAGCCGCGCTCACGCTGCCTGACGAAGCTGCGCGGTCCGCCCGCTTGAACGCAGGAATCGCACGCCTCCGCAGCGGCGCACTTCCCGGTATCACCACCATCCAACAAACCGGCGGCGCGAAGGACGAGCAACTTGAGAGCAATTTGGAACTGGAGCGAGCCCTTTCCACCAGCCCGCCCGCCGAGGCGAGAAAAGCTCTTGAGGACTTCATCGCGAAACACCCCGCACATCTGAGAACTCCCGAAGCCCGCCTTGCCGCCGCAGACGCGGCACTCACCGGCCCGACGCCCGATCTAGCAGCCGCACGCGCCCAGCTCGATGCGCTCGATGGTGATCCCGACTCGCTCACCGCTCTGCCACCGGCGGCCATCGCCCTCGCGCGACTGCGGGTGGCCGATCTATCAAAAGACACGGCCGCCACCATCACCCTCGCCCGCTCGATCCTGGAAACCCATCCAGCCGATCCCGCCGCCGCAGATGCCGCACTCACCCTGGGCCGCAATCTTTTTGAAACGAAGGACTACAATCCAGCCCGGCTGGTATTGGAAAAACTCGCCGCATCAGACACCGATCCCAGCCGTGCCCAGGCCGCCTGGCTCCTGGCTGCCCGCTCCGCCGCTCTTGTCGGCACGGTTTCCTCGAAGGAAGAAGCAATCGTTCTTTTTGACAAGGCCATCGCTTTGGAAGGGCCGCTCGTCGCCATCTCAAGACTGGAGAAGGCCGATCACCTCATCAAGAACATGTACCGCTTCGCCGAGGCGACGACCCTCCTGCGCAAGTGGTTCGACTCGATGCCAAAGACCGATCCCCTGCGCCTTCCTGCCGGCCTTTTGCTAGGTCAGGCGCTCTATGCGCAGGGCAGCACCAGCCCGAACTCCCTCGTGCAGGCTCTCGAAATTTACGACCAGCTCCTGCCCCACGCGGAAAAACATCCCGCCCTCGTCCACCGGCTTCAATACCTCCGCGGCCTCGCGCTGGAACAACTGCCGGATCCGAAAGACCCTGCTAGAAAGCGTGAGAGCCAGGCCTTCGTCGCGTATTATTCCGTGCTCGAAACGCCGACTCCGCCGACTGAATGGGAATATTTCGAGCTCTGCGGATTCAAGGCGCTGAGTCTGTTGGAGAAAGCCAGCCGCTGGCCCGCCGCAGTGGCCGCCGCGGAGAAAATCGCCTCATTCAAAGGCCCACGCGCCGAGGAGGCCGCCACCCGCGCCAACCAACTCCAGCTCAAGCACATGATCTGGTAGATTTTTCCAACGTTAAATACTGAAAACCGAAATGCCCACACTTCTCGTCACAGGAAAATCCGGCCGCATGGGCCAGGCCGTCATCGAAGCCGCTGCGGCACTACCGGCCGTCGAGGTCACCGCCACCCACGATGCCGGCGAGGACCTGCAAGCCGCCATTTCAAAGGCGGAGTGCGTCATCGATTTCACGATCCACTCCTTCACCACCCAGCTGATAGAAGCTGCATTGAAACACGGAACCCGGCTCGTCATTGGCACCACCGGTCACACCGACGAAGAGCGCGCGGTGATTCATGAAGCCGCGAAATCCATCCCGATCGTCTATGCTTCTAACTACTCTGTCGGCGTGAACACCCTTTTCTGGCTCACCCGCCAGGCGGCGCGTGTCCTCACCCAGGACCGCTTCGACATCGAGGTGACCGAGATGCACCACAAGCACAAGATCGACGCTCCATCAGGAACGGCCCGCACGCTGCTGGAAATCCTGAATGAGGAAACCGGCACCTCTTACAAGGATGACATCGCCCACGGCCGCTTCGGAAACATCGGCCCACGCAAGCCTCGTGAAATCGGCATGCACACCCTCCGCGGTGGCGATGTCGTCGGCGACCACACCGTGCTTTTTGCGGCCGATGGCGAACGCTTCGAGCTGACCCATAAGGCGTCGTCCCGCATGACTTTCGCCTCGGGTGCCGTTCGTGCCGCGCTCTGGCTCGAGGACAAACCAGTCGGCCTCTACGACATGCAGGACGTGCTCGGTTTGAAATAACACCCGGTGAAATTCCTATCCTCCATCTCCTCCACCCCACTCATGCGCCCGCTTCGATTTTTTCCACTGCTTCTTGTTCTAACCGCCTGCCAACCGCCCAAGCAGGAAACGAAAACTCCATCCGATGTCCAGGCCGAAGAAACGGCGCAGACGCTTGCGGACGTGAAGGATTCAGTGGTTCGCATCAATTCCACGCAGCAATCCTGGAACGCCGGCCAGCCGTGGGAGAAAAATCCGCCTGGCCAGCGCCGGGCGCTCGCCGCCATTGTCGGCAAACAGCAAGTGCTGACCACCTCGGAACTCGTTGCGGATGCGACCTATCTCGAACTGGAATCGACCGATGGCACGAGATTCGCCCAGGCCAAAGTCATCGCCGTGGACTACGAGGCCAACCTCGCTCTGTTAGGACCAGCGGACGCCAAGGAAGGGGATGCGTTGTTTGAAAACTCCGTCCCGCTCACGATCACCACCCCGCCAAAAATCGGGATGACGCTGGAAATCCTGCAGGTGGAGGAAAACGGCCAGTCGATCCTAACACCCGGCATGCTCCAGAGCATCGACGTGACTTCGAGTTTCCTGCCCGGCCAGAGTTTTCTCACCTACATGTTGAAGGCGTCGATGCAGAGTGCGTCGAGCAGCTTTTCCCTGCCGGTGTTGGAAGGGGGAAAGCTCGCCGGCGTGCTGATCAGTTATAACTCAAAAGACCAGATCTGCAACGTGGCCGCCACCGACATCGTCAGTCGCTTTCTCAAGGAAGCAGCCAGTGGAGATTACAAGGGCTTTCCAAGCCTCGGCATTTCCATCGCCAGGACCGAGGACAACTCGTTCCGCCAGTGGCTGAAACTAACAGACGACCAGGGAGGGCTTTACGTCCGCAGTGTCCGGAAAGGCGGCGCGGCAGACAGCGCCGGCATCAAGAAGGGTGATGTGCTGTTAGCGGTGGACGGAAACCCGGTCGACCGCCGTGGTTTCTATCAGCACCCGGATTATGGCAGCGTCTCATGGGGCAACTTGATCCGTGGCGAGAAATTCACGGGCGACGTCATCACGCTCTCACTCCTGCGCGACGGACAGCCGCTGGAAATCAAGGCCACACTCACCCGCGAAGAGGAAGGCACCCGGCTGATTTCCAACTATAGTTTCGGCAAGGCACCGAATTTCCTGATCAAAGGCGGCCTTATCTTTCAGGAACTATCGCGGCCGCTGCTGGAATCATTCGGCGAAGAGTGGGCCACCCGCGCACCTCTCAATTTTCTGGATGCGCTTGAAAACCCGGAAAAATACGAGGGCAAGGTCGACCGCATCATTTTCCTCAGCGGGTCCATTCCCACTCCCGCTACCGTCGGCTACGAAAGCCTCCGCAACCTGATCGTCCGCAAGGTGAACGGCAAGGACATCAAGAACATGAAGGACCTCGCCAGCGCCTTTAAAGACAACCTAACCGAACTTCATTCGATCGAATTTGAAGAAGAGGATTTCACGATCCATCTGGACGAGGCCGTTTCAACCGCCGTTGACAGCCAGCTCCTGAAGCGCGGCATCACCCGGCTCTCGCGAGCGGAGTGAGAGGCCGTCTGAAAAATACGGGGCGTCGATATTTTATCGACTGCTTCTCCCCGACATCCTGTCGGGCGCTACCGATTTTTGCATGCGGACAGGATGTCCGCGGCAAATAGAGTTCAGGATGAACGCGCTCCTGTGAGCGCCCGCCTTTAACGGCATGCCATCCGGGTTGGGGCGAAAAAGCTGGAGCGCGAAATTCATTTCACCCATTGAATTGTTGATTCGTGGAAATCACCTCGCCTGATCGCATTTCCAATGCCTCGGCATCTCCCAGTTCTGCAGCACGCTGGTGGAGGCCTGCTTCAAGTCTTCGAGCGTCGCGCCGGTTGTTAGCTCGACGGTGGCGGAGATTTCCTCATGGCGTTCAGCATCAGAGCTCGGGGTGCCGAAAACTTTTGCACTGCGGACGAGCCCGGTGGCAAGCAGGGCTGCCTCAACCTTGGCAGGACTGATTTTCCGGCCGGCGACGTTGATCGCTCCACCGAGAGTGCCAGTGAGATGGAGGCGTCCGACGGGATCCAGGAAACCAAGATCACGCGTCTGATAGATACCACCGCCGAGCTGGTCGTCCCCGCGCGGGGAATCGTAACAGGTGGCAACGCTCGTGCTTTTTACAACGATCCTGCCCGAATCGCTGATAGAAACGTCAACCCCCGGCAGTGGCGTGCCAACGTCGTCCGCCGATTCCCGCGGCGTGTCGCTGAGATCCAGCGAGATCCCACCGCACTCGCTGGCGCCGTAAAAGTTCCGGATCTTCAGGCCAGACGCGGCGAAGACGTCGTTTTCCAATGCCAGGGCGAGCGGCGCGCCGGCGGAGAGCGCGAGGCGGACAGGCGCTCCGGTTAGAATCTCCGCCCGGTGCCATGCACGCCACATCGATGGCACTGCGGGGACAATGATGGATTCGTGGGCATTGAAAATTTCCTCCACTACCCGAGGGAAAGGCACCGGCGCGATGTGCACCGGCACGCCGTGAAATAACAGCGGCAGCACCACATTCGAGAAACCGTATGAATGGGCGAGCGAGATGACGCCGAGATTCGGCACCTCCGGCGTGAGGTGCATTGCAGCGACAAGCCGATCAACATCTGCTAGAACCTGCGAGGCCGTGAAGAAGATCCCGCGGGGAATGCCACTGGCACCCGGCGTGTATTTGACGAGGCAGGTGCCCTCGGGTGGTGGCGATGCGAGGACGGGCTCCGGGGCATCGCGCTCGACCGGGATCACGGCTTGGCCGTCACGCCAGGCTCGAAGGATTTCAACGAAAAATTCGATGCTGCCGCTGCGGGCGATGACCGGCGAGGTCGCAAGGGGAAGCCGCGCGACAGCAGCTGTGAGGTCTGCAAACGTCACGGTTCTCCCGCCCTCGATGATGGCGGGGCGGGCGGCGAAGTGGCGAGAGGTTTCCAACCAGCGGAGATACAGCATTTGACAAGGTGCGGGTGCCTGCCTAGCTACCTGAGCCCCTACCTGACGAGCCTTATCTGATCCTGATTTCCCGTGGCCTATTCCTCCGACTCCCCCCCGCTCCCGAATCCCCGCCCCGTCGTGGTGACCGGCATGGGGATCGTCTCGCCGATGGGCATGGATCTGGCGGAAAACACAGCAGGCTTTCGGGCCGGGCGGATGGCGTTTTCTCCAGTGACGCTTTTCGACGTTTCCAGGCAACGGGTCGGCACGGCGGGCCAGGTAGACCTGCCGGAAAATGCGCCGGATCTCGGGATTTCCCGCAAGATGTGGGCCGGCATGGACCGCGGAACGCGTCTGGCATTTCTAGCAGCACGCGAGGCGATGGCGGCAGCGGAACTGTCCGGCAGTGATTTTCCCCTGATGGTCGGCACCTCGGCTGCAGCGATGCCCATCGGTGAGGACTATTTCAAAAGCGCCATCGCCAACACCGCCCCGCGACACACGCAGCTCCGCCGGGTGGAAACCTATCAGGCCCAGCGCCAGATGACCGGCATGGCGCGCGAGCTCGGCGTGCACGGGCCGCTGCGAATCATCTCAAACGCCTGCGCTTCAGGGGCGAACGCAATCGGCCATGCCTTCCACCTTGTCCGCTCAGGCCAGGCGGAAATCGTGCTAGCGGGTGGATACGACGCGCTATGCCAGCTTGTTTTCGCTGGGTTTGACACGCTCCAGGCGCTCAGTCCCTCAGGCATTCCGCGTCCATTTGATGCGGCGCGCGATGGTCTTGCTCTGGGCGAGGGCGCGGGGTTCGTCGTGGTCGAATCCGCGGCATCTGCGAGGAGCCGGGGTGCGAAAGTCATCGCGGAAATCCTCGCTTACGGTGCGGCCACCGATGTCCATCACCTCACCCAGCCGCATCCGTTAGGCGATGCGGCGCTGATCACGATGCAGACCGCTTGCGCCATGGCTGGCGTTGCACCGGAGCAGATCGACTACGTCAATTCCCACGGCACGGGCACGCCGCTCAACGACATTGCTGAAGGAAATGCCATCCAGCGCTGGGCCGGTGAGGCAGTTGGAAAAATCAAGGTCAGCTCCACCAAATCCGCCACCGGCCATCTGCTAGGAGGTGCGGGTGCGGTGGAGTCCGTGATCAGCCTGATGGTACTAACAGAACAATTCCTGCCGGCCAGCTTGAACGTGCGGGAGGCCGACGCCGTCTGCACCTTTGATCTCGTTAGAGAACCACGCGAGGCCGGTGTGCAGCGAGTACTCACAAATTCCTTCGGCTTCGGCGGGGCCAACGCGACGCTGATTTTTGGCAAGGAGGGCATCTCGTGAACCTTGCGATCACCGGCACCGGCGCGGTTTCCTCCGCAGGCTGGGGAGTGGCAGCGCTGATGGACGTGCTTGGTTCGGGCAGCGTGCCCCAACGGACTCTGCTAGAGCGCGTTTGTGGTGAAACCTCGATCCAGACGCCAGTCCTGCGGGTTCCAACAGATGGAGCAACCGCACCGAAATTCGCCCGGCTCCGGCGCACCAGCCCGATCTCGAAATTTGCTGCCGCCGCCGCGATGGAGGCACTGGGGGAAGGTCGGCTCGCTGCCATCGCCGCAGGAGAACTGCGGGTGGGCGTGATCTTCACGCTGCTTAACGGCTGCGTGAATCATTCGAATCGGTTTTTTGGTGAAGTGCTAACGGATCCTGCGATGGCGAGTCCCATCCTGTTTCCTGAAACCGTTTTCAACGCGCCTTCCAGTCATCTCTCGGCGATGATCGGCAGCCATGCACCCAACGACAGCCTGATCGCCGACAGCACCGGCTTTTTCAGCGGCATCGATCTGGCAGCGGAATGGATCCAGCGCGGTGAAGTTGATGGTTGCCTGGTCGTGGCCGGCGAGGAAATCGACTGGCTCAGTGCGGAAGGACTCTGTCTCTATTCGAAAAACTATCTGCCGTCCGAGGGCGCGGGCGCGATCTACCTGGAAGCCTCGCATGGACCAGTACGACTGCTTCATCTGCCTGATCCCGTTTCATTCTCCGGCCACTCGCGGATCGATGCTGCCGGAAAAATCCGCAAGCGGTTGAACGTGGAAAACAATGGCGATACGCTGTTAGTTGATGGCCGCACGGGCGTGGCCCGTTTTGATTTGCCGGAAACGAATGCGTGGAGCGACTGGACCGGCCCGAGATGGTCGCCGCGCGTGACGCTGGGCGAGGCGATGGGAGCTTCCACTGCGCTGCAGGTCATCGCGGCAGTTGAGGCGGTGAAAGCGGGTGGGTTTGAGCAAGCCGTGGTGACAGCGACAGGTGGAAACCAGCAGGCAGCCGGGGTTTTGTTAGGTCGAGGTAGAATGTGATACTTTGGACTGCGGTGAGCATCACCGCTTTGGGTGACAACCCCGATTTCCAATAGCGTCCGGGGATTCGGGAACGTCAGTGTTCATGGGCTTTCACTTGAAATGGGTGACCCGGTGAAAGTCGGCGATTATTCTCAAAGCGGTGATGCTCACCGCAGTCCAAGGTATCCGACCTTATGTTTTCAATTCTACTACAAGATGAACATAACGGAAAAGACGACCACTATCACAAACATGACGGGCGCAATCACGAACTGGCATATCGAAAATAGGCCTGTCCAGCAAATCAGGTCCTGATTCTTCAACGCGCCTTCGCTCTTCGGAAAATCCGGATTCAGCATGGCGACGAACCACGCGCACAAAATCGTTAGAACAACCCAGGAAATCACAAGGGTATGCATGATCGGGAGCACGGGAATTACCGGCAGCGGCGGAGAATTTCTGTCCCAAAGCAAAAGACCAGTCCAAACGATTCCAGTTCCAATCCCGGGGAGAAATGCAATCAGGACCCTCAGCAGATCGAAATTTCCCTGTCGCATGAAGTGGGCCAACTGATTGCGTCACACCTGCCGGGCGGCTGCCGCAGGGCGCGACATCTGCTTGAAATCACCGTTTTCACACGCACGGACAAAACCTTCGGCGTAGCTCTTGAGCTTGTCCCAACACTGGCGGATCTGGTCCGCTTCGTCCTTGGAGACGGAGTGATCGTCGGCTGCGTCTGAAATGCGGGCGAGGAGATCCGAGAACTGGCCAATGATTTCCTGAGTGGCGGGAAGCACATGACCGGGCCCTTCCTGATTCACAACCGGGTCTTTGACGAAGTGGCCGCACTGCTGCCGACAGAGCCATTCGACGATACCGGTATCGCCGCTCAGGTCGATGATCTGGAGAAGGCGGTCGAGCGGGTTTTTACTGCCTGATCCGAATTCAGTCGGCTTTTCGGCCCACTTGTAAACCAGCGAGAGCGAGACCCCGAGCTCGGCAGCTACGGCCTTGGGAGTGGTTTTCTGCAGCGCCCTTCTCAACACCTCGTGACTTTCCATGCGCGGAAACTGGCAGATTTCCCAATGCTTGGAAAGCCGGGAAATCAGGCAGGGTCTTCCTCCTTTGGAAAGTCCGGCGCGAAGATCACCTTGGTCTTCGCCCATTCATCACCGAGGCGGCGGCCGCGGTCGGGCTTGTCTTCGCGAGTCAGCAGGATGAAAAGCTCAATCAAGCCGAGCAGCGGGATGACGAGGATGAGATTCCTGAGCACGGCAGCCTCCCAGTTTCCGGTGATGGGTTGATCGTCGAGTTTGACCACTTTGATTTTCATCGCCTTTTTGCCAATGCTTTGGCCGCCGAGAAAAGGCAACGAGTCCCTGACGATCAAGTAGGCGGCTCCGGTCAGCCAAGCTAACGAACTTGCGAAGTTTGGAAGCAGCATCACGAGCGCAATGTTGATGCCAATGACCACCACTAGGTCGATCAGCATGGCGATGGCGCGGGTGTTAAATGGGGGAATACCACCGAACACCAAATCCTCGTCGGGATCGCTGCCCTCGCGGATTTTTACAATGACCGGTGGATCTCCCGCCATGGGCGGTGGCGGCGTCATCGGCGGCCTCATCGGAGGCATGCCGTCCAAGGGCGATGGCGGAGGCGGTGGTGGCGGCGACAGGTTGGGCGGTGGGATGGCGGGCGTTTTCGGCTTTTCCGGTTCCTGTTCCATGGTTGCTTTTCGTTACCACAGGGATGGAAAAGGTCGAGGCGGAATCCGTGGTGGGAACTTCTTCGTCCCCGCGGTGCGAACTCCTTCGATCCATCAGCGTCAGCGGACCGCGTGGATCTTCACGTGGAGGTGGATCAGGTCGTTGACGACGTGTTTTCCGAGAAACCGGTAGAACCTGCCGGAGCCATAGCGGCTGCCGAACCGCGTGCGGTCCAGCTCGAACTGGCATTGCCCGGTGAGACTGCCATCGGCTGCCGCGGCAACGAGGATGGGAAACTCCAGCGGCCGGGTGATGCCGCGCAGGGTGAAATTTCCTGATAGCTGATAGTTCGACGTGCCTTCGGTGCAGCCGTCGATTTTCCTCACGTTGCTGGCGACGAACTCCGCGGTCGGATGGGCGGCAACCTCGAAGAAGTCCGCATCGTGGAGGTGGCGGACGAGCATCGTGTTCCAGCTCGGATCGATGAGATCCTCACAGGCGATGCTGTGCATATCGATGCTGAAACGGGCGCAAACAAGTTCGTCCTGTTTCAGATCGATCGCGCCCGACTTCAGACGGACGGTGCCGGTGTGGAAATTGTAGAGGTTCCGGCCCGTCCAGCGAATGAGGCTTTGCGCGGTGTCGACCGCGAAATGTCCGTCCAGCTCGGGCACGTCCGGAAGATCGTTCCCGCCGGCCATCGGATAGTCCGACACACGCCACTCCGCGAGACCACCATCGAACACTCCGACATCGGAATAACCGGCAGCTAACAGTTTTTCCCGCGCGGTCACAGCATCCAGCGATTCCCCGCCCGCGCCGTAAACGATGACGGACCTCGCCTTGTCCGGAGCGAGCGTCTCCATAATGCCGAGGAACGCCGTTTCATAAACGCAGGCGTTCACCGATCCGGCGATGCGCGACGCGGCGAAAATTTCCTCGGGCAGCACGTGCACCAGCAGCGGAGCAGGAGCAGCGGCAAGACGTTGGCGGAGTTGGTCGGCATTCATGATCCTCATCGGTCATCGAAATCAGAGTGGAATGCCAGCGGATTCTTCAGTCCCTGACGGACCGGGAAATTCATTTCGCAAGCCCACGGAGTGCTGAAGAAAGCCGTCAGACCCGTGAATTGTCTTTCCATGAGCTTGGCGCAACAGAGTTTGCCATCCCTTGGGATCGAGTGCCTCAGCCTTCCACCTGCACTTCGGACAGACTCTCGGCGATCGCCTTGATCACCTCACCGGATTCCTTTTCGACGAGAGGTCGGGCGAGCATTTCTTCGTAAATTTCGATGTAGCGGCGGGCGACCTCCTTGTGGCTGAAATGTTGCTCACTCTCGATCATCACCCGGCGGATCTCACGCTCGCGGATCTCATGGGGCAGCGCGTGGAAAATCATTGCCTGATCAATCGCCCACCGGAAGGCATCGGAATTGTAGTGATCAAACCGGAAACCGTTCCCCGTGGACGACTCGACATCGAGGTGGTTGATCGTGTCGTAGAGTCCGCCAGTGGAGTGAACGACTGGCAGCGACCCGTAGAGCGGAGCAGTCATCTGCGGCAATCCACAGGGCTCGAAGAGCGACGGCATGAGCATGAAATCCGACGCGGCGTAGGCGAGGCGGGAAAGCCGCTCGTCAAAATCGACGATGGCCACACGGTCGCTGAGGTCGAAGGCGCAGACGATCTTATCGATCCATTCCTGGCCGGGTCCATTGGCGACGATGACGATCTGCAGGCAGCGGTTCCAGTAATCGGAGACCAGCTTGTGGAGAATGTCGGCAAGAAGTTGCGGGCCCTTTTGAACGGGATCGAGGCGGGATGGCCAGAAAAAGATGGGTGCGTCCGGATTCTGATGGAGTTGGAGTTCGCGCTGCAGGGCGAGTTTGTTGGCACGTTTTCCCTCTACAAAATCCGCAACACCAAAAGTCTGGAACAATGAGTCATCAGTCTCCGGATTGTAGGAAACATCCGGCGCGTTCAGGATGCCGGCGGAACATCCGGCGAAGTACTTGCTGCGGAGCTCGGCGCGCACGGAATCCGGCACCACCGAGTGCCAGCCTTCAACGATTTCCCACAGAAAACGCGGGCTAACGGTATTGATATAGTGGGCGGCGAAAATTCCCGAAGTGAGCAAATCGACCGGTACGTGCGAGCGGGCGTGGTCGTAACTGCTAGGCGGACCGGAGAAGAAAAGATTGATCCAGAATTCCGCGGCGTCGATCCCGGCTTCTTCGATCTGGGCGAGCGAGACTTGGCGGGTGTGGATGTTGTGGACGGTAAAAAGGCTCTTGATACCACGACGCCGCGCCATGGCGGGAATCAGGGCGGTCATCCAGTCGTTGCAGTGGATCAGGTCCGGCCGCACCATTGGCACGATGTGGTTGATCACCTCGCGCTGAAAGACGAGGGCGATGCGCATCGATTCGTCGTTCTGATTGCTATAAACCTGCTCGCGGTAGTAGAAAATCCGGTCTTCCGCGAGGTGGATGTGCGCTTCGGGCAGCACTTCGTGATACTTCCGCAGTTCCTTTTCATGAAGGCTGAAAATGTCGCCCTGAAACATCCGCCGGTAGTTGGGCATGGCCACATGGACGTCAGCGCCTAGCTCGAACAAAGCGGAAACCAGAGAAGCAGAGACATCGGCAAGCCCACCTGCCTTCGCCGACATCCTCTGCGCCATATTCCCCATGCCCGATGGCAAATAGGTGATTTCAGGGGTGACAATGAGAATTCTAGGCTTCGTGGGATTGGAGGGGGCTGACATCGGACGAATAAAAATGAAGCGTGAAAGATTCGCTCGGATATTGGAGCGAATTCTACCACTTCGCCATCTCAATTTGTTCCATATCCGGGATTATTTTGTCATTTGACCGTCATTTCCGCGCATTCATCGCCAACACAAGGTTTTGGCCCTCACATGGATACCGTCCCTAGCAGGCGACAGTTTAAAAAAAACACGCACGGCAGGATACGGCTTGGACGTGGCGCGAACATCGTTCATGTTGCGCCCCGCCATGCGCTTTTCCGGTACTTACACCGCTCTCATCACTCCGTTCCGCGACGGGGCCATCGACGTTCCAGCCTTTCAATCCCTCATCGAACGGCAGATCGCCGCTGGCATCGACGGAATCGTTCCGGTGGGCACGACCGGAGAATCTCCCACCCTCGACACGGACGAGCACATCGAAGTCATCCGCCTCGCAGTCGAATTTGCCGCAGGCCGCTGCGAGGTCGTCGCCGGCACTGGTGCGAACGCCACGGCCGAGGCCATCGAGCTGACGGAAGCCGCGGAAAAACTGGGTGCCACCGGATCCCTCCAAGTTTGCCCGTATTATAACAAGCCCTCGCAGGAAGGCCTCTATCTTCATTTCAAGGCGATCGCCGAATCAACAGAGCTGCCGATCATGCTCTATAGCGTGCCGGGCCGCTCCAGTATTGAAATTGCTCCGGAAACTGCCGCCCGCCTGGCCGCCGATTGCCCTAACATCACCGCCATCAAGGAGGCCGGTGGCTCGGTGGACCGCATCAACCAACTGGTGCAGGCGCTGCCTCCCGACTTCGGCATCCTCTGCGGCGACGATCCCCTGTTGCTGCCGTTCGTTTCCTGCGGCGCGACCGGTCTGGTCTCAGTCGCGTCCAACTTGGTCCCGGAAATGATCGTCAGCCTCGTTAAAGCCTGCCTCAGCGGAAATTTCGCCGAAGCGCTGACCCTCCAAAAAAAATACTATCCGCTCATGCGCGGCTTGATGTCCCTCGACGTGAATCCGGTTCCGGTAAAGACCGCGGTCGCGCTGCAAGGCCACTGCTCGCCGGAACTGCGCCTGCCATTGGCACCGATGAGCGAATCCGCCACCGCCCAGCTTACCGCGCTGCTGAAATCCTACCAACTCCTCTAACACCAACACCCGTCCCTTCATGTCTTACCCAAAACTTTTCGCTCCCGGTCCCGTCGATGTTTCGAAAGAAACCTTCGCCGCCATGTCGCAAACGATGATCGGCCACCGCGGCAAGGATTTCGAGGAACTGTATGCCTCCACCCAGCCCGGTCTTCAGGAAATCTTCGGCACCACGCGGCCCGTGTTTCTATCCACCTCGTCCGCATGGGGCGTGATGGAAGGAGCACTGCGCAATCTGGCGAAGAAAAAAGTCCTTTGCCTCTGCTGTGGCGCATTCTCTGACAAATGGCTCGATGTCGCAAAAAAATGCGGCTTCGAAGCGGACACGGTGCAGGTCGAGTGGGGCCAGGCAATCGATCCCGAAGCCGTCCGCGCCAAGCTGGCGGAAGGTGGTTTCGACACCGTCACCTTCATCCATTCGGAAACCTCGACCGGCGTGCTCAACGACATCGTTGGCGTCTCGAAAGTCGTGAAATCCTTCCCGGACACGATGCTCATCGTGGACACCGTTTCCTCTCTATCAACCGTGCCTGTTGAGATGGACGCGAACGGCATCGACGTCATGCTGGCCGGCGTCCAGAAAGCGCTCGCACTGCCTCCAGGCCTCGCGGTTTTCGCTGTATCTGAAGCTGCGATGGAACGCGCCAAGGGCAACCCGAACCGAGGTTACTACTTTGACTTCGTCGAGTTCGCCAAAAATGCCGCCGTCAACAACACGCCATCGACACCTGCGATTTCCATCATCTATGGCCTGCAATTCATTCTGGGAGAAATCGCCAAGGAAGGCTTCACTGCCCGTCAGGCCCGCCATGCCAAAACCAACGCGATGATCGCCGCCTGGGGCGCAAAACACGGCTTCCAGCTCTTTGCCCCGGAAGGCCGTCGCTCATTCGCACTCACCTGCTTCGCCACCCCGGAAGGTTTCGATCTATCAGCGTTCATCAAGAACCTGAAATCGAAGCACAACTTCCTCATCAACGGCGGCTACGGCAAGATCAAGGGCACCACCTTCCGCATCTCCAACATGGGCAACGAAACTGAAGCGACGATGCAGGAACTCATCGACGCGATGGACGACGTGCTCGGTTGAGCCGCCTGCCGGATTTTACAAGGCGGACTCTTCTAACGGAGAGCCCGCTTTTTTGCGTCCGATGGACGGCTCCATCCACCACAACCAGCCTAGCAGGATGAAATACCCCGCGAACTCGGCGACCTTGTTCCAATACTGGATCGGCGTGTCACCGCCGTGGCAGCCGCAGGAGATTTCGAGATTCTGATGCCACGCCCAGCCGATGGAGACCGAAAAAACCACCACCAGTCCCGTCACCGTTAGAATCGCGCCGCGCCGCAGGATACCAAGCATCAGGCAGAGCCCGGCAATGCATTCCAGCCACGGCACCGTGTAGGCAGCGACGGCATCAAGTGGCGGGCCGACCAGCCGGTAGTTCGCGACATCACGCGTGAACCGGTCGAGCCCGGTGCCGAAAATTTTCAATCCACCGCTGTAGAGAAACCAGCATCCCAGGACCACGCGGGCGATCAATGCGATAACCTGTGACTTGCCCTGCGGTTTCATCGTGGGATATCAAACCGGTTGCAGGAACCGGCGCTGTGCCGCCTCTTCGGCGTTGTGCGGAATCGTTGTATTGGCCGTCTTCGTATCCGCAAGTAGCTCATCGCGGAATTTCGCGATGATTGCCTCTACTGGCCATGAGGATGCCTCGCCGAACGCACAGATGGTGCGGCCGTCGATCTGATAGGCCACGCTTTCGAGCGTTTCGATATCCTCAGGACTTGCCGTGCCTTCAACAAGGCGATCCGAGATTTTTTTCATCCATGTCGATCCCTCGCGGCACGGCGTGCACTGGCCACAAGATTCGTGGGCGTAGAAGGCGTTCAGGTTGTTGAGCACCCAGGACATTTTGCGCGTGTCATCGAGCACGATCACACCACCGGAGCCGGCCATGGAACCGCAGGCAGCGAGCGTATCGAAATCCATTTGGATGTCCCAGAAATCGAGATCCTTGGTGGTGCCGTCGGGATTCTTGAGTTTGAAAACCTCATCACACTTGAGGATCTTCGAAGATGATCCGCCGGGAATGACCGCCTTGAACTCGCGTCCATCCTTCGGTCCGCCGCACAGGTCGTAGAGCAGTTCGCGCATCGTGATCTTGCCGACCTCAACTTCGAAGTATCCGGGATTTTTCACATCGCCCGAGACGCAGAGGATGCGGGTGCCGGTGTTTCTAGCAACTCCGAGTTTTGCATACTCATCACCGCCCATGCGGATGATGTGCTTCACGTGGCAAAGCGACTCGACGTTGTTCACGATGGTCGGGCACATGTAGAGGCCGAGTGCAGCGGGGAAATACGGTGGCTTGATGCGTGGATAGGGCCTCTTGCCTTCAAGCGACTCAATCAGTCCGGTTTCCTCGCCGCAGATGTAGGCACCCGCGCCGCGGTGGACGTAGATCTCGACATCGAAGCCGGATCCTAACACGTTCTTGCCTAGGAAATTGTTAGCGCGAGCTTCCTCGATCGCACGCTCCACGATCAAAGCGGCTTCCGGAAATTCCTCGCGAATGTAGATGTAGGCGGTGTGCGCGCCGACAGCGAAGCAGGAAATCACCATGCCCTCCACGAGCTGGTGCGGGTCCTGATGGAGAATATAACGGTCCTTGAAAGTGCCGGGCTCTGACTCGTCACCGTTGCAAATCAGATAGACAGGCTTGGTGTTGTTCGGCGGGATGAAAGTCCACTTCATGCCGGTGGGAAATCCCGCACCACCGCGGCCGCGCAGACCGGACTTTTTCACCTCTTCGGTGATGTCCTTGGGCTGCATCGCGAAAGCCTTTTCCAGGTCTTCATAACCACCGTCACGCATGTAGCAGTCGATCGACGGGTCCCAGCCCTCACGATCCACGTTTTTGAAAATGAGCCGGTATTCGCGGGCGTGGGGCTGCTTGGTGTAAGTGATCATGCGAAGAATTTCTGACGCAGTATTGACAGGGAAACGTCCCGCGCAAAACCCAATTTTCGGCAAATTGCCCTAACCATCACAAAATCGAGCGCAGCAACATAAGATTTGCCGCATCTTCAAACAGCGCAGCAAGTGGGATGGCGAGACCGGGAAAACTGAAGGGTGCGATGTCGCCATGGCCTAGCTTTTCAGCGAGATGGTAAACTCCGGCATCTTCGGCGATGAGGTATTGCTGGATCGTCCGCTTGTCCGCATCGACAATCCAGTATTCTGCGACCCCATGGGCAGCGTAGTCTTCCAGCTTCACCCCACGGTCGCGCTTCTCAGCGGCTGTCGACAGAATCTCGATGATGAAGTCCGGGATCGGATAGATCGTTGTTTCGGGGGTGAGCGATGCGGATTTTTCCGGACCGAGCCAAGCGATGTCCGGCTTATAGTCGTTCCGGGAGAAGCCGCAAAGCGCCTTTTCAAAGACGATGACCCCATTTGAGTGGGCTCGAGCGTAAGTCTAAAAAACTCCCACCATCAAAGAACTGAAGTAGTGATGGGCGTGGAGGGCTGGGGAGTGCATGATTTTTTCACCGTTGATGAACTCACCCTTTTCGTGAGGCTCGATTTCACCCCTGAACTGCTCGCGAAGCTTTCCTTCCTGCTGCAACGCCTATGAGGCTGCGGCGATCTTCATGGGAAGATCCGGCGCTGCCAGGAACTCAGCCGTGGAAAGCGGCATGCGTTTCCTTCACTCTCCCGAGGCGTATTTGGCGAGGAGTTCCTCGGCTTTTCCAGGGGCGATGCCTTCGTGGAAATCGTCGTTCACCATGCAGACCGGAGCGCTTCCGCAGGACGCGAGGCACTCGGCGAATTCGACGGAGAATTTCCCACACGGAGAAACCGTGACCGGATGGTGATGGGAATCGCTGCCTGAGCGGTCGATGCCGGTGAGTTCGCAAAGTTTGTCCATCAGCTCATACGATCCTCCCATCGCGCAGGAAAGCGTCCGGCAGATGCGGATGTGAAATTGCCCAGGAGCCGACTGACGGAAACCCGGATAGAAAGTAACGACCTCA
>JANODE010000157.1:0-7208 GCA_031412525.1 Akkermansiaceae bacterium | reverse complement strand
CGAGACGCGCCAGCCACTTGGGAATTTGGGAATGTTTGGTTAGCGGCGTTTCTGATCTTCCTCTCTGACGATGTCCTGGAGCGGTTTCTCGGCTTCTTCGATTTGCTCGCGGGTGGCGTGGCCGGATTTCATTGCCCGGCTGGATGTGATTTTGCGGGAAAGGCTGGCAGAGGCGGCACCCTGACCGGCGTCGTCCGCGGAGTAGTGGGCGCTGCTGTGTGCGGCGATGTTCATTTTTGCCGCGGTGGCGATGGCGTCCGGACCGGCGCCGAGGAAGAGGAAGTCCCATTGATATTTCTCGGTCTGATGGGAAATGCGCTTGGCGACGTCCTTCCACGTGAAGCGATGTGAGGAGTTTTCCTCGCCATCGGTGAGGATGGCCACTGCGACGTGACCGGGTTGTTGCTCGGCGGGTGTGCTGGCGAAGCGTTGACCGAGCCGATCAATGGTGTCGCCGATGGCGTCGAGGAGGGCAGTGGAGCCGCGCGGAACAAACGTGTCGTGGTTGATCGGAAGAATTTCCGTGATGGGGACGGCATCGTGGACGGTGAGGATTTCATCGTCGAAAAGGACGAGGGTGAGCCGGACGGTGCCGGGTGCAGCTTGTTGGTTGTGGAGAAATTCGTTGAAGCCATTGATGGCGGCTTGGCGGACGGTTTCCATTGAGCCGGAGCGGTCGAGGATGAAGGCGATTTCAGTGATCATGGCGAGGGGTGGATGGTTCGGGGTGGTTAATATTTTAGGCTGGCGGATTCATGCACGTCGTGTAGTCTCTTTGGAGTCAGTCGTTTTTCTCGTCGGGACGATTTATGCGTCGAATTTAACGATATGTCCAGAAAAACGATGATACTAAAAACACGACTTATTTGAAACGATGGGCAACAGCAGCACGAAAGATCAGTGGGCCGGCCGTGAGCGATTGGCATTCATCGAGCGCACCGCGTGGTGGCGGGGCGTGGTGAATCGGGGCGACTTGCGGGATGTTTTCGGAATCTCCGCAGCGCAGGCGTCGGCGGACTTGCAGGGCTATCAGGAATTGAATCCGACGGCGCTGGCCTACAATGTTAGGTCAAAGCGCTACGAGGCGAGGGCGGAAATGACCTGCCTGATGCATTCGCCTCAACTGGAAGAAGCGGTTAGAATGTTTCTGGGTAGTCCAGTGCCCTTGCCCCAAGTCGCAACCGGACCTCACGCAAGGGTAGACATCTTCGTGCCGCCCGCACGAAGGGCGGATGCGGCGGTGGAACGAAGGATTTTTCTAGCACTCGATCAAGGGAAGCGCCTGTCTGTGACGTATTGGTCGGTCAGCAGCGGTGGGGGAAAGCGGCGCGAGATCGCACCGCATGCATTGGCGCACGACGGTTATCGTTGGCATGTGAGGGCCTGGTGTTTTGAAAACGGGGATTTCCGGGACTTCGTGCTCAGCCGTGTGGAAAAAGCCGAGTGGCCGGGAGAGTCATTTGCCGCACCCATGAGGGACGAGGCATGGAATCGGGAGGTGACCGTCGTCTTGCGTGCGAATTCGGAACTCGATGAAGAGCGGCGGAAAACGATCGAGCGGGACTACGGGATGAAAGCCGGGAAACTCGTCGTGAAGATGCGGGAGTCGATGAAGGAATATTGTCTGGCACACCTGCGGGTGGGAGATGACGCAGACCGTCCGCGGCATCTGGAAGTGGTAGAGTGATTCATCGTGCCGATGATTTGGGCAGCGAAGAGTCCGCTGTGTTTCAGCAGATGGGTGATCAGCAGCACCTCACGATTATTCGGGTTGGGTTGAGGACGAGCACCCGGTCCAACAATGCGTGCGCCTCCCAGATCGCCAAATAGTCCTCCTCAATTTTCGCCACCATCAGCAGGAAGGGCGGAGTCCCAAGGACGGGAACGCCCGGAAACAATCCCGTCACCTCAGACTTGCACCGATGCTCCGGGTTCTTTAACCAATCCGCCACATGACGCACGACCCGGACCAACATGCCTCGCTTGGCGCGATGTATTCCGACTATTTCCTCGATTACGCCAGCTACGTGATCCTCGAACGCGCGGTGCCGCATTTGTTCGACGGACTGAAGCCCGTGCAGCGCCGGATCCTCCACGCCATGGATGAAATCGACGATGGCCGCTACAACAAGGTCGCCGGAATCGTGGGAAACACGATGAACTACCACCCGCACGGCGACCAGTCAATCGGTGCCGCCATCGTCGGGCTGGGCCAAAAAGACCTGCTCATCGACACCCAGGGAAACTGGGGCAACACCCTCACCGGTGATGGCGCGGCCGCTCCCCGTTACATCGAGGCCCGCCTCACGAAATTCGCCAACGAAGTCGTTTTCAACCCGAAAACCACTGACTGGCTCCCCAGTTACGACGGCCGGAGAAAAGAGCCGGACACCCTGCCGGTGAAATTTCCGCTGCTGTTAGCGCAAGGCGTCGAAGGCATCGCCGTCGGCCTCGCGTGCAAGGTGCTGCCGCACAATTTCCACGAACTCATCGAGGCCTCCATCGCCGTCCTGCGCGACCAACCTTTCACGCTCGTCCCGGATTTCCCCACCGGTGGCATCATGGACGCGTCCGATTACCGCGACGGCCTGCGCGGCGGAAAAGTCCGCGTCCGCGCCCGCATCTCCACCGAGAAAAAAGGCTTCCTCCGCATCACGGAAATCCCCTTCGGCACCACCACCGGGAATCTGATGGAGTCCATCGTCGCCGCTGCGGACAAGGGCAAGATCAAGATCCAGAAGATCGAGGATAACACTGCCGCCCACGCCGACATCCTCGTCTATCTGCCCGCCGGAGCCGATCCCGAGCAGACCCGCGACGCGCTCTACGCCTTCACTGACAGCGAACTAACGATTTCTCCCAACGCCTGCGTCATCACCGAGGGCAAGCCCGTTTTCATGGGCGTTTCCGACATCCTCCGCCGCGTCACGCACCACACGCGCGAGCTGCTGAAGATGGAGCTGGAAATCAAACTTGGCGAGCTCGCCGAAAAATGGCACTTCAGCTCGCTCGAAAAAATCTTCATCGAGAACCGCATCTATCGGGACATCGAAGAATGCGAAACCTGGGAGGCCGTGCTCAAGGCCATCGACGACGGCCTCAAGCCGTTCAAGAAACTCCTCAAGCGCGAGGTGACCGAGGATGACCTCGTTAGACTAACGGAAATCAAGATCAAGCGCATCTCCAAGTTCGACTCCTTCAAGGCCGATGAGGAAATCAAGGGTCTCGAAAAATCCATCGACGAGACCGAGAAACACCTCCGGAACCTCACGAAATACACCATCAAATGGTATGAGGACCTCCAGAAGAAATATGGCAAGGACCGCGAGCGGAAAACCGAGATCGCATCCTTCGACCGCGTGGACCGCATGCAGGTCGTCGCCGCCACCGAGACACTCTATCTGGATGCGAAAAACGGTTTCGCCGGCTACGGCCTGAAGAAGGACGGCGAACCGATAGAAAAATGCTCCACCATCGACGACATCATCGCCTTCACCCAGGACGGCAAGATGCGCGTCATGAAAGTCGCCGAAAAAGTCTTTGTCGGACAGAAGCCGCTGCGCGTCGCCATTTTCCGCAAGGACGAGGACCTCATCTACTCGATGATCTATCGGGACGGCCGCGATGGCCCTATCCTTGCCAAGCGTTTCACCGTCGGCGGCATCACCCGCGACAAGGAGTACGACCTGACAAAAGGCACGCCCGGCAGCCGCATGCTCTACTTCGCGTTCCACAAGACCAACGAAGAAAGCGCCGCGCAGATGTTGTTAGTCCACCTCAAATCCGGCCTGCGCATGAAGAACCTCATCCGCCCGCTGCACTTCGCCGAGTTCGGCATCAAGAGCCGCTCCTCCGGCGGCAATCTCGTCACCAAACACGGCATCGAGAAAATCATCCGCGCTCCCAAGGATTATGATCCGACGCTAGGGGCATAATCGGATTTTGTGCCGCCTTTATGGATATACGTATATGCATAAATGAAAACCACCGTATTCGTCTCAGGTGGCTCACAAGCCGTGCGCATCCCGAAGGAATTCCGGATCGACGCCAAAAGGTTGGAAATCGAGAGGAAAGGCGGCACACTGGTCTTCCGCCCTCTTCCGGACGAAAATTCGTTGCCGGAAGGCTGGCTCGAATCCTTCGCTGGCGGCAAATTGGATGACAGTTTTGAACGTCAACCCCAAAGCGAGCATCGGGAGGTGAAATTTTGATATTCCTGCTCGATACCGACACCTGCATTCTTTTCATGAAAGGCAGACCCCAGGTGCTCGCCAATTTCGGCAAGCATGGTCCGGGCACGGTATTTCTTTCCGCTATCAGTTATCATGAGCTTCTTTACGGTGCGCTCCATTCCGGCGCGGTGCAAAAACATCTGGCCGTCGTGGCCGGTTTTGTTGCTCCCATCCCTGTTCTTTCGTTTCACCAGGCCTCTGCCAGGCACTTCTCCAAGTCCGTCAGTCACTGGCCGCCACTGGGCAAACCATTGGCTCGCTCGACACCCTCGTCGCCGACCATGCCTTGGAGCATCAACTCACTTTGGTTACTGGAAATACCCGCGGGTTCGCGCGGGTAGAAGGGCTTCTGTTGGAAAACTGGGGGTGAGAGTCTTTTTGGAAGTGGCAGCCGATGTCTGTGATCCGCGGCTGACCTTTTAGCATGTAGAACCACATCCGCCAGCTCCACTTCGCCGAGTTCGGTATCTGGAGCGCGTTCATTCTGAACGTTATCTGCGGCGATTGTCCTGTCCGCTGTCGTTCCTTCTAGCAGAGTTCAGGAGTGCACGATGGGTTCCAGTCGACCGAATGTTGGCTGTAAATAGTCGTCAGAATGACGACGCCCTGTAATCAGCCGCCGACGGTGACGGAAATTTTGGCGCCCTATTGGCCTCACTTATTTACAAAAAAATGAGTTTTAACAAAAGTGAGAAACGCCCGTGTTTGCTTTAAAAACGAAGTTCCACATTACCTCGACGTTTGACGGTGGGCCATTCGGAGGATGGGCATTTCGAGAAAGTGGTAGGACAGCCAGGCGAGGACCAACGTCAGCAGGGTGGCCAGAAGGGTGACCAGGGCGTCGGAAAAACCTGATATCTGTGGTTGCTGATGCTTGAGAAGGCCATGCAGAAGTCCACTGACGGGTTGGTGGATCAGATAGATCCCGTAAGAGACAAGACCAAGCCAATGGAGGAACCGCGACCGGAGTAGTTGGCAGAGTGTTGGAATCATCTCCAACCGCGCGATCAGGATCACGAGGCCGTAGAGAAGGGCGTAAAGCGTGTGGTCGAACACTCCGAGCCAGCCTGGAAACAGGATCATCACGCCCACTAATGAGAGCATGACAAAACCGGCCACGAGCAAGGGGCGTTTGATCCGCCATGCCAGTTCGATGCCCCTTTCCCAACGAACCAAAAGGGCCACGCATGCTCCCGCCAGCAATGGATCGGCCCTCCACGGCAGGTTCACGTAGTTGTGAAATCCTGGAGAGAGCAGTCTTACCAATGGAAGAACCAGCAGGATGCTGGCTAGGACGATGGCGATTCGCCGGGCATCCAGCAGCAGGACCAGCAGCGGGATGATTAGATAGAACTGCTCCTCCACGGCGAGCGACCAGGTCACCGCCAGCCAGCCGGGGCCGAACCCGGGCTTCATGGCCATGAAGATGTTCTGGGTGAAAGTAGCATAGGATGCCAGTGGAATGCCATCGCCGAAAAGCCACTGCCACGGCGCGGCCGGGAGTCCGCTCCATTCTCTCGCGATCACATACAAACCGAGCATCAGGAAATAGAGGGGGAAAATTCTGCAGGTCCGGCGTAGATAGAAGGTGCTGAAGTAACCGACCCTCCCTTTCCTATCCAGCAGGATGCCGACGATCAGAAAACCCGACAGGGCGAAGAAGAGATCAACGCCGCTGCCAGTCACATACAGCACACGCCTGAGGTAAGGTGCCCACCAGCCTGCATCTCGCGTCACCTGGCATGGCAGATAATGCCAGACCAGCACCATCAGCACCGCCAAGCCGCGAACTCCGTCCAATGACGGATATCGGATGGCAGCGGATGGCGTCGGGTTCTGCATTCGTTGGGACTGGGATGGGGGCGATCAGGAAATTACGATCGCGTCGTTTTCCACCCGCATCGTCATACAGTTGTTCCGGCTGATGAGAAAAGACTGGATTTCATCCAGCCGGGGATAGGCAGGATGGGTCCCGAACAATCGGGCGTCGTCGATCACGATCCGGAACTTGTGGTTCATGGTTGAGAAAATCGCGTCAAGTTCCTCGATAACCGGACATTCCTTTTCGCCCATGCCAGTGCTCCCCCCGGAATAGTGACCGTCCAGATAGAAGATGCACGTGGTTTTCATCGTCTCGCACAGGCCCGCCAGCAGCGAGGCTGAATCTCCTTCGTGAACGGAAATGGATGAAAATTTCCTGAACCGCTCGCGGGCTAGGGCGGCTAGTTCCGGCTGTATTTCGATGGTATGAATCCGTTCGAACGAATTCCGGAAGTGCCAGGTGGTGTCGCCGAAAAAGGTTCCGGTTTCGACCATTGTTTTTGCATCCACCGCTCGTGCCTCCGCGAGCAAGGCCGCACGTTTGACGAAGTAAGGAGGTGGGCTAGTCCAGCCGGTTGTCCGCCAGATTCCGGACATTCGGACAAAATGACGGAATTCGCTGAGCCGGTTGATCACCGGGAATCGCGCGATCAGGCGGTTCCTCCATTTAACGCGACTATGATTGCTCATCGGAAATTCATGTTTGACCGCCATTCAGGCGATCGGACGGTTGATGCGTGGAGTGTGGATGATTTGCCATGCTTTTGGTGATTCCCGAACACTTCGCCCCTTCCACCGAAACATCCCTTAACGCCGGACACTGTTCCGAAACAGGCCGCTTGGCCATCTCTTCCTGCTCAAGGCAACCCATGTGCCGAGAGGAATTCCAGAGCACCAGTACCAGGGAGGCAACGATGGCGTGAGTTCAAGAAACGCGTGCTGATCATTTCAAAAACCCAATGGTCCACGGATGTTTGAATGGCTCATTGTTGGCGGCTTTAAGCGTTGAAATGATCGCAATGACGATCCACGCAAGAAATCCCAATCCACAACTGAGGATGCTCCAGAGTGTCCACGAGATGGTGAAATTGATCACCTTCTTTCCCTCTTCGTTCACTTGGGGAATCGTGTCTTTTTTGACGAGCCACAGGACCA
>JANODE010000156.1:0-98012 GCA_031412525.1 Akkermansiaceae bacterium | reverse complement strand
CCGGCACCTGGCTCAAAGCCCGCAGCGGCAAAGCCAGTCGCGCCGCAGCCTGATTGCATAGCTCAGAGAGAACCGGGAACTATGACTGCTATGCTACCGCCGCAGCAAACCCATCCGCACGGTGCTTCAGACTTCGCTTACATTTGTATGCCAATCCATTCAGCCTGACCGTCACATCCCGATACCCAAGCCTCTATTTGATCGTGGGGACCACGATCCGATAGATCATTTTGAAACTGCGGACAGGTGCAAACCCAATCGCACGTAGCATGAGTTTCTGTTAGTCAGGCGGATGCTTGCCTCAATGTGCTCAATCTGCACACCATCCCTGTTTTCTCTGGAAAGAACCGATTCAACAACTTCCTCCGGAGAATTCCAATGGCTGAGGTCGGAGCTGATCTGGTAGTCGTATTTCGTCCGATCAATCCCCAGGCGTCGCGAAAAGGTGACTTGGATGATATTTTCTCCTCCGACATCCACTCTCTTAAGTTCCATCGGACTCCGGGAGCCAACCAACGATGATGTTCCATAAAAATATTCAATCGCGTCCGGGATGCCATCACCGTCGGAGTCGGTGCTTCCGCTCGCCTGCGAAGTCATGGCCCTTGCCGCAATCGCATTGCCGGAAACACCCCCACCCAAGAGCGACCAGCGCAGGAAGCAGATCTTGTTTGCCCAACCGCCGAAAGCAAAACCATCCGTGCCCCATCGGATACATTTCGTACCATAAAGCGATGAAGGAAGATTGAATTGCCCAACCGTTTTTCCAGTCAGGAGATCATATGCCCTGAGAGACAAACTTCCGTTCTGATAGGCCCGCTGGTTCTCCACATCAAGAAACGGATAACCCCAGAATCCGAAACTCGCACGCTTCTCAAGAGTCTGACTATCCCACAGTCCGCCATCATTCATAAGGATGAAACCGCCGCCAATCGCGCCAGTGCCTCCATTGAAAAAACGATTGCTCCCGAGATCGTTTACTCCTGCCGCATTTATTTCGAAGCGGGTCACATCGAACCCATCCATCACTAGAAATCTGTCGGCTGTGACGTCTTTTGAAAAGGAATCCGGGTAAACAAGCCATATCCGGTTAGGACGCATCACATCGTCGTCATAAACCGCAATTGACATATCCGAAGAGAGAACCACAAAGCTGGATTCGTTACTCTCGAGCGCTTCAATATGGAAAGGACGTGGAAGCCCTGTATTCCATTGTTGGAGATTTAGCCCGATACGCTTCGCACCTTGTTCCGGATGATCCAGATCGAAGCGGCGGATCTCCGGACCAGACATGATGCCTACATAGAGGTAACGTCCGTTTTTCGATATCGCCATGCAGTCCTCCGCCGGATTTCCTCCGATAGGAATCGGGTCCGAAACCAGCCCCGTCATCGGATCGATCGAGATCACACACTTCCGCAGCGATTCTTGTCCGGTCTCGGAGACGCTAGCCCAGATGAGGCCGCGGGCGGGATCATACAGGAAATTGTTCGCCGTCACATCAACCTCGTGAATGATATCCATACCGGATTTGAATTTCACTCTCACACGACCGTCCGCCTTGTTGTTCAGTGGGTTTGGATCCTTAGACGTCGAGTTTACCGCGGCAGAGCAAGTGATCAGGCCAAGGGAATCTGGCAGTATCTTTATCGAAAGCTCCTCCGAACCGCCTGCCAGAATCTCATCAAGATACCACGAGACAACCGAACCCGAAACCGTTGGCTGCCCCCGGTTGGCCGAAAGGCCCGTAACAATTTCTGCTTTGGACAATCGCGCGACAACCGATGCGCGAATGGCGGGGTTGGCCCCCTGGTTCACCACCTTCACCTTAAAGGCGGCTGGGCTTCCTTGGTCCACCATGTCGGAATCCACCGTCACGGTGACTTCCAGATCCGCAGGAGGATTTGCGGGAACCAGCAATCCGCTGTTCACCAACACAATTTTGTCTGAAGTCATGAAAGCCAACCCCGAGTCGCCGAAGCGAATCAAGTTTCGACCGGCATTCATTTTCGCCGGAAAAGCGAGCCTGCCCAGTGAGGTGAAACTATTTGAATCGTATGCGCAGATTGCGATTCTGTCTGAGTCGTATGAGGAAGAAGACTCCAAAAAGTAGGCACGATTCGTTGCCATTTCGGGGCAAACCAAGCCATATACCGGGAACTTGCCGACCTGCACCCCCTCCTTGGCATTGATCATTATTCCCTCGCTGGAAAAAATCATGTCGCCATCCGCACGAATATCGCTTTCGTCGCCGACGGTCAGATACTTCGGCACCCCCTGGGCTGTAATTCCGTTGGGTCCAAGTTTGAACTGGTGGATACCCAAGCCAAAACCGAATCCATAGAAGATCGACGGATCGGGACTGTGCTCAATTTGAAATACTCCATATGGTGACGGCGGAGATCGTTCCGAGCGGGCCATCCCGCTTTCATAAACCGCCACCCCGACATGGCGCGCTACGATATCCCTGGCAGACTGCGATACCACGAGCAGGTCCGGCTGCCCTTCCACACAACAGAGATCCTCCGCAAACATCTTTCCTTGAAGCGGATCGACTCCGACTGGAAATGTACTGACCACGGTGAAATCCGGAAGACTGATCCTCGATATCGAGCCGTTGCCGTCCAATGCCACGTAGAGTGCCTCCCCGTTGCTGGTCAGCGCGAGCTTCCCGGGGGCCGAATCCACGGTGGTCTGGCCCGCGATCTCCAACGTTGTCGGATCGATGGCCACCACCTTGTGCGTCACCACCGTAGGTCCACCTGGAACCGATCCGACAGTGGTGAATGGAAGGCTGGCATAAATGTGGTTTCGACCTGAATCCCACACCAGATCCCTCGCGCCCGCATGGAATGCCCGCATGATGGAGAAAGCATTGGAATCCCCCACCGCATTCCCCGCTCCCGACACACGCAGCCGGAGCGAGGTGGTCTGCACCGCATGCAGATCCAATCCGGCTTTCACAATCGCGGTGCCTCCTCCAGTTAAGGTTGTTGGAACAGTTGGCAACGTGCTTCCGTCCGGCAAAACGATGCTCCATTCCGCTGATACTCCGAGATGAGCTATCAGATTTTCATCGATATCAAACCCTCTTATCTGAATGGACGCGAGCCCAGTCGCATCAACCAGTGGCGGGATCGCCAAGAATTCATACGAAGCTGGTTCATTGTCACGGACCATTGTGGCTTCCGAATCCCCTCTGAAGGTTGCCTCGGACACGGAGATTTCTACATTGCGGCCGCCCTCGCGAATCTCGTTTTCCTTTCCGCTGATCGCGAAGGAGGCATTTGTGCTGCCAGCCGGAATCGTAACGGTCGCCGGCAAAAGCACTCTATCAGGATCAGTGCTTGTCAGCTGAACGATCAAATCGGATGGCAAAGTTCCGGGTATCGCGACCACTCCACTGACATCCCCCCCTTCGTTCGCAATTTCCGGAAGTTTCAGGATAAGTTCACGCTTCTCATTGTCCTTCACCTGGGATTTGCCCACCGCCGGATCCAGTCCTTCAGCCTCTCCGGTAATCGAGATGGGAACCGTGCCGTCGATCCGGTCGTTGTTCAGCGCTCGCACATTGAACTCCGCCTTGCGGTCTCCGGCTCCCACCGTGATGAACTTCGGATAGCCCAGCTCGCCCGAGGTGCTGTCACCCAGCCGGACTTTGAATTTCACATCCGCGGCACGGTCCAACTGGATCCGCCCCAAGCCCGGACTGCCATCTTCATCCAGCGAAAATGGCAATTTGATCGTCATCTTGGGAGCCGCTTCATCGTCGGAAACAAATAGAGAATTACCGATCAGCAGAGAGTCGTTGATGAAAACAATCAGCCTGAGTTCCCTGCTAAGGTTGACCAGGTTATCATTGCTCACGGCGAAATCGAACTCACAGGTTGTCTTGCCCGCGGGTATTTTTACGGTTTTCGGAACCCGCGCAAGTTTCGCAGGTCGCGCCTGAATCGAAAAAACGAGCGTCTGCTTTTCCGGGTATTTGAGTTTTAACAATGCCTTTCCGGATTTCCCCTCAACTACCACCTCTTGGAGACCAAATGTTAGCTCCTGAACCCGATATCCCACAGAGGATGCCGCCACGCCTGAGCCTCCAATTGCGGAAAACGTCGTCCAAAGATCCGAAACGTTGTCTGTTTTGGCGGGTCCAACCCTAGGGGGCATCACAGGGAATACGGGGAGTTGAACTGACACGGCTTTCAACGTGTCAGGCGTCTCAGCAATCAAACGATTTGCCAAAATCAACAGGCAGAGCGTCCCAAACAGAATTCTCATGATTTTCTCCGAATGATGGCCATGGCGAAAATCGCCGGAACGCGTCTCATCGGACGAACGCCCAAGGTAGATTCCGCCATAACCGCCGCGAAAGTGTGATATGTAAATTGGATATACTAGCGAAAATATCAAATAACGGGTTCGGAGAGTCGACAGAAGCTCGATGGACCTTCCATCCGAGCATTCACTCTGGAGGCATCCGTTCAAGAAGCTCCCGGCTGTTTAATATTAGTAGCGCGGGCCGATTCCTCTCATGCGAGTCAGGACGATAAAGAGCGCCTGAAATGGATCAAACGCATGCTGGGTTCCAAGGCTCAGGAGCGCCGGAAGTGGCAGACACCGAAGTCTTGCGAGGATGGCGGCCGACTGTGACAGCTTGATCAACGCGGTATATGGACGTGGTCGTCGCGGGACAAACCGTCAAGGGCTTGGCGCTGGAAGAGATCCGTGTGAACGGTTCTATTGGAAATCGGTTTTCGTTTTTCGCCAATCCGGATGGGTTGACGATTCAGCATTATGAGATTTAAGAGGAAGGATGCGTGCTGAATGAATTCCGCGGTTCCGGTCAATCTTCCTCGAACTTGCGGGTGATGAGATCACCAAGTGCTTCGAGGGCAGCGTCCGCGTCCTCGCCATCGGCGCTGACGGCGATGACGGACCCATGTCCAGCAGCCAGCATCATGAGACCCATGATGCTCTTACCATCCACTTCCTCACCATCCTTTTCAACAAAAATGTCGGCCTTGAAGCGATTGGCCGTTTTGACGAACTGTGCCGCCGGGCGGGCATGAATTCCGAGCTTGTTGAGAATGGTGAAATCTTTTTTTGCCATGGAGAATCGGCTTGCGCCGGGGGGACCATAGAAAGTCAATCGGATGGCTCCAAGGCAAAAATCGCACGCTCCCCTGAAATCGTAATCCTTGCTGACGAATGAGTCGGATAGGACGTTCGAGTCGATTCCGCCCTCGGATCCGGGCACAAAAAAACCAGGCCGCTTGCACGGACTGGCTTTTTGAAAATGCTGTTTTCCAGGTTATGGAAGCAGGTTGATCGCGCGGGATTGTTTGATCGCGTTGTTGATCTTGCGATGAAGTTTCGCGGAAACTCCGGTCACGCGGCGTGGCAGGATCTTGCCGGTCTCCGTGGTGAACTTCGTGAGAAGCTCGGGGTTGGTGGCGACGACCAGATCGGCCGGGATATCATGCCGGCGACGCGGCATCATGCGGTTCGCCTTACGGAAATTGATACGGCGCTGGATTGTTTTTGGCTCGGACATGGGAAACGGTTGTTAGCGGAGTTCGCGGTGGAGGGTGCGGCGCTTGAGAAAGTGATTGAACTTCACTTTCTCCAGACGACCTGGCGTGCGGAGGCTCTTCTTGTTACGCGTGGTGACGTAACGAGAAGTCGGCTTGCCCTCGGCTTTCGCTTCGGTGCATTCTAGAATAATAATCTCGCGTGGCATGACTTTGGGGGCGGGAGGATGCTTTAATCGTCGTCTTCGTCAAGAGAAACTGTTTCGGAATCTTCATCCTCGGCATATTTCCCGCCGCTGAAGCCCACTTCGTTCGATGGACGGAAACGGCGGTTGCCATATTCCTTTTCCCACTGGGCCTGGCACTCGACAGTGAGGCGGGCAAACGGGATGGCTTCGAGGCGGGCTTGTGGGATTTTCCGGGCGGACATTTCGCAAATGCCGTAGTTGCCGGACTGAATGCGGCGCAGGGCCTGCTCGATTTCATAGAGTGCGTCCTGTTCCTTCGCGAGCACGGAGAGCGCGAAGTCCCGGTCATAAGCATCGCTGCCGGCATCGCCTTGATGTTGGCCGCTGCCTGAGGCTTCGGAACCTTCCGGCGCATTGCGGATGGTGTCGCGAGCCATGCCGGAGACCGCGTCAACGAGGTCGTCGCGGAGATCGAGCAGGCGCTGGCGTTGCTTCTGAACGAAGGCAGGGCTGTGGGATCCATTGCTGCCGGGAGCGACGGCCTCACCAGACGGCACGGCGGCCGCCTTGGGTGGAACGAATGGCGGCTTCACCGGAGCGGGAGGGGCCGGGTAATCTACGACCGATGAGCGAGGTTTGACGGCGGGCGTCTTTTTCGCAGCTGCCGCAGCTTTCGGTTGTGACTCGGGCTTGGCCTCTACGACTGGGGCTTTCGCCTGTGGAGCAGGCTCCGCAGCGGGAGCGGATTTCGCGGTGGGAGTCGATTTTGCGGGAGAGGCCGATTTCGCAGTGGTTGCGGATTTTGCCGGCTTGGAAGCAGCGGCCTTCGGAGCAGCAACGGGTTTGGCGGGCGGGGTGGCTTTCTTCTGGTCGGGTTTGGTCGAGATTGCTTTTTTCAAATGAGGAGATTTCTTGGCCGACGGGGAGGCCGGTTTTTTGGGTGCTGCGGGAGCCTTGGCGGAAACTGTCTTTTTAACCGGCGCGGTTTTTTTCACCGGGGCTGCCTTCTTGGCCGGCTTCTTCGCGACCGGAGCAGGTTTCGAAGATTTGACGACGGGCTTTGCGGTGCTCTTTTTCGGAGCCGGTTTTGGGATGTTTTTCTTCGCGGCCATGGCGCAGGGCGGAGGATACGGGTGATAAATACTCTTGCTGGGAATCCCCTAATAAATGTTGGGGGCGAGAAGAGCGCGGTGGGTTAGCCCGTTAATTAGAGTCCAGCAAGGCGAAAGTTCAGTGATCGCAAAATAAGTGAATCGCCAGATTTTAGGCAGGAAGCTTGAAATGCGTGATCAGACCACTAAGGTGCGGGCCCGCCATGCAGCTTAGCGCCATTGTAGAAGCCCTTTTGATCGCCTCACAAAATCCTCTTCCTTCTGAGGAGATTGCCCGGTTGATCCGCTCGAGGGTCGCAGAAGCGGAAGACGGGAAAGTTCGCGAAACGGAAGAAGGCAAGGAGTCCCCCGCGCTGCCGGACTGGCTGCATGCCCTCGCCGCGACTTCGTCCGAAACCATCGCCCAAGCCATATCCGAGCTGAACCGATCCTACCAGGAATCACAGCGCGCCTTTACCATCATCGAGCGCCCGAAAGGCTGGAAACTCTACACCCGCCTCGAATACGGCGAATTCGTCCGCCAGCTTTTCCCCGGCCGGAAGCCCGAACGCATGAGCGGCCCGGCCATGGAAACGCTCGCCATCATCGCCTACCGCCAACCCATCACCAAGGCCGCCATCGAAGCCGTCCGCGGCGTGGCCTGCGACGGAATGATCCAGAAACTTCTCGACCGCGACCTGATCCGCATCGGCGGACGCGCGGAACTTCCGGGACGCCCGCTGCTTTATGAAACGACCGACCTGTTTTTCGAACACTTCGGCATTCGGTCCATCGATGACCTCCCGAACGCCTCCGAACTCCGGAAAGTGAAATTGCCTGAGCCGCAGGACGCCCCCAAATCGGGAGATCCCGAGCAGCAGCTCGCGCTCAGTGCCGTGGGAATGCCAGCCGCTGCCGCGGACAGCGAAGCGGAACCATCCACCGAATCCTAATTTTTCCCACTCCCACGTGAATCTCGACGACATCCGCCGCCAAATCGACACCATCGACCACGATCTGCTGGACCTTCTCTCCCGCCGCGCCGATCTCGTGCACGAGGTGGGCGTCGTGAAAAAGCGGGACGGCCTGCAGATTTACGCTCCTGAGCGCGAGGAATCCCTGCTGCGCCGCCTGATCGAAATGAATCAAGGTCGCCTGCCGGAAAAATCGATCCGCGCGATCTATCGGGAGATCATGTCCGCGGCGCTCGCCTTGGAAGACGATCTCACCATCGCCTACCTCGGGCCGGAAGGCACCTGGACGCATCAGGCGGCGATCAAAAAATTCGGCCATTCGGTGAATTACTCGCCCCAGCCGAATTTCTCCGACGTCTTCGATCAGGTCGCCCGACGCGCCGCAAACTATGGCGTCGTGCCGATCGAAAACTCGACGGAAGGCGCTGTTTCGCACACGCTGGATCTTTTTGTTGATTCGCCGCTGCATATCTGTGCGCAAATTTTACTTCGCATTGAAAACGGCCTGATGGCGTCCATCCCACGGGAAAAAATCAAGACACTCTATTCTCATCCGCAGGTTTTCGGACAATGCCGCTCGTGGATTTTAAGAAATTTCCCGGAAGCGGATCTTGTCGAGGTTTCTTCCACCACCAAAGCGGCACAGATCGCGAAGGACCAGGCGGATCAAGGAGCCGCCGCCCTTGGTGGCCCGCTCGCTGCGGAAATGTACGGCCTCACGCTGCTTGAAGAATCCATCCAGGACCGCGCGACCAACACGACTCGGTTTCTCGTCATTGGCGAAAAACCCTGCCCGCCGACCGGCAACGACCGCACTTCCATCCTTTTCGCCATCCACGACCGCCCCGGTTCGTTGGTCAAGGCGCTTCAGGCGTTCGATCAATTTCACATCAACATGTCGAAAATTGAATCCCGCCCGTCCAAGCGTAAGGATTGGGAATACATCTTCTACGTCGATCTGGCAGGACACTGCAACGATGAGAAGGTGGCCGAGGCTCTTGAAGAACTCGGAAAACACTGCTCGCTCGTTAAATTGCTGGGCTCCTATCCCGATGCTGGCGAGTGACTTGTCTGATTTTTGAGAAAAGCCCTTGATCGTGCTGATTTCTCGCAGAAGTAGCAAAATTGACTGCAATGGAAGCTGGCATAATTCATGCAGAGCTGACTAAAACCTCCTCGCATGAACGGAACTGTGGAAATGATCATTGATGGCAAGCCTCTCGAGTTTCCGACAATCGTCGGCACCGAGGGTGAGGTGGGGATTGATATTGGAACGCTGCGCCAGAAAACCGGTGCCATCACCATTGATCCAGCCTACGGAAACACTGGCTCTTGCAAGAGCGCCATCACCTTCATCGACGGAGAAAAGGGCATCCTGCGGTATCGCGGCTACGACATCGCGGATCTTGCTGCGAAGAGCACCTTCGTGGAAACCTCCTACCTCCTGATTTACGGCCATCTTCCCAGCCATCAGGAACTCCACGACTTCTCCGCCCTGCTCACGGACAACCAAATGCTCCATGAGGGCATGCGCCATAACTTCGAGGGCTTTCCCACAACCGCCCATCCGATGGCCATCCTCTCGGCGATGATCAATGCGGCGTCCTCCTACCACCCGAATCTTTTCTGTGAGATTAACCGCAAGCAGCGTTTCCCACATCACGCCGCGCGACTCATTTCCCAAGTCCGCACGATCGCCGCGTTCTCCTATCGGAAAGCCCATGGGCTGCCGACCGTCTATCCGAAATCGTCGTTGAAATACACGGAGAATTTCCTTCACATGATGTTCTCCGCTCCAAACGAGGACGTCATGCTCAAGCCGGAAGTAGTCCGCGCGCTCGATCTCATTTTCATCCTCCACGCGGATCACGAGCAAAACTGTTCGACGTCCACCGTCCGCACGGTTGCCTCCAGCCAAGCCAATCTTTTCGCCTCTTGCTCGGCTGGCGTCTGCGCACTCTGGGGTCCGCTTCATGGCGGCGCGAATCAGGCGGTGCTCGAAATGCTTGAAGAAATTCACCAAGAGGGCGACGACGGTACCAAGTTCCTCAATGGGGTGAAAAACAAAACAGGCAACCGCAAGCTGATGGGCTTCGGCCACCGCGTTTACAAGAATTTCGACCCCCGCGCCGTCATCATCAAGGAGCAGTGCGATAAAGTGCTCGCCCAGCTCCACGTCTCGGACCCGCTGCTCGACATCGCGAAGAAACTCGAGGAAATCGCCCTTCACGACGAATACTTCATTTCCCGTAAACTCTATCCGAACGTCGATTTCTACAGCGGCATCATCATGCGTGCCATTGGCATCCCGATGGACATGTTCACGGTGATGTTCGCTATCGGCCGCATGCCCGGCTGGATCGCAAACTACAAGGAAGTCATGGATGACACGGATAGCCGCATCGTCCGTCCCCGCCAGATCTACACCGGTGAAAACCTGCGCTCCTACACGCCGCTGGAGGACCGCGGCTGAGTTCCGATTTAACGACAAATTCCAATCAAGCCGCCACGCGTAATCCGCCTGGCGGCTTTTTCATCTTTAGAAAACTGGAGCGCGGAATTCATTCCGCCCGTGCAGACGCAAAGGTGTGGCGGAATCAATTTCGCGCTCCCGGTGCAGCCCGTCATCCATTCCTTCGAGGCCGGAAACCCATCGCGAATCGCAGCATGACGATCGGCAGGGCCGTCAGCACCAGCGCTGCTGCCGCGGTTTTCCATCCTGGATAGACGCGCGCGGCTTTCCGTTCCAACGCGGCGAGCGATTCTGCAACGACCTGTTGTTTCGGGACGTAGAACCACTCGCGGGACGGCATTCCTTGGGAATCCTCGGATCGGCGCGAGACATCGCCGAATCCCGTGTGGACCGGCCCAGGGCAAACGGCGAGCACCGGGATGTGATGCTCCCGCAGCTCAATGCGCAGTGCTTCGGAAAAACTGGTGACGTAGGCTTTCGTCGCCGCATAAACCGCAAAATCGGGGATCGGGAGCACGCTGGCCAGTGAACTCACATTCACAATCGCACCGCCGCGACGAATCATTGCTGGCACCAGCAGGCGAGTCAGGTGGGTGAGCGCCTCGACGTTCACCTGCAGCATGGCCCGGATTTTGTCCCAATCGGACGTGGCAAATTCGCCGTAGTCACCGAGGCCGGCGTTGTTCACTAACAGATCAGGGATGAATCCCTTTTCACTCAGGTTTTCCACGAGACTCTCCCGGGCTAACGGGTCGGCGAGATCAATCGCGAAAACAACAACGGCGACCTTTGGGTGCCGGAACCGGATGCGGTCTGCCAGCTGTTGGAGATGGGGCTCGCGTCGCGCCACGATGACGAGTTTGTCGACCCGTGGCGCGATCTGAAGAGCGAATTCCTCACCCAGGCCAGATGAGGCACCGGTGACGAGGGCACACGAAAAAGAGGCGGGCGTCGGCATGGCGTGTTGATACACCATGCCTCCGAATTACGCCATCTGAGTTTCGCCGTTAGGTCCTTGGGTGACCAGGACGATGCGCAGCGGGAGACGGACAAGGATTTCTCCGTCGCAGCCAATGTCGATGGAGTAGATGCCGTCTTCTTCGAAACGAAGCCCTTGCAGGTTCATGACGATGTTGCGGGTGAGGAAAGGAACGTTTTTCGGCAATGCGACTTCGAACTCAGGCTCGATTGGCATGTTGTTCGGGTCGAGCGATTCGCCGTCCTCGTTGATGATGTTGATGGAAAGCTTGTGACGGCCTGCATCTTCCGGAGTGAAGCAGAACCGCATGGCGAGAGCGCACGATGGGTGCACGACCGGCACGGCGCGGGCTGCAAGGGTGTCGAAGGTTCCGGAGATGACGAGCTTGCCGTTGTAATCGGCGGCGAAGTCACAAAGGGTGGCGATTTGGATGTCCATGATGGATGGTTTGAATGGATTTGAGCATGCCTGCCCAACGGGTTTTCGCGTGACAGGGCCCCCTGTCTGAAGGGATCGACGCGGGCCGTAAAGCGCAAAGAAGTCGCTGGAAGTAACAGTTTGGCTGAAGGAAAACCAACACGCGGGCAGTTTAATCTTACCCGATGGCCCGGACGGGGGTGAAAGCCTCGTCAATCGTCGAAAACTGAAGGTGCAAAACCGACATCAAGGCGCTTTTCCCCAAGTTATTCACAAAGGAATTCTTGACTATCCACCAGTCCGTTTTCCACCGTTACACGGCAGTTCATTTTCATCCATGTTTGAAAAAATCGGCATGTGAATATCTTGCGAATCAATGCGAGAACTCAAAAATAGATGATACATCCCGTTGATTTTTATGATTTTATGAATGAATCGATCGCTTAAATCAAGTGACCCAGTGGTGAACAAGGCGAATCCCGTCAATTCAACGAAGTCAACTCGTGGTGAATCGGCGAAACGACCAGAAACCCCAGACACCCCGGGAATCAAAAGAGTTTACCGGTATTCACCGGAGTTGTTCACAACCTCGCCAGGCTTCACACAGCAAGAGCCAAAACCCGCCAACTACATCAGTTGGCACAAGGGTTTATGGCAACATGGCGTCACTTTTCCTCCATGAATTGACGAAGCAATTGCTTTTGACCACAAGTGTCCGATGCCCTACACGGCGAGCCATCTTTCACACGCCACGATCATGTCCGAGACTCCCACCATCATCTACACGAAGACCGACGAAGCCCCCGCGCTTGCCACCTACTCTTTTCTTCCCATCGTCCAGGCCTTCACCAAGCACTCGGGCATCACCGTAGAAACCCGCGACATCTCGCTCGCCGGCCGCATCATTTCCCAATTCCCGGATTTCCTCTCTGACGCGCAGCAAATCCCCGACGCCCTTGCAGAACTCGGAGCCTGGACCCTCCAGCCGGAAGCCAACATCATTAAGCTCCCGAACGTCTCCGCCTCCGTTCCTCAGCTCAAAGAGGCGATCGCTGAGCTCCAGTCGAAAGGATACGCCCTTCCCCATCTCCGTGAAACCGCCTCCACCGACGCCGAGAAGGACATCAAGGCCCGCTACTCGAAAGTCATGGGCAGCGCCGTGAACCCGGTGCTCCGCGAAGGCAACTCCGACCGGCGCGCCCCGAAAGCCGTCAAAGACTATGCCAAAAAGCACCCGCACTCGATGGGTGCATGGTCCACCGATTCCAAAACCTCCGTCGCCTCTATGGAGGGCCGGGGCGATTTCTTCTCCAACGAAAAATCCGTCTGCGTTCCCGCGGCCACCGACGTGAAAATCGAATTCCTCGGCGCGGACGGCAGCACCAAGGTCCTGAAGGAATCCACCCCTCTCAAGGCCGGTGAGATCCTCGACGCCACCTTCATGAGCAAGGCCGCGCTCGTCGATTTCCTCGGCAAACAAATCGCCAAGGCGAAAACCGACGGAGTCCTTCTCTCGCTCCACATGAAGGCCACCATGATGAAGGTCAGCGACCCCATCATCTTCGGCCACGCGGTCGAAGTCTTCTTCAAGGACCTCATCGCCAAACACGCCGCCACCCTCAAGGAACTCGGCGTCGATTTCCGCAACGGCTTCGGCGATCTCGTCGCGAAGTTAGAGAAACTTCCCGCTGACAAAAAAGCGGAGATCGAAACCGACATCCAGGCCGCCTATCAGAGCGGCCCGGCCCTCTCCATGGTGAACTCCGACAAGGGCATCACCAACCTCCACGTCCCGTCCGACGTCATCGTGGACGCCTCCATGCCCGCCATGATCCGCGCCGGCGGAAAAGTCTGGGACGCCGCAGGCAAAACCGGCGACACCCTGGCAGTCATCCCGGACAGCTGCTATGCCGGCATCTATCAAGCCACCATCGACTTCTGTAAAAAGAACGGCGCGCTGGATCCCAAGACCATGGGCTCCGTCCCGAACGTCGGCCTCATGGCCCAAGCCGCCGAAGAATACGGTTCCCATGACAAGACCTTTGAAATCCCGGCAGCAGGCACCGTCAAGGTCACCGACTCCGCCGGAAACGTTTTACTAGAACACGAAGTCGAAGCCGGCGACATCTGGCGCGCGTGCCAGACCAAGGACGCCCCCGTCCAAGACTGGGTGAAACTTGCCGTCAAACGCGCCCGCGCATCCGGCGATCCCGCCGTCTTCTGGCTCGATAAAAACCGCGCCCACGACGCCCAGATCATCGCCAAGGTTGAAACCTATCTGAAGGACCATGACACCACCGGCCTCGACCTACGCATTCTTCCGCCTGCCGAAGCCTGCACCTTCTCGTTAGAGCGCATCGTTCAAGGTAAGGACACCATCAGCGTCACCGGCAATGTCTTGCGCGATTACAACACCGACCTTTTCCCCATCCTCGAAGTCGGCACCTCCGCCAAGATGCTTTCCATCGTTCCCCTCATGAACGGCGGCGGCCTCTTCGAAACCGGTGCCGGGGGCTCCGCCCCGAAACACGTCGAGCAGTTCACCGAGGAAAACTACCTCCGCTGGGATTCACTCGGCGAGTTCTTCGCTCTGGCCCCTAGCTTCGAACACATCAGCGAAACCTTCAGCCTCCCGAAGGCAAAAGTCCTTGCCGACACGCTCGACGCCGCCACCGGCAAGTTCCTCGAATTCGATCGCTCTCCCGGTCGAAAACTCGGCACCATCGACAACCGCGGATCGCATTTCTATCTGGCGCTCTACTGGGCCCAGGCCCTCGCTGCACAGGACAACGACGCCGAACTGAAGTCCATCTTCACGCCGGTGTCCGAACAGCTCTTCACCCACGAGGCCCGCATCGTCGAGGAACTGTTAGCCGTGCAAGGCCATCCGGTGGACATCGGCGGCTATTATCTGCCGGATGACTCCAAAGCCAACGCCGCGCTTCGCCCCAGCGCGACGTTCAACAACATCCTCGCCGCCATCTAACTGGTCCAGGGATTCCCGCCTGTTCTCCCAAGCCCGCCCGGTCCTGTGATCCGGCGGGCTTTTATTTTCATTTTCCAAACCGCCGGTGGCATCCCTCCAACAGTTATTTCTCATTGACCACGACAAGCCCTCCACATTCTATCAGCCCGCAATTACTCCCATCAAATTCATCCGTCCGCTGCTTTCCGTTTTCATCATCAGTGCCACTCTCGGACTGGTCAGCTGTGCCAGCGGCCCGAGCTACGCCGAAGCCCTCAAAACCCTGCCACCCATCCCCAAGGACAAGGGCCGCGTGTTCGTTTATCGAGACAGCGCATTCGGCGCGGCTGTCCGTCCAGCGATCAAGATCGATGAACAGCAGATCGGGACCTCGGTCGCCAAAGGGTTCTCCTACACGGATCAAGCACCTGGCCAGCGCGTCGTATCGCTCGCCACCGAGTGGAAGCACAAGGACACCGTCACGGTCACTGCAGGGCAGCCGAGTTACGTCCGCACCCATGTCACCATGGGCGCATTCGTGGGACATGTGATCCCCACCGCTGTTAGCAAATCCGAAGCCGAGAGCGAGATCCAAAACTGCAAGCTCGTTACCGACTGATCCCACACGGCCATCCCGCCCGTTTTTCCACGCCCGCCCGGTCGCCTCGACCCGGCGGGCGTCCTATTTCCCCTGATGTGGCATTTTTCCCATTGCGATTCCGACCGACTGCCACTTCATTGCACGAATCATGCAGAATTTTACCCGGAGAAACGTCATCCGACTTGGCACTGCCGCCTCGCTGGCCACCCTGAGCCGTCTTTCCGCCGCGGAAGATGGAGCGAAAAAAACCGGGATCGCCCTGCTCGGTCTCGGAAACTATGCGACCAACCAACTCGCTCCAGCAATCAAAAATGCCCGCAACGTTAGGCTGGCGGGCATCGTCACCGGCTCGCCCGAAAAAATCCCCGTCTGGCAGAAACAACACGGGGTCCCGGACGGCAACGTTTACAACTATCAGAACCTCGACAAAATCATCGATAACAAGGACATCGATGTCGTTTACATCGTCACACCTACCGGTCTCCACGCCGAGTTTTCAATCCGTGCGCTCGAAGCGGGCAAACACGTCATCTGTGAAAAACCGATGGCCCCCACCGTCGAGGACTGCACCCGCATGATCGAGGCGGCGGAGAAAAACAAACGCACTCTCCAGATCGGTTACCGCCTACATTGGGATCCTTTTCATCTCCGCCTGATGAAAGCCATGAAGGAAAAACAATACGGCCCATGGACTTCCATCGATGCGTCTGACGGCGGCCGCATGAACGATTTCACCGGTTACCATGCCTGGCGCGTGCAGAAAAAGTTAGGCATTGCCGGGGCTCTTTACGATCTCGGAGTTTACGCGGTGCAGGCCCAGCTTTATTCTTCCCATGAGGTCCCCGTCCGCGTCACTGCCCGCAGTTGGTCCGAGCGGACTGACATATTTCACGAAGTCCCGGAGCATTGGGAATGGGAACTTGAGTTCGACGGCGGCCGCAAGGCAAAGGGCTTTGCCAGCTACGGAAAAAGTACGAACTACATCAGGGTCGAAACCGCAAAGGGCCGGGTAGAAATTGAACCGGCCTACGGATACGGCGGTCAGAAAGGCTCTACCCCGGACGGGCCGATGGACTTCAAGCACGTTCCCCAACAGCAACTCCAGATCGAGGGCCAAATCGATGCCATCCTCAGTGGAAAACCCAGCCTCGTTCCGGGTGAAATGGGCCGCCGCGACATCCGCGTGATCCGCGGCATCATGGCAGCTGCCGAAAGCGGAAAGCCCCATGAGTTCGGGAAATTCGATTGAAGCGCTGCTGCCAAAGCTGTTTCCGACGTTCCCGTTAAATCGAAAATTGCTGGCAACAGGAGTGCAGAATCAATAAGGCCGTATTGTTCCAGTTTAAAATCTGGAGCCACCCGATTGTTGAACCTTCATCCGCTCAGCCATGAGCACATCTTGTAAAACCCATCAAAAAGTTTTCGGAGTCCTCACCGCACTGGGGGTGATTCAAGCCTGCGTTCTGGCACCGGCCCAGAATGTCCTGCCAGACATTCCGCGAGGGACCATCGCCCTGGAGCTCACTCCGGTTGCAACAGGATTGGCTGCTCCTCATTATGCAATCAGTCCGCCAGGCGACACCGCGCGATTGTTTGTCCTCGAACAAAAAGGCCTGGTCCTGATTTTGAAAAACGGCGCCCTTCTACCCACACCCGCGCTGGACATGCAAAGCCTTGTCTCGCCGCCGATGTCGATCACCAACGCCAACGACGAGCGCGGGTTGTTAGGGATCGCGTTTCATCCCGGATTCAACAACGCCGGCAGTCCGGGCTTCCGCACGCTCTACACCTATAACAGCCAGCCGCTCCCTGTGGGAATCACGCCCACCTACCCAGCGCCTAACAACGCATTGCAGGGGTTCAAGAACGCGATCAACGAGTGGAAGATGGATCCTGAGAATCCCGACCTCATCGATCCTCTCTCGCGCCGCGAAATCATTTCATTCGGCAAGAACGCGAACAACCATAACGGCGGCACGGTTGCCTTCGGACCGGACGGTTATCTCTATCTGGGGCTCGGTGACGGGGGCAATGCCAACGACGTCGGAGCCTCCCACATCGAGCCCGGCGGCAATGCCCAGAACCTGAGCACTCCGTTGGGCAAAATGCTGCGCATCGACCCTCTCCTTCCCAGCCTCACACCGGCCAGCACGGATCCTGCCAGCCCTAACGGACAATACCGGATCCCCGCCTCCAACCCATTCCAGGGTGCCGGCCAGGTGCCTGAAATCTACGCGTATGGATTCCGCAATCCCTATCGGTTCTCATTCGACCGCCTGAACGGTGATCTCATCGTCGCGGACGTGGGGCAGAACACGATCGAGGAAATCGACAAGGTCACCCTTGGCGGCAATTTCGGCTGGGCGCTCAAGGAAGGCGACTTCCTCTTCAACCGGGCGAACGGCTCCGTCGGTGTGCGCAGTCCCGGAACTCCTGCCGGACTGATTGATCCCATTTCCGGCACGGCAGGCACGCTCCAGTATGATCACAGTGACGGCATCTCGATCACCGGCGGCTTCGTCTATCGGGGCCGCCTGATTCCCGATCTTTATGGCAAGTATGTCTTCGGCGATCTCGCGTTCCGTAATCTCCCGCCGCGCGCCGACGGCCGGTTGTTCCATGCGGATCTCACGACCGGGACGATCGCGGAATTTTTACTGCCGCAGTTCAGCACGACCCATCTGCCTAACGGACTCACGGTGCATGGCTTCGGCGAGGATGCGAACGGAGAACTTTATGCGCTGGTGACCAACACCGCGTCGAGCGGGACGGGCGGAATCATTTACTCGCTGAAAAACACACCCGTCATCTGGAACGGCCCGTCAATCAACTTCAGCAAGGCTGCTGGCGCGGATTGGAACCTGCCACAAAATCAGGACCGCATCACTCCGACCGTGTGGCTGACGAGGGCCAGCAGTCAGGGGCTTTTCAACATCCATTTGGAATCCAGCTTCACCCAGAACCTGAGCCCCGCCCGGACGAGGTGGGCCTATGGCACGACTGCCGGTTTTGCTTCGCTGAATTACCAGGACTGGCAGACCTGGACCGGCGGCCCGCCCGGAGGTCCGCCCAACACGGTGGGCAAGGATGCCGTGCTGCATCTGCTGGATGGGAACATCTACATCGACATCAAGTTCGACTCGTGGGGTGGCAACGGAGGCGCGTTCTCCTACACCAGGTCCACGCCTCCCGTGACTCCGCTCGAAGCCTGGCGCTCGTTTCATTTCAACACGACCACCAATTCCGGCGATGCGGCCAATCTAACCGACCCTGATCATGATGGCTTTGCCAATCTGTTAGAGTTCGCCTTCGGGCTTGATCCCAAGTCAGGAGCTTCGCTGGCATTGCCTCAGCCGGTTCTATCAGGTGGAAATCTTTCCGTTGGATTCACCCAACCCGTCGGCGTGACCGGTATCACCTACAAGGCAGAGTGGAGCACCTCGCTGGAGGCCGGAAGCTGGACTCCAATACCCGATACCGGAACGGGCACCCATCATGCGTTCAGCGTTCCAGCCGCCGCGAATCCCCTGTTGTTCATGCGATACGTGGTGACGGCACCATGATCAGCGGCGCATCATTTCCTCGATCATGCTGTTGACCGGAATGCCGCTGATGCGATAGCCGGAATCACTGGTGAGAAGATCAAAACTGCGCGACACGCCCTTGCGGTTTTCAATGCGCGTGACCACATGGGAACCGCAGGTGTCGCCGAGTTTCAAATCCTTCGCCGGGATGCCGTCGATGCGGTGTTTCAGCGAGAGGCTGACTTGGGAATTATCGGCGAAATGGATGGTTAGATAGCGGCTGGTGGCGGGATCTTCCTGATACTGGTGAATCTGCGAGACCTTCACCCGGCTGCCGGTGAAACCGATCACGGTGTCCCCCGTTTTCAGCGTCTCAATCCTGACCGGACCTTCCGGAGTATCGATCCGCGTTCCTTGCGGGAGGCAACCGAACTGAAGTTTCACCATGCCCAGTCCCAGGGCCGTGCCGATCAGTCGGCAGGATGGAAGCACGGTCGCACAGGCAAGCAGCGAGACGGCGAGGAAAATCACTTTCAGCCAGCGGCGGGTGTTTGACGAGAAACGGGTGGAAATAGCGGTTGGGTTTATGGGCGGAGCATGGGGACAAAAACCTACCCGTCAAGCGGCGTGTGCGAGGGCAAACGCATCCCCATCTTAGTCCAAGGCCAGTGAGCACGTCTTTTCGCCCCGCTCGGACCTTGATCGGGCTGAATCGAGATCGCTTGGCACCACCCGGTCGAGGGCATCCAACTCAACCTCCACGTCGCCGCACCGGCCGAAAACCCTTCCAGCCAACTGCACTCGAATTCACCGAAATTCCTGATGATTTCAATTTCCATCAGAGGTTTTTCGTATATGACAGCAGTCGGTTCTAACCACCGCGTTCATGAAAACATCCGCCCTCGCCATTTCGGCGTCCCTGGCCATGCACTTGGCCTCTTCCGCAGCCCCCCGGCTGGTCGTTTCCACCCCGTCGCTCGCGCCGGAATCCCAAATCGATCTCGTGCTCGATTCGCCCGTCATCGCCACCACCGAGCTGGGAAAAACCGCAGACAATACCTGGCTTGAGATCCAGCCGGCACTTCCCGGCAAGCTGGTATGGAAGGCGCCAAACATCGCGCGTTTCACTCTGGACCAGCCGCCTGCGATCGGGACCAGTTACACGTTTTCGATCTCCAAAGGTCTCAAGCATCTCGACCAATCTGCCGTTCCCGCCGGGAAAATCACCACGATCGAGTCCGAGCCGTTCCGGATCATGGCCGCCAACTCGCCGAAGCGTTGGAACTCCGATTATTCCGCCTCAACGGGCCAGTGGTTGATCGTTTTCAACGACGAAGCCGATCCGGCCACGGCAGCGCCTTTTGTTTCGTTCGTGTCAAAGACCGGCCAGCGGGTGCCCGCCCGCCTCGAACGCACCACTGTCGCCAGCGCCGGGTATTATGCTAACAACTACCGCAAGTGGAGCGCGCGTTTCCCCAACACACTGATCCCGGAAATGACGCCGGAGAGCCCGGTTTCGAATATTATCATCGCCACACCTGCGTCGCCACTTCCGGTTGGGAAAAACTGGGTGATCACCGCGTCGAAGGGTCTGCCTAATCTAACAGCATCCGCCCGGATCGTGGACGAAAGCTACTACGAAGTGGGCGATGTCGAACCGTTTGCCAATACCGGGATCGAGTCTTATTCAGTCGCCGACGCACCCAAACAAATCGTCCTAACCTTCAATCAGAACGTCGCAGAAAAGCTCCCTGATGATTTTCTAACGTCTTGTTTGGAAATCTCTCCACGTCCCGACAATCTTTCCGCCGAACCCGACGGCCGTCAGATCAGGCTCAAGGGCGATTTCACCACCGAGGGGAAATATTCCGTGACCATCAGACCCCCACTGGTCGCCAAGTCGGGTTTGCTGCTTGCCGCGTCCGAGAGGAAAGAAATCGCTTTCGAACACGTGGAACCCGGCCTCGCGCTGCCATCGGACACCCAGGCCCAGCTTGCAAACGGCAGCCGTAGTTATCGGATCCAGACAGTGAACCTCACCAGCATCCGCATCCGCATCAAGAAACTCGTGGGCACTGATTTCATCCGTGCCTATCAGGGATACGGCCAATACACCGGGATCGGCCATGACGGAAAATCCGTTGAGCCGACTGCACCGTTGCCCTACCCGCTCGTCGTGGGTGAGACGGTCTGCGAAAAGGAAATCCAGCTCGGCAACCCGATCGACACCTCGAAGGAAATTACCCTGCTGTGGGACGAACTCCTGCCGCAAGACCTCCGCCACGGCGCACTTTTCCTCGATGTCACGGGGACTCCGCAGCCCGGAGCGAAGGAAGGTCGGCGCAGTGCGCAGGCGATGATCCAGCTAACTGACATCGGACTCGCATGGAAACTTACCGCAGCAGAAGCCTTCGTTTACGCGTTCTCCTGCGACACCGGCGCGCCACTTCCCGGCGTGAAGGTCGAGCTCTTCGGTGAGGATGCAAACGTGCTCGGGGTTTCGATCACCGGGGTTTCCGGGCTGGTCACGGTGCCGCGCTCGGACGCCGTGCGCCACATCCAGGCTACGCTCGGCAAAGACGCTTATCTAACTGCCTTCGACTCCACGCTTTCCACCGTCGGCCTCTGGCATTTCCCGATCCGCTACTCGTGGAACAAATCCACCGCGCCGGTCCGCAAGGCATTTTTGTTCACGGATCGCTCACTCTATCGGCCTGGGGAAACCGTGCGTCTGAAGGGCATTGTCCGCACGTTGGAAGGAAACACCGTCGCATTCGCACAGAATAGCCCCGCCCGCATCGTCATCGTCGATCCCTCCGACAAGGAAATCCACAACATGCCTGTCGAAATTTCGGTTAGTGGTTCCTTTGACCTCACCTACAAACTTCCGCCCTCCACCACCGGCACCCACATGATCCGCCTGGAATACCCCGAGGAACTCGCGAAGGCCGAAGCCGCCGAAGCGAAAGAGGATTGGGAATCACAGGAATCACTAGCAGAAAGTGCGCGCTTCGAGATGGAACTCCGTGTCGAGGATTTCCGCCGCAATGCATTCGAGATCAAACAGGAAATCACCACCCCCGCTCCAGGAGTCACCAGCATTACCGCCGATCTCGCGGCCTCCTACTATCAGGGCCAACCGGTCGCCGCGGGAAAAGTGACGCACTTCAGCCGGGTCCGCGCGGAAAATCCCTATCCGGAGCGCTTCCGCAATTTCCTCTTCGGCAACCACCGCACCGATGACTGGACTTACTGGTATCATTATTTCGGTTACCGTTCGGACGAGGACAATTACGGCGGCTCTTCATCCCAAGTCCAGGGTGAGGCCACTCTATCAGCCGATGGCAAGGCGGCCCTTTCCGTCGCCATCCCACAAGCGGAATTCCCGACGACCCGCGAGGTCACCATTTCCTCGGAGGTCACCGATGCCAACAACCAGACGCTGACTTCCACCACCAGTGCCACCGTGCATCCGTCGTCCGTTTACATCGGCGTTTCGCGCAACGACTCTCCGGTTAGAGCAGGACAAGCGCTGCCTTTGAGGATCGTCGCCACGGACACCGAGGGCGAGCCGTTCAAGGGTGCGGTGAAAGTAACCGCCACCCTGACCCGCGAGGTCAATTCCACCGTGAAAACCACCACCGATACGGGAGCCACTACCACCCGCAACGACGTGACGGAAGAAACAGTGACCACTGCGGAAATCACGCTCGACCCCGCCGCTTCCGCGAAAGAGGGCACACCTTTCATTGTCACACCGAAATCCACTGGCAGGCACTTCCTCACCCTCCGCGGCGCTGATCCTGAAGGACGGCCGTTCGCAACCGTCATCTATTTCAACGCCTACGGCACCAACGAATACCCGTGGCTCTACGAAGACGGCATGCGCGTGAAACTCGTGGCCGAGAAAAAGTCCTACAAACCCGGCGACACTGCACGCGTCCTCGTTCTATCACCCATCGAGGGCACCGCGCTTGTCACCGTGGAGCGTGAAAAAGTCCTGCGCTCCTTCCTCGTCCCGCTCACCGCCGACAAGCCTGTCATCGAAATCCCACTCACCGCCGACGATGCGCCTAACGCCTTTGTTTCCGTGCTCATCATCAAGGGGGCGAAGGACTCCGCCCGTGATCACAAGCAGCCGCAGCTTCGACTCGGTTATTGCGAGCTCATCGTGGAAAACCTCCGCGACACGCTTGCCGTCGATCTAACCAGCAGCGAAAGCGCCACTTACCGCCCCGGCGACGAGGTCACGCTGACAGGCTCCGTCATTCTATCAGACGGAAAGCCCGCCGCCGGGGCAGAAGTCACTCTTTACGCCGAAGACGAGGGCACGCTCGCCGTCATGGGCTACGAAACTCCAAAGCCGATGGACTTCTTCTACAAGCCCCGCGACCTCGACGTGGAGTCCGGCACCTCCATCGACACCTTCATCCACGAAGATCCCGACACGCAGAGTTTTTCCAATAAAGGCTTCTTCATCGGCGGCGGCGGCGACCTTGGCAAACTCGCCGATCTGCTTCGGAAAAATTTCGATCCCTGCGCCACGTGGGCCCCTTCCATCGTCACCGACGCCGCCGGAAAATTCACCCACACGTTCAAGCTGCCGGACACCCTCACGCGTTACCGCCTCATCGCCATCGCCCATCACGAGGCAGTGCGCTTCGGCCATGTCGAGTCGTCCATCCTGGTGAAAAAGGACCTGATGCTCGAACCAAAAACCGTGCGCTTCGCCAACCAGGGAGACACCTTCGACTCGCAGGTGTTGGTCCAGAACGCCTCAGAGTTTTCCGGCACTTGGGAAATCGGCTTCAGCACCCGCAACGGCGCGGAAACCCCGAGCGCCGTGCCGCAGGGAGCCACCACCCAGACCGTCACGCTCGAAGCCGGAAAATCCACCACCGTCGTATTCTCCACCCTCGCGGAAACTACTGGAGAAGCCGTGCTCACCTGGAAAGCCACTCCCGTCTCACTCTCCAGCGGGAACCTGACACCCAAAATTGCCCACCGCCTGTCAGACGCGGTCGAGACCCGTTTCCAGGTCAGCTATCCGATGCCGTTGCTTCGCCAGTCGAAACTCATCGCCTTCAACAAACCCGGCGTGAAACAGGACCTCCGCGAATCCATCGACAACCTGTTAGCTGACGGCAGTGGCACGGTGGATCTCGAATTCTCGCGCTCGCCACTGGTCGATGCCGGATCCTCCATCGACTACCTGCTGAGCTACCCGCACGGTTGCGTCGAGCAGACGAGTTCGTCGCTCATCCCATGGCTATCCGTGGAGTCGCTCAGCCCCGTCATTCCTGCATTCGCAAAAATTCCCGAGGAAAAAGTTACCGCAGCCATCCAGGCGGGTGCCGACCGGCTGCTCTCCATGATGCTTCCGGATGGCTCGTTCGCCTACTGGCCCGGCGGCACGCAGACCGTACCGTGGGCGACGCCCTATGCCGGCATGGTCCTCATGATGGCAGCCGAAAAAGGCGCGAACGTCCCGGAGAGCGCCATCGAGTCACTCAAGAAAAACCTTCTCGAAAGCCTCCGCGGACTGGCTGAGGAAAAATCGCCATCGGCCCTCGAACGCCACGCCCGCGCCTTGCTGGTGCTCGCCCTCACAGGAAATGCCCAGCCGGCCTATCACAGCGTGATGACGGAGCGCCTCGCGAATCTATCACCCACCGCCCGCGCTTTGTTAGCGACAGCGATTTGTCTGGTCGATGAAGGCAACGAGGAAAACCAGGCAACCGCCCGATCGATCCTCACCTCCAACGTCCCCTTCAAGTTGAAAAACGACGACTGGATGCCGTGGACCGCCGACGAGGCGACCAACCTCATCGCATGGATCGTCGCCGATCCATCGGGTGGCGAGGCGACCAAGGCGCTTGATAAAATGCTCCGCGACCGCAATCCGTACGGCCACTGGCGCACCACCTGGGTCAACGGTTGGAGCCTGATGGCAATGGCCGCCTACGCGGAAAGCCAGGAACTAACAGACAAATCCACCACGCTGAATTTCACCACCGCAGACGGCGTGGAAACCATCAACCTCAGCTCGGACCAGCCCACCGCCAGCCGTTCATTCAAGCTCACGCCGGATCTTAAGCTGGACCTTGTTTCCAACAACAGCGCCTACGTCCGGATGAAAGTCAGCGCGAAGCCGAAAATCATGCCGCAGCAGCCCGTCGCGAAAAACGGCCTGTCCGTGGACCGCATCTATGAACGCATCAACGCGGATGGCACCGCCGCGGTGCTCACCGAACCGAAAGTGGGTGACCTCATCCGCGTTTCGCTCCGGGTCACGCTGCCGCAGGACAACAGCCGCTACCTTGTCATTGAGGACCCGCTTCCATCCGTTTTCGAGACCGTCAACAACGACTTTGCCTCGCAAAAAGCCGCCGCCGGGATCCGCACCAGCGAAAATGACTGGCACGTCAGCCACTCGGAGCTCCGCACCGACCGCGCGGTTTTCTACCTGGACCAGGTTTGGCGCAAGGGCACCTACACGGTCAGTTACCTCGCCCGCTGCACGGTCGCCGGCCAAGCCACCGCCCCGCCCGCCAAGGTCGAGTCGATGTATGACCCGGAAAACTTCGCACTCTCCGCTTCGAGGCTGTTTTCCACAAAATGATCCTGCAATCTAACGGTCCTCCACCGCCTGCTTCACATGAAGCGGGCGGTCGCTGAGGAAGGTTTTTCAGGTTGTTTTTTGCCGAAATCGCGACAGAAGCGCCCCAAAAGCACCAGCCTAACATCAGCAGGAGCATCTGGAATTTCAGAAACCCGCGCGGCATTTCGGGTTTCGCACAAAGAGCGAACGCCAGACCGGTCAGCGTGCAGAAATTCAGCAGCATCAACGGGTAGTAGGACACAAGCACGATATCCCGCAGGAAGACCGGATATCCCCCGGAGTTGAGCCAGAATTCATGTGTCTCCCGCAGACAGGAAAACACCAGAGCGATGCCGCCCAGCAGGATGGTGCCGGTGCCGCTTAGAAAAAGCGAGGTGGCATTGATCAGCACCGAGCGGCCATCCAATGCGGAGGTGGAGGATTCCGACGGACTCATCATCTGCGGATTTTCATAACAGCCGGGATTCCAGAAGACAAACGGCGAAGGACCGCTGAAACGAAGAAGCCGGCGAAAATCGAATCGGGGGGAAATTCAATTTACGACGGCTTCCTGAACTCGGGGGGGAGCAGTGTTTTGTTCGCCACAGTTTCCTCGGGGGGAAGGAGTTCCGCGGCGACAGGAAAAGAGATATCCCATTTCCGGCCGCACCGGTATTGCGTGATCGCGTAAACGCGTTCGCGGGAGCGCTTGGATCCGCGCGGCTATCCCGGTGTGAATCACGTCTTGCCGCCTGCACCCGCGCCTGCTTCGCTTCGCGCCCCAACCTTTCTACTTATGGCCAACAAAGATGTCACCGATCCCGCCCGCATGGAAAAAATCGTGTCGCTGTGCAAACGCCGCGGCTTCATTTTCCAGGCTGGAGAGATTTACGGCGGCCTCAACGGTTGCTGGGACTACGGCCCGCTCGGCGCGGAGTTGAAGCGAAATTTAAAGGACTACTGGTGGCGGAAAACCGTGCAGGAGCGCGATGATGTGCTCGGCATGGATGGGGCGATCCTGACCCATCAGGACGTGCTCAAAGCCAGCGGCCACGTCGATGGATTTAACGATCCGATGAGCGAATGCCCGCTCACAAAAGCAAGGCTGAGGGCAGACCAGGTGCCCGCCGCCGGTCCTGGCACTGAGGTGACTTTCTCCGGCGCGTCGGACGAGGAATCCGGGAAATTCACAGACAAATCCATCACCATTCTCATTGCGCAAGGGAAGCAGGATCCCGAGCGATCCGCGGAAAAGCTGGCGGTGCAATTCTATCGCGAGTTGTTAGGAAAAAATTCAAAGCCGGTGATTGGCTCCCGCGAGGTCAAACCGGGGCCCCGTGAAGGTGCGCTCTACAACCCCGAGAACGGCGTGATGCTGTCCGAGCCGCGGTCGTTCGACCTGATGCTCTCCACCAAGCTCGGCGCGTTGGCTGCCGACAATGATCCGAAAGCGATCGCCTATCTCCGACCGGAAACCGCGCAGTCGATTTTCTGCCAGTATAAAAACGTGCTCGACTCTAACCGCGTCAAGCTCCCGTTCGGTATCGCACAGTGCGGCAAGTCGTTCCGCAATGAAATCAATCCACGGAATTTCACTTTCCGCTCGCGTGAGTTCGAGCAAATGGAGATCGAATATTTCTGCCATCCGAATGACGGCCTGCGCCTCACGGATGAATGGCTGGAGGAGCGGCTCAAATTTTACGGAGAGATCGGCATCCCGCGCGAGAAGCTGCACATCCTCGATATTCCAGATGGCGATCGCGCGTTTTATTCGAAGAAGACCTACGACATCGAATATGAATTTCCGTTTGGTATTCAGGAGCTCGAAGGAGTGGCTTATCGCACCGATTACGACCTCGGCGTGCACGAAAAGGGGTCCGGCAAGTCGCAGTTGTATTTCGACGAAGAGACGAAGGAGAAATTCCTGCCGCACGTCGTCGAGCCGTCCGCTGGATGTGACCGCACGGTGTTGGCGTTGATTTGCGAAGCCTTCGACGAGGAGACCCTAACCGACGACAAGGGCAAGGACGACGTTCGCACCGTGTTGCGTTTCGTACCGCGCATGGCACCCATCAAGGTCGGTATTTTCCCGCTGCTGAAAAAGAACGAGGAGCAGGTCCGCATCTGCCGGGAGATCCAGAAAACGCTGCAACCGTGGATGACCGTCTTCTACGACGACGGGGGTGCCGTCGGCCGTCGCTACCGCCGCCAGGACGAAGTGGGCACGCCATTCTGCATCACTGTGGATTTTGAAACGCTCGGTGAGGAGAATCCTGAGTTGAAGGACACCGTCACCCTGCGCCACCGCGATTCGATGGAGCAGGAGCGCTTGCCGATCAGCAGTTTGCTCGCCTGGCTGCTGGAGCGAGTGCGGTGATTCGGGCTTACCTCCCCTTCTAAGCTGAAATCAACGTCGGGAGCCGGACGAAAGTTCGGCTCCCGTTTTTCGCTCTAGAATCCCCCCGCGAAACCCTCCAATCTCCGCCCATGTCCGAGCCTGCACTAACTCCCATGATGGCCCAATACCAGGCCATGCGGAAATCCCTGCCCGCCGACATCATCCTGTTCTATCGCCTCGGCGACTTTTACGAAATGTTCTTCGAGGACGCCAAGGCTGCGTCCCCCATCATGAACGTCGCCTTGACGAAACGCGGCGGCACCCCGATGTGCGGCGTGCCGTACCATGCTGCGCAGGGTTACATCGCCCGCCTGCTGAAAGCCGGGAAGCGAGTGGCCATCGCCGAGCAGACGTCCGAACCCGTGGCCGGGAAACTCGTCTCCCGCGAAATCGCCCGAATCCTCACGCCGGGCTCCATCGATGATCTCACCCTCCTCGATGACGAACGTCCGAACTACCTCGCCGCCGTCTTCCGCCATGGGAAAACGCTCGGGCTCGCCTGCATCGACCACACGACCGGTGAGTTCACGATCGGTGAATATTCTGACATCGGTCTGCTGGAGGACGAGCTCGCCCGTATTTCTCCGTCCGAACTGCTCATCCCGGACCACCAGACTGCCGAATTCGGGGCGCTGCGGAACTGCCTTGTTTACGAAGGCTACGCATTTCTCCCCGAGCACGCGAACCAGCTTCTCAAGGATCATTTCAACGTCCACTCGCTCGACGGTTTCGGCTGCGCCAGCCTCCATGCCGCCAGCGGGTGCGCCGGGGCAGTGCTGCATTACCTCATCCATCAGCTCCGTCGGAATTGCTCCCACGTCCACACTCCACGGATCCGGGAAAATGCTGATCACGTCCTTATCGACGCCGCCTCCCAGCGCAATCTCGACCTAGTGGATTCCCGCTCGGGCAAACAGCACACCCTGTTAGGAGTGCTCGACCGCACCGCCACTCCGATGGGTGCGCGCTTGCTCCGCGATTGGATTCTCCACCCGCTCCGCGATCTGGCAACACTTACGGGACGCCAGGACACCATCGCCGCATTTCTGGCAGAACCCTTCCTTCTTTCCAAATGCCGGGAGTCGCTAAAAGGCATACGCGACATCGAGCGCACCGCCTCCCGCCTCTCCCAGAATTCCGGAAACGCCCGCGACCTCCAGTCTCTTGGCATCTCCCTCAGCCACATCCCACCCCTCAAGGAAGACCTCTCTTCCCTGCTTACTGATCACTCGCCACTGATCACCGCCCTACACGACTTCACTGATCTAACCACCCTCCTCTCCTCTTCCCTCGCCGACGAGCCCCCTTCCAACCTCCGCGACGGTGGCATCATCCGCGATGGATGGTCGCCCGAGCTCGACGAACTCCGCTCAGCCGCCCGTGGTGGAAAAGATTGGATCGCCCGGCTTCAGGAAGACGAACGCAAGCGCACCGGCATCGATTCGCTGAAAATCAAATTCAACAACGTCTTCGGTTACTTCATCGAAATCACCACCAGCCACCTCGCCAAAGTCCCGGACGACTACACGCGCAAACAAACCATGTCCAACGCCGAGCGCTACATCACCCCGGCGCTCAAGGAAATGGAGAACAAGGTGTTAGGCGCGGAGGAGCGCTCGAAACAACTTGAAGCCGAGCTCTTCGCCCAGCTCCGCAGCCAGGTCATCACCCACCTCCCGCGCCTCCAGGAAACCGCCGCCGCCATTGCGGAAATCGATGTGCTTTGCTCTCTATCAGAAGTCGCCCAGCTCCACCGCCACTGCCGCCCCGTGCTCGACGAGTCTCGCGGATTTTTCGTCACCAACGGCCGCCACCCCGTGCTCGAGCAAACGCTAACCGACATCAAGTTTGTCCCTAACGACACCGAACTCGATCCCGACACCGCACGCCTTCAAATCCTCACCGGCCCTAACATGGCCGGTAAATCCACCTACATCCGCCAGATCGCCCTGATCGCCGTAATGGCCCAGATCGGCGCTTTTGTCCCAGCGGAATCCGCCAACCTCGGCTTGGTCGACCGCATTTTCTGCCGTGTCGGCGCCTCCGATGATCTATCACGCGGCCAGTCCACCTTCATGGTCGAAATGAGCGAGACCGCGCTCATTCTCAACCACGCCACTGATAGATCGCTCGTCATCCTCGACGAGATCGGCCGCGGCACCGCCACTTTCGATGGTCTCTCCATCGCCTGGTCCGTCGCCGAGCACCTGCACGACCAGATCGGCTGCCGCACCCTTTTCGCCACCCACTATCACGAGCTCACCGATCTTGCTAACACCAAGGCCGCCGTCGCCAACTACAATGTCGCAGTTAGAGAATGGAATGAAGAGATCATTTTCCTTCACAAAATCCTCCCCGGTGCTGCCGACAAATCCTACGGGATCCAGGTCGCCCGCCTCGCCGGCCTGCCGAAATCCGTCGTCGAGCGCGCCAAGTCCATCCTCTCCCACCTTGAGCTCCACTCCGTGAAACCAGAGGCCAAAAAACAAGGACCCAAGGCGAAAAACACCGTTCAGGACGAAATGCCCCGCCCCGCCGCACCGCAGATGGATCTCTTCGCGGACTTCTGAACAGACCGCGGGATTCATGCAAATGCCTATAAGGATTTAATCGTAGGTTCAGGCTCATTCACGTTTTGTATGAGGTGCCAATTCCTAACAAGGAGCGACGGAATCCGTCCGCCGTGTCCATGAGATGACAATGAATCGCGGATTGCCTCCTCTTATTGGCCTTTTCATGGGCTGCGCGGACGGATTTCGCCCCTCCTTGAGTTTCCAATCCTTAGAGGCGTTGGGTTGATTTGCTGTGTCCGAATCAATGCGATCAGAAAGGCGGCAGGGCTTCCTGTCGGAGATAGCCCGATTTCAATTACCTTAAAGTATGTTCTACTCATGGTGGTCGGCATCTTCGAATTGGACTTCGTTCTGATAACATCGTGAAGCGAAACGGCTGTGGATCGTGATACGTTTTCGACTTTAAAGGGCAGAGTTCAGGAGCGGAACCCAAAATGGGGGATGAAGGGATGGTTGTCCGAAGTCGTATCGTGTGCTCTATTAACCGAAAATTTCCCATGATTCCGAAAACCCCTCCAAACCCCATCCTGCTGGCGCTGGCCCTTTTTGCCCTGCCGCCTGCGGCAAACGCGGCGATGACCAACCGCTGGTCCTTCGGAAACACGAATGGCGCGGCGGCGGCGGGAACGGTGGTCACGGACTCGGTGGGCGGACAGAACGCATTCGTCCGCGGCATCGGCGGAAGTTTCGCTTCTGGATCCGTCACGCTGCCCGGATCGTCAACTGGAAACGCGGCACCGTCCGCGGTCTCGGCCTACGTCGATCTTCCGAACGGCATTGTTTCCTCAAAATCGAACCTCACGGTGGAAATCTGGGCCTCGCCTGTTTCCCATCAGAATTTTCAACGCCTGATCGATTTCGGCCGTGTCAACGGGGCGGGCGACGGCCTCGGCGCCGCTGGAGAAATTACTGGCGCGGGCAATTACACTCCCGCCGCTACGTCTGCGAGCGACGGACTCACCCTAACACTCAGCCGCGGGACGCTCGGCCAGCAGCGCTTTGAAGGGAAACTCAACGGCGCTGGCACAGCCGATGGCACGGGGCTCTATCGACTCGCTGATACGGACCTGGCGACGACGGCCAATGCGCAATATCATTACGTTCTCACTTTCGAGAACGGCGTCGGCACGTTCGGCACGACAGGCGGCAGGCATTCGTGGTATCGGAACGGAGTTCTCATCGCGAGCATGGATGTGGGTTTCCGTCTCAGCCAGATCGAGGATGTGAACAACTGGTTGGGCCGCTCCCTGTGGAGCAACGATCGGAATTCCAACGTCATCCTCAATGAAGTGCGTGTTTATAATCATGCCTTCACTGCCGCCGAAGTGGTTGCCAGTGGGGCGCTCGGGCCGAATCCAACACTTCCAACAGGAACCCCGGACGCGGTGACGATCAACCCAGGAGGAAAAGTCGGCATTCCGGTTCTCTCTAACGACACAGCGGCACTGGGGGCTGTTCTCGCGGTAACTCCACAATTCGGGATCGCTTCAGTCACCACTTCCGGCAGGATTCTATACACGCACATCACCGGCACTCCGGCATCGGACACTTTCACCTATCGAGCCACCAACGCCAGCGGACAGTCGGCCCCGATTACCGTGACGGTCACGTTTACCAACGCACTGCGCATCGCGAACAACACATTCAACGTGCCCTCTACACCACCGCCACTTTCCATCCGGGTGGTGGACGCATTTCCGCCTCTCACCTTCAGCGGGCCCACCTGCCTGCGCACCCCGCCAGGCGATACCCAGCGGCTCTTCGTCTGCACCAAGGGCGGCGTTCTATCAGTCATTCCCAACGTGACCGCCGCCACGCCCACGGCGTCCACCGTGCTTACGCTCTCCGGCTCCACGGGTGGGCTTTTCGATGCGCGTAGCCCGGCAGAGTCACTCAGCACGGCGAGCGAGCAAGGATTGCTCGGCATCGCGTTTCACCCGAATTTCGCAAGCAATGGCTATATCTACATTTTCTACTCCGTCACGATCAGCGGCCTGACTTACGAGCGGGTTTCCAGAATCACGCTGAACAATCCGACTTCCGCCACACCCGTCGCGAACCTTGCCACCGAGCGTGTCCTCATCCAACAGATCGACGATTATGGAAACCACAATGGCGGTGACCTCCACTTCGGGCCGGACGGCTATCTGTATGTTTCGCTCGGCGATGAGGGCGATCAGAATGACCAGGGCTTTAACAGCCAGCGCATCGACAAGGACTTCTTCTCCGGCATCCTTCGCATCGACGTGAATCTAGAAGGAAATGAAATCACGGGCGGAAACGCAGCCGATCCCGACGACGCGAACGTCCCTCCCAATACCCACACCGCCATTCCACTCTACGGCGGAAAGGCCGCTTTCGAAATCCCTGCGGACAACCCATGGGTCGGCGCAACGACCTTCAATGGCCTAGCCGTTACCGCCGTCAACGTCCGCACGGAATTCTGGGCGGTGGGCCTACGGAATCCATGGCGCTTCTCCTTCGACGGCAACGACCTCTGGTGCGGCGACGTCGGCGGAAACGTCCGTGAGGAAGTGGACATCATCACCCGTGGCGGAAATTACGGCTGGATCTATCGGGAAGGGAAGACTGCGGGTCCGTATAACAGCTCCACGCCCGCTCACGCTGCGCCGCCGGGAGGATTTTCCTCCATCGATCCGATCTACGATTACGCCCACGGTTCCGGCACATTTCAGGGAAACTCCATCACCGGCGGCATCGTCTATCGGGGCAATCGCATCGCCAGTCTCAACGGGGCTTACATTTTCGCAGACCATGTTTCGGGAAACATTTGGTCGCTTGTTAGAAATGGTGCTACCGCCCCCACCGTCACCCGCATCCTTGGCGAGGGTGGCATCGCCGCGTTCGCGCCGGATCCATCGAATGGAGATGTCCTGATGGCTGATCACACGGGAAATCGAATCGTCCGGATCGCTCAGGTGAGTGATACCAGCGTGTTTCCCGCCACTCTCAGCGCGACCGGGCTTTTTGCCGACCTCACCGATCTATCACCCAACCCTGGTCTGCTTCCTTACCAGATAAACCTGCCGTTCTGGAGCGATCATGCGAGGAAGAGCCGCTGGTTTACGATCCCTAACGCAGCTGGAAAAATCACCTGGTCGCGCGACGGATTGTGGACGTTTCCCAGTGGACAAATCTGGGTAAAACACTTCGACATGCCGCTTGTCCGTAGCAATCCGCCGCAACCGGGAGATCCGGCGACTCCGGCGAAGCGGCTCGAGACCCGTCTGTTAGTCAAAAACGCGACGGGCTCATACGGGGTGAGCTACCGCTGGAACGACGCGGGCACGGAGGCGACACTGGTCCCCGACGAAGGCGCGGATTTCGATCTGGGCATCACGCAGAATGGCAGCTCTTACACCCAGAAGTGGCATGTTCCGAGCCGCGCCGAATGCATGATCTGTCACACGCCGCAGGCCGGGCACTCGCTCTCGATGAACACGCGCCAGTTCAATCTATCAAACATCATCAACGGCGTGAGCGGCAACCAGCTCGCTCTGTTGGAAAACGCAGGATATTTCTCCAACACTCCGGAACCCGCCAACGTCCTGCCCCGCCACCTGAGGCCGGACGAAACGTCGTTCCCGGCGGAGACCCGCGCCCGTTCCTATCTGGCGGCGAATTGTGCCTACTGCCACAAGTCCGGCGGCACCGCTGCGCCTTCCGCCTGGGACGGCAGGCCAGAACTCCCGCTGGACCTGACCGGCCTGCTCAATGGCAATGCTTCCAACAACGGCGGCAACGCCCTCAACAAACTCATCGTCTCCGGGGACACAGCACACTCCATCGTCCTCAACCGCGTGGCTGCAGCTAACGGATTCACCCGCATGCCGCCGCTGGGCAGCAGCGAGCTAGATCAAGCCGGCATCGCCGTGCTCACCGAGTGGATCGAACAATCGCTGCCCGCCCGCAAAACCTACGCGGACTGGCGTTTGGAGAAATTCCTCTCAGCCTCGTCTCCTGAAGGCGCACCCGGCTTCGATGCCGATGGCGACGGGATCAGCAATCAAGACGAATTTCTCGCTGCGACTGATCCCCTATCTGGCAGCAGTTTTTTCCAAACCACCCACTCGCTGATCGACGGCATGTGGTCGATCGGTTTCCCGACCCCCATCAACCGCTCCGTGCAGGTGGAAACCTCCGACAATCTCGCCGATTGGTCGCTCTGGGACGTCCCCGGAAACACCGGCGTCCCGCGGAATGGTGGATCGTTGGTTCTCGAAGGTACCGCCCCACAAGACCACTCGTTCTTCCGCGTGCGGATCCGGGAGAATTGATAGAGTGCTGGGTTGCGCCTACTCCCAATTGGGGACTAGCCGATGGATACCTGATTGTGTTTCGTTTCGACATCACTGCCGGAAAAACCCATCGACCCCCAAGAACCTCCCCAATGCAAAACCCGCTAAAAACCGCCTTCGCTGTCCTGTTCATGACCAGCGGCTTCGTGCATGCCGCTGAAAACGAAGCCGCATTCCCCGTCTCCATCGAAGTCGATGCCGCGCGTCCGATCGGGCCGCTCAAGCCGATCTGGCGTTTCTTCGGCGCGGACGAACCGAACTACGCCTACATGAAGGACGGCCAGAAACTTCTATCAGAGCTGGGCGAACTCAAGCCGAAGGAGGTCTTTTTCCGCACCCATAGTCTGTTAGTCACCGGTGAGGGCACCCACGCGCTGAAGTGGGGATCGACGAATGCCTACACCGAGGATGCGCAGGGGAACCCCGTTTACGATTGGAAGATCGTGGACCGCATTTTCGACTCCTATCTGGAGCGCGGCGTCCGGCCATACGTGCAAATCGGATTCATGCCGCAGGCGCTTTCGGTGAAGCCGGAGCCCTACCGCCACCATTGGACGCCAGCGGCGAAGTACGACGAGATCTACACCGGCTGGGCCTACCCGCCGAAGGACTGGGCGAAGTGGGAGGAGCTCGTCTATCAGTGGGCGAAACACTCGGTGGAAAAATACGGCAGGGACGAGGTCATCAAATGGTACTGGCAGACCTGGAACGAGCCTAACATCGGTTACTGGCGCGGTTCGCGAGACGAATTTTTCAAGCTCCACGACCATGCGATCAAGGCCGTGCGCCGCGCAATCCCCGGAGCAAAAGTCGGCGGTCCCGATCTGGCAAGCGGCGCGGGTGGGGATTTCCTGAAGAGTTTCCTCGATCATTGCGTGAAGGGGAAAAATACCGCCACCGGTGAATCCGGCACGCCCACTGACTTCATTTCGTTTCATGCAAAAGGACAGCCGAAAGACGTCGGTGGCCGCGTTCAGATGGGGATCTCCAGCCAGCTCCGCGACATCGATGGCGCGTTCTGCGTCATTGCCCGCTACCCCGAATTCGCCGACACGCCCATCGTCATCGGTGAGTCCGATCCCGAAGGTTGCGCCGCCTGCCAGGGTCCGAATCTTGCCTATCGGAACGGCACCATGTATTCCAGCTACACCGCCGCCACGTTTCCGCGGAAGCTCGATCTGGCGGCGAAACACGGAGTGAATCTGGAAGGCGCACTGACCTGGGCGTTCGAGTTCGAGGACCAGCCGTATTTCGCCGGATTCCGCTCGCTCGCGACCAACGGCGTGAACAAGCCGGTGATGAACGTGTTCCGGATGCTCTCGAAAATGGACGGCGACCGCCTCCCGGTCACCAGCGACTCGGCGATTCCCCTCCCGGAAATCCTCCGCAGCGGCGTCCGCAAGCAGCCCGACGTTTCCGCCTTCGCCAGCCTCGCCGGCAAGAAACTCTGCGTGCTCGTCTGGCATTACCATGACGACGACCTCCCCGGCCCCGATGCCGCGGTTTCACTGAAAATTCCCGGCCTCCCGATTTCTAACGGTCAGGCGAAAATCACCCACTACCGGGTCGATGAAACGCACGGCAACTCGTTCACGCTCTGGAAAGCCCTTGGTTCCCCGCAGAAACCGACGCCCGAACAATACGCCGATCTCGAAGCCGCCGGAAAACTCGCCACCCTCGAACCGGAAAAAACCACCGCCATCGCCAACAGCACCGCCACCGTGAATTTCAACCTGCCTCGCCAGGGAGTCTCGCTGCTGGTTTTCGACTGCGAGTGAGCCACCGGGACAAGAGGGATTGCGGACCAAGGGGGAAAACGGGTAGATTGTCGATCATCAAGCCCAAAACCACAGCGGCGGTGGATCCTAAACTGCTGGAAGATCCCGTCTTCAAGCGGGTGATGGCGGATGCCCTTGCCATTCAAGACCGGTTCGCTGCAGAGCCCGTTTATGCAAAAACCGGCAAGGGCTATTTGAAAAGTGAGGGAGTGGACGAACTCCAGAAAATCAAATCCCAGAAGTTTCCGAAAGGCAGCTCCTGATGGGTCCGCGACGTCAATGGCTGGCGGCGTATTCCTTGGATTTCGTTACGGCCCAGAATGCCGTGCTATGTGCGGCGAAACACGCGCTGCACAAGCCGACTTCCGACGGTCATGACATTACCAATGACTATTGGAATAGCCATCACGACGCAACGATGTGCTTGGACGAAGCGGTCGATCTTTGCCGCCGCTGCCACAAATTGGCCCCATTCTGCCTCTGTAACGGAAACACTTTTACGGCGATCATTCGCGACGTCGTTGCCTATCTGAATCTGGAACCGTGCCAACACCAGATCGTCCGTAGCCTCGCCGGGCACATCGTCGCCGGGGTGGCCAGCGACGAGGAAACCCTGGCGTTCCGCGAGTTGTGCGAGTCGCTGGGCTGACACGGCTTCCCGCCCCGCCTATTCCGCTTGCCCGTGAGCGGTGGGTTCGTTACGGGGTGCCTCGCCGGTTGGCATCCCGCCGATCGGAGAATCAACTCCGAGAAACAACTTTCATGCCCATCACCCGCGCCCTTCTCTCCGTTTCCGACAAAACCGGACTCGCCGCCTTCGCCAAGGAACTCCACGAACTCGGAGTCGAGCTCCTTTCCACCGGCGGCACTTCGAAGGCGTTGCGTGAGGCCGGTCTGCCGGTCATCGATGTTTCAGAGTTCACCGGCGCGCCAGAACTTTTCGACGGCCGGCTGAAAACCCTCCACCCGAAGGTCCATGGCGGCCTCCTCCATCGCCGCGATGACAAGGAGCACGTGGCCCAGGCCAAGGCCAACGACATTCCGGCGATCGATCTCGTCGTGGTGAATCTCTATCCGTTCGAAGAAACTGTCGCAAAGCCGGATGTTACACTCGAGGAAGCCATCGAAAAGATCGACATCGGCGGTCCTTCCATGCTCCGCAGCGCGGCCAAAAACCACGCGAGCGTCACCGTCATCGTCGATCCCGCGGACTACTCGAAGGTGATCGAGGAAATGAAAGAGCACAACGGCAACACCACCAAGGGTTTCCGCGAGCAGTTGGCGGTGAAGGTGTTCCTCCGCACTTCACAATACGACGCGGCCATCACCGACTATCTCGGCCAATGCCGCACCGGCACCGGCTGCAATTTCACCCTCAGCCTGCCGCTCGAACAGGAGCTTCGCTACGGCGACAATCCCCATCAGAAGTGCTCGCTCTATGGCGACTTCAAACAATTCTTCACCCAGGTCCAAGGCAAGGAACTCAGCTACACCAACATCCTCGACATCGAGGCGGCGTCAGACCTCATTCTCGATTTTGTCCGCCCCACCGTCGCCATCCTCAAGCACACGAATCCGTGCGGCGTCGGTCAGGACGACGAAGACCTGCGCGTCGCCTGGCAGAAAGCTTTTGAAACGGACCGCCAGGCTCCGTTCGGCGGTGTGATCGTCTGCAATCGTCCGCTCACACTGGAACTCGCCCGCGTGATTTCGGAAATTTTCACTGACGTCATCATCGCTCCCGAGTTCGAAAGCGACGCCCGCGCGCTGCTCCAGAAGAAGAAAAACCTGCGTCTCATGAAAATGAACGACGCCTACATGGCCGAGAAAAAATCCGCAGTCATTCGGTCCTGCCCCGGTGGCATCATGGTGATGGACCGCGATCACACGGCGCTCGGCCTGGACAATCTCGAAAGCAAAGTCGTCACCAAGCGCCCGCCGACGCAGGAGGAAATGCGCTCCATGCGCTTCGGCTGGCGGATCGTGAAGCATGTGAAATCCAATGCCATCGTCTACTCGAGTGCGGACCGCACGCTCGGCATCGGCGCTGGCCAAATGAGCCGCGTGGATTCATCCCGCATCGCGATCTGGAAAGCGAAGGAAGCAGGACTGGATCTGAAGGGCAGCATCGTCGCCTCCGACGCCATGTTCCCTTTTGCCGACGGGCTGCAATCCGCGATCGATGCGGGAGCCACCGCTTGCATCCAGCCCGGCGGATCCGTGCGAGACGCGGAGGTCATCGCCGCCGCCGACGCTGCGGGGATGGCCATGATCTTCACCGGTCACCGCCATTTCAGGCATTGATAGAGCCGTCAGTAGGGCAAACCGCAAACCGGCTCAAGGTTTCCGAAACTTCGCGCAGCAATCCATCATTCGCGGCATTTTGGGTCGCCTTTTACACAGAGCACCAATGGTTAGGGGTTCCAGGGAGCGAGTTGGCGGGATGGTCCTAACTGCTGGGCTTTTTCCCCCAAGGAATCCGCATTAGCCTTCCGAGTCAGGCCCCGACGTTTGGAGCTGGTTCATGTGGCGGATCCGATCCACCAGCACTTTCATCACGTGCTTCGCAAAAAACGGATTCTGCTGGATGATGACGTTGAAACGCCTCTCATCCACTTTTGCCAGCCGCGAGGGTGAGGTGGCGACCACCGACGCACCTCTCGGCGAATGGTCGATGAGGGCCATCTCACCTAGCAGCGCCCCCCGGCTCGAGGTTTCCACCACCTTGTCGCCGACGATCACGTTCATCTCGCCTTCCAGCAGCACATACATGCAGTCCCCGGCGTCACCTTCCTTGAAAAGATACTCACCAGCGGCGAGATCGGTCGTGTTGGGCTCGTGATTGAAAAGATTCGCCGCGTTCATCGCCGTGATCGTGGAATCGAAAGCAGGCGCGGCAAGGATTTTTCATGGGAGCTACATGGGTTTTTGTGATTTTTTTGTCACAAACCCGGATTTGCCAGCTCGAAGCGTCGGGAATTTTGCATTTACGTGAAAGGGCGATCCCGCTATTTCCAATGCAATGTTTCCCTTGCTCGGAATCGTCGGTTCATACGCTTCGCGTCACTTCGAGGCGGGGGAAACCGTCATCGGACAGGGCGAGAGGACAGGAGAGCTGCTGGTGCTGGTGTCCGGCGAGGTCGAGATCCTGCGGGACGAAGTGCGTCTCGCCAAGGCCTCGGAGCCGGGTGTGGTCTTCGGTGAAATGGCCGTGCTGCTGGACGGACCCGCGACCGCATCGGTTAGGGCGCTCAAGCCGGCGGTTTTCTCGGTGATCGAAAACCCGCGCGAGTTCCTGATGAAACATCCCGAAGTAAGCCTCTACGTCGCTGAGTTGTTAGCCCGACGGCTGGACGCCCTCAACAAATACCTCATCGATGTGAAGCACCAGTATGAAGGCCACGACCACCTTGGCATGGTGGACGAAGTGCTCGATTCGCTCATGCACCGCCCACGACGGGTCCCGGCGAAGGGAGCGTGAGGTCCTGGCTGAGCTCTTCTTCAGTGGAGATCCATCGGGCGTTCATCGTTTCTAAATCGATGATCAGGAATGACGGCTGCGGACCGATCTGGCGGCCGGGATTGAACACCCAGGTCGAGCCAAGCCGATCGATCCAGGACCCGGCCGGATAGAACGGCGCATTGTGGATGTGACCTGATAGAACGAGGTCCGGCGTGAATCGGGCGATCCATTCCGTTAGCACCGCGTCGCCACCCGGACCGCGCCCGGTCCAACAGACGGGCGACCCGGCTGGCGGGGCATGATGGATCCAGATCCACTGCTTTTTCTCGCGCGCCGCATCGCATTCCAGCAGTTTTTCCACTTCGGCTCGGGTTTCCCCACCGTCCCACCACGGGCAGATGGTGATGAGCGCGCCATCGCATTCGAAGCTGTCGCCATCGACGTAAAGCTCACCCTCCTTGGCGTCCAACAGCCACCGGCAGATCGATTCCTCGGCAGCGTTGCGGGCATCTCCGTCGTGATTTCCCGAGCTGACGAGTAGCCGGGCCCGTTGGGAAATGCGGGCGAGATACTTTTCCACGACCACGATCTGGGTGTCCAATTCCAGCGATGATCCGAGGTCCAGAAGATCACCACCGATCACGACGATATCGAAATCCAAAGCCTGCGAGAACAGCCAGTCGAACTGTTTCAGCGCATAATGGAGATCGGCGACGAACAGCATTCTCATACGAAATTCCGTTCTCTAACCGGACTTAAGCAGCCGTCATGCCGTAGGTGATCAACAGCGCATAGGCCAGCTTGCAGGAAACATGCATCATCTGGTCCGCCACGAGTCCGAATTTTTCCTCGCCCTTGCCGATATCGATCAGTGAATGCAGGACCAGTTCCGCAAAGCCGAATGCGAGCGATCCGGAGACCAGCCAGACGCCGCCGGCGTGGATGACGCAATGAGCAGTTAGTGCAATGATCCACGTGCTGTTGTTGTCCGCCTGGCTGCGGGTTTTCTGTTTGGCGATGTAATCTCCCTGCAACGGGAAATCCGCGAGGGCGTGGATCACGACGAACGCCGCGAAGAGGGCGAGCGGCCCTTGTTGGACAAGCGGGATCAATGGTTGCGGGAGGTCCAGAAGTTCTGAATCGACGCCCGTTGCTCGGCCGTGGCGAGTTTTTCATTCATGCTGCGGATGCGCCGGGCCACCTGTCGCAAAAGTCCACGCATCACGGCAACGCCCGCCGTTGGATCCGCCGCGAGAAAGGCTTCAAGCTCCTCGCGTGAAAGCGCCCAGATCAGGCCGGTGCTGCGGACCACCGCCGTCGCACTCGCGGTCGCGGGATCGAACAAATTGATCTCGCCGATTGAATCGCCTTCGCCGAACGCCGCGAGAAGCACCGGGCGCTCGTCGGCTGAGGCCACGATGTGAAGTGTTCCGGAAAGAATCACATAGAGGGATTCCTGGGCGTCGCCTTCCGCGATGAGGATTTCACCACTGGCAGGTCGCAGGAATTTCCCGAAACACGCGAGGAAGGCGCGATGCTCGGAGGAAACGTCGGCAAGGAAACCGACGGCGGGAAGTTCTGTCAGGGGGGCGGATGATGGATTCATGGGATGGACTTGGCGGAAATCGTTTTGTTTGAAACTCGTTCCCCGCTCAATTAGCAGGGCCGTGCTCAATTCCAAGGTCATTTTCAGATTCCCACCGAACCCTCGCTGACAGGGAACGCAAACTTGACATGACCGCCGTCGCATTTTGACTCGGTGCCATGGATCAAGACGGCCTTCCCCGCAGCGACAACGATCTGCGGGCCGCTATCCTAACAGGTATCCGGGCGGTCGGCGAACTGCAGGCGAGGTTCCGTAAACCGCTGGAGCGTTTTCTCGTCGGAATGTGTGATCAGGGCGACGGACGCTCGCAGGAAAAGGCGGTGGAAATCGCCGGGCAGATTCTCGCGGATTGTTTCATCAAATCCCCTTCACTGTTGGAAAAATGGCAGGGCGGCGACAATCTGGACGCGTTCCTGCGCAAAGCCGGCGCCAACCGCCTCAAGTCGTGGTGGGCATCACCCGAAAAAACGCGGACCGAGGTGAACAGCGATTCGCTATCACTTGCCCATGCCGCCGGTGGCGTTTCCCGACACGATCCCGCAGAACTGGAACTGGCGGAACGGGCCTTGCGCGCGGGAGTATCGGAAGCGGTGCGCAGATCTCCCGAGGGATTGGTTTTCATGCGCTTGAAAGGACTTCATGGGGTGGACCAGCGCGCGATTTCCCAATGCTGGGGCCATCACGAGGCGCAGACTTCCCGCCGGATCAGGGAGGCGATGGAAATCATCCGGACCACCGCCAGAGAAGTGGCGGCGTTTCCGATGGAGTTGCTTCAGGATGCACTGCAACGCGATCCCGCAATATTGTTAGGTGGCGCTTGCTCTCCGGGAACCGATGGCGACTATCAGTTACTCCGGCATGTCGCGGAAGGAGGAGCCGACGCAGAGTCCAAGCGCGCGGCAGTGGAGTTGATGTGCGCCGACCCACGGATGCTGGCGTTTTTCGCGGAGTGCCTCAATCGCCGCAGTGCAAGCGACACCTTGGTAGTTAGAGACCCGGAGCTTTCCGGAATGTCCGCCCGGCTGACTGAGTGCGTCCGGAAGTCACTGGAGATCCTTCATCCCGCGGAAGCCGTGGGGCTCATCACACCCACCCTGTCGGAAATTTTCGCAGACTTGCTAGTCTATGCCGGAGCCGACGGAGGCACGCTCTGGATGCTGTGCCCTGGTGCTGGTGCGTTGGAGGCTGTGTTCAATCCGTTGGAGCCGGAAATCGCCGGGAAACGCCAACCCCTGGTGTCCGGCATCGTCAGTCTGGTGCTCGCGACCGGAGAACCCGTGTGCGTTTCCGGCGTGCCGGATCACCGGAGTCACTCGCCGGCCATCGACCTCGCGCTGGGAAAAACCACTCATGGCATGATCGCCGTTCCCTTCGTTCTAGCAGGCACCGTGCGTGGCGTTCTGACCGCCGTGCGCCTGACAGGCAACGCTCCATTCGGAGAGACCGAGACCCGAATCATTGCCCGCTTTGCGGAAATTCTGGCAAGTCTGATGGTCCAGAACCTCACGGCGAGGATCCTCGGTTAGAACGACGACTCCTTTTCTACCGAGTTTCTGATTGCCCTCAATCCTTGAAAATGAGAGTTCCCACCGGTCAGAAGTTATTCCGCCCCCGCTGAATCCCAGGTTTCAGATTCTTCCGCAATTTTCCGCTCCCCGCTCGTCTTGCCCTTGCCATGACCGCACGAACCGCATCGAAGACGCTCGCCATCTTGCTGCTTTTCACGCTTTCGGGCGAACTTTCCACGGCACAGAACGCGACTGTTCTTGAGGTTGAAAACACCGTTCAGACTTCCGCAGGGGGCAAAAGCGAGTGGTCCGCGGCAGCGCGGGACCAGACTCTTGCTGTGAGCGACCGCATCCGCACCCGTCACCGCAGCCGGGCGACTGTCGGCCTAACTGGCCTCTTTACCGTGAGGCTCGACCAGTTCACCACCGTCGAGATCACGCCGGGACTGGTAGACGCGGAAAAACCGAAGCTCGATCTGCTAGGTGGTGCGGCGTTCATTTTCAGCCGGGAAAAAAGCGGTGAAATGGACGTGCGGATGCCCGCCGCGAACGCCGCCCTCCGTGGCACCCAGCTGTTTGTGCAAGTCGGTGCTGATGGAAAATCCTCCATCCAGGTGCTCGAAGGCAGCGTGGAGCTGAACAACCCGAAAGGCCGTCTCCTGTTGGAAGCGGGCGAGGCGGGTGAAGCCGCGCCCGGTCAGGCACCGCGCCGCACGGCTGTGATCGAAGCAAACAACCTCCTCCGCTGGGCGCTCTATTACCCCGCCGTGCTTGATCCATCGGACTTGGAAATGACGGGTGCGGAGACCGCCGCCGTCGCTCCCTCGCTCGCCGCTTATCGACGGGGAGATTTGTTAGCTGCGTTAAGAAAGCTTCCCGAGAATGCACCAGCGGGCACCGGTGGCAGGCTCTATCACGCGGGCGTGCTTCTATCAGTAGGCCGGGTGGATGACGCTCGCAGGATTTTCTCAACCATTCCCGCAGACCCACCGGGAAAACGTGCGCTGCAACGCATGATCGCTGCCGTTTCCAATCAACCCGCCGCGGATTGGCCAGCCGAAAACATCCGGACCGCGTCCGAAGCGATGGCGGAAAGTTATTACCTCCAATCGCAGTTGAAACTCGCCCCGGCAACCGCGGCGGCCCGGCGCGCGACCGAACTCGCGCCGGGAAACGGCTTCACGTGGACCCGCCTCGCTGAACTCGAATTTTCCGCCGGCCGCAACAAGGAGGCGCGCGCCGCGATTGAAAAAGGCCTATCCCTAACACCAGACAGCGCGCGCGTCCACGCCCTCCGCGGTTTCATCCTCAGCGGGGAAAATCGCATCGCCGAGGCCCGCGCGGCATTTGAAAAATCCGTCAGCCTCGATGGTTCGTTGGGTAATGGCTGGCTCGGCCTCGGTCTAACAAAGATAAAGACCGGTGACCTCGAAGGCGGACGCATCGACCTCCAGACCGCTGCCACCGTGGAACCAACATCATCCGTTTTCCACAGCTACCTCGGTAAGGCGATGAGCCAGGACGGCCGCAAGCAGGAGGCGGAAAAGGATCTCCAGCTCGCCAAACGGCTTGACCCTAACGACCCGACACCGCTGCTCTACATGGCGATTGAAAACCAGCTCAACAACCGCACCAACGCCGCCATCGCGGACCTCGAGAAATCCATCGAACTCAACGACAACCGGCGTCTCTATCGATCCGCTTTCCTGCTCGATCAGGACCGCGGGGTGCGCAGCGCGAATCTGGCGAAGATCTATCAAAACGCCGGCATGAAGGAAGTCGCTGTGCGCGAGGCCACCCGCGCCGTGGAAAGCGACTACACCAGCGCCTCCGCCCACCTGTTTCTCGCCAACTCGTTCGACGCCCTGCGCGATCCCGACCGTACCGTGCTCCGATATGAGACGCCCTGGTTCAACGAGCTGCTTCTATCAAACCTGCTCTCCCCTGTCGGCGGCGGCCCCTTGTCACAATTCGTTTCCCAGGAGGAATACTCGAAGCTGTTCGAAGCAGACGGCATCGGCGGCAGCGTCACCACGCAATGGCGGAGCACCTCCGAATCCCGCACCAACGCCTCGGTCTTCGGCACCCATGGCAACGTCAGCTACGGCCTCGACGCCTACTATCGGAACGATCCCGGCGACCGCCCGAACTCCGACATCGACCTCCAGGAACTCTACGGCCAGATCAAGTGGCAGCCGAACCCGGACGACATCTTCTACTTCCTGGGGAAATGGGCGAAGCAGGACCAGGGCGACCTTTTCGAAACCTACGACGACGAGCCGCTGTCGCGCGATTTCCGTTTCGAGGAAAACCAGGAACCCGGCCTGCTTCTCGCCGGTTGGAACCACCGCTGGGGACCCGGCTCCAACACGCTGCTTCTGCTAGGCCGGCTGGCCGCGGAACAATCTCTCTCGGATCCCTTATCGAATCAACTGCTCGTCCAGCGCGACACCACCGGCCTGCGGCCCGGATTCATCAATACGAACGCAAACGGCTTCGACGAGTTCACCGATCCCGCGCTACGCGGCTCCATCACCACTGGCGCCGACGGCGAGTCTCTCGTTTACACGCCCGAGCTGCTGCGGGCGATCCGGCCTTACCTCGGCAGCGGAAACGTGGAAAGCCTCGCCGACGCGCCGGTAGATTTCCAGACTCGCCGCGAATTCACCCTCTACACCGGGGAGATCCAACACATCCAACAATGGGAAAACAACACGCTATTGTTAGGCGGCCGTTGGCAGCAGGGCACCATCGAAACGGACACCCGCCTGAGCGTCGTCCGGCCTAACTTTTCCGGTGGCTTCCCCACCCCGGCCGCGGACCAGCGCGTGGAATCTGACTATCTGCGGACCGGGCTGTACGTTTACGACTACTGGCGTGTGCTTCCCTCGCTCACTCTGATTGGTGGTGCCTCCTGGGACGTGCTGGATCACCCCGAAAATTTCCGCAACCCTCCTGTTAGCGACACTCAGCGGACGGATAAAAAAGCTTCCGGAAAACTCGGCTTTACCTATCAGCCTTCACGCTATCTGACGGTTCGCGGCCTCGTGGCGGAGGGCCTGGGCGGCTTGACCTTCGACGAGAGCGTACGATTGGAACCCTCGCAGTTGGCTGGATTCAACCAAGCCTATCGCACGGTCATCTCCGAATCCATCGCCGGCTCCGTGGAAGCGCCGGAATACCGGATCTTCGGCCTCAGCGCGGAAGGAAGCCTGCCCAGCAAAACCTGGTGGGGCCTCTCCGCGAACGTTATCAAACAGGATGTGGATCGCACGCTCGGTGTCTTCACCGGCTATGACCTCGGCGCGGAGTCACCCACCGGCACCACCTATTTCCCGGACGGCACTTCGCAGCGGCTGGAATATCTGGAGGAATCCGTCAGCATTACGGCCAACCAGTTGATAGGCGAGGAATTCTCCGTCGGCGCGCTCTATCGAGTGACCCGCTCGGAGCTGGAAAGCAGACTCACGGCGCTCGATGAATTTCCCGGCACGGACACCACGGACCGCGGCACGCTCCAGGAAATCTCGCTCTACGGAAACTGGTATTCCCCTTCCGGATTCTTCGCCCATGTCGAGGCGAACGCCTTCCATCAGTCACTCGACGATGATCCTGCTTCCACACAGCGCTCTGGCGATGAATTCATCCAGTTCAACGCGTGGGCCGGCTACCGTTTCAACCGCAATCTCTGCGAGGTCACTGCCGGTGTGCTGAACATCGGCGATACTGACTATCAGCTGAGCGCCATCAACCCCCACGCGGAAATCACCCGCGAGCGGACCTTCTTTGTCCTCTGCCGCCTCAGCTTCTAACATGCCTGCTCCACTCAACCCGAAACCCGCCGGCATGGTCCGCCGCACCGAGCGAGGCACCAGGATCGTCGCTGCGATTTTCGGGGCTGTTTTAACGGTCGTTGTCGGTCACCTTGCGTTACTTCGGTTAGGAAAATCGCTGGTTACTGCCAGTTATGACATGCCGTTTATCGTGCACCGTCCCGGCAGTGGCGATCACGTGCGCATCGTTTACCTCGATCAGCTTGATGGCGAAGCCCTTGATCGCCGTCCTCAGGCAGGACTTCTGGACAAACTGGCGGAAGCGGGAGCCAAAGCGGTCGTCTATGATCTCATTTTCGACCAACCCTCGAAGAACCCCCAGATCGACGAGGAGTTTGCAGAATCCATGCGCAGGTTCCGGGGAGTGGATGAAAATGGAACTCCCATCCTCGGGGCGACACGCCGCTACGTCTTTCTCGCCTGCGGGCGCGAGGTCTTCAACATGACCGGTGTGGCGGGTGAGCAACTCATTCCGCCTATCGATGTCTTGCTGGATGCCGCTGATGACTTCGGTATTGTTGCCTTCGAGGACGACGCCTATCTGGTGAGAAAACTTTCCACCGGCAGCAAGGATGAGCCGTCGATCACGTGGAAAGCCGCAACCGCGCTGGGTGCCAGGCTCAATGAAAAGGACCGGCTGCAAGAGCGCTGGATCAACTTCATCGGCCCCCCGCAGCGCGAAAAAAATTCCACGCCGCCGATCCCTAACTGCGGGGCGAAGAGCATGCTCGCCGATGGCATGGACAAGAGTTTTTTCCGGGACAAGATCGTGGTAATCGGCGGCGAGCCCGGCATTGTCGGCGCGGCCCTCGGCAAGGATTTGTTTTCCACTCCATTTCACCGCTTCCAGATTGGTGAACGATTGCCCCTGATGAGCGGCGTCGAAGTCCAGGCTACTTGCCTCGCCAATTTGTGGGAGGGAAACTGGTTGAGCCGCTCCGAGCATGGATTCGACTTCACAATAATCATTCTAACCGGGCTGCTTGCCGGGGCTGGCCTGACGTTCCTCCGCCCGGTGAACGGCATTCTCATGGCGTTGGTGCTTGCCATCAGCTTCGCCGTTGTGGGGGTTTGTTCGGTTCATTTCAGAAACTTCTGGTTCCCCTGGACGGTCGTCTCATTCGCACAGATCCCGATCGCCCTCGTTTGGGGCATCGCCGCGCATTCCTATGTTGAGCGGTTTTTTCGGATCAAGATTTCCGCCGAGCAGGAGGCCATCCGCGCGGCATTCGCCAAATATCTATCACCTCAGATGCTTGACCGCCTCACGCGCGAGGGTTTCAACACGAATCTCGGCGGCGAAAAGGTCCAGGCCGCCATGATGTTCACCGACCTCGAATCCTTCACGGACATGTGCGAACGCGTCGGCGATCCGGAACGCATCGTGGAAACGCTCAACGATTATTTCGAGCGCACCACCGCGAGCATTTTCGACCACGACGGCGTGGTCATCAAATTCATCGGCGACGCGATCTTCGCCGCCTGGGGTGCCCCACTTCACGATCCGGAGGCCCCGATCAAGTCAGTGCGTGCCGCATGGAAACTCTATCAGAGCGACAAGCTCATGGTCGATGGTCTGGAGCTCCGCACCCGCATCGGCATTCACTATGGCGACGTCGTTGCCGGAAACATCGGCAGCACCCGGCGGGTGGACTACACCATGATCGGCGACGCCGTGAACCTCGCCGCCCGGCTGGAAGGCATCAACAAGATGTTCGACACCAGCATCCTCATGAGTGATGCCGTCCATGCCCACATCAACGGCGAGTTCCGCACCCGCAAAGTCGGCAAATTCTGTGTGAAAGGCCGCAAGGAAGTCGTCACGGTCTATGAGCTACTAGGCCCGGCACTCCAGCAGGAGGAACCCCGATGGATTACGCTCTATCATGAAGCCGTTGAAGCACTCATCGACAATGAACCCCAAAAGGCCCTCGCACTCTTCACCACCGTCAATGCCGAGCGCGACCTCCGCGGCGACGGACCTTCGCGGTTCTTTATCAATCAGATCAACGCCGGAGAATCAATCCGCAACGGGGTTTTCGAAATGAAGGAGAAGTAGGGCCGTTTTTGCATTCAAATTGTCCGCACGAGTCGGCTCGACTTTGGTATGCATCCTAAAATCCATCCGCAACTACATCTACTTCTGAATCAAAATTAAAAATGCCGCCCGTATCACGGTTTCTTCGCAAGTTTCGGATTTCTGAATGTCCATCAAAGATATAGGAAGGAAACTGATTTCCGGCAATCCTCGGGTTTGGCATCCCCTTCCCATGCCACGATCATGAAAACGAACAATCTCCAGCGGATGATGCTATCACGAATAAACTCCGCCCCGACCACTTGGCCATGGACTCTCGTCATCGCTGCCTGCCTGTTACTCTCGCCGTTTGCCAAAGGGCAAAATGATCCCGTTGATGTGGCTGGATTGTTAGCCGCTGGCAGGGCAACCATGACCCACACGGCAATCGACATTGGTCCTATCGGAAGCGTCTTCGACGGTCGGACTGACACCCTCGCGCGGACTCCCGGCATCAATCCAATGTCGATTACTTTGGAATTTCAGAACCCAAAGGAAATCACAGGATCTGAAGTCTGGTTCCTCGGCGGCACAAACCGCTGGAGAATCGAAACCGCCGAGTCCGTCGCGGACTTGGACACGGCCAGCGGATCGTTCCGGGTTGCGCTGGACTGGAGGCAGGATCCTGAAGCCGCTTGGAACCAACGCTCTGTTTCCTCGCCGATCACCTGCCGCGCGGTTCGCCTCAAGATCGTGAGGCTGACGGGCGATGGTTACGTCCACCTCAATGAATGGCGCTTGCTGTCGCAGAAGCGTCCGTTCCAAGTGACTGATTTCCGGGAAATGGAGAACCAGAGGCCGATGACATGGAACAGCGATTTCGGTCGTTGGTATCAGATCGAGTCTTCCCCGGACTTGCACACATGGTCGAGCACCGGATTCGTCAAAGGCGGGGAAACTGCCACCTCGCATCGGGTCGAACGGCCCTCGCCAGATCGGCACTTCTTCCGCATCAATGAAGCACTGCCAGAAGAGCGACCGTTTATCACGAAGCGAGTGCTAGTGATGAATCTCGATCCGATCATCGAATCCCAAGGATACCGGCGGCTTCACCAGGTTCTCGGGTGGAATGATCCCCGGACACTCAACGCGGACTACCTTGAGGACCTCACCAACGCGAGCGGAGGCTACGTCCGCTGGGAGCTCGCGGCATGGGTGGATCTGGACCTCTGGCCGATAAAGAGCGACGGATTCCAATACACCGACACCACCTACCTCCAATCCTAGTCCAACTCGCAGCAATACCCGTGGCACAGCCCGGACGGATCTGACTACGAACCCATCCTCGACCTTCCTTTGGCGCAGCTTGGAGGACGCACCGCTCACGAAATGGTCGTGGCCGGCGAAGCCGACGAAGTGATCTGGTGGGGCGGCCCGTATCTTTGGTTCTACGAGTCCCGGATGGTCGGTAGCAGCGCCTACTGGTGCAATGCTCCACCGCTCGTCCGGCAGTCGCCACTGTATGTAGTCATGGCGCTGAACCCGGAACGATGTGTCGCCGAGGCATTGCATTCGTTCGGTTACCGCAGCGAATCCATCCTCTCCCATGTCTATGGCAGTTGGAGTGGCGGGGCGACGGTGAATCACCTCTGGGATCGCTTTACCTTGGTCGGCACCCGTCCGGGCGTCACGGTCGCAGGCTGTGGCAACGTCCATTTTCCACCGAACGCCGCCGGCGACTACGACTACGGCACCCCAGCCGGAGCGGTTTCCGAAGCGGACCGCTGGCTCACCTTCCCCGATCTGACCGGGCCGACGACGGTCGTGAACGCGGCGACCTGGGGAGGGTCCGATCATCACCAGAATTTCCTCCGCTGGTGGATGAACCACTTCCCCCGCGCGCCCGGCCGCTATGTGGATCCCGTCAATTCCATCAACCACGGAAAATTGAACAACTGGCGGGCCTATCTGGTGGACATGAATGAGTACTCCGAGAGCCGTTGACATCTGACCTCCGAATTCTCCGCAAGTTCTCAGAACCGAGCCTTCTGGTATTCGCAATGCTACTGCTCTCCTACTCACTCAGTCCGCCCACCATGCCCTTGATCAACCAGGAACAACATCTTCTATGTCATTTTCAATATTCCAGCAGGCCAGATAGATGTAAATTCCTTAACAGTTGATCCTTCCCACACACCGCCAAATTTGGATACTCCAGCCTGAAATTTGGAATCTTCTTAAAGTCCGCCCCTCGCTTCGCCCCTGTTTGAAAATCTTTCCAAGACCACCACCATGAAATCTGGCATTCCACTCCTCATCCTGCTCGGCCTCGCGCAGGCCGCGCTCGCGACCACCCTCGCCGTGCTGCCGGGTGAATCCATCCAAGCCAAGGTCGATGCCGCCGTTGCCGGCGACATCGTCGCCATCTTCGGCGGAACTTATCCAGGCGATATTACCGTCAACAAGGCGATCCGACTCGTCGAGGTCGATGGGCAGGAGGTGACAATCACCGGAAATGAGGCGTGGAACGGAGTGACGGATGCACCGCCGTTCGAGGGGTTCACGGCAGCCCCCGGCAGATGAAAATCACGATAGCGTTTCTTTAAACTCATGAAATCCCCAATCCTCCACTCCATCCCCGCTGTTATTCTAACATTTTCTGGATTTGCCACCGGCGGCGTCCCGGCGGAACCCGCCGTGGAGATACCCGCCCCGGCGACGGGGTGGGAATTCCGCGTTCAGCTTTACGGCTGGCTGACCGGCCTCGACGGCACTACCGCGGTTGGCCCGCTGGCAGCGGATGTCGATGCTTCGTTCGGCGATATTTTCGAACAGCTTGAAATGGCCGCCGCCCTCCAGTTCGAAGCGCGCAACGGCCGCTGGGGCATCATTGCAGATGGATTCTACTGTGAGCTCGGCGCTTCCGGCTCTCCTCCCGGCCCGCTTTATGACGAGGTGGAGGTCGGGTTGAAGCAGTTCACAGGTGAGTTGTCTGTTGCCTATCGGATTTACGAAAGTCCTAACGCCTTCGTTGATCTTTATGCCGGCATGCGCTATAACGACCTTTCCCTGGACTTCGACGCCAGCCTGGATCCTCCCGGCATCACCGCCGCGAGCGCGAACGCCAGCGAGCGCGTTGTAGACGGTCTCACCGAGCGCGCGGAGGCCATCGTCCTGCCGAAAATCGCCACCTATCAGGCGGCCGGCACCGCCAGGCGCGCTGTCATTGAGGCCCGAATCATTACCACCATCGAAGCAGAAGCCGAGGAGCGGGTGAAAAGTGAACTCAAGAAGCAGCTTCTCCAGATTCTTCGCGACGGAGGACTCAACGCCCGCGACATTGCCAGCAACCGCATCGTCCGCAACATCAAGGCGGAGCATCTCGCACTCGCCCGCTCCACCGCGCAGTTGGAAGTTGCACGGCTCCGCGCATCCGTCGACGCTTCCTTGCAGAGCCAGGTCAATCGCGCCCGCGCCGGGGTCCGAGCCGCAAGGCGGAACCTTGCCGCCGCCATCGACGGGCAGCTTCAAGCCCGCCTGCCTGTTAGCGCTTCCGCCAACAAGGATTGGCTGGACCCCATCCTCGGCGTGCGCGCCCAATGGAATTTCAACGACAAGTGGTTTCTCGCCGGCAAGAGCGACATTGGCGGCTTCGGTGTTGGCTCGGACCTCGACTGGACCATTCAAGCCACCGTCGGCTACCATTTCACACCAAACGTTTCCGCTGAACTCGGTTATCGCTACCTGCATACCGACTACTCGGACGGAGCATTCACCTATGACCTCGCCCAGGCAGGCATCTACACCGGCTTGAACTTCAGGTTCTGAATTCGGAGTCGGGACACATCTAATAGAAGCAGTGCCTCTTTGCGACGGGCCGCGGAAACCTGGCCGTTTCGGGCCGGCCTTCTTGGGTGGGGCGGTCCCGACAACCCGACTTTCCGCCAATTTCTTAACCGATCCTGAACAATCAGGTGGACACTGAGGTCTGGTTTTTGTGGCAAACGCCACAGGGTTCCAGAACGGTTTTGGATTGGATCAGCGCTGGAAGTTCGGTGAATTCTTCCTCGTCCAACATCTGCTTTCCCACTATCCGGTGCCATGAGAACGGACAGAAATCTTCTCTGAGAAAATCAGTTGGACGTTCATTGCCAACGAAATGGGCAGATTCCACGGATTGTTCCGCCATCACGCTATCCGCAGCGGGTGGCGATACCGGCGGTTTTTTCCTACCAAGTTAGTGATCATGAAATGGAAGAATCCCCGGATTTCCAAGGATTCCGAAGCTCTTCGCGCGGCTGCTCTCTAGGAATTTGGCCTTGTCATCCCGTGCTGCTTCCACCCAATTCTATGCAGAAAGGTTTTGTGAGACACGCTCGTGGAACATCCCCCCGGATAAGATTCGTTTCCCTCCACAGCCATGAAGGCTGATGGACCGATCTGGGCGTCGATGCGGATCAGCATCAGGTGGAGGAAACGCCTTAGCCACTTTCCGGCTCATGAAAATGGCTGAATTTCGGAAAATCGCGCAATTCCCCCGAAGCGACTCGTCACTCTATTCACCATGCGGCATTCCAAATTATTTCCGGCCATTCTCGCCATCGCGGTTCTTTCCGGAGCGTGGTGGTGGAAGGCGCGGGTCGAGCTTGCGCCCGCCCCGTCCAGGCCTCCATCCACAGCGGTGAGTCCGGCGAACAAACCGGGCAATTCTGATAGAACGGAATTATCCTTCAACTTCGAGCGGCTCAATCCGGGGGCGGGGTCGCGCGAGTCGCTCAAGGACCTTCAGGACAAGCTGCGTTCGATGGACTCCGCCGAGGCTGTGGCTTGGGTCCGCGAGTTTCTCACTAGCGGCAAGGACAAGACCACCGGTTTGGCATTCGAGATCGGATCGGACCATTCACTGACGCAGTGGCCCACCTTCCGCACATTTCTGTTGGACGCACTTCGCAACATTGATCCGGCTGCTGCCGCGGAAATCAGCCGAGGGGTTCTATCAGACTTCACGACAGCCGACGAGTGGGCTCTCGCACTTCGCAACATCGGGCTGGCCGACAGTTCGCCTGAAACCAACGCCATCCTCAACGAGAAGGCGCAATCGTTGATCAAAAATCCCGCGTGGCAGGCCGATCCATCCGTCGGGTATCTGAACGCCTTCGATGTCTTCGTCCACACCCGCGCCGTCGGCAGCGCGCCGCTCCTATCAGACCTGGTCCAGCGCAAGGACCGCAAGGATCTCGCCCACGCCGCCTTTTTGACGCTTGATCGCCTCGTTCAGCGGGCGCCAGCGGACATGCTCGTGCTGCTTGCCTCCGACAAGGAACTCCAGCAAAGCCGACCCGAAATGGCGGCCCAACAGTTCGCCCGTGCCGATCTCCGTGATCCTGCGCAGCAGGCGATTGTTAGATCATGGCTGCTCGATCCCGCGCGTACAGGCACCGAGCTTCACTCCTTCGCCGGAGTTTATCCTAACAATAATCGTTTCGTTTCCAACAACCTGCTCACCACCGAGCCGCCCCAGTCCGGTTCCGATTTCGCCATGCACGACCGCGCCGCGCTGGAGATCCTCCACTCATGGTCCACTGACCCCGCCTTCACGCCGGTGAAGGAGCATCTGGGCACGATGATCAGCCGTTTGAATGGCTTCGTGGCCACTCCCAGCGAATGAACGCCATGAAATCCTTCGCCATCTGGGTCGCCATTGCTTTTCTAGCGCTCCCTGCATCCCTCGTTGCCCAAGTATCCGGTGGCTCTTCGTTCGGGCCGGAAAGTATCATTGTTGGCCGGGTCGGCACGTCAGCCTCCACGCTCTCTGGCACAGGAAACGAAATCTATCTCGATGAATACAGCCCCTCTGGCAATTTGATCCAGTCGATTCCCCTGCCAGCTTCACCCAGCGGCGCAAACCGCCGCCTCGTTGTGGCAGGCGACAGCATTTCCGAAGGTGGACTGAGCCGCTCGGCAGACGGGCGCTATCTGATAGTGAGCGGTTATGATGCCGCCATTCCGTATCCCGTGAATGTCTCCGGCACGGCAGGAACCAGCACCCGTCGGGTCATCGGGCGAGTCGACCATGAGGGGACTGTGAACACCGCCACCGCCCTGACGGATTTTGCCAGCACCGGGGTGCCCCGCAGTGTGGTGAGCGTGGACGGCAGCCAATTCTGGATGGTGGGTTCAAAGGGAGGTGTGCGCCATGCTCCGTTAGGCGCGACGACATCGACCCAACTCAACAAACAAGCGCCGGACCCCAGCCACCTCGGCCTCTATGGCGGATGGCTCTACCTGAGCACCGATGGCGGATCACCGCGGATCTCATCCGTCGGCACCAACCTGCCGACCACAGCCGGTCAAACACTCAACGGGCTTGCCGGTTTTCCCGAGGTCGGCAGCCCGGACGGATTCCATCTGGCCGACCTCAGCGATTCTGTCTTCGGATTCGACACGCTCTACGTGGCGGATGACACCATCGGGTTGATGAAGTTCTCGCTGGTGAATGGTTTGTGGGTTTCCAGCGGAACCGTTGGCGCGGACACCGATGACTACCGCGGCCTTACCGCGAAAATCACAAGCAGCGGGGTCGTCCTTTTTGCGATCCGCAAAGCCCTCGGAATCCAAGGTGGGGGGGAACTGGTCAAGTTAACCGACAGTAGCGGCTATCGTGGACCGCTCCATGGCACACCGCTTCTGGTAGCCACGGCTGCTGCCAATACCGCCTTCCGGGGAGTCTCGCTCGCACCCTTTTTGCTGCCAGACCTGACCGTCGAGATTTCCGGACCGACCCACGTTACCACCAACACGCCCTTCGATTATACCTTCACCGTCCGCAACCTCGGGAATGCTCCTGCCTCGAACATCACGGTCAGCTTCAATGTGCCCCCCACTCTGGTCGTGGAAAGCGGCCCCGATGCGGATGGATTCACCGGCCCGGGTGCTGCGGGAAGTTCGCCGGTCGTCGAGTTCACAAACGGCACACTCGCGCCGGGCGCTTCGGCCACCCTGATCCTGACTTGTTCCGCTCCATTGGACGGCACTTATGTAACGATTCCCTTCACACCCACTGTGGACCCAGGCGGACTGATCGAGGATGCTAACAATGAAAATAAAAGTGCCTCCTTCGGTGTCAGGACAGTGGCTTCAGCGGATGCGCCAGCTCCAACGGTATTCACCTGGAAGGACAGCCCCACCGGATTGTGGAGTGAATCAGCGAAATGGACCAATGATCTGGCCAATGGTGCCGCTCCCGATTTTAGCGGACGATCCAACTACATCCTTGATTTTAACGCTTCGGATCGCTTCCAGGCCACCCACGACCTTGCCGCCGGCTTCAGCCTGAACCGAATGAACTTCAGCGGCTCCAACGTGATCGATATTTCCAATTCTGTTGTTGAGTTCACCGCGGACGGCTCCCATCTCCCCGCCATCACCCAGGTCGGCACGGTTTCCACCCGGGTGAGCACCCTGATCGGAACCACGAGTGACCTCACTGTCGCCGTGAATGGCAGCGGCGATCTAACTCTTTCCAGCGGGATCTTCGGCAGTGGCTCGCTCATCAAGACCGGCTTGGGGAAACTGCTGCTCACCATGCCTAGCAGTTACACCGGATCCACCATCATCGAAGCAGGCACGCTTGCCCTGTCCGAAGAAGGTGGCCCTCACCGGAATTTCATCGCCGAAGGTGGTTTCGAGAAACCCAGATATGGCGCGGAGGGATGGGCCTACACCCCGAATTTCAGCGGCTGGAACATGACGGGAACCGCCGGCATCGGCAGCAGATACAGCACGTGGGTGGATGAAACTCCGGAAGGAGCACAAGTCGCATTCCTGCAAGGCGAACCAAGCTCGATCTCGCAAATGGTCACTATCACCACGCCGGGTCAATACACGTTGAAATTCCTGGGTGCCAACCGCCCGGGCTATGTGGCGAACGGGGTCGTTTTCAAGATTCAGGGCAATCAGGTGGCTTCGTGGGACAACGCACAGTTCGACAACGAAGACGCATTTGAAGAGAAAAGCCAAACCGTCAATCTCGCAAGCGGCACCTACTTCATCGAGCTCGCTGGCTGGAACACCGCGGGTGGAGACGTTGCCACGCTGATCGATGGGGTTTCCCTGACCGGCCCGAGCGGCGCACTGCCACCCACCTCAGTGGTGGATTTGACTGGCGTGGGAGCCACCCTTGATATCGGGAATTCCGAGCAGGTCATCCCGGGCCTAACCGGTGCCACCGGTACATCCATCGTAAACGATGGTCGTCTCGTCGTTGATACGGCCCTAACTACCAGTTTCGACGGTGTGATTAGCGGCAGTGGAGACCTCGTCAAGGAAGGAGCCGGCACTCTTGCTCTGGGTGGCGCCAACACTTATTCCGGAGGCACCAACATCTACCGGGGCACACTCGTCCTGAATGCGCCGACACTCAGCGATCTCGCCAGTGTCAACATCAGCATCAGCGGCACTCTTGAACTCAATTTCACCGGAACGGACGTCATATCAGGTCTGAATATCGGCGAAACCAGCTTTCCACCGGGGATCTACCACTCGTCCTCTTCCGGATTCGCCGGACGGATCACGGGCAGCGGTTCGCTTGAAGTCATTACGCCATCGCCGACTCCGGACATCGCTGTGGAGACGCCGGATGGCATGGGCATCCCTAACGGAGGGACCCGGGATTTCGGCATTCTCGAAATCGGAACTCCGGGCGATGATACAAGAATCTTCCATGTCAAAAACGAAGGAACCGGGGATCTCGAGATTGATGCCTTCATCCTGGGAATTTATGGGGTCAACACCGCCGATTACGAGGTGTTCACTTACGGTTTCGTCGACGACTTTTACTACCTCATTTTACCGCCGGGCCAAACGGGCACGGTCATGGTTCGATTCGCGCCGACAGCACCTGGGACGCGCACCGCAGAACTCCTGATTTACAGCGACGATCCGGACGAATCGAGCTACATCGTGAATCTGACAGGAGGCTCGCCCCAGCTTCCAGTTTTCACCACCCAGCCGGGTGACTTCATGGTCGACTACAACTCGAAGGTGAACTTTACGGTGGCTGCCAGCGGCGTTCCCGCACCCGACTACCAGTGGTATGAAGGTGAAAGCGGTGACACATCGAATGCGATTCCGGGTGCGACATCAGCGTCGTATCTAACGCCCGTTCTCAGCGGTAGCACCCGCTATTGGGTAAGGGCCGCGAATGCATCGGGCACCACGGACAGCGCTACGGCAGTGGTAACAGTTAGCCCGCCGCCCTTGTCGGAAATCGGGGTTTCTGAAGCGGTGGGCGAATCATTCACCGGCTTGAACAGCGGCGAATCGCTTCAATTTGGAAACGGATCCCTGGCTCCGACCATTTTCCCTCCCATCAAAACCATCATGGTCGCGAATTATGGATCTGAAACGCTGGCCAACCTCGAGGTGACGGTGACCGGGCCCGATGCGGAGGATTTCGGGGTGACCCTGGAGGGAATTCCGGAAAACTTCCCCACCTCTCTCGGCATTGGAGCCTCCGGATTCTTCAGCGTCTATTTTACCCCAACCGGCGAAGGGCCCCGGACCGCGACGCTCAATATCTTCAGCAACGATGCCGACGAGAATCCCTTTGCCCTCACTCTAACGGGGAATGGAACGGCCCCTCTTCCCGTCGTCACCACAATTCCCGCGACCGGTGTCAGCGATGCGGTTGCCACGCTTCGTGGCAGTGTGAATCCAAATGGCAGCGCCACCACCGCCGCATTCGAATTTGGAACCTCCACCAGCTATGGAACCAGTGTCGCAGTTGCGCTCGCGCCGGACGACGGGACCTCCGATCAGAGCATCTCCACTTTCCTCTCCGGGCTCACCACGGGGCAGACCTATCATTTCCGCACCGTTGCATCCAATGCCTGGGGGACGAGCTATGGGGCTGACCGGACTTTCACGGCAGCATCCAATGCGTTCACCTACACGAACTCTGATGACCAACTCACCATCACCGGCTATACCGGCCCCGGTGGCGCGTTGATCATTCCAGCCACAATCGGAGGACTGCCGGTCGTTTTTGTCGGAAGTGGCGCGTTCAGCAATAACGATACCATTACCAGTGTGGTGATCCCGTCCGGGGTCCTCTCCATCGGAATGGACGCGTTCAGCTATTGCAGTGCACTTACCTCCGTGACCATCCCTAACACGGTGACCTACATCGCAAGCGCGGCATTCCGCGGGTGTACTGCTGTCACAAGCGTCTTCATTCCGGAAAGCGTCAACTACATCGATCTTTTCGCCTTCGATTTCATGTCCAGCCTCACCGGCTTTACGGTGGATGCGGGAAACCTGAACTATAGCAGTCTCGACGGCGTGCTTTTCAACAAGGACCAAACCACGTTGCATGTTTATCCTGGCGGAAAAGCCGGTGGATACACGGTTCCCTTGTCCGTAACGGCGATTTACGATTATGCCTTCTACTATTGCACCGCCCTGACGGATATCTCGCTACCCCCGTCATTGCAATCCATCGGCTGGGGAGCCTTCGAACAATGCGACGGTCTGGTGAACCTAACGATTCCCGCCTCGGTGGCTCAGATCCGGCCGGGTTCGATTTCAGACTGCAACAGCCTTCTGTCGATCACGGTGTTGGAATCCAACAGCTTTTTCACCAGTCAGGACGGCGTTCTTTTCAATGAGGATCTTACGGAACTGATTCAGTATCCGGCCGGGAAATCTGGATTCTACGTCGTGCCTTCGACCGTTAACAGCATTGCGGGCGTGGCGTTCATCAATGCAGACGGACTAACGGGTATCACCCTCCCTGCGGGACTTACCAGCCTGGGTTCCGGCGCGTTCTACTCCTGCGGAGCTCTAGCCGCCATCAGTATTCCAGGCGGCGTGGCAAGCATCGGCCCGACGACCTTCACCTATTGCACCAGTCTCGGGACTGTCATCCTCTCGGAAGGTCTCGTCGATATCGGTTACTCGGCTTTCGAAGGTTGCAGCAGCCTCTCCAGCATCATCGTTCCATCCACTGTCACGAGCATCGGCAATCAGGCCTTCATGATTTGCACCAGCCTTACCAGTGCCGTGTTCCTGGGAGAAGCTCCGCCGATGGGGACGAACGTCTTCCAATTCGCCGGGGTCGGCTTTTTTGTCGGTTATTTCAATGCGAACAGTTCGGGCTTCCTCGCACCAACGTGGCCGGGTTATCCAGTCACCAACCTGGGTGTCCCAACTCCGGAAATCAGCGTGAATGCCGGCGGCCCTAACCTGGCAGACGGTGATGATGTCATTTTCGCAAACGTTCTAGCAGGATCACTCCCCGGAGAGACCCTGGTTCTAACCATCCGCAACACCGGCTACGCCCCCCTGATGGATTTCTCGGTGTTCTTCGACGATGAAGTCGTTTCCGATTTCTCGCTAAACGCATCCAGCCTGCCATTCAGTCTCGCCCCAGGCGGCTCCAGCCAGTTTTCAGTCACGTTCGCTCCGATCGCGACCGGTGTCAGGAGGGAGTCAATTGTCATCGAAAGCAACGATTCGGACACCTCTTCCTTCCGCTTTAACGTATCAGGAACGGGAACTTCCGACAGTAGCTTCAACTATCGAATCAGATCCGGCGAAGTTCATATCACGGGCTACACCGGGCCGGGCGGCGTGGTGGTGGTCCCAAGCATGATTGCCGGTCGGCCGGTGATAGGCATCGACGACTCCGCATTCGAGCACCAATCCGGCATTACCAGCCTCACTCTCCCCGAAGGAATCCGATCCATCGGCTCGAACGCGTTTTTTGCCTGCGACGGTCTGACCGGGTTCACCCTTCCTGATAGTGTCACGCACATCGGCAGCGGTGCGTTCTCCCTCTGCAATGGCATCACGCAGATCAAGATTCCGGCAAATGTCAGCACGATCGATACCACCGCATTTGCCTACATCAGCGGTCTTACCGAATTCACGGTCGATCCGCTCAACACGAACTTCAGTGCGCTTGACGGGGTATTGTTCAATTTTGATCAAAGCACGTTGCTTCAGTATCCCGGAGGTCTTGCCGGTCCCTATTCAATCCCGTCCGGTGTCACCCAGGTCGGGGATTCCTCTTTCAGTTCAGTCTTGGGATTGACCGCGATCGCCTTGACGGAGGACGTGACCCGCATTGGTCGCGGCGCATTTGCAAACACAGGACTCACCGGCGTCATGATTCCCGCCAACGTGACGGTCATCGAGGCCGGAGCCTTCGCCAGTTGCCGCAATCTTCTTTCATTCGATGTGGACGCCTTTAATGCGGATTTCGAGAGTGTTGACGGGGTATTGTTCAGTGAGGACCTGAGCCAGTTGATCCAGTATCCGGCCGGCAAGCTCGACGCTGGCTACGGAATTCCTGTTTCAGTTAGTGCCATCGAACAAAGTGCGTTCTTCGGTGCCACCCACCTGACTGGTGTGACGATGCCCGCAGGTCTCCTGACGATCGGGGACTTTGCTTTCTACGGCTGCAGCAATTTGGAAAGCGTGGCGATTCCCGGAGGCGTGACCGTTCTCAATATCCAGACATTCGCCTATTGCGCCGAACTCGCCAGCGTGACCCTACCGGCAGGGCTTGTGACGATCGGACCTTATGCGTTCCAGGCTTGTGCCAGTTTGATCAACATCACCATTCCCGCCAGTGTCACCCTCATCGAGTATAATGCGTTTTTTGGATGTGGTAACCTCGAAACCGCGACATTCCTAGGAAACGCACCTGTCATGGGCGAGGATGTGTTTTTTGGGGCTGGTGAACTGTTCTATGTCGGATATTACAATCCCTTCGAGGCAGGCTTCCTCGCCCTGACATGGCCCGGCTACGATGTGGTCAATCTGGGAAACGTTCCGTTGCCACCCGGCGCCAATCTCGCCAATCTCCAAGTCAGCGCGGGCGATCTAACACCCGCCTTCGCCCCGGCCATCACCGCCTACACGGTGCCCGTTCCCAATGCGGTCGATTCGATCACACTCACCGCCACTCCGCTCGACAGCGCCGCGACAGTGAAGGTCAACGGAGCCACCGTTTCAGCGGGAGTTCCAAGCAATTCCCTCCCACTGTCAGTCGGAAATAACGTCATCACCACTGTGGTGACCGCGGCAGATGGCACGACCACGAAAACCTACACCTTGGTGGTTGCCCGCGCGTCCTCAGCGCAAATCACCACGAGTCCCGCCCAGATCGGTGCAAACCGGACCATTCTGCTGAAAGGAACGGTAATCCCTAACGGAGTTGCGACGGTTCATTTTGAATATGGCGTGGCCAATACTTCCGAGAACCTCACCGCTCCGCAGGTTTTCCAAGGCAATGTCCCGCAGAATTTAGTCGCCACGCTTTCCGGATTACCATTCGCAACGACCTTCAAATACCGCGCCATCGCCACCGGCACATTCGGCACCTTGTATGGCTCCGAGGAAACCTTCACCACCATTCAGGAACCACCCGTCGCGGCCACGGGTGATCCATCCGGGGTCAGCGGTTCCGCCGCCACGCTGGTGGGTGCGGTCGATCCGCGCGGACTGCTAACCGAAGTCTATTTCGAATACGGTCTCACCAACCTCTACGGGAAAAAAACGGAAGTCCGGATGGTGACCTCGGCCGGTGGTTTCCAGGATTTCCTTTCACCCAGCGGCGGCCTGATTCCGGATGCGATCTATCACTATCGGATCGTCGCGTCGAACGGCGCAGGAACTACTTACGGCGAGGATGTGACCTTCCGTGTGGCGATTGGCAGCGGTGTGACGAATCCGATTCCGACCACTCAGCCTGCAGTGAGCACCGGTGGTTTCGCGGCGGTGACCGAGCAATCGGTCATTCTTCAAGGCGTTGTAAATCCGAACCGCGGAACGACTGTGATCCAATTCCAGTTAGGCACCACGCCGGCTTATGGTCGAACCACTAACATCCAGGGAGTGGGGAATGGCAACGAGCCCATTGAGGTTGCACTGCAAGTCAGCGGACTGTTGCCGGGCACCACCTATCAATATCGATTGATCGGGGCTAACAGCGCCGGCACGACGCAGGGCGAAAACTTCGAATTCACCACCAAGCCCGCCCCACCAGCTGCTGCCACTGGAGAGACCGAGGTCGTCAGCACCACGAGGGTCCGGGTCACCGGATCGGCGAAGGCCGGTGGAGCACCTGCGGAGGTGTTCATCGACTTCGGCACGGATCCGTTCACGTTCACCGGGACCACACAGACCGAGCCGGCGGCCGTCACCGGCGGCCTGCCATTGCCTGTCAGTGGAGAATTGACGAACCTCCGGCAGGGAAGAATCTACTACTATCGCGTCCGGGCCGTCGGTCCGGGGGGCGTCACCGGAGTGGGCGAGACCCGCTCATTCCAAGTCGGGTTGCTCTCCGGCCTCATCCAGCAATTTCCCGACGCGGTTCCACCGGACGAGCGGGCAGGTTCGCTCGATGTCGTGATCAGTGCAATCTTGCCCGGCGCTGGCTGGCGGTTCCTTGGGGAAAAACCCTGGCGTTCATCCGGCACGCCCGCCACCGGCCTAACAAACGGTGACCGCGTGATCGAATTCCGCCCGGTGGCCGGGCACGTGCAGCCACCGAGTGAAACCGTTGCCATCGTCAGCAATGGAACTCCTGCCACGATCACCCGCAGCTACACGCCATCTGGCGTGACCGGTAGCGGCGCGGTGAATGTGACTCTCAGACCCGAAGGACTTACGGAGGATGACAGGCCGTTCGAACTGCTCGCCCAATGGGCGATGTCCGGCGAGGTGGACGGCCAGGGCGAACCCATTTGGCGCTCCAGCGGATCCAGCAAGGAAGGCCTGCTGCCCGGCAACCATATCATCATCGCGAAGTCCGTCACAGGTCGCAGCAAACCGCTGCCAGTGACCGTTAGAATCCGGGCCTCAGAAACGACGTTCACCACCATCACTTATTATGTCGCGGAGGATGGAGTCGGCACGCCGCCCGCTCTCGTGGATTTTGAAACCGTCTCAGATTCTCCGGAGCTTCCTTACGCCTACACCGGCCAGTTGCGGAGCGACGCGGGGGCGGGCAGTGGGTTTGTCGTGCGTCCCGGCGTGGTGGCAACGGCCGCCCACGTGCTGTTCGATGACGGCACGCTTTCGTCCGCCACCAACATGCAGTGGCTGCATCGCCAGGACCAGAAGGTCCATGATCCGGTCCCGCTCATCCCGCGGGGGTATTTCATGCTGACCGGCTACGCGGCCCAGCGTGCGGTGGACAATTCACCGGGAAGTTCCACCCCAGAGTCGCAGAATCTCGACGCGGCAGCCGCCTATTTTCTATCCGATCCCGGCGGTGGAGGCTTCAGCGGTTATCTGGCCAGTGATCTGGCAGACAACGAGTTCCTGCTTTCCGATGCGCTCAAGACCTTGGTCGGCTATCCTGTCGATGGCACGACGGACCTCAACGTCAACCGCATGCACGCCACACCAACCGCGGATGTAAACTTCGCCCGCGGGTTTGGAAAAACCTACGTCACGTCCGACATCCGCAGCAGCGGAGGAGGTTCGGGAGGTCCGCTGTGCGTGCAGTATGAAAATGGAATCTACTATCCCGCCGCCATCTATCTGGGAGGCACCGCGCAGACTGTGGTGCGCGCGATCGACAGCTCCGTGGCCGATCTCATCGGATTCGCCGAAGCGAGTGCCACCCTCAGAGCAGGAAACACCGGCGGCGAAATCACTTCAACCCATGAGGAACCTAACGGCGACCCTGCAACAGGAGCTCTCCAAGTGACCATCGAGCCCGCCGCCGCTCGCGCCGCTGGAGCCGGATGGAGGATCCAATCGGCCTCGCCGTATCTTGCCAGCGGGTCGGGATTGAACGGGCTTACGCCCAACAACTACGTCATCCAGTTTGCCAGCGTGCCAGGGTTCGTCCCGCCCACTTCGCAGGGGGTGGCGATTCAGGGCGGTTTCCGGAAGAATATCACCTTCAGCTACGAGGAGATTGTCCTGCCGCCAGTCATCGGATCGCAAACGGAAATTGCAGGCGTCCGCGGGCAGCCGTTTTTCTATCAGATCGAAGCATCGAACTCTCCGACGGGTTACTCGCTTCTCGGGGGGCTCCCGGCCGGGCTTGAATTCGATGGAAACAGCGGCCAAGTGTCCGGGACTCCAGAAGAGGCAGGTCTGTTTACAGTTCTGATCGGAGCGGAGAACTCCGGTGGCGCGGACAGCAGGTCATTATCTATCAGCTCATTGCCGGAACTCTTCGATCAGACCGTGTCGGTTCCGTTCAACCAGCCGATGAGTTACGGCATTGTTTCCAGCGAGACCGGCGAGGGCGTGGTCTTCGATGCCGGACCACTGCCACCGGGGATAGCTATCAACTCGGCCACCGGCGTAATTTCCGGCACTCCTCAGGTAGCTGGCACTTTTTACATTCCCATTCAAGTAAGCCGCCGTGGTGCGACGGCTGGCGGCGAGCTGCAGATGGATTTCACCGGTAACGCACCGATCATCACCGCTGAGTCCGAGCTGAATCCCACGGTCCCTCATGGCGGGGAAACCACATTGAGTGTGAGTGCGGCCGGATTGCCGGAGCCGTCCTATCAGTGGTACGTCGGGACCAGTGGAAATACGGAGGAGCCGGTCTCCGGGGCAAATTCCTCGTTTTTCACGACACCACCCCTGACCTCGCCCACCAGCTACTGGGTGAATGTTTTCAACAACACCGGATCGGTCGCCAGCTCGACATTCACGGTTAGCGTGCTGCCTTCGACCAACGCCAATCTCAGCGATCTGATCCCCAGCAACGGAGCGTTTTCGCCGGCATTCAATGCGGGCATTTTTTCCTACTCCGTCTTTGTCCCCAATGAGGTGGCTTCCATTAAACTAACGCCTTTCGCGGAGGTGCCACAATCCTCCGTTGCGATCAATGGCAGCCCGGTGGCGTTGGAGACGGAGAGCGATCCTATTGACCTCGTTCTTGGAGCCAACCCGGTATCCATCGTCGTCACTGCTGGCGATGGCGTGACTCAGAAAATCCACATGCTTTCCATCATCCGCGGCGATCCACCCAGCCTTGAGACAGCGCCTGCCACTGACATCACCTATAACATCGCCATCCTTCGCGGGATGGCGACACCGAACGGTTCTGCCAAAGTATTCTTTGAATATGGCATTGACGAAACCTACGGAAATTCCACGCCGGTCCAGGAGATTTCCGGCTCCTCGCAGCTGGATGTGCAAGGCATGATCCAGGGCTTGCAGGCGGAAACGGTCTATCATTTCCGCATCGCGGTGACCACCGGTGCGGGGACGATTTATGGCGAGGACCTGTTTTTCGAAACCCCCATCGCACCCCCGCTGGTCGCCACCGGCGATGCGAAGGATGAGACGGACACCAAGGTCAAGCTGGTTGGAGCGGTCGATACGAATGGCAGCTCCATCACTGTGTATTTCGAGTATGGCGAGACCACGGCCTATGGCTCAACGACGCCGGTCCAACAGGTGCCTGCCAGCGGCAACATCACGGACATCCAGTTTGTCGCGGATGGGCTTGTGACGGGAACTACCTATCACTATCGGTTGGTAGCCACCACGCCACTTGGCATTTGGTTTGGGGAAGATGTCGAGTTCATCGCGGGCCAGGCGGAGGGTGGTGACGGCATTCCTTCCCAGTCGCCGAATGCGACGACCGGGGATGCGACCGACGTCAGCACCGGCTCCGCGAATCTACTGGGAACGGCCAATCCCAAAGGCGGCACAACCTTCGTCCGCTTCGACTACGGCCTAACCGATGCCTACGGTAGCTCCACCGTCAGCAAGGGCATCGGCAACGGCAACAGTAGCGCGGGCGTGCTCATCAACTTGAGCGGCCTGCTTCCCGGCCGCACCTATCATTATCGCCTCGTCGCCTCCAACAGCTTCGGGACCACCACTGGCGGCGATGAAACCTTTACCACAAGTTTCCTCGCACCGCTGGCGACGACCGGAGCCGCCAACCCGCTCAGCCCGACCAGTGCACGCGTCAGCGGCTTGGTCCGACCGCGTGGCACGGACGCCGATGTCTTTTTCGAATATGGCACCGACGGAATCACGTTCCCTAACAAGATCCGCGCCACGCCGGGGGTGATCGGCGGCGACCTGGAAACCGGCGCCCATCTCGATCTAACCAGTCTCGAACCGCGGGTGACCTACTTCTACCGCCTCACGGCCTCGCGGCCCTCCAATCCTGCCTCCACGACATTCGGAGAGGTCAGAAAGCTCGAAGCAGACGCCCTTTACGGACTCGTTCAGAAATTCTCTCGTGAAGTCCCGCTCAGCAGTCGTGAGAGCGTTCTAACGATCAATCTGACACCCGCCGGAACCGGTGCCTGGCGCTTTGTCGGTGAAACCGCGTGGCGTCCATCCGGAGTGCCCGTGGGCGGCTTGACCAGCGGTGATCGCCTGATAGAATACCTTCCCCTGCCCGGCTTCATCCAACCGCCGCGCGAGCAGGTGGGCATTGTCAATGGCGAGGACCCGCAGATGATCGAGCGCACTTATTTCCGAACGATCGATGCGGGAAACGCCTCGCTTCGGGTGATCCTGGGACCTGATAGCATTTCCTCAGTTTCTGTCCCACTGGCGAGCCGCGCTCAATGGCGAATCAGCGGAGAAACCTCCTGGCGCGATTCCAGAACCTCCGTCAGTGGACTCCCTGCCGGAACCTATCTCGTCGAATTCAAATCCATCCCCGGGCGCAACACGCCACCCGGTGCCGGCGCGGTTCTGATCAACGACCAGACAACGACCGTCACCATCGCTTATCCACCAGCCAGCGCGCCAATTCTGAACCCACCTCTAGCAGTTCCGTTCAACACCTCTTCCGGCAGCCGGAACCTGCCTTATTCCAACGTCGGCCAGTTTCGCACGGACGCCGGTTCGCAAAGCGGGTTTGTGGTGAAACCACGTGTCGTGGCGACCACCAGCATGGCGATTTTCAATGACAGCACCCTCACGCGAAACACCGGCATGCAGTGGCTGCACCAGCGGGACAAAGGCACTTTTGAGCCGAAGCCGCAAATCCCACGCGGATCATACGTTTTCACCGGATACGAAGCTCAGAGGATTTCGGAGGGAACCCCGGGGACCCTGTCGATGATGTCGCAGAATCTCAATGTAGCAGCGCTTTACTTCGCCGAAGATGCGGGCCGCGGCGGATTCAGTGGTTATCTGGCGAGCGACGGGCAGGCCAACGAATTCCTCCAGTCGGCGGCTTCGAAAACGATGGTCGGGTACCCGGTCAACGGGATTTCCGACGCGTTCCAGGGCCGGATGCATGCCACTCCGCTATCAGGAGCAACGTTTGCCTGGGAAATCGGTCGCACCTATTCGAGCGGTGCCATCCGTGGCTTGGGAGGCATGGAAGGCGGCCCGCTCTGCGTGAGATTCCAACAGGGTGCCTATTTCCCGGCGGCCATCTATCTGGGCGGCACCTCGAGGAGCATCGTCCGCGCCATCGACGGCGACGTGGTGGACATGTTCAACCGCGCGGAGCTCAGCGGGAACGGTGGCGACAACAACACCGGCGGCGGCATCACGCATTCCAGCTTCACCTCCATCGGAGCCACCACGACTTCCGCACTCAAGGTGATCATCGAGCCAGTTGCCGCCCGCAATGCACTGGCCGGCTGGAGGTTGAGTCCGGAAACCTCGTTCCGTCTGAGCGGAGCCCAGAAGACGGGCCTCGCCGCCGGCAGATACACGCTGGAACTCAAGTCCGTGAGCGGATTTGAAACTCCAGTAACCGCCAACGTTTCCCTAACCGCGGGCCAGCTTCGGGAAATCACGTTCACCTATCAGGAGGCGAACGTCGCACCCAAAGTGAACAACGTCGCCAACGTCGCCATCTCCGAAGACACCTCCGTCGGTCCGCTGGCGGTCACGCTCTACGATGCGGACGACGCCGAGAATTCCCTGGTTCTATCCGCCGCATCCTCCAATCCATCGCTGCTTCCTAACGGGAACATCAATCTTGCTGGAAGTGGTGCCGGCCGCACCGTCGCCATGACCCCGGCACCCAACCAAAGCGGCTCGGCCGTCATCACGCTGACCGTGAGTGACGGAAAACTCACGGGAACCGACACCTTCACCCTCGTGGTCAATCCCGTGAACGATCCTCCGACACTTTCCGACATTTCCGCTCAGACACTCACGTCCGGCACGCCATCGTCCACCCTGGAACTATTGTTAGGTGACATGGAAACGGCTGCTGCCGCGCTTACCATCACTGGCGAATCATCCAACTCAACGCTCATTCCCGGTTCCAACATCGTCTTCAGCGGCAGCGGCGCCGACCGTACCGTCACGCTCACTCCCCTGCCCGGCCAACTGGGAAGTACATTGATTACCTTGCGTGTGAGCGATGGCGGACTGACGACGGAGCGGAGCTTCCTGCTGACGGTTACCGGCAGCGCGCTGGAAATCTGGCGGTTCACGAATTTCAACACCGCCAGCAATTCCGGCGATGCGGCAAACGCGGCCGATCCCGATGGCGACGGGCAGTCGAACCTCGCGGAATTCGCGGCCGGGACCAACCCGAACCAGGCGGCCGACGTGTTCCGGATTGCCAGTGCCATCCGGAACGGCACGGTATTCTCCACTTCAGTCGCAGGGAAAGCCGGGCGCAATTACGTTCTTCAGCGCTGCCCCGAGCTGGCAGGCGGGACTTGGGAAAATGTCGCAAATTCCGGCACCCTGGCAATGGACAGTCATGTTTCGCTTACTGATTCCAACGCGACTGCCGCCCGTGGTTTCTATCGGGTGGTGGTCCTGCCCGCACCCCCATGAGCGGCCTTTTTTTCTGTTGGATATCCGCGTTTTTCTTCTGCCGCAGATGATTGGGTATGCCACCTGCTAACCTCGCGCCACCCGTTTCATGAAATCCCCTGTTTCCCAAGTCCTCAAAACCCTCCACGAACGCTACGCGGCCCTCAATGAAGGCGAGGTGGCGGATTACATCCCGGAACTCGCAAACGCCGATCCCAACTTGTTTGGCATCTGCATCGCCACGCGCGACGGCCACATTTACGAAGTCGGCGATACGCGCCACAAGTTCACGATCCAGTCGATCTCCAAAGCGCTTTCCTACGGCCTCGCACTTGAGGATCGCGGTGAGGAGCACGTGCTATCGAAAATCGGCGTCGAGCCTTCGGGTGATGCATTCAATGCGATCAGCCTGAAAGCCGGCACCGGCGCTCCGTTCAACCCGATGATCAACGCGGGAGCCATCGCGACTTGCGGGCAGATTCTGAATGTCGATGGCGAGTCGCGCATCCAGCGCATCGTCACTTACCTGTCGAAATGCGCGGGTGAACAACTCGACATCGACGAGGACGTCTATCATTCGGAAAGCACCACCGGCCACCGAAACCGGGCGATCGGTTGGATGTTGCGGAATTTCGGGATCATCGACGAGGACCCGCGCGACATTGTGGAAACCTACTTTCAACAATGTTCCCTGCAAGTCACCTGCGCCGATCTCGCCGTGATGGGAGCCACGCTGGCGAACCAGGGAATCAATCCGATCACCGGCGAGCGGGCGATTGCCCATGAGTATGTTGACAACGTGTTAGGCGTGATGGCGAGCTGCGGAATGTATGACTGGTCCGGCGAGTGGATCTATCGGGTGGGGCTGCCGGCGAAGAGCGGCGTGGGCGGCGGCATCCTGGCGGTGCTTCCCGGTCAGTTGGGAATCGCGGTGTTTTCCCCACCACTGGACGCTCAGGGTAACAGCGTCCGCGCGATCCGGGTGTGCATGGATCTCGCGCGCGAACTTTCACTTCACATGTTCAACCCCAGCGCGGTGCCGCCGCCGGCGCTGAGGCGGAGTTACAACGCCTCGCAGGTGAACTCTCGGCGCCGGCTTCCGACGAAGGCTTTCCACACGCTGAGACGTTATGGCGATCGCATCCGGGTGATGGAGCTGCAAGGGCCGCTGTTATTTTCCACGTTTGAGCCGGTCATCCGCCTGTTGATCAAACAAGCTCCCTACTGTCAGCATGTCATCCTGAATTTCAGCTATGTGTTTTCCATCGACGACGTCTGCCTGCGCATGCTCCGCGATGTGAAGCAGCAGCTCGCGGACAGCGCCGTTCGACTGGTCTGCTGCCATGCGGTGAGAGTCGGAAAATCGCTAACAGCGGCAGGTTTTGACGATCATTCGTTGTTCCACAGCGAGGATGCCGCGCTCGAATCTTGTGAGAATGAAGTCCTTTCCAAGGTGATGGAGGATCACCATCTGGAACCGCCACCGGTATCGCTATCGGAATGTGTGGTGTTTTCCAAATGCGATGAATCGGAACTGCAGTTCCTTGAAGAAGGCATGGAATCCAAATCCTACGCCCCGGGCGATCAGATCATCCAGACTGGAACGAGTGCTGACGAACTCTTCGTCCTCATTTCCGGCAGTGTGGAGGTCCGCCTCCGGCTTGATGGGAACCGCCACCAGCGACTCGATGTTTTTTCGGCTGGCATGAGCTTCGGTGAACTGGCGTTTCTGGATGGCTCACCGCGGTCTGCCGACATCGTGGCCATGGCACCTGTGCGCTGCCGCGTGATCAAGCGGACGTTTTTTGACTCGATGGATACGAAGTTTCCTGAGTTGAAGGCGAAAATCCTGAATGAAATCGCGCTGCAGCTCTGCGACCGACTGCGTCAGTCGAACATCGAAATCTCGGCGCTGCGAAGCTGAACGGCGGGATCCTCGAATCGAAACCCATGTTTTAACTCTTTCAAAATGAAAGAAATATGGCGGAGGGGGCGGGAAAAGCAAATCAAGTCATTCAAATCCATTGGAGTGTGGAATTTGTGAGAATCTCCCAACCGGGAAACCTAACACAATTCCTGACGATAGTTCCGGCCCGCCAACGTTGAAACGGCGGGCTAAGGAGATGAGCTCTAGAAAGAAACGTCGCTATAATATCGTCGAGATCGGAAACGCTCCCGCAAAAGTCACCATCTACAACCCATCAGGTTGAAATGGGAGTCGGAGTATAGCTATGAAGGCCATCAGCAGCACCCAACCGCCCTAACGACGAATACGACCATGCTTGTCCATTGCGCGCCGAAGCCAGCAGCCCGGAAGAACCCAGACCATCGACAACTGGGTCGCGAAGCGGATTATTCCCTACATTCAAATCAGCTCCGGATTCCGCGGACAGCCCGAATTTTTATGTATTGTTGAAAGTTTCTTGTGCCGGGAGCTCCTAAAATTGAGCCTAAAAGTAAATTAGACGCGTCTCGCTGTCACAGAAGTGGATCATCCCCCTCTTTCGAGGGGATGACTCGCATGTCAATCGATGAAAGGGTCAAGGGGAGTCAATTGCAAACCCTGTAAGTCATGATTAATTTTCGCGTTTTTTTGTTAGTAGCATCCGCATTTGTCGGTGCATGGGCACAAGCTCAACAGGCACCCTATTCGGGGAACGCATTGGCAATGCCCGGCACGGTTGAGTTCGAGCACTACGACACGGGGGGGACAGGGGTTGCGTTCAATGATCTAACGCCGACGAACACGGGGAGCCCGGCCGCGACACTGCGCAATGATGCGGTGGACTTGGCGATGGACGGCACAGCGAGCGGCGGAGTGACGGTGCAGGATGCGGCCGTTGGCGAGTGGCTCGAATACACCGCGGCACCGACGTTGGATCCGCTGCGTTCTTTTGTGAACCTGACGCTTCGCTATCGCGCGAATTACGAGAAACAGGTCCGCATTTTCCAGGACAGCGTGGTGCTGGCAAGCCCGGTGCTGGCGGCCACCTCGGGCACGAACTGGGGTACGATTACGTTGGAGAAAGTAGCGATGAACAGTTCGTCCTCCAGTGTGTTGCGAGCGGAAATTGTGGACTCGGGCGGAAATGCGCTTTTCGGGGACAAGACTTCGGCGGGACCGGCGGAGCAGTGGGACGTGATCGACGCGGGCAGCACCAGCGGGACGACGGATTCGGTGAACCTGCGAAACGTCACTTCCGGCAAGCTGCTGCGTCTGACGAGCAAAGACCATGTCATCTATGCGGGCGGGACCGATCCGGCGGCGACGAACGCACGCTTCATTCTGTCTCAGCCAACAGGGGCGGCGGCGGGCGTGATTTCACTGCGGTCGCGCAACGCCTCGCCGAACAACACCTTCGTATCGATCTCCAGTACGACCTCGCCTGCCAACGCCAAGGGCACGGCCGATACGGGCAACGACCAGCGTTTGACTTGGACTGATCTCGGGGCGACGCCGGGCGGCACAGCGGGGGTCACCCCCATCGGGCAGCGAATCTCGATCACGAGCGTGAGGACGAGCCGGTTTCTATCTGTGGCGAACGATGCGGGCCTGCGCCTCGACTCGCTGACCGTTTCCCAGTGGATCAATCGCCTGCCGGTGATCGACCCGATTTTCGACCAGACCATGACTTGGCCATCGAATTCACTCACGCTTTCCGGCGCAGCACAGGAGCTTGATCCGAGCGGAAGCATCACGGCCCGGAGCTGGACGCAGGTGAGCGGACCGGCGGTAGCCACGCTCGGCACGCTGACTACCACGCCGAATTCGCCGAGCGCGGGCAAGGAGGCCACAAACTTGTCGGTAAGCGGGCTGGTGCGTGGGGTGTATGTCTTCCGGTTCACGGTGACGGACGACACGGGCGATGCGGCGACTCGCGATGTGGAAGTGGCGGTGATGGACGCAGCTGATTTTACCACGGTGGCATCAACTGATGCGCGCATCCAATATTTCGGCCGCGTGCAGGACGCGGGCGGCACATTGCCACGCTTCGGCTGGTCCGGCACGGGCATCCGCATCCGGTTCAATGGCCCTACAATAAGCCTGCGTCTGGAGGCGGAGGGATGGCCGGGCACGAAGCAGATGTTTTATGCAATCCTCGACGGCGATGATTCTAACCCAAAAGTGATCAACCTCACAGGTGGGACTGGCACGATCACGCACATCGCGACGGGACTGCCGGCGGGCGACCATACGCTCACTCTCTACGCGCTCTCCGGGCCATGGATTGCGACGACAAGATTCAAGGGAGTGCTGCTAGGCGCGGGCACGACCCTTCTCGATCCACCCCCGCGGCCCACACGGCGCATGGAATTCTATGGTGACTCGATCACCGAGGGCGGCCTGATGCCCGACTATCCGTATTCTAATACCTATCAAGCCTACGCGGCGCAAACCACGCGGAAGATGGGGGCGGAGTCGCACATCATCGCCAAGAGCGGACTCGGCTTGGTGAAGACAGGTTATGCCGGAAGCTCGGCTGGCTTGGGCAGCCTCATCGGTCAATGGAACCGCGGGGTCTCGTTGGATAGCACGACGATTCCGTGGGCGTTCTCCACCTACAAGCCGCAGGTCGTGGTGATCAACATCATGCAAAACGACAAGTGGCAGGCGGGCAGCTCGCCGGACTCTGAATTCATCACGGCCTACGTATTGTTCCTTCGAGCGCTGCGCGCGGAGCGGCCGAATGCGCACGTGGTTTGCGCGCTGGGTGCCATGGATGCGACCGATCCGGCTCCGACGAATGCCCGGTGGATGGGTAACGTCACGGCGGCGGTGAACCAACTGCGGTCGGAAGATCGCGACATGAAGCTACACACCGTTTTCTTCCCCTGGCTTGGTGTGGGCACCGGACACCCGAACACGGCGCAGGCGGGTGCGATGGCGGACCAGCTCACGGCGTATTTGGACGGTCTCCCGGTGGATGTTTGGACGGACGGGGTGGGAGCGCCCGCCGGCTATCAGAGCTGGCTAACAGCGAAAGGTTTTTCCCTCCGCCATGCGTCCGAAGCCCAGCCAATGGCGGATGCGGACGGCGACGGTGCAGTCAACTTGCTGGAGTATGCGCTGGGCGGCGACCCGCGGTCGGGTGCGGACGGCGCGGCCACACGGCCCGCGCTCATGCCTGCGGCGGCGGGCGGGGGCGCGATGACGTTCCGGTTTCCGCGTGCGGCGGCGGATGTGACTTATCGGGCAGAGTGGTCGCCCACGCTGGATGCGAACTCGTGGCAGAAGGCGACGTGGCCTATCGTGGATACAGGCGGCGGCATGGCGGAGGTGACGGTTCCCGGGCCGGCTGGAGCATCCTTGTTCATGCGGCTGGTGGTCGGGATGTAGGCGCGGGCGGTAAGCGCCGCCAGGATGAACCGGCAGGGCTGATGTTAGGATTATCGCAGGTGGAGTTCTCCCGCGTTCCGAGCAGCGAGCTGGCCAGAACAGAGGGTAACCTATTCGAGTTTTCCGGCGTCCCAGAATTTGAGAAAATCAGCCAGTTCGTCCAACGCGGCGCTGCGGGCGTGGCGGACGAAGAAGCCGGATGCGGCGCAACCAAGAGTGAGCGCGGTGGCATCGCAAAGTCCGTGGGCGTGGCCGAAACACCACCCGGCATTGAAACGATCACCCGCGCCGGTGCTCTTCTTCGGGTTGGTGCAATACGGCCCCGCTTGGATAAAACCGCCGGCCGCCGCAGCGCTGACCGCGAAGCGGCTGCGGTGGATGATCACACGGCTGATCCCGAGTCGCAGACGGAGGTCGTGCGCCTGCCGCAGGGTTTCCTCAGGAGATTCGTCTCCAGTCGCGGTGCTTAGGCCGTGCAGGCGGGATAGGATGTTGGCCTCGTTGCCATTGAGGCCGAGCGTGACTGGACCGGACGCTTCAAACCCGGGCAAGGCTGCCGTCATCGCGAGAATGTCGTCCCCCGACCGGCCGACGGGATCTACCAGATCGATGAAAAACTGCGGGCGGTGGCTGAGCGTCGCGAACACTTCACGTTGAAGCAGTCGCCACACGGCCGTCATGTGTGGATAGAGCGTCCAGTCGGTGAGCGCGATGATCCGGGCCGCGGCACAGGCGTTCTGATAAGTTCCGTTAGCTAGGAATCCTCGCACCGCCTCCGGCGTGAAGTCGGCCAACTGGCGCACGGCGCTGAACATCAGTTTGCCGTCGTCGAACTCGAACGCCAGCGTGCGGCCGGGTTCATTGCCCCACGAGTGAAAGCCCGCGCACTTAGACGCCACGTCGCGGAACGCGGCGTGCATCGGGTCTCCCAGCGTGGCGAAACAATCGACCGGCACGCCCAGGCTGGCAAGGCCGTCTGCCAGATTGACCGCACAGCCGCCGGGGTCCGCCGCGTTGACGACAATTTCCCGCAGGCTGCTGTGCCCGGCGGCAGCCGTGATCATGCGGCCAAACGTGGCGATGTCCGGCACCGCGGTGAACTCGTCCGGCGTGCGGCGCTCGTCCACCAGCGTGATCATCTCGTCCACAAAACCGTCGAAACCGGTGACGATCCGGGCGGATTGCGGGTCAATCGCGGCGACCTGGGCCGCAAGTTCAATTAGATCGGGGGAAATGCGCATGACAGGCTCTAACGATAACTCATCTTGTTGGCGGTGAGTTGCAGATCCTGTTGGAGCGGGCGCTGCGGCCGGATGCCGGTGCGGGCGAGCACGCCATGATAGGCTTTGACCGCGTCGGTTGGCGTGATCTCGTTGTCCACCACGCGACGGAGAAACTCGATGAACGCCAAGGGGCTTTCGGACAGATTGATCTTGCGGCCGAAGAGCGCGACTTTGGCACCATGTTTGCGGGCGTCGTGGATCAACTGAAAGGCGTCGAGCGTGGTCCCCGCGCTTCCGCCAAGAATGCCCACCACCATGTTAGGATCGTAAGCGACGAGTTCTTCCAGCGGGCCGGGCCCGTTGTAGGGGATCTTGAGGAACACCGGGCGGCCCGCCGATGTCACGCCAGCCAGCGTGCGGATGATGTGATCGTTGAGGAATGCCGCTACCTTCTTGTCCGGAATGCCGGGATTCACATTCGGATTGAAAACCTCCAGAAAATGTCGGAACCCCTTGCGTTCCGCCTCGATCCGGAACTCCTGATAGTCGGTGAGCGTCTTGTAATCCCAGTCAATATGGTTAGTAAATGTAATCGAATAGAGCCCCAGGTCCGAGCCGGTGACAGCGGCGCTGTGGTTTTCCTTCAGATGGCCGTATTTGATGTGGTCAATGGTCGCCGTGCGAAACGAGCGCGACGGGTGCTCGGTCGGGTATTTCCCACCGCGCACCGCCCACACGTCGGTGGTGTCATTGGCGCGGGCGGCCGGGGTGATGGCCGAGTGTTCGAACAGGCGCTCCTTCATCCCTAATTGTTCCAGATTTGACGCGGACAGCAGCATGATATCGACGATGTCCTGAGCGATGACCGCACGGATTTGTTCGCGGTATTGGCAGAGGGTTTTCCAACAGCCTTCGGATTCGTTGTAACCATGACGGCAGGAACCCGTCTGCGGGCCGGGCGCGGTGACGCCGGAGGCCATGTCGGCGTCCTTCGCATCGGCGATGATGAAATCGGTGGTCGCAGTGGATCCGTTGAGGATGTTAGTTAATTTCTGGTCGAAGCGTTTCATGGAAAGCGGCGGTAGTGGGAAATGCTGGGGATGGCGAGGACGGTCAGCCGAGGCCTTCGATCCGCCAACCGTCGCGGTAGGTCCGGCGCAGCAGCGTCTCCGCAGCGGGATGGTTCGGGAACTTCATGGCCGCAGCATCCCATTGGAGAACGGTATCCGGCACGCGGATCGCCACCGCGCCTAACAACACGGTCTCGCTCATCGGCCCGGTAAGGTCAAAGCCGGATTCGGTCTTGGTCTTGCCGAGACAGGCGTCCACGAAGTGATGATAATGGTTGCGGGGTTCGAGTTTCGGGCGTTCGAGCGACTCGAACTTCTCGCGCGGATAGAGTCGGGGACCGCTGGTGTGCGGGAGCAGCAACGAGCCTTCGGTGCCGATGAACATCGCGGCCTCGCCGGGATAGTTGCCCTCGTGGATGGAGCGGATCCCTTCCGGCGGATAGAATTCGCCGTCGAACCACTCGACGATCAGTTCATCCCCCTCGGTCATGGCGGTGCCGGGGAAAGTCCAGGTGATGTGGTTGGACTGCGGCCAAGTGTCCTTATTGCGCTCCGGTGAGTTTTTCCATGATTCCTGAACCTTGGCAGAGACGGTCCTGGGGGCGGTTAGTTCGAGCGCCTGCCAGACGGCGCTGAAGAGATGGCAGCCGATGTCGCCGGACCAGCCGGTGCCGAAGTCCTGCCACGACCGCCAATTCACCGGATGATAGACCTCCGGCGCATAAGGGCGTGAGGGCGCTGTACCAAGCCAAAGATCCCACGTGAATCCGGCGGGCACCTCCTGTCCCTGCGGACGCAGCCCTAGCAGCCGATATTTTTCGGCACCCGGGCGGTTGGCGCTCAGGCAGATCCGCTTGATTTTGCCGATCGCACCACTGCGCAGATAGTGGACCGCCATCCGGTCGCCCAGGCCTGATGCGAATTGGGTGCCCAACTGGGTGACAAGCCCCGTGCGCTTCGCAGCTTCGGATAGCGCGCGCGCCTCGGCCACATCATGGCAAAGCGGTTTCTGGCAATAAACGTGTCTGCCAGCGTTGAGCGCGGTCATGGCAATGGCCGCATGCATGTGGTCGGGCACGGCGGCGTTGACCGAGTCGATGCGGTCGCCCTCCTTGGCGATCAATTCGCGCCAGTCGGTGTAGGTGCGGGCGTTGGGAACCCGCTGGCGGGCCGCTTCCAGATGGCCTGCATCCACATCGCAGATGGCCACGATCTCCAATTCCGGATGGGACAGGAAACTGCCGAGGTCGCTGCCGCCCATCATGCCTCCCACGCCGATGCAGGCGTGCTGGAGCTTTCCATTCGCGGAAGGTGGGGCCGAGCGACCGATGGCGGTGGAGGCCAGGGCAGAACCCGTGGTTTGCAGGAAAGTGCGGCGGCTCAGCGATGAAGTGATCATGGTGGTGATATGGGTGAAGGTTAGGATGGTTATGGCTTAAGTCCCATGAGATGTTTGATCAGATAGAGCTCCATGGCCTCATAGTCGCGGGCATCGCGGAATTGACTGATTAGAACGGAGTCGATGGCGCGAACCTTGTCCACCAGATGTAGGAAAATCTCGCGACTCGAGGTGAGATGGGCCGTCACCGGATAACCCGTCTGGGTGCGCATGGTTTTCACGTCGAGTCCGACGAACTCGCCGCGGCTGCCATAGCCGGCTTCTTCCAACACGCGCACTTGGTTGAAAGCGACCCTAAGATTCGCGGCACCGAAGTTCTTGTCCTGATCGCATTTGAGGCCGTTCTGGTCGTTGAGATGGACGCTGCCAAGTTTGTCGTGGGCCAGCGCGAATGCCATCTCGTCGCTCGGATCGAGCCCCGCGAGCACGGCGTGTGCGCTCTCAATGAGGCCTTTCACCCGGCGGTGGTCGTCGGACGCAAAGGCGAGCGCCACGGCATGGCCGATGGTAGGCACGTAGGCATGGTCGGTCGGTTCGTTGGGTTTGGGTTCGATCCAGATTTCAATCTCCGGATCGTAGGAGAGCATTGCGTTGATGGTTTCGAGCAAGCGTTGATAAGCAAGCCGCGCATCTTTCGCCTCGCGGATGTAAGTGCCTTCGCGGGCCAGCCAAAGCACGATTGCCTTACAACCGATGCCGCGGGCGATATCGATGCATTTTTTCGTGCGGTCCCAAGCATAGGCGCGGTCGCTGGCGTTGTTGGCGGTGTAGGCTCCGTCAACGGTCCGCGGTGAGAACCACAAGCGCGGCGCGACAAATTCCGGCACCAGTCCCTGGTTGGCCAGCATCGTTTTGACCGCCGCTGCCTTGGCGAGGATTTGGTCCGCAGTCAGATCATCCAGCCCCGGCACGACGTCATCATCATGAAACTGAACTCCTTCAAATCCTAAAGGCCTATACAGTGCGAACTTCTCCTCGTGCGGGAAGGCGGCTCGTGTTTCGGGTCCGAACGGATCGGCACCCTCGCTGATGTTCCAAGGGCCGAATGAAAAACGATAGGTCACAGAAGTGCTCATATGGGTGCACCTTAGCCTGCCGCGGCCGGTCAATCTACGCCTGTGGACTCGCGACTTCCTACTATTGTCTCAATCCGATCTTTGCCACGCCCAGCCTGCCGGTCTATAATTTTTTCTGTGCGGGGCTCGAATGAACGAATTGAAGTTCCCTCCGGGCACTCGTTTCGCGTTTTACGCTGGAACCGGAGCCTGCGGGAGGTGGATAGCGTCGTGGCGCCCGGCCGGACCACGCGGATCAAGGGCAAGGGCGATCACTGGCATTTCCACACCGAAATGGAACTCACGGTATTTACCAGCGGCGAGGGCACGCGCTGCGTGGGCGATCATGTCGGGCAGTTCGTCGCCGGCGACCTTGTGATGCTAGGGGAAAAACTGCCGCACTATTGGCATGCCCGCGGCGCGGCGAGCGGGGTTTCGGTGCAGTGGCATTTTCCGAAGTCCCATCCGTTTTGGGCGTTTCCGGAGACCTTGGCGCTGGCCGATCTCTTCAATGATGCGGAACGCGGGCTGAGGTTGAGCGGCCCCACCGCCGTCGCCGTCACCAAGCTGCTGCTAGAACTCCCGCACGACACTCCCCTGGCGCAACTGGCGCGGCTGATGATCATGCTGGCGAAAACCGCCGGGGCGCCCGCCGAAGACCGCTGTTATCTCTCGTCCCGGCCCTTCACCCTAACTGCGGAATCCCATTACCAACAGGCGATTTCCAAGGCCGTGCGCCACCTGGTGTGTAATTTCCGCGATGAGGTCCGTCTCGGAGACTTGCTCGCACTCACCGATCTGAGCCGGCCGACGTTCTCACGACAGTTCAGACAACATTCCGGCCGCAGCTTCAGCGAATTCCTGAATCGCCTCCGACTCGATGCCGCCTGCCGCGAACTCGCGGCGAGTGACCGCAGCGTGATCGACATCGCGCTCTCCTCCGGATTCTCCCAAATCTCTTTTTTCAACCGGCTGTTCCGCCGCGAGCTGAAATGCAGCCCGAGCGGGTATCGGGCCGGCTGCCGCAAGGATCCGGAGCAGTAACGTTCTGCTAATTGGAATGGTTGCTTCCAATCAGTTCCATAGTTGCGGACCCTTGGCTTCAAGAAACGCGGCAAGTTTTTCAGCCATGTTGCGCGCTTGCTTCGAGTTCGGGTGACCTTTCGCGCCGAGAAACTCGAAGAAAAACGTTTCTATCCGATCATCCTTATTCTCGGTTTTAAGCCGCTCGACGGCGGTGGTGACATATCCCGGCCACTTGCTGTTAGGAGCGGTTGCATCCATGCTGCCGAGTGCGCAGATGATCCTCGCCTTCGGATAATGGCCGCGCAGGGTCCTGATGAAGCTGACATAAGTCTCGATGAAAACTTTTGGATCAGCTCCCGTCCAACTGTCGTTTTGACCGATGTTCACGACAACGACATGCGGCGTCCATTTGGAGAAGTCCCATTTGATATCCCCACGCAAGGGCGCCGTGCGGTCATACATCCCTGGCAGCGTCTGCGGCAGGGTGAACCCCTTGACCAGGCCCATGCCGCTTTTGCAAATCACCGACGACTCGGCTTTGAGCAAACGTGCGGTCGTCGCGGAATAGGCGAGATAGCCATTGCCGAACGGTTGGTCGGACATCACGGCTCCCTCCGTGATCGAGTCGCCGTAAAACTCAATCCGCCGGGCGGGGCGGGGCGTTGGCTCAACGAGTTTTTTCCCCGCGTCGAGAAAAAAGCCGCTGAATACGCTGCTCGCATTCCATGCGCCACCGAGGCGCACCAGCTCGATGTGGTGGGTAGTATTTGCTAGATTTTCCGCGATCAGCCAGTCGGTGCGGTTGTCGCCTCCCATCACGACGGGGTTGTCTGCTTTGCCATCAATGATGGCATAGAAACGGGAAGCACCGCCCCAGCCGTCGAGCGACAGACGGGCGCGGATCGAAGTACCTTCGAAGCGGGCGGCGATGGACGTGGCGGGCCAACCGGATTCACGGATTTTCGGTTTCTTTTCATCCACGAGAAAGCGGCCCGAATATTGGATTGCAGGGTCATCCGCGTCGATGGCCGCGGACGCGGGCACCGGGCGTTTGATGACTTTGGTTTCGGCAGTGGTGGTGTTTCCAGTGAAGTCCGTGACGCTCGCACGGAAAATATAAACACCCTCGATGAGCTTGCTGAGAACCGCCTGATTGCGGTTTGCGATTTTCATCTGCGCCTGGGGAGGGCCGTCGACTTGCTCCCATTTGTAGGTGAGCGGCTGGATTTTATCATCGCTGTCCGCATCCGTGCCTTTTGCCGTTAGGTTCACCGCAGTGTCGCTGATGAGGATGATTTCTGCTGGAACTTCCAATGTCGGAGGAACACGCGGGGTGACATTGACCGTCACGTCGCGTGAAGCACTCAGCTTCGAATCGTCTTTCGCCGTTAGGCGGAAACGGTAAGTGCCGATTGCCGTGAGCTGGGAGGCACTGGTGGCGACCTTGTCCGGTGTGGTGAAGGTCGCGGTGGCAGGGCCTTCCACTTGTGACCATGCGTAGCCGGTGACATTTCCATCGTAGTCCTTGGCAACGCCAATCAGATTCACTGAGGTGTTAGGCGGGTTGGTCTCCTGTTCAGGACCGGCGCTGATCCAGGGTGCCTGTGGGGGAAGTTTGCCGCGCGGGCTTTCCGGCGTTTCATTGCCGGGTTTGTAATCCGCCTGCGGTGTCAGGATGATTTGATCCACCGCGGTGCCGGCGTTTTGCACCCATAGATTGATGGTGTGTTTACCCGCACTTGGCACATCGAGATAAGCAGGTTGTCCATAGTGGGCCCGGGTCTGAAAGCGCCATTCCAATTTCTTGGAATCAAAGCCGCCGATCCGTTGTGAGTGGGTGATCGGAGCGCCATCCAAGCCCAAATGCACAAACGCCCCCTGACCTTTCACCCACAGGAAATGCCGACCCGGCATGAGAAACGTGACTTGGTAATCGAGCCGCGGACTCTTGACCGTGAACTCCTCTTTTTTGTCGAATCGCGCCTGATCCGCAGGTTGGCTGGCCACCACGTTTCCATTGGAAGCCTTGGCATTGGAACCCGCCACCCAGGTGTGCGTCCCTTGGGGTATGTTGGAATGGAAGTGCTCGGCCTCGATGACCACCAGGCCGTCACTGGTTTGCATGAAATCCGGCTCGATCGCAAAAACGGTCGTAAGGGCAAGGACCGAAAAAAGTAGGGAGCGGGCGATCATTGATGGAATTAAGTTAGGAAAGAGTGCGTGCCGGAAGGTGGCTTGATGACGTGATTTTATCGCTCTGGAGAAGCCGGATTGAAGTGAATGAAGGGATTGGTTTGGTAGTTTTGAAAATCTGATACGCTACGTCCACCTATCGCAGATCCGGTGCCGTCGAGTGGCAGCGGAACAGAAACTAGATACCCTGAATCAATCAGGCCCAACGGCGACGGCGGAGCAAGCCGGTTCCAAGGAGCAGGCCGGCGAGAGCGGAGGTGGGCTCGGGAACGGCGGACCAGGTGAGCGTGTTGCCGGATACCGAGAACGAACCGTCTACCGGAGTGATGCCGGTAAAGCTGCTGTTCACCACACTGACAGAGTTGCCGAATATCGTGGCCCAGTTGGCAAGCGGGGCGGAACCATTGGTGGTAAAGATGTCGGTCCAGGTCCGGTTTGTGTCCCAGAATGGATTCGCGAAGGCCGCGTCCGCAACCACGATGCGGAAGACCGCGTCTCCCGCAGTGACTTCACCCGCCACGCTTGCGCTGATCAATTTGTCGTAGCTAGTGCCTGCCGCGTTGATGTCCCATGAGAAGATGGAATTGTTGTTCAAGGTGGTGGCTCCGACGACCGTGGCGGTCGCCGTGGTGGCATTTGCCGCATCTCCCACGGCGAGGATCGCACCGCTCTGAATGGCAAGCGTGCTACCGATGGTGGCGGACGTGTCAGTGGCGAGAATCGTGCCACTGCTGCTGACCGTCACTGCGGAGCTGCCGATGGTGTCAGTCACCACCAGTTTCCCGCCGCTGACTGTCATCAGACCGGTGTAGGAGTTGTTGCCGGAGAGCGTGAGGGTGCCACTGCCGCTCTTGGTTAGCCTTGTAATCGCCGCCTCCGTTATTGCACCGCTGATGGTCGTATTGCCATTGCCGGAAAAGGCCACGGTCGGAGTGCCGGTGCGCATTACGGAAAGGCTGGCAAGGGTCAAAGTGCCGCCGCCGACATTCGTATTGTTAATGGTCTCAGTATTAGTCGATGTCGATGTAGTTCCGGTAGTCACGGCACCAACGCTAAGGCTGGTGTTGTTGGCCCCGGTAAAGTTGGTCTGATTTGCCCCCGCGCCATTATTCAGTGCGAGGGTGCCTATCGTCATGGTCTTTGCGGTAGGCGAAGTTGTGGCCTGGTCCACATTGATGGTCGCACCACTGGCCCCTGTCGTCACCGCGTAGGTGGTGCTGTCGCTAGCCTTGGTAAAGGCCGTGCTCGTGTCGCCCAACAAGCTCAGGACTGTGGTCGTGCCGTTAATGGCAATACCGCTGGTGCTGCCGAACGCGTGCTGCCCGATGCCGGCCAGCGTTCCGCCACTGGAATTGATGGTGGTCGCACCTGTGAAGGTATTGCTTGCGCTGCTCAATATCCAAGTTCCAGAACCACTCTTAGTGACACTGGTTAGACGAACGCCATTATCAGCAATCGCACCGGATACTTCATTGGCATTCGCATTCGAGCCACTAAATTCGATGGTAGCATTGGAAGTATTGACTGTTCCCGGGGCGATATTGCCGGACAACTCTACGGTATTGGCACCAGTTGCGTTCGAGCTAATAATAGCATGGTTCGAGCCGTTGTTGTTAAACGTGATAGCACGGTTGGTTTCCCCGCCCGCTCCATTGATATTGAGAGTGGCGTTGCCTGAGCCACCTGCAACGAAAACCAAACCTCCTCCAGAGCCAATGCTGCTGTTGCTGTTCGTGTTGCTGATCGTGGCCACGTTCAGTGTTCCTTGATCGACGCGGACCCCTCCAGTGAAGGAGTTGTTGGTCCCTGTGAGCGACCAGGTGCCGGAGTTTGCTTTTGTCATCGAAAAGTTCCCGGCAGCAGCACCGTTGCTGATGACGCCCGACAGCACGTTTCCCACATTGGAGTTGGTCCCGCTCAAGGTGAGCGTGATGCCTTGCGTGGTCGTCCCACCACTGATGTTGCCATTGATTTCCAACGCGCTGGTGCTGGCGCTGCTGTTGACGAACTGATAGGTTCCGGCAAGTATCCCTGAGGCCGGTTGAAGAACCAGGGGCGCGTTGACGATTTGGGTGGTTGTTCCCGTGACGCCGCTGGCAAACGTGATGTTACTGCCGCTGTCGAGTAGCAGCGAATTGCCCCCGTTCGCTCCGCCGCTGCCGATGGTGAACGCGGAAGGCGTGCTGCCGCTCACCCCAAAAACAATTCCCCCGATGCCGAGTGGAGAGCTGTTACCAGCAGAAGAATTGATCGCAATGGTGGTCGTGTTGCTCGTCAAAAAGGTCGCGACGTCGGTATTGGTCGTTGCGTTCAAGGCTCCCGGAAAAGTCGCCGCGCCGGTGCTCCAGTTATTTTCCGCGCCAGCCGCCTCCCAGAAACCGTTCGTGGGCGTGGCGTTCCATGTGGCGGAGGCCGCCTGCGAACTGGCGGGAATGAAGCCGACGGTGAGCATGACGGCTGAGAAAAGATTGAGGATACGTGAAGTTTTCATCAGGGAAAAAATTAAGACTGGATCCTCAAGGAATTTTCACGGCTTTGAGGCGGCTGAAAATTTTCCCGGCAACTGATTGGCTCACTGGAATCGTCACGGTTACGGCATCCGGACTGGCAGTCTGGTTGATGGCAACAGTCACTCCGTTCGCATCGGTTCCGCCGTCGGCATCGATGACAAAGGGGGTCCAGTTTGTAAGGTCGGAGCCGTATTCGAGGGTCAGCACGGTTTCTCCGATCGCATCTTCTTCACGGGTGAATGTGAGTATCAGGTTATTGGAGTTATCGCGGGTGGCGCTGGGGCTGACGGAGGTTGTGCCGCTGGTCGGAATTCCGCCGAGGATCCATTCCATGCCGTTGTCCAGACCATCGTTGTCGAAATCGAAGTCAAAGGCCGCATTCGCGCCGGAGAGTCCGTGCGTGGTGTTGGCCCACGTATTGTATGCTGAGGCAGAGCCGCCGGTGACGTTCAGAACAAGACTGAGTTGATCCGGGCTGAGAGAAATGGTGCCGGTGATGCCACCGAAGTTCTCGGTGCTTGGCGAATAACTGATCGGGACGGAGGAAACCGCCAAAGTGTAATTGCCGACTGCAGGAGTGCCTGCGGCGGATATGTCGATGATGCTGCCGCTCTGCACATCGAGGAGGCCAGTGATGTTCAGAGGATCCTGGGATAATGGATTCGATGCGACCGTGAAAGCGAGGTGCCCGCCGCTTTCCACCGTCACGCTGCCGGCAATGCTGCCTGTGCCAGTGAGTGTGCCGTTGTTCTTCACGGATACGGGTGTGTTGCCGAGACTGGCGGTGCTGGCGACAGCCAAGGTGCCGGTGTTGACCGTGGTGGTGCCGGTGTAGCTGCTCGTGCCGCGCAGAGTGACGATGCCCGATCCGTTCTGCCGAAGATTGAGGGTGGTGGCGCTTATGCTGGGGGTGACTGCCCCGGTAACCGTGGTGTTGCCTATTCCGGTAAAGGAGAGCGTATCGCCGCCGACCGTGTTGGCACTCGTGTAGCTCGCCAGTGTCAATGAACCGCCGCCCGCAATGGCGTTGGCAATCGAGTTGGTGGCTGCGCTGCCCGAGGCTGAACCCGTCATCGCACCCACGCTGAGGCTCGTGTTGTTCGACCCGGTGAAATTCAGCGTGTAGGCGGCAGCCACCGAGGTGGTAGCGATTGTTCCGATCGTCATGGTTTTCGCACCCGTTCCGGCACCAGTTGCTTGATCCACGTTGATCGTGGCTGCGGATGCCGTGGTGGTCACCGCGTAACTCGAGCTGTCACTCGCCTTCACAAAAGAGGTATTCGCATCACCCCGCAGGCTGAGGGTGCCGGCCCCGGCGATGCTGATGCCGCTGGTGTTGCCGAAGGCGTTCGCGCCGATCCCAGCCAAGATGCCACCGGAAACCGTCGTCGTGCCGGTATAGGTGTTTCCGGTTCCACTGAGAACCCAGACTGCGACCGCATTGTTCTTCGCGACGTTCATCACCTTGGTGGTGTCGGGTGAATTGGTGATATTGCCGCTGATCGTGTTGGTGAGGGCACTGCCACCGGCCAAATTGAGATTGGCGGAAGGCGCGGCATTCGTCGTGGTGATCGGACCGGTGAAATGGATCGCTCCGCTGCCGGAAGATTCCAGAACGCCGCCGTTGACGCCGTTGTTGACGATGGTGACGGTGCGATCCGTCGCGCCGCCGGCACCGGTCACCCGAAGGCGTCCCGCACCACCCGAGGAGCCGTTGAAATTGATCTGGCCTGTGCCGATGCTGCTGTTGATGCCAGCGTTGCTGATCGTGGCTACATTTAGGGTTCCTTGATTCACCAGGACCCCTCCAGCGAAGGAGTTGTTAGTCCCGGTGATCGACCAGGTGCCGGAGTTTGCCTTTGAGAGAGAAACATTCCCCGCGGCTGCACCGTTGCTGATGACGCCCGACAGCACATTTCCCGCATTGGTATTGGTCCCGCTCAAGGTGAGCGCGATGCCCAGCGTGGTCGTCCCACCGCTGATGTTGCCATTGATTTCCAGCGCATTGGTGGCGGCACTGCTGTTGATGAACTGATAGGTTCCGGCAGTTGACGCTGAGGCCGGTTGAAGAACCAGGGGAGCGTTGATGATTTGAGTGACTGTTCCGGTGGAGCCGCTGACGAACGTGATGTTTCCACTGTGGCCGAGGAGCAGCGAATTGCCCGCATTCGCTCCGGCGCTGCCGATGGTGAACGCGGACGGCGTGTTCAAGTTCACCCCGAATGTCATGCCCCGGATGCCCAGCGGTGAACTATTGCCAACTCCTGACGAATTGATCGCTACGGTGGTCGCGCTGCTCGTCAAGAAGGTCGCAACGTCGGCATTGGTCAACGCGTCCAAGGCTCCCGGAAAAGTCGCTTCGCCCGTGGTCCAGTTAGTTTCCCCGCTGGTCGCCTCCCAGAAACCATTCGTGGGAGTGGCGCTCCATGTGGCCGAAGCCGCGCGCGAGCTGGCGGGAATGAAGCAGACGGTGAGCGTGGCGGCTGAGAAAAGATTGAGGATACGGGATGTTTTCATGGTTTTTAGGTAATTCAGGGTTTCTATCGGAAGACTCCAACACGAGATTCAATGTGGGTTTGCAATCGAGCTAGATGGACTGTTGCATGGCATGAGTTGTCGGTCTCCCCCTCGAATGAGGGGTTTCGGATAAAATCAATCGGTCTCGACGATCGCTAGACTCAGGGAGGGCAGCAGGATTCCGCCTTCGAGCCTGAGGGTCGCTTTCCCTTGTTGGCTGATCACAGTGGCCTTGCCGGTCACGCCGGTGACAGTGCGGGAACGCGGGCCGGTGTTCACGAGAAGAAGCGCCTTGTGGCCATTGCTCTGCCGCACGGCCAGCACCCGGAGTCCGGCTTCTTTCGGCGCGTCGATCCGGGCGGGCGCCGAGGTGGCGGGCAGCAAGCCATTGATCCGATGGAAGCTGTCGGCGGCGGGACGGCGGGTGTGGTCGGGCGCGGTTTTGCCGTAGTTGCCATCGCACTCGTTCCAAGCTGCCGTCGCATCCGCCCCGGCGTTGATGGAGGCGATGCAGAAGGCGGCATCCCAGACGGCACCGCGCCAGTCAGTCATGCGCCCGTCCTTCTGTTTCCAGTCCCAGTTGATATTATACTCATCCATCAGGAGCTCGATTTTACGATCCGGAGAGATCTCATCCAACATGCCGCGGACCGATGCCAGGGGCCACGCGGGTGCCTCGCACTTGGCAAAGACCTCCGCATCGGACGCGTCGCGGCTGCCGCTGACGTAGAGGTGCATGCTGTAGAAATCGAGCATCGGGGCGGTGGCGGCGATGAAGCGTTTGTGGAAGTCCATGTTATAGGAATTCGTCGCCGCCGGGCCGCCGGTCTTGATGCGGGGATCGGCATGGCGCATGGCCGTCGCGGACTTGAGATAGATATCCGTCAGCTCATCCAACAGGTCGGGCTGCTTGGACTCGTAAAACGGCTTGTGGTAGCGGTCGTCCATTTCATTGGTGATTTCCCACCAGAGGATCGGCTTGCCGGCATCCGGGGCGTTGACGATTTCCACCAACTCGGCGCAAAACGCGGCGTAGGCGTCGTGTTGGCCGATGTCGAGCCGCCCGTCGTGATTTTGATCCATCCATGCCGGCCAGGCGTTGATGCAGAGGATCAGGCGCGAGGGAAGGTCCCGCATGGGAGCGAGCGCGGCGAGGACCCTTTCCCTGGACCAACATTTGTTAGCCTCGTCGACCCAGGCGGAAGGATTTCTGGCGGCGTCGCCGATCATGTTCGCGTTGTGAATTCGCAAAACGCCCGGATTCATGTAAATCAGGTTTTCGGCATACTTCGGGTGGTTCGAGACGCTCGGGTTGACGCCGCTGAAAGCATTGAGGCCGAAATGATCGCGGGTGACCGTCCTACCGGTCTCGCTCCACTCCACGGTGAGGGGCACCGATGGCAGCGGAGGCAGCAGGGCTTCGAGATCGGGATTCGTCTCGTCGGTGATCACCACCGAATCGATGGCGATGGGCGGACCGGCATTGCCACGGATGAGGAGGATGCTGTCTCCCAATTTCGCCCGCGGGAACGGACCCATCTTGCACCAGGAAAAATCCCCGGTTTTGCGCCAGTCCCATGCCAGTTCGGTTTGCTCGTCGTTGAAGATCCCTTTGAGTTGCACGGGACCGCCGGACCTACGCACGTAAACCGAAATGTTCGCGGGCAGCGTGGCTGGCAGGGTTGCTTTGAAAACCGGATGGTAAGCCTGGTCGCTGGCGGCGACGAAAGCCCCCCCGATGCAGGTCGCGTCCTGCCTAACCAAACCCTGCGGATCGGCCTCCGCCTCCAGCAGGACCGGGGAGGCATGGCTGGAGGTTAGAATCGCGAGCAGCAGGAAGGGGTGCTTGAAGGACATCGGCGGACGACCACCCTGCCATGGAAAGCCAAAGGTGGAACCCCTCGAAGGAGGGGTATTCCCCATTCCGATTACAATTCGAGGATGCCAAGTTCGAGAGCCAGGGTCACGGCTTCGGAGCGGTTGGAGGCGTTAAGCTTGGCAAAGATCAGTTTGACGTGCCCTTTCACGGTGTGCTCGCTGATTCCCAGAGCTTGGCTGACGTCCTGATTGCTCAACCCGTGGCGGAGTTTTTCGAGCACATCGAGTTCGCGGGGGGTAAGCGCCGGGGTGCCGGCCCGGCCGGGATGGGTCTGCGGCTCAAAGCAAGTCCCGCCGGCAAGCACGATGCGGATGGTGTTGATGAGGGTGACGCGGCGCACGTTTTTCGACAAGTATCCGGCGGCACCGAGGTCGCGGGCAGTCGCCACTTCGCGCGGGTTGGCCGATGCGGTCATCATGATGACACGGGTCCGCGGGGAAAGTTTCCCCATTTCGGCGAGAAGATCCAAGCCGTCGCTATCGGGCATCCGCCGGTCCAAAAGGATGATGTCGGGTGCGCTGGCCCGCACGATGGCGAACGCCTCGGCGCTGGAGCCGGCATGGGAAATGCACTGGAAATCCGGCTCGAGCCGCAGGATGGCTTCCACCCCGACGCGCAGGAGCGTGTGGTCATCCACCAGCAGGATATGGATCGGCGCTTGCATCACGATTCACGATCTTCCGCCATTCGGAGGGGATCCGGCAAGCTAACTGCCGGAATTTTCCGACCCCACGGGAAACGGGCGTGAATTTCCATGCCACCTTGTGGGAGGCGCGTGATTTGCAGCGTGCCCCGCAACCATTGCATGCGTTTTTTCATCCCTTCGATACCGAAATGGCCCGCCCGTATACCCGGTGCGGTGCGGGGATCGAAGCCTGTGCCATCGTCCACGATGCGGATGTCGAGGTTGTCCGGGCTGTAGCTGACTGTGACGACTACCCGGGTCGCCCGACCATGGCGGAAGGCATTTCCGGTGGCCTCTTGAAACAGCAGTAGCAGACTGCCCGCCACATCGCGCGAGAGCGGTCGCGGGCTGCCTTCGCTTTCAATGGTGACAGCGCTTTCCGGCCACTGCGGCACGTTGGCGGTGACGTGGCGGAGCAAATCCACCAGCTCCGGCGGTCCTTCCGCAACGGCGTGCAGTCCCCACAGGCATTCCTCGAGTTCGGTCTGGGTGCGGGTCAGGGTGTTACAGGCAGCCTCCAGATGGGCGGCGGAAACTTCCGATGAACCTGGGAGGTGACCTGCCGCCGCCTCCACGCAGAATGAGGCGGTGGAGAGATGTTGCTTGATCCCGTCGTGGAGGTCTACGGCGAGACGCAGGCGCTCGCGCTGTGCAGCCGTGTATTCCAACTCCGCATTACGGTGGCTGCGCATGGTTTCTTCGAAGCGCTCGGTGCGTTTTCGCAGCAACCTTCGCAGCATGCCGATCCATGCGATCCCTAGCAGGATGACGCAACCCGCTCCGAGAAGGGCAAATCTGAGCCGGGAAAGAGTCCACCACGATGGCTGGTTGATTACCCGCACATCCTGCTGCGAACGCAGCCAGAGGTGGAAGCCAGTGATGGGGATGAAATTCGCGGTGGGTTTTTCAGTGGCGAATTCCAACTCGCACACGGCAGTCAGCTCAAGCACCGCGCCTTCCGGCCAGAGATCTGAAGCTGATGGCCCGCTTACCAAAGCCGGGCGTGGAAGCCGTGCTTGAAATGTGTGTCCCCCGGACTCGATGAGAAGACTCATTATCTGGCTGGAATTGGTGCTTTCTACCTTGATCAGTTTCCCGCGAATCCGAACCAGACGGCCGTTAAAATCCTCTGAAACCGCGGACTGTTGATAGGTTTGTAAAAAATTCGGATTGAGGATTCCGGTCGCCGTCACCGTGACGGGATCCATTCTGCGGGTGGACCCGAGTTTGCGAACGATTGCGTTGCCGAGCGAGGCGAGTGTGTAGCCGGTTTCCACAAAGCCTGCGACTTCCAACGGGTCGCCTTGACGCACACTCAAGTCGTTAGTTTGAACCCTCACCCCGGTATTCCCCTCCTGTAGAAAAAAGAATTCACCGGGCTGCGAAAACGTCACGACTCCGCGCGTCACCTTGCGATGATACGGATCACTGTCGGGAAAAAAAGGCAGCAGATGATTCAATGCGACAAGGGGGGAGCGAAATGGATCGGATGGTGCGGGCTTGAGAATATCGACATCATGTTCATCGTTACTGATGATCTTCATGCCTGCGACCTCGGAGCGGAGGTTGAACAGGGGTGCCAGAACTCCCCGGATTTTCACCCGAGCATCGACCCATGCGGAGGCGTCGATTCCGTGACAGTCTTGAAGTGTGACACCGCACGGATGTCCGTCCACCATCATGATCAAGGAGGTTGTACCCGAGCTGTTGATTTTCGTGAAATCCTGGACGACGCCCTCCACTTCGATCCATTGCGAATCTTCACTCCCGGATAACAGACGCTCCAATGACAAGCGGCTGGGCTGGGGTGGCATGCCTGACCCGACCCTTTTTATCATTCGAGGCAGAATGGTGGGAGCATAGCCCCCGGGATCGGTCACGCCTTCCATATCGATCAACGCACCGACTTCCGTCTCCGTGATCGGCTGATCACCTGATTTCCAGATCTCTCTCTCACGGGCGATACGCCTGTCCACATAGATTCCCCGTTCGCCGTCATGCACGACAAATGAGTCTGAGCTTTGCCAGATGACCACTCCGCGGATATGGACCGGCAATGACTTTTTGGCTTCTTCCTTTGAAAGCGAGCGGATCGCCGCGATCCGGGTGATGGCTGGACTCTCCGCACTCTTCGCAAGGCCGGATGAGATCAAGGCGACACTGACCAGAGTGAGGGAAAGGGTTTTAAACGGATTCATTATTTGCCAGTTGGAGGTCGAGATGGCCTACGAAGATTTTTTGGGATTTTCCATCAGGTCGAGCAGGCGTCTGCGGTTCCGCGTTTCGCGGGCGGAGAAGCCGTGCAATTTGTCGGGCTTCAAGAGCAGGGATTTCGAAGGCACGGTGAATTGCTCCAACTTCAAGGTGGGTTCGGCGGCGAGTGTTAGAAAAGTCTTGCCATTGATGTGAAGAGCGCGGAATTTCACGAAACCCTGCCGGTTTAGGAAAATGAATTCGGCTCCGGTGGACTGGGCATGCTGCGGCGTGGCGGCTTCGGACATATCACAGATGACTTACGCAGGAAAACCGTATGCATCAGCTCAAAGTTGTAGTGACCGCGAAACTTCCTTCTGTCATACGTTGATATGCTCTTGTTTAAAGTCGTAATTTCAAAAAAGTTTTAAATGAATAGGGTAGTAGCGAAAAACTACAACCCATAACCCATAACCCATAACCCATAACTTAGCCGCGAGCATCGACCGCCTGGTGCGCGGCATCAAAGTCACCATCGGGAAAAAAATCCGCCCGCCAGCGCAGCCAAAGCCCTCATTGAATTGCGCGCACCAAGCCGGGACACCAGCGAGACCGGTTGGGCCGAGGTCGACATCGTGGCCCCCTGCGGCGGCGACATGGGCGGCGACTTCAACTGGACGCTCACAAGCGTGGAGATCTCAAGCGGCTCGACCGAACTGCGTGCCGTGTGGAACCGCGGTCTGCAACGACGGCAAGCTAACAAGGACCGCTAAGCGGATGGGCATCGGGTTTTTGGCACTCTCGATGCACGAATCCGGCAGTGTCCCTGCAAAGCCTCTGCAAACCGCCAGAAATCGCGCTCAAAACATCACTTCCCTGCGGAAGCAGCTGTTTTGGCACCCATTTTGATCACATCGCCCGTTGTTGCCGACGTCGCCGTTTCCGGCCTTCAAACCCTTGGTTTTCGGGATCTTTTGAGGTATTTCGGGGCGTTTCGGCAAAGATCACTTCCTGTGCGGATCTTCGAAGGGTTTCTTTAAGCAATGGCGGACAGGGAGGGACTCCAACCTGACCGGACCTTTTCCTTATGGGAGTAGGAGAATTTGGAACACTGACGACAGGATGTGTCTCAGTCTTGTGACCCGAATTTGTAGGAACTGACACCCCGTCTGTCAAGCTGTGTCCAGAAATAGGAAGGACGGTTCCGAAGCTCATTGGGTAGAAGGCGCAGGCATGTTCATCGTATGCCACGAGTCCCTTTTCTTCGGCTCTTCGACGGGTGTCTCGCTCGTCTTTAGGCAAGTATTGACCCGCAACAATTCGCCCATTGACCCTGAGAAGCTCAAGAAGGCGCTCAGACGCTTCGGAGAACCCCAAACGCTGAAACCACTGCGAAGCATAACGCGATGCGCTAGCGCGGTCCTGTGGAGTCTCATCGGCCCACTCCGAAAGGAACGCGAGAACCTGATTCACCCGAAGCTCTGCTTTCTTTCGCAGCAGGTGGAGTTTCTCGACACAAATCTTCAAGGTGGGGGCGGAGTAGCCGCCCGGTATCAAACCATTCTGCTTCTTAGGACTGTGAATCACTTCAAAGCGAATCCGGTTCGCCATCTTGGCATAGACCCGGACTGACTCGCCCTTGCTGAGAAAGAGGGTGATTGTGGGAGAGTTGCCAATCGTCTCGAAATCCGATCCGTGCTCCCTGTCGCGATTGTGGCGGTGAAAGACTCTGAGCGAAGGGGCAAGCTTCTTCACAAGTGCCACGGCATCGGGTGCGGAAAACTCCCAATAGGTTTCGACTCGCCGCAGGCTGAATTCCTCGGTTCGGATAGTTCCCAGCATTGGGAATTCGTCTGCCGCCTTCGACGCTCGTCTAAGCTCGCTCTCAATTCCGGCGTAAACCGCGTTGAAAGAGCGGCTTATTTCAAAGTAATTCGCCGGAACTAACAGATTACCGGCGATTACGTTGTCTTTGCCGTCCAGTCCCTTCGTAAGCTCAACCTCGGGGCGTCGGCTGAGGATCGCTTCTTCCCAAGTAAGCGCGTCCGCGCTGGCGAGGGAGGGGCAGAGGTTCAACCCATGGGTCGGGTTCAAATGCAAATAGGTTGAGATATTGCAAACGAATTGGTCTTCGCCCGTTTTGATTCTTTGGGTATTCAGCAGTCCTGAAAATGACGGAGCTGGAAGCGGGTTTCCTCCCCAAATGGTCTTGGTCTTGCGAATGGCTAGCGGCAATCCCTTCCGTCCATTATGGGGAGCCACCTTGAAAAGTTTTCCATACCTCTTTGAAGTGTCTTCGGTTTTGAAATCCTGCGGAGCCGCCCCGGCATACAAGCGAAATAAATCAATCTCATCATGACTTCCCGACACGTAACCATGTTTTGCCGATACTTCCAAATGATCGAGAAGCCCTGTCTCTGCAACGACTCTTGCTTTGAGATCGAATGGCGGAAGTAAGGTTCCTTCCTCGTGTGTCTCATTGTCGTCTCCCCCTGTGTGTCCACTGGTTGAAGATTGCGGTGTCTGCTTTTTCTTCCGCCGCACCGGACCCGGCGGGTGTGCAATGTGTGCGACTTTGCGGGTGCGCGTTTTCCGATTCGAGCCTTGCGGGCCGCGTGCTTTTTCGATATTTTTCATCTGTCATTCGAAAGGCCAATCCCGGTTGCAATTTGCTGTCGCGCCGGGGTTGGTCTCTTTTCTGAGTGTTCTAATCGTAGTCGCTGATCGTCAGCTCAATTTCACCCAATGGGCGGGCCGGTGGTTTGGCATCCTTGCCGAATAGATCGGGATGCCTCCGTTCCAGCATCCATGATGCCGCCTGCCATTGCGTTTTTGCAGCCTTTTCAATTAAGCCGATGAACCTTTGCGCGGCCTCAGCCTCAGCTCTTCGAACTTGGTTCAAAAACTCTCTAAATTTCGGGAGCGCATCGGGTGCCGATCCATCGTTCCGCCAACGAACAAACGTGTTGTAGGAAACCCCGCCCGCCGCTGCCGCGAGCTTCAAGGGAAGTCCCTTCCGAATCGCTTGGACAATCAATGCGGCTTTCGCGGGTGTGTATGCCTGCGGTCTTCCTGCTTTGCTCATGACTTCATCCTCTCCCGTTTCCTGACAGGGCCTCGCTGTGCCGACGTTGAGCCGCTTCGTGCTGGCTTTCGCTCATTTTCCCCAAAGGCTTCATTTGCGGCAATGGATAGTTTTTCGGCGAACGAGACAGAGTGTTCACGCCAATAATAAATCAGGGTTCGGGAGACTCCTGCCAGCTTGGCACTGTCACGCACATTGCCCAAATTTGAAAAGTGACTGAGGAAATTCCGTTGCTTTGCGGCCTGTCGTCGTTTTGCGAACGAATCTTCAATTTGCATGGGGAATCTGTGACAGGTTTGTTGAAGAAAAGCAAACAATTTCATCCTTCAACATATTGAAAGTGAATTACTTACTTGCAAAGCCAACCGCGATACCGCGCGCCACTTCCGGTGAACTCTTACCCTTCCACTTCGAATCCTTTCGGTCACCCCAATGGAATATCTTTCCAGCCGTCTTGATACTCGAATTCGCTGTATTCCCATTGGATCGCAAGCGCGAGCGTGGCCGGATCGTCGGTGCCGGGAACGGTGTGCCAATCGTCTGGCATGTCTTCTTGTCCCGCGAAGCTGAACGCCACCTGATAGGGGCAAGGGGTCGCCTCGTGATGAATGAACAAAACAGCCCCAGCCTTGAGCACCGATCGCTTGGTGTGGGTGAGATAGGGCACACCGTCCTCGTCAGTCACCTCAAGACCGTAAAGCGGATGGCCGCGTGCCTTTGTCAGTTTGAAGGCCATGAGCGGTAGTTCTTTCGGCGCTTTACGCCATCGCCGCTTTCACTCGTTGCACGGTGGAGATTCCCTTGCCCGTGATCTTGGCGGTGTTTCGCACGGAATGCCCCTCCTTGATCTTGCGGGCGATGTCTGCGTGTTTCGAGAGGAATTCCTTTTCGGTGAATGCCGCTCCCGCAGGGCGTCCGAGTTTCCGCCCCTTGCGGCGTGCTTCAGCGAGTCCCGATTTGATGCGTTCTGAAAGCGTCTCCCGCTCCGCCCGCGCCATTTCCGCAAGAAGAGCAAACATGATGCCAGCGGCGGGGTTGCGCTTGCCGTTTGGAAGCAGGGTTTCAATGCCCTGCTGGTGCCAGTAAAGCGAGACGCCTAGCTCTTCGAGCATTTCAATGAAGGCATGGGCAATGCTATTCCGGCGGGCCAAGCGGGAGACTTCGTGAACGAGGATCTTTTTCACCGTGCCAGCCCGCGCCAATTCTTCCGCCCGTTGCAATCCGGGGCGGTCGGATTCGTCCGCCATTCCCGAAACTTGCTCCCGGCAGATTTCAATCACTTCATACCCCTTTGCTGCGGCATGGGCGGACAGTTCCGAAACCTGCCTGTCGGTTTCCTGCTTTAAGGTTGAGACACGAACGAGAATTGCGACGGGGATTTTCGCAGGGCTTTGTTTCTTTGGGTTGGTGTCTGACATGCCCGGAGAGTGTCGAATTGTGTTCAACAAATCAAGTGATTTCGTGAATACATCACAAGGCGTTTTTTGGAACGGGGAATCAGGGGTTTCCGTAGGTGAAACGGTGCAACCGTTTTTTGAACACACATGGAGGCGTTTTTCACTGAGGCGGGGCGGGAGACCAGTCAACGGCAGATCGCTCTGCTTTGAAACTCTCACTCATCGGTTAATCAAAAGCCAACACGCGGCGGCAATTTCGGAAACAGGTAAACCGTCAGAAGCCCCATTTCTGTTTGCTGCTGTGATTTCTCGCTCTAGGCGCGTGGCGATGGGCCTAATCGCGTCCACCGATCCGTATTTATCCCATTGCCCCTGCTCCATTCTGGCAACGAAATCCGCACTTGTGGCGAGACGGTTGGCGTAGGAGGCACTACTCCATTCCGACATTTTTGCGTGCGTGAGTGTTCCGCCTTTATACCAAAGGTCTGCGCCGGAAGTTGTCTCTTCATTCGTCGCTTGCCGGACAGGAGCGTCATCGGAGGATGATCGCCCGCACGTCGCCAATTTGAAAAGTATGAAGCCGACGAACGCAAACAATCCGATAAGCACTAAGCAACCCTGCAAGGGGTTTTGGGGTGGGGCATTCGATGGAGTATTCTGCGCCTTTTCCGATAGCGAAAGTGACGCCATGGCCGCATCCACGGTTGGCGGGGTCGCTAGACCTTATGGCTGCGACTGGTGCCAGCCAGACGTCCTCCGGTCGATTTGAGGATTGAAAGGGAAGCGTCGTGTCTGGTTCAAGTCGTGGGCTATCGCGTCGGCACAAGGCTGGCGCGACCTATCCACATCCAACGAATT
>JANODE010000155.1:0-2849 GCA_031412525.1 Akkermansiaceae bacterium | reverse complement strand
GCGATGGATGACCGCGACTACGCGAATGTCGTGAACATTTTCCTCGTCGCCTACACCATCGCCTATCTCATTTCCGGCAGGATCACCGACATCATGGGCACTCGCGCGGGCATGGTGCTGTTTGTCACGTGGTGGTCCGTCGCCAACATGCTGACAGCGGGCGTGCAAGGAATGCGATCCATGGCCGTCTGCCGTTTCACGCTCGGACTTGGCGAAGCGGGAGTCTGGCCGGCGGCATCGAAAGCGGTCTCGGAGTGGTTCCCCGCCCGCCAGCGCGCCTTGGCCATCGGTTTCTACACCATGGGCGCGACCGTCGGTGCCACCGTAGCACCCTACATCGTCATTCCTCTCGCCACCTATTCTTACGCGGAGAAACTTCCCGCAATCGCCGGCTGGCTCGGCCAAGGCACCGGCTGGCGGGTGGCGTTCATCATCACCGGAGCCGCCGGGCTGGTGTGGCTGATCCCATGGCTTGTACTTTACCGCCAGCCACGCGAGAATCGCTTTCTCGGTGCTGAGGAACTGGCATTGATCGAGGAAACCTCTCCCGGCGAGGCAGCCAGGGACGCAGGCAAGCCCTGGTCATGGACCCAAGTCTTCACTTACCGCGGGACCTGGTATCTGCTGATCGGACGTCTCATCACCGATCCCGTCTGGTATTTCTATCAGTTCTGGTTTGCCAAATACCTCAGCAGCGACCGCGGGTTGAACCAGGAGCAACTCAAAATCACCTGGATCGTTTACGCCGCCGCAGGGGTCGGCAGCCTGCTCGGCGGTTGGCTTTCCGGCCGACTCGTCGCTGGCGGGATGATCCCGGCACGCAGCCGCATGTGGGTCATGTTCGGCTGCGCCTGCCTGATGCCGCTGTCGCCATTCATCTCCCAGATCACGGGACTGAATTTCGCACTCACCCTCGCCGCCTGCACCGTCGTCGCCTCGCTGGCCTGGCTCATCAACATCAGCTCCCTTGTGGTGGACCTGGTCCCGAAACACTCGCTGGGCACCGTGTTCAGTGTGGTTGCCACCGGCAGCACCATCGGCGGCATCGTGATGAATACCATCGTCGCCAGAATGGTTACTGGCCCTTCCACGAAACCCGCGGGGTTCTTGGATCAAGCAATTCAGACCTTGTTCGGAGGACTCCTCGAGCAGGTCCAGGGTCAGGGCTACGGCCAATGGTTCCTGATCATGGCGTTCCTCCATCCCGCAGCCTGGCTTCTGCTTTGGCTCAGCCGCATCCACCTTCCCGCCGCTTCACCCATCCTATCTCCCGTTTCCAATGATCGTTGAACCACCTGTATCGAATAGAACACTCCGCACCGTCCACCATACCTGCGATCTCGCGGTCATCGGGGGCGGGCTCTCCGGCGTCTGCTGTGCCGTCACCGCCGCAAGGGCGGGAGTGAAAGTCGTGCTCGTCCAAGATCGTCCCGTGCTCGGTGGAAACGCCTCCAGCGAGGTCCGCCTGTGGATTTTAGGGGCCACCTCACACATGGGAAACAACAACCGCTGGGCCCGCGAAGGCGGCGTAATCGATGAGATCCTGGTCGAGAACATGCATCGCAACCCCGAGGGCAACTCTCTCATCCTCGACACCATCCTGCTAGAGATGGTAATTCAGGAACCTAACATCACCCTGCTCCTCAACACCGCCGTCCAAGACGTCGCAAAATCACAGGACGATTCGATCCAGTCCGTGCGCGCCTTCTGCTCGCAGAACTCGACCTGCTACGAGATCGCGGCCCCGCTGTTCTGTGATGCCAGCGGCGACGGCATTGTCGGTTTCCTTGCCGGCGCGGCATTTCGCATTGGCACCGAAAGCCGTGACGAGTTCGGCGAACTTTTCGCTCCACCTGCAGCCTCATCGGAACTGCTGGGCCACACGATTTATTTCCACTCCAAGGACACCGGGCGCCCGATTAGGTTTACCCCGCCCAGCTTCGCGCTCTCCGACATCACGAAGATCCCCCGCTGGCGCGATTTCAAGGCCGGCGAGTCCGGATGCCGCTTGTGGTGGATCGAGTGGGGTGGCGCGCTCGACACCATTCACGACAGCGAGACCATTAAGATGGAACTTTGGAAGGTCGCCTACGGGGTGTGGAATCATATCAAGAACTCCGGCCAGTTTCCCGAAGCGGAAACCCTCACGCTCGAATGGGTCGGCACCATCCCCGGCAAGCGCGAGAGCCGCCGCTTCGAAGGCGACGTGATCATTATCCAGCAGGACATCGTCGAACAAAGGACCCATCCGGACGCCGTGTCCTTCGGCGGCTGGGCCATCGACCTGCACCCCGTGGACGGTGTTTTCAGCGCACAGGCGGGCTGCACCCAGTGGCACTCCAAGGGCGTCTATCAGATTCCGTGGCGCAGCATGTACAGCCGGAACATCCCGAACCTGATGCTTGCCGGCCGGATCATCAGCGCCTCCCACGTCGCCTTCGCCAGCACCCGCGTCATGGCCACCTGCGCCCACGGCGGACAAGCCGTCGGCATGGCTGCCGCCCTATGCCTCAGGGACGGCTTGAATCCGCGCGACCTGCTAGAGCCGGAACGCATGCGTGAACTCCAGCATGCCCTGCTCCGGTCCGGACAGTTCATACCTGGTGTCGCGCTTGACGACTGTGCCGACCTCGCCCGCAGCGCAAAGGTCACTGCCACCAGCGAACTCGCCTTCGGCGGCCTCACCTCCTGCGGCGAGGTTCTGCCGCTATCAGAATCCTGGGCGATGATGCTGCCCGTATCAGCCGGCCCGATGCCGTCCGTTAGCTTCACGCTCGATGTCACTGCTGCTACCACGCTGCGCGCCGAGCTCCGGGCCAGCGCAAAGCCGGACAACCACACGCCCGACG
>JANODE010000154.1:0-5449 GCA_031412525.1 Akkermansiaceae bacterium | reverse complement strand
CCACGTTCAAGACTTGGACTTTCCCGTACAACCTAAGGCTCAATTTGGTAGGCGGACCCCGTCCTAGGACCGTCGACAGGCCCATGTCGGGCCTCATGGTAGACAAAGACGACCCACTTGCGACCAAGAACTTTATCAATTCGGAAATCGGCAGGCTGGCGCCGGTCACCATGCGGCCGGGGGAAGTTCAGATCCAGTCGCAGGGTTTTAAACAGCCCATCAGAACCCTTGGCGGAAGCAGGTTTCATGACAACACACTCGGCTGGGACTTCGGCGGAGGATACAAGTTCGAGATCCCATATGAGCCGAATATTGCCGCCAACCGCAACGGCACCCATAGGATCACTTATTCCCTGAAACCCAACGACACCACAAATGACCAGTGGGGACTGTTCCTCTCCGGCCACGCCCTCGGGCGCCCGGACCAAAAGCCCCCCGGCGACACAGCGCAAATCGGCGGGCACAACATCGACTTCACCGAGGGCCGCTTGGGACCAGCGATCAAGGCTAACGCCTTCCCGAGCATTTTCCCCACGATCCCGGAAGATCCATCTGCCATGAAGACCATCGCCCAACTTGCGTCCGGGGACAAATGGCCCATCTGCGTTTTTACCTACGGACTGCGAGTGGAGAACGATCCGGATTTCGATGCCATCTCCGCCCCGGACCAGCCAGGCACCCGCTCTACCGCACGCTTCCTGCAACGGGTGAACCCGAAAACCCTTGCGCTTGATATGCTCAACATGGATCCAGCGTTGGTCCGCGCCTCACCGCTCCAAGTGGGGATGAGGCGGCTCAACAGCCTCGGTGCGCTTGGCGTGGAATGCGACGCTACCGGACTTGGATACTATGGGGGCTCGTTTGGTTCCCGTGAAGGAGTCTCGTATTTGGTGACCCATCATGTCCCGACCAAGCCCATTCATTCCCTTGGTGCTCTCCAGCACAGCCTCGCCGACGGTTCGATGCCCGGAACGGCAGGCGAAGCTGCCAGGCAGTTGCTTCCCTCCTTGTCCCACCCCATCGCAAACTCCTTCGCCCCATCGGTTATGGCCCCTGACAAGATCCGCACTACGCTTGGTGGTCGCGATGCCGCGGACCATTCCTACCTCGCCAACCTTGCCCTCTGGGACGACTGGTTCTTCTCCTCCATTTCCCCTGAAACCGCCTCGACCAACAAAAACAAAAGCACCGCACAGAGCGAACAGAAGAGTCGCCTTGAAAACTTCTTGTCGGGCAAAACGAAGCTCCCGAACTCCCGTATGCTTCCCGTGCCGGGAGATCCCACGAAAGCGGTTTCGAAAGTCTTCAACGGCAGCCAACCGGCCACGGATGCCCACTTGCGCACCGCCGCGCTCATGTTTGTTGACGGCGCTTTCAATGTGAATTCCGTTTCCGTTCCAGCATGGAAGTCTTTGCTCTCCGGTCTCAAGGGGGAGAGCGTCCCTGTCCGCCGGACCCCGTCCACGCCGAAAACTCCGAACCTCATCAGCACCACCGGCACCCCCGTTGCCGGCCTGCTTGTCCCCAGCGGGGACGAAATCCCGGACAACTCGCTCAACGATTCGAAAAATCCGCAGCAATGGACCGGATTCCGCGCGCTCACCGACCCACAGATCGACGAACTCGCCAAAGCCATCGTCAAGCAAGTCCGCCTGCGAGGCCCCTTTATCTCGCTTGCGGATTTCGTCAACCGCCGCCCCGGCAGCGACAAGGATCTCGCTCTCTCCGGAGCACTCCAAAGCGCCCTCGATGATCCCGCAGTCTCGATCAACGGCGGCTTTCGCAGTTCGGGGCGTTCCTTGTCCACCACCGCCGCTGGATTTGAGTTTCCGGAAGCCGAACAAGGTGTCAAGGCCACCGGGGCTCCCGGATGCGTGAAACAGGGCGACTTGCTCACTCCGCTGGCGCCGCTCATCTCCGTCCGTGGCGACACCTTCCTCATCCGCTCCTATGGCGATGCCCGCGACAAGAGTGGCAAGATCATCGCCCGGGCTTGGTGCGAGACAGTGGTGAGGCGCCAGCCCGACTATGTGGACCCCTCGGAACCGGCCGACCAGGCAGGGCCGCCAACGAGCAAAGCCAACGCCACCTTCGGTCGCCGGTTTGAGATCATTTCGACCCGTTGGCTTGCACCGAGTGAAGTCTGAACGATTTTTGCCCAATCCCATGCGCAAACTAACAACACTCGGATTCCCCGATCACTCAAGATGACATTGCGAACCCTTCTGATTGCCACGTTGGCGGTCCTGTTTCCGGCTCCGTTTTCGTCCGCACAGGAGAAAGACAAACCGGGTCTAGTGATCCGCGCCCTCTTGCTCGCACCAGGTGGACCGTCCATGGAGCTTTACACCATCGCCACCGAGTCCAAGAAACTCTCCGGTCCAGTTCTGGTAGGTGCGCGAGGACTCAGCGAGCCGCTTGCTCCGGGTGCCCGCAGCTTTGCCTTCGCCATCCCGGACAAGTCCAAGGAGGACGGATATCGGCCTGTCGCATCGATCGTCCTCCCCGAGACCGGAAGCGACTTCATCATCCTGCTTGAGCCGGCGGGGCAGACGTTCAAGCCCCACGTCGTCAGCTCCAAAATCCCGGGCTTCGGGAACGATTCGACTCTCTTTTTCAATGCCACGGACGTTCCCCTAGGTGTCATACTTGGAAGCAACAAGGTGCTTGTCCCGCCGCGCAAACCGGTCATCGCCGAAGCTCCGCAACGGGGGGAGGTGCCTTGGTATCAAGTTACGTTTTACGAGCCGAAGGACGGTCAGCCCGCCATGATCGCCAACACCCGGTGGCCACACCGCAACGCATCCCGCAACTATCTGTTCTTTTACCGCTCAGAACCATCCGGGAGAATCTCCTTTCAAGCGGTGGATGAAACGATTGAGAGATGATCAAACTTTTCAATTCGTGGGTCTCCCATGCGATTTCCGGACGCGAGCGCAACGTTCTCGCGGCGGCGTTACTATTGATGTCGGGCGCAGTTAGCAGCGTTTCCGCCGCTCCCGGACCGGGAATAACTCAGACGACGTGGACCGCGGCGGAAGTCGGTAAAGAATTCTTCCGTTTTCCAAATGCGACGGTGGGCCCTCAACCGACGTATGCGGACTTCCAGCATGGCTATTTGTATTATGGCTCGGCACCATCCATTGACAATACGGTTCCAGGAAAGATCAGTTGGTATAATCTTTCCAATCCGCGGACACCGACACTGATCACCCAAGTGGGTGCCACGGGCAATAAGCCCCACATGGCGGGCTATTGGGAGGATCGGATGATCGATGGCTTCCAAGCGAACTCGATGCGGATTTGGGACTTCGATGACAAGTTCGTGGCAGGGACTTACGCGGCGAGTGTGAATCCGGTATTTTATATGGTCCAGGCACCTTTTGTTTTCCGCCCGCGCAATGGATATGGGAGTGGAGCAAACAACCTGGAGATCGCCAAAGTGACGAATACCTCCGGCTCGTTGGTGAATGTGTTTGATCTCGGCTCGATCATTGGATTCCCGGTCGGCGCGCTGCATGCGGTGGGAAATGTGCTGATCTGCACGGGTTCTCAAGCTGCGGGAGTGGCAACGCTGGACATCAGTGATCCGGGAAATCCGAAGTTGATCGATCAACTCGTCGTCGGCGGACCTCCTTACACTTCGATGATGCATGGGAATCGACTCTATTCCTGCGAGACGGGCTCGCTCATCCGGGTTTACGATGTTTCCAATCCGGCAGACATCGTGGAAGTCGGCATTATCGATTTACCGAACAGTCCGCGTTACGTCACTCTGCAAGATGGCTTTGGATATTGCTGCCCAGGCGCGTCGAGGTTGATCAAATTCGATGCGAACGCGCTGACAATCACGACGGATTGGGCATTACCCGGTAGGTCTGATTATGTGCAAATCGTGGGAAACATGGCCTTCACTGGCGGGAATGCGGGGTGGGAACGCACTTCGCTGGTGCCGATCGCGATGGCTCCAGACACTGCGGGGCCGACGGTGGGTTTTCACAGCCCTGCTACAGACGCTCAGATGGTTTCGCTGACTTCACGAGTGGGGATGGTGATGAGTGATCAGATCGATGTGACCTCACTGAATACGTCGAGTTTCATGGTTCGTCCATTAGGAGGCAGCGCCTTGGTCGGGACGTTTTCCACGCAGATGGGCATCATCAATTTCTCACCCGCCGTGCCGCTTCTGAGCAACACGGTCTATGAGGTTGTACTCCCGGCTGGCGGGGTGCGTGATACGGTGGGAAATCCGATTGCCACGACTTTCACCTCGACTTTCAGCACCGGTGGTCTGCCCGGCTCTCGGTGGCCTTTGAATAACAGCAATGCCAACGCGTTGTCTGGTGGAGCGCCGCTCAATCTCGTCAATGGTCCGACGTATTCACCGGATCGCACGGAAGGCTCGCACTCGATCCAGCTAGATGGCCAAAACCAGTATTTGGATGCAGGAGTGGTAAATTTCGGAAACCAGTTTAGCATCGCGGCGCTGGTGAAAATCCCAGCAACCAGCACGGGCATCCAGACCTTGGCGGCCAACTCGATCAGTGGAGCGGCAGCGAATGGCTTCCGCCTCTTTGTGAATGCCAGCGGCCCGGATGCCGGGAGCATCAAGTTTGAAACGGGCAATGGTCTTGCCTCCGTATCGGCCACAACCAACTCTGGAGTTTTCCAATTCGGTCAGTGGAATCACGTCGTCGTCACGGTCGATCGCACGCAGGGCACGGCACGGATTTACTACAACAAAGTCGATCAGACAGTCGCGGCCACAATTCGCTCGGACTTCAACAACACCTCCTCCCTCAATTTCGGACGGATGCTGAACGGCCTCTTTTCTCTTAATGGCTATCTCGATGACATCCGCCTCTACAATACCCGTCTGACGAGCACCCAAGTTAGCGAACTCATCATCTCGGATCTCACCGCACGCTGGGGCTTTAACAATACCACGAATGATCTCGCGGGAAATTTCACGCCAATCACACTGTTCAATGGACCGGGCTACTCCACGGATCGGATTGAAGGCTCTCACGCGCTCATTTTGAATGGCACCAATCAATACGCCACCAGCTCAGTCCTACCGATTAGCTCCACGACGATCTCCACTTGGATTAAAGTCCCGAGCACCGCCACGAATATCCGGGCGATCGCCGCAAACTCGGTGGGCGGATCAGCTACCACTGGATTCCGCTTTTACCTTAACACTTTTAACACAAATGATCGGAAGATCGTTTTAGAAACGGCAAACGGCGCGGTGAATGCCAGCATAACCACCGCTGGCAACATCCTCGTTCCCAACCAATGGAATCACATCGCCCTCGTCATGGAGCGTACTGCTGGCACCGCACGCATCTATGTGAATGGCGTGGAGCGGGCGAGCGGAGCGATCCGCACGGACTTTGCCAATGATCGCCCACTCGTCATCGGCGCTTTCACCAATGGCCAATTTAGG
>JANODE010000153.1:0-44308 GCA_031412525.1 Akkermansiaceae bacterium | reverse complement strand
TTCCGAGATGTGGATCGAGGTGTAAACGTCGTCTTTGACCACGCGCTCGGAGATGACGATGTCATCTTCGAAGTTGTAGCCGTTCCAAGGCATGAACGCGACGAGCACATTGCGACCGATGGCGAGTTCGCCGTCTTCGGTGTTAGGTCCGTCGGCGAGCACCTGGCCCTTCTTGATTTTTTGACCCAGCTTGACGATTGGCTTCTGGTTGATGCAGGTGCCGGCGTTCGAGCGCATGAACTTCCGCAACGGATAGGCCATGATGCCCTTGTCGATGTTCGTTTTCACGGACTCGGCGTCGCTGAGGAATTTCTCCTCAGATACAGGCAGCTTGCCGTCAGGAGTGGTGACGATGATTTCCGCGGTCGCGGCGGCAACAATACCGTCGGCTTCGGAAACAACCACGGCGCGGGAATCGCGGGCGGCCTTGCCTTCGAGACCGGTGCCGACGAGCGGCGACTCGGAAACGAGCAGGGGCACGCCTTGGCGTTGCATGTTCGATCCCATCAGCGCGCGGTTGGCGTCATCGTGTTCGAGGAACGGGATTAGACCGGCAGCCACCGAAACGAGCTGCTTCGGCGAGACGTCCATGTAGTTCACATCCGCAGGGAGTGCTTCGATGAACTCGCCGCCTTTTTCACGGGCGGTGATGCGTTCGGTTTGGAAAACACCCTTCTTGTCGATCGGGTTGTTCGCCTGGGCGATGAGGAAGTTTTCCTCTTGGTCGGCGGTGAGATACTCGATCTCGTTGGTGACCTTGGAGTCCACCACGCGGCGGTAAGGAGTTTCGATGAAGCCGAACTCGTTGATGCGAGCATAGGTACACATCGAGTTGATGAGACCGATGTTCGGACCTTCCGGAGTTTCGATCGGGCAGATCCGACCATAGTGGGACGGATGCACGTCGCGGACTTCGAAGCCTGCTCGGTCACGATTGAGACCACCAGGTCCAAGCGCGGAGAGACGACGTTTGTGCGTCAGCTCCGCCAGTGGGTTGGTTTGGTCCATGAACTGCGAGAGCTGCGAACGGCCGAAGAAATCACGCACGACGGCGGAAAGCGCCTTCGGGTTGATCAGCTTCTGCGGCGTCATGCCTTCGATGTTCACGTCGAACAAAGTCATGCGCTCCTTCACCAAACGCTCGGTGCGGGCAAGACCCACGCGGCACTGGTTGGCAAGAAGTTCTCCCACCGCACGGACGCGGCGGGAGCCAAGGTGGTCGATGTCGTCGATGACACCGTCGCCTTTTTTCAGCTTGAGGATGTAGCGGACGGCAGCGAGGAAATCCTCGGGAACCATGATCCGCTGATCGGAATCCACCTGGATGCCGAGCTTCTGGTTGATTTTGTAACGGCCGACGCGGGTGAGGTCATACTTCTTCGCATCGAAGAACAGACGCTTCAGCAATGCACGGGCGTTGGCAGCGGTCGGTGGATCTCCAGGGCGGAGTTTCCGATAGATGTCCTTGAGTGCGGATTCCTCATCCTTCGCCGGATCCTTGCGGAGGGACTTGAGCAGGATTTCGTCTTCCCGGCCGTCGATGACTTCCACGTTCTTGTGACCGAGCGCCAAAAGCTGGCGGACGATGCCGATCGTGAGCGGCTCGTAGGCCTTCGCGACGGTTAGCTCGCCATCGAGAATGTCCTCGAAAGGAACTTTATGGCCGAGTTCGCCTTCGTCCATCGCCTCGCTGAGCGGAAGCGATTCGGGAGAATAGAAATGGCTGACGATGTCGCGGTCCGTCGGGTAGCCGAGCACGCGCAGGAACGTGGTGGCCAGGAACTTGCGGCGGCGACGGCGGCGGTCGAGATAGACATAGAGCAGATCGTTCGTGTCGAACTGCACTTCCAACCAGGATCCGCGGTCGGGGATGATTCGGAAGGAGTGGAGAAGCTTGCCATTCAAGTGCTGCGAGGTTTCGAAGCAAATACCCGGCGAGCGATGAAGCTGGGAAACGATGACGCGCTCCGCGCCGTTGATGATGAAGGTTCCACGGCGGGTCATCATCGGAAGTTCGCCCATGTAGACGCGCTCCTTCTTGGTGCCAGTCTCGTCTTTCAACTTAAACGTCACGTAAAGTGCGGCGCTGAAGCTTTCGCTGTTGCGCAGCGAGTCGAGCGAAGTGATTTTGGGATCTTCGATGTCGTAAGTGACGAAATCGAGTTCGATCGCCTCGTCGTAACTTTTGATCGGGAAAACCTCGCGGAAAACCGCTTGGAGACCCGCATCCGCGCGCTCGCTGGGGAGCACTTCCTTCTGGAGGAATTCATCGTAGGACCGACTCTGAACCTCAATGAGGTTAGGTGGCTCGATGACTTCTTCGAATTTCCCGAAATAGAGACGTTCAGCCATGGCGTTTAGTGGTATTCTTCTTACAAATTGAGCCCGAGCCGCGAACGGTCTCAGGCAGGGTGGATCAAGCGTTGATAAATTTTGTCGGAATCGGCGGGAAAATCTGGTTGGTGATAATTAGAGTCTCCCGCCGGTTTCGACAGAAAATCCCGGAGCGGATTTCTCCGCCCCGGGAATGATCTGAAAGATGTTACTTGAGTTCGATTTTGGCACCAGCCTCTTCGAGCTTCTTCTTGGCGGTCTCTGCAGCGTCTTTGGCGACACCTTCGAGGATTTTTGCAGGAGCGCTCTCGACGAGCTTCTTCGCGTCTGCAAGTCCAAGGCCGGGAGCGACTTCGCGGACTGCCTTGATGACGGCAATCTTGTTAGCGCCGCAATCCGTGAGGACGACGTCGAATTCAGTCTTCTCTTCGACAGCTTCGGCAGGACCAGCGGCAGGGCCGGCAACGCCGACAGGTGCTGCGGCGGAAACGCCCCAATGTTCTTCAAGTTGTTTGACGAGTGCGACAGCTTCCAAAACGGTGAGCTTGCCGAGTTCTTCTACGAGTGTATCAATATTAGCCATTTTTTTGTTCTCCTTGTTCGGTATCGTCGCCTCCGGAGCCTCCGGAGATTTCAGAGCAACAGCCGTTGCGCCGACGAGGAACCATTATGGGTTCAGGTGACGAACGGGAGCCGCCGCCACCATCACTTCAGATTGTTTGTTATTCGGCGGCAGGGGTTGCAGCCTCGGCTTCAGCGGCAGGTGCCTCGGCGGCCACTGCGGCGACCTCGGGTTCTGCTGCGGGAGCTTCTTCTTCCTTGGGTGACGAGGAATCGTCGCCGTCCGGATTGAATTTGTTTTGGACGACACGGGCGATGCGAGTAGCAGGCTCGAGGATCGTTGCCAGAAGTTGGGAAAGAACCGCTTCGCGGGACGGGATGTCGGCGATGGACTTGAGTGCTTCGGCATCAAGGATCGCGTTGCCAAGGATAGCCACCTTCATCTCGGGCTTCTTGAATTCCTTTTCGAAATTCTTGATGACCTTCGCGGCGGAGAACACTTCGGCGTCGCCCATGACGTAGGCCATTTGACCGGTGAGGTCGGCACCGATGTCAGGCATGCCCGCTTCGGCGAGAGCCTTGCGCATGTAGCTGTTCTTGGCGACGGTGCAGTTGGCACCACCCGCACCGAGGCGGTTGCGGAGTTCCGTGAATTGCTGCACGGTGAGGCCGGTGTAATCGATGACGATCAGATAGGGAGACGCGTTGACGCGGTCCAACAGGCCGTTAATGATGATTTTTTTATCGGGATTCATGGTCGTTGGCTACCGGGTTAAGCTGAGGCTTTGGTGTAGGTGGCGGCTTCCAGGGGAAGGCCAGGAAGCATCGAAGCAGCGAGAGTCACGGCTTGGATGTAGTTGCCCTTGGCGGACGGCGGCTTTGCTCGAACCACGCTGTCCACAAAGGCGCGGGCGTTCTCTTCCAACTGGGCAGGCTCGAAGGAAGACTTGCCGATCGAACCCGAAACGTTGCCGTTTTTGTCGAGTTTGAAATCAACGCGGCCGGCTTTCACTTCGCGCACAGCCTTGGCGGTGTCGTCGGTGACGGTTCCGGTCTTCGGGTTCGGCATCAGGCCGCGAGGTCCGAGGACACGGGCGATTTTCCGAACTTCGGTCATTGCATCCGGTGTGGCGATCGCGGAATCGAAATCCGTGAAGCCAGCCTGGACCTTGGCGATGAGGTCTTCGTAGCCGACATGCTCGGCACCTGCGGCACGGGCTGCTTCAGCGGCCGCGCCTTGGGCGAAGACGACGACGCGAACATTACGTCCCGTGCCGTGTGGAAGGGAGACGGAACCTCGGACCATTTGATCGCTCTTCCGTGGATCCACACCGAGGTGGAAGGAAAGAGTGACGGTCGGGGTGAATTTTGGCGCCGGGAATTGCTTCACGGTCGTGATTGCGTCGGTCAGCGAATAGCTCTTGCCGGTTTGGACAAGGGCGACTGCCTGTTTGTAGCGTTTGCTGCGGTGTTTGGCCATTTTGGTGTTTGTTAGCAGTTCGGGCGGAAGCGGTTGAAACTCCCTCCTGCGGGTGCCGGAAACCTTTCTAAAAAGCTCCCTGCGGAAATTTCTCAGTAACCTTCGATTTCGAGGCCCATCTGGCGGGCAGTGCCAGCAAGAATGCGGGCGGCGGCTTCTGGGTCCTTCGTGTTGAGGTCGGGCATCTTGATTTTGACCACTTCCATGAGTTGGGCCTTGGTCAGTTTGCCAACCTTGATCTTATTCGCTTCTTTCGAGCCGGATGCAAGACCTGCCGCTTTCTTCAGAAGATTGCCGGCAGGTGGCTTTTTGGTGATGAACGAGAACGATTTGTCCTTGTAAACCGAGATCACGACCGGAAGCACATCACCCGTCTGGGCTTGTGTTGCAGCGTTGAATTCCTTACAGAACGCCATGATGTTGACACCAGCCTGGCCGAGGGCAGGGCCCACTGGAGGTGATGGATTGGCGGCTCCAGCCTTGATCTGGAGCTTGATGAGTTTGACGACTTCCTTGGCCATAATAGATGCTTTTTAAGTGCGGGAGAGGGGTGATTGTAAATTTACGAACGCTGGTCGAGACAAATTAGGCTCTTTCGACCTGCCAGTATTCAAGTTCGACCGGAGTGCTTCGGCCAAAGATGGTAACCGAGACGCGGAGCTTACCGCGTTCCGGGTCGATTTCCTCGACGATGCCGTTCTGGCTTTGGAATGGACCGTCGGCCACTTTCACGGTGTCGCCGACTTCAAAACTGATGGCCGGGCGGACGCTTTCCTCGCGCTCCTTGATCTGGGAGAGCATGGCATCCACCTCGCGCTGGCGCATCGGCGCGGGACGATCCTTGGTTCCGGCGAATCCAATCACTCCGTCCATTTCCTTAATGAAAAACCAGGTCTTCTCGACTAGCTGGCCATCTTCGGTGGCGAGGTTCATGTTCACGATGATGTAGCCGGGGAAGAATTTCTTCTTCGTTTCCGTCTTCTTGCCGCGGCGGATCTCGGAAACCATTTCAGTCGGCACGAGCACTTCACGGATGTATTCTGTCATCCCTTCGGCTTCTGCTGTACGGGCGATCCGGTCACGGACCTTTCCCTCCTGGCCGGAGAGGACTTGCACAACGTACCACTGATCGCGGAATGGTTTGGTTTCTGACATGACGGGTCGGTCGGAGATGGATGGGGCGGAACGGCTAACGGATTAGCGGCCAAGGTTGGTGAAAAATCCCACGATCAGCACGTGGAAGAAGTCCCAGAACTGCACGAAGCCTGCGAGCAGGATCATCGCAATAAGGACGACGATGGTGGAATCGACGAGTTCCTTGTATTTCTTGATGCCTTTGATCTTGGGGTCGGATTCCCAGGGCCAGCTCGCTTTGCGCAGCTCGCCTTTAACCTCACCCAGGAAACCGGAAATTTTAGAAAACATGATGTCGTTCGGACGTTGAGACAGGAATGGAAAATGGCACGGAAGGTGGGACTCGAACCCACAACCAACGGTTTTGGAGACCGCTACTCTACCAATTGAGCTACTTCCGTTTTGAGGCGACCAAAGGGCATCCCACTTTAGAAGCGGGATGCCCCGGAGTCCGGCATCCCCGCGGTGAACCGCGGGAAGCCTTTTTGCTAAATGCTTACTTGATGATTTCGCCCACGCGGCCGGCACCCACGGTGCGGCCACCTTCGCGGATGGCGAAGCGCATGGTAGGCTCCATGGCGATCGGAGTGATGAGCTCGACTTCCAGGTTGATGTTGTCACCTGGCATCACCATTTCAACGCCTTCTGGAAGCTTGATGCTGCCAGTCACGTCGGTGGTGCGGAAGTAGAACTGAGGACGATAGTTCGAGAAGAAAGGGGTGTGGCGCCCACCTTCTTCTTTCGAAAGAACGTAGATCTCGGACTTGAAGATCGTGTGACCCTTGACAGTGCCGACCTTGGCGATGACTTGGCCACGCTCGACGTCGTTCTTTTTAAGTCCACGAACGAGGAGGCCGACGTTGTCACCGGCACGACCTTCGTCGAGGAGTTTGCGGAACATTTCGATGTCGGTCACGGTGGTCTTCTGCGTGTCGCGGATGCCAACGATTTCGACTTCTTCCATCTTCTTGACGATACCACGCTCGACACGACCGGTGCAGACCGTTCCACGACCTTCGATCGAGAACACGTCTTCGATCGGCATGAGGAAGGTTTTGTCGATCGGACGCTCAGGCTCAGGGATGTAGGAATCCACCGCATCCATGAGTTTCATGACGTTCTCCATTTGTGCTGCGTCGCCATCAAGCGCGAGCTTGGCGGAACCCATTACGATTGGGATGTCGTCGCCCGGGAATTCGTATGAGGAAAGGAGATCGCGGACTTCCATTTCGACGAGTTCGAGAAGTTCGGCATCGTCAACAAGGTCAACCTTGTTCATGAAAACCACAAGGGCTGGAACACCCACCTGACGGGCAAGCAGGATGTGCTCGCGGGTTTGTGGCATGGGGCCGTCAGCAGCGGAAACAACGAGGATTCCACCGTCCATTTGGGCAGCGCCAGTGATCATGTTTTTCACATAATCGGCGTGTCCCGGACAGTCCACGTGAGCATAGTGGCGCTTGGCGGTTTCATATTCGACGTGGGCGGTGTTGATGGTGATACCACGCTCACGTTCTTCCGGAGCCGCGTCGATGTCCGCGTAGCTCTTCTTTTGGCAAAGACCCTTGTCGGCAAGCGTGTTGGTGATTGCTGCGGTGAGGGTGGTTTTGCCGTGGTCAACGTGACCGATCGTGCCGATGTTTACGTGCGGCTTGTTGCGCTGGAATGCTTCTTTTGCCATGGTGGTTGTTGTTCTGCTTGAGACTGTTGAGATTTTTCGAGATTGCCCTGGAGCTCGCGGGGGGAATTGAACCCCCGACCTCATCCTTACCAAGGATGCGCTCTACCCCTGAGCTACGCGAGCAATGTGACATTGGTTGCCCTACCTTTCACCCGACAAAAACACCGCGACCAATCTCATAAAAGAGCGAGACCAGGCGCGGCACCCCTGACTTGATGTGGGGAAGAGCGGGCGGACAGTAACAAAGCCCCCCACCCTGTCAAAAAAAATCTCGATGAAAAGAAAATTTACCCAAATCCCTTGAAAAGGTAAGCGTCACGCGGATTGGACGACAGCTTCCGGCAGCAGCAATGAGAGTCTTTTGATGGCCTGACAGGTCCCGTTTTCGACATCCACATCGACGATTACGCCGCAGAGTCGGACCGGGCCTTTGGCGATGGGGAAACGCGTTGGCATGCCCGATTTGAATCGCCAAACGACAGACTCGATCGCGCGGCCGAGGATGGATTCGTCCGGCCCGCACATGCCCGCGTCCGTGAGGTAGCCGGTGCCGCCGGGGAAAATGCTCTCATCCGCGGTTTGCACATGGGTGTGCGTGCCAACGACGAGAGAAACTTTCCCATCGAGCATCCGTCCCATGGCGATTTTTTCGCTGGTCGTCTCCGCATGGAAATCGAGCACAATGGCCATCACGCCGTCCGCCCGGAGTCTCTCGGCTTCCTTTTCCACAGCGAGATAAGGGTTCTCCAGCGGCGGTTGGATGAACGACCGCCCCTGGGCCTGCATCACGGCGACCCGGCCTTTTGCGGTTTCCAAAACCACACTGCCCGCGCCAGGAGTGCCTTCCGGGTAGTTGATCGGCCGCAGCAGGCGTGGCTCGGTCGGGAAGTAATCGACGATTTCCTGCTGGTCCCAGACGTGGTCGCCAGTGGTGATGACCGCCGCGCCAGCGCGCAGCAGGTCGATGGCGATCCTCGGGGTGATCCCCTTCCCGCCGGCGGAGTTTTCGCCGTTGACGATGATGAAATCGAGGTTTTCTGACTGTTTGAGAAGAGGTAACTGCTCGATCACCGCCTTGCGTCCGGGCTCGCCAACAACATCACCAAGAAATAAAATACGAATCGCAGACATGATGGGAATACAGAGTCGTTATTCATTCGCTCTGCGGCGAGGTTTTACCTTCCATCGCTTCCCGACAATCCAAATCCCTGAATGAGCCGATCCCACGCGCGCCGCATCCCGCTCATCACGCTGGCCTTCGTCCTGTTGGCCGTGGTTCTCGGTTTCATTTTCCGCACCGGGCCGACTCCGACTCCGACTCCGACGCCGACGCCACCCCCGGCACGCCCCGCCCTCTCGCTGCTGGCTGAACCACCCGATTGGAGAAAACTGGAAATCTATCAGAACAGCATTTCCCGTGAGGACTTCGAGGAGTTGTTGACCACGGTTTTCACCACCGGCACCGCTTGGAGAAACTTCATGGAAATCGACGACCGCGAGGTCCGCATCAAGACCGGCGAATCACCGCCCGCGGATGTTTTCCGGCTCCGCTTTGCCAACGCCACGTCAGCCCCTGCCGCCCGCTATTGGAAAACCGCCGCCGAGCTTGCCACCACCACACCGCAAAAGCCGCTCGCAGGGTTGAAAATCGCCATCGACCCCGGCCATATCGGCGGCGCGTGGGCGAAAATGGAGGAGCGCTGGTTTGTCGTCGGCGATGGCACCCCGGTCTGCGAGGGCGACATGACGCTGTTTGTCGCCAATCTCCTCAAGCCCCGACTCGAATCTCTCGGTGCCACCGTTACTCTCGTCCGCGACAAAACCGAGCCTGTCACCGCCGTCCGCCCAGAAGCCTTGCTCACCCTTGCCCAAGACTCCGCCGCCGATTCCCCGCAGAAACTTGCCGAGCGTCTCTTCTACCGCACCGCAGAAATTCATGCCCGCGGCAAGATCGTCAATGAAACCCTCCAGCCCGACCTTGTCCTCTGCCTCCACTTCAACGCCGAGTCCTGGGGCGATCCCAACAACCCCACCTTGATCGACCGCACCCACCTCCACTTGCTCGTGAACGGAGCCTACAGCGACGATGAAGTGGCACTCGCCGACCAACGGTTCGCCCTCCTTCAAAAGCTCCTGCAGCGCACCCACCATGAGGAAGTCCTCGTCGGCTCGCAAATCGTCCGGGCCTTTGCCGAAAAAAGCCGCCTTCCCGCCTACCAATATCCGCCGGAATCTAAAACCGTCCGTCCCATTCCCGGGAGTCCCTACCTATGGGCGCGCAACCTCCTTGCGAACCGCCTCTACCATTGTCCCGTCATTTTTCTCGAACCATACGTCATGAACTCCACCATCGACTACCCGCGCATGCAGGCCGGGGATTACGAAGGACTCCGGGAAATCAACGGGAAGCTCCAGCCGTCCATCTTCCGTGAGTATGCCGAGAGCGTCGCCATCGGGCTGGTGAAACGTTACGGACCCCTGCGGAAACCGGCGCCATGACGCGAGTCGTCCTCCGCCGCATGCCAATCGTGCAATCAACGAAAAATCCATCTCCCACTCAACGTCTTCTTCACCCGATGCTCCCGCGAATCCTCCTCTTTCTGTCATTTGCCAGCCCAGTTTTTGCTCAGGATGGCCAGCAGCTATACACGCTTTACTGCTCCGCATGTCACGGGACCGACGGCAAGGGAGCCACCGGCGGTGCCTTTCCTCCGCTTGCAGGCAGCCCATGGGTCGCCGGGGATGCAGATCGCGCCGTGAAACTCACTCTGAAGGGACTCACCGGCCCCGTCGAAGTATTGGGAAAAATCTATAATCTCGAAATGCCGCCACAGGGCGCCGTTTTGCCGGACGACCAGCTCGCCGCCATCCTCACCTATGTCCGCAGCGCGTGGGGAAATTCCGCCTCTCCCGTCACCGCGGATTTTGTGAAAGCCATTCGTGCCACCGTCGCCGACCGCGCCACTCCGTGGAACGCCGCCGAGCTTCTCAAGCTCCATCCGATGCCACTGGAAAAAACCGCACTCACCAATCTTATTTCCCAAACTTATGCCGGAAAATGGAGAAGCCTGCCCGATTTCTCCGGACTGAAGGCCGAAAACGTCGAAGAGGAGCACGACGGCATCATCAGCATCAGGGATTCGACCCTCAAAGAAGAGTTCGCGGTCGTCTGGCAAGGTGGCTTCGAGGCTCCAGCCGACGGAACCTACGAGTTCCTGCTGGATGTCGATGATGCCGGTGCCCTTTTCGTCGACGGAAAAAAGGTGGTCGAAATCAAGGGTGTTGGCCCAATGAACGGCTCGAGAAGTCGCAAGGGCAAAGTGAAGCTCACCAAGGGCAATCACCCGTTCCGCTTTGAATACCTCGAAATCTCGGGCAATGAAGGGATCAGTATCGGTTGGAAGGGCGCTGGAATCAAAGACTGGAAATGGCTTTCGGAAGACCGGATCAACCCCGCGAAAATCATCCCACCGCTGCCCATCGCTCCCACCGCGGACCGCGCCGTGATCTATCGAAATTTCATCGCCGGCACCAGCCCGCGCGCGATCGGCGTCGGCTTCCCGGGCGGATTCAACCTCGCCTACTCGGCGGACAATCTGGGACCGGAACTCATTTGGACCGGAGCCTTTATGGATGGGGCCGCCAAATGGCTTGAACGCGGCACGGAAAACAACCCTCCTGCTGGAGACAAAGTCATCAGTCTCAGCAAAAAACGCTACCTGCCCGCCTCCGCTCGTTTCCGCGGCTACAAGCTGGATTCTGCAGGAAATCCCACCTTCTCCGTCCAGCTTGGCGAGCAACTCCTCCTCGATTCGTGGCGGGCGGAATCCGGCAGCTTCGTCCGGAAGCTCTCCCTCAGCGGCGGCAGCCAGCCACTCGACCTCCCATTTTCAGACCAACCGGTTGCGGACCAACTTTCCCTCGAATCGGAACGCGGCAACCTCCAGAATTCTGACGGTAAAACCACCCTGAAGCTCGTCCCCGGCAAGCCCGCCACCGTCACCTATCGCTGGAAATAACCATCCACCGGGCCACAAAATTCGTTTCGCCCATCTAGCCTGACACACCCCGCCGCTCCATTTCTCGAATCCATGCGCCTCTTCATTCTCCTTCTCACCGCCGCCCTCACCCACGCGGCCTCCCAATCCGACTTTTACCTCCGCGAGGAAATCCCCATGCCGCCCGGCGAGGTCATGGAAATCGGCTCCATCGCCCTCATGCCGGACCAGAAAATCGCCGTCACCACCCGCCGCGGCGACCTTTGGATCTGCTCCGGTGCTTACGGCGAGGATTTGAAAAAAGTCACTTGGAAAAAATTCGCCCAGAACCTCCACGAGCCACTTGGCATGTTTTGGAAGGACGGCTCGTTCTGGCTCACCCAGCGACCGGAAGTGTCCAGAATCACCGACTCCGACAATGATGGCCTCGCCGATACCTTCGAAACCATCTGCTCCGACTGGGGCATCAAGGGCGACTACCACGAATACGCGTTTGGCAGCACGCCCGACAAAAATGGCGACATCTGGGTCACCCTCTGCCTTACCGGCTCCTTCACCGCCGACTCCGATTGGCGCGGCTGGTGCGTGCGCGTCACGCCCGAAGGAAAAATGATCCCCACGTGCTCCGGCATCCGCTCACCGGGCGGTATCGGGTTGAACGCCGAGGGCGATGCGTTTTACACCGACAACCAAGGCCCGTGGAACGGCTCGTCCTCGCTCAAGTGGCTCAAGCCCGGCTCTTTCCAGGGCAATCCCAAAGGCAACAAATTCGCCAAACTCGCCAATTTCCCCGCCCCGCCCGAAGTGGCCGACAAGTCACGCATCCTGAGCGAGCGCTTGAAAAATCCCACCTTCATTCCGCCCGCCGTCATCTTCCCCCACGCCCTCGTCGGCCAGTCCCCCACCGGCATCGCCTGCGACCAGAGTGGTGGAAAATTCGGCCCATGGGAAAAACAACTCTACGTCGGCGAGCAGACGCACTCGCAGGTCCAGCGCGTCTGTCTGGAAAAAGTCAACGACCTCTATCAGGGCGCTGTCTTTCATTTCCTCGATGGCTTCGAGGCCGGCCTCATCCCGCTCCGCTACGATCCCCAAGCCGGCATGCTCTTCGCCGGTGGCTCCAACCGCGGCTGGGCTTCGCGCGGCACCAAGCCGTTTACCTTCGAACGCGTGAGATGGACCGGCAAGACCCCGTTTGAAATCCAAACCATGACCGCCAACAAGGATGGATTCACCCTGAATTTCACCGAGCCCGTCGATCCCACCACCGCCGGAAATCCCGCCAGCTACGCGATGAAAGCGTGGACCTACATCTATCAGTCCGAATACGGCAGCCCGGAAGTCGATCAAGCCACCCCGACCATCACCGCCGCCACCGTTTCGTCCGATCAAAAGTCGGTCCGCCTGAAAATCGACGGCCTCGTCCGCGGACACGTCCATCACCTCTCATCAAAAGGCGTCAAATCCGCCAGCGCCCAAAACCTCTGGCACCCGGACGCCTATTACACGCTCAACGAGATCCCGAACTAAGGCGTGATACAGACATTCCTGTCTGTTATTCCCCAAGCCCCAACCCTCAAAAACCAGACAGGAATGTCTGTATCACGCCCCCGTCAATCCGGCCGATAGACCACCACCGTCCCGGAAACCCTGGTCTTCAAACTCATCTCCCGGAAGCTCACCCGTTTCCCACCGCCGAAGTTCTGCTCCGCCACGACGAACCTCCCTCCGCGCTCGTCTGTCATCACCACGGCCGTGTGATGGCTGCCGGTGATGACCGTTTGTCGCGCTTCACGGAATCTCGCGTTTTCGAACTCGATGATATCTCCCGCGCGCACCGTTTCCCACACCGGATTCACCACCCGGCCCCACACCCGCATGTCGCTGCCAGGACGTCGCTTCCCCGCGGCTTTCATCGCCTCGTCCGCCAACGCCCAACATTGGCCGTCGCCCACTTTTTTTCCTGCATTCATCCGGCAGAACGCCACCGCTCCAGTGCGCGACCAGCCGGACGTCGGAACTGCCGACGGCCTCACTTCGGGCGCACATCCCGCCGCTGCCAAAAGAACGATCAGGCAGCAAACTCTCATCCCCGCCGTTGTACCCGCCTGCCTTCCTAACGGCAATCCAACAGCCCGCTTCCCTCTAAATTTTCTTCCTTCAATGTTCGACGTTGGGCGTTCGATGTTCGATGTTCTGCCTCATGCCCACCTTCATTGCGAACTCCGACTACGAAGAAAAAGACAGCGACCCAATCAAACTCCGCGCCGGCGATGAAGTCACCGTCGGCATCGCCGATCGCGCGTGGCCCGGCTGGGTCTGGGCCGAGGATCGGGATGGCAACGACGGCTACGTGCCCGAAGAAATTCTTGAACCCCTGAGCGAAGGCCGCTTCGCCGCGATGGAAGATTACGATCCCGCCGTTCTCACCATCAAACGCGGCGACCGCATCGAGTCGCTCAAACAGATCCACGGCTGGCACTGGTGCCGCAATGAACGCGGTGAAGAAGGCTGGGTCGGCGGGTATTTGCTCAAACCCGCCTGATCGCCGCCAACTAAAACCCGATGCCCGATCCCAACGACCGCCTGATAGATGCCGCTACACGCCGGTTGACGGGTGATGCGGAGCTCAAGTCATCGGCCCGCCGCCTGCTGGAATCGCTCACCGAGGAGGGCGCGGATCAGGCGGAAAAGGCAATTGCCCGCTGGGGTGCCATCGACAGGAAAAATCGCCGTCTGTCTGACAGGGCGATTTTCTATCTGACAGTGGTATCGGTCTCCGTGCTTCTGCTAGCCCATGCGTTCATGGATATCCGTGAATATCGTATGGTTCTAGCAGCAATCCGTTTCGACCCCGTGGATCACACAAAGTTGATTGATGTTTCCCGCTTCAATCCGCGCGAGAAACTGCTGCTCAACCTCGGCGACAAGACCACCACCGAAACCCAGCGGGCAAAGGCGCTGTGGGATATCGATCCTCAAAATGCGGGCTATTTTTCCCAATACTGCAGTGCCTATCTATCCGAAACGACCAAACTCCCGCCGAATTTCAAGGAGCAGGTGCTGCTCATCGATCCCAAGAATGCTTATTTCCCTTATTGGACTGCCACGCTGGCTGCGAAGGATGCTGCCAAGGCGCGCCCGCTTTCCCGAGCCGCTCGAGCCGCGGGCGAGGCTCCGGAATGGGAGGTGAAAGACGAAGCCAAACTCGATCAAGTCCTTGCAATCCTAAGGGAGTGCCGGGATCTTCCAGACTACCGCGAATACGAAGTCAGCCTATTACGGGAGAAAATCCCGATTCTCCCGCAGCACACACCCTCGGAGTATCTCCAATCGGTCGGCTTCTTGAGCATGACTCTCCATATAAATCTGGCTTCCCGAGAGTTGGCCCACGCGATCGCTGCGAAGGCGTGGCTCTACGGCGAACGTGGCGATGCCGATGGGCTTATCGCCCTAAAAACGGACGCGGACCGTTATCTGCGAAATCTGTCTCGGTCCGAGCCCGGGTTGCTCATTCAGGAAATCATCGTGGAAGCGTGGGCGAAGATCGTACTAAAGAACCTCGCCGCATCGGCCACCAAACTCGGCCTCACGGCCGAGGCGGCGGACAGCCAGGCGCGGTTGGACCGGCTGGATCAGCTCAAGAAGGACCGCGAGGCTGCGGGTCCTTTTCAGATCGAAGGCGAAGATGCTTCAATGAAGCTGGGGATTTTAAATGGAAACGCCATCACGTATACCTCCCGGCGCGCATTGCATCCGCCGACACTAACCGATGCCGAGGTGAAGCCCGGACGGATGATCGAGCACGAGTTCATGGCGCAACTCTGCACGTATGGTGCATGGGCGCTGCTTGGCCTCGCTGCCGGTGTGGTGGCGCTCTATCGGTTCCGCTCGCCAAAGGTTGTTAGGTTGTTGTCCGCGAGGATGGAAATGCTGCTGAAGCCGGTGGACTGGCTTTGTCTGTTGGCTGCCGGTATCGCACCTTTCGCCTTCCTTCAAGCGGTCACCCGCGCTGCCGACCTGGGCGGAAGCGAATGGAATGTGATGGCCCTGAACATCGACCTTCCCTATTACGACGGCATTCTCCTGCCCATGGCTCAGTTCGCAGGTGCCTTGCTGATGACCGTCATTCTAACGATTCTCACTGCCAGATGGCGGCTGGCGAAGCGGGTAACGTTTTTCGGATTTTCCAAAACCCGCTACTGGAGTGGCTGGCTGGCCTTGATCAGCGCCGCCGTGTTCATCCCGCTGCTAGGATGGTCGTTGGTCAATCGATATGACCGTGGATTGACCGCTTGCTGGGTTTTGTTTGCCCTGCCCATCGTCTGGATCGTCTCCGTTTTCATCCGGGCGATGACGCTGGGAATGGATCAGTTGCTGCACCTCACCACCGTCTCGCGGGTGCTGGTCCCCTCGTTTTTAGCGACCATGGCGGCGCTGCTTTTGTTCACGCCGTCGTTCAAATGGTCCCGCCAGCAATGGTTCGAACAAGATCGCATGAACCACCTCGACGCGAACTACCCGTCGCTGACGAAATTCGAGTATCAACTCTCACTCGCCGCGCGCAAGGAAGTGCGTGAAGCACTCGGCTACGACGCACCCTAACATGCCTGACAACAAAGAGCGCCTGATAGAAATTGCTACCCGACCGTTTTCCGACAACGCCGAGATGAAACTCGCCGCGGCCCGGATGCTTGGCGAACTGGTGAAACCGGACGTCGATGGAGCAGAGCACGCCATCGCCCGCTGGGAGGCGGTGGATGGAAAAAAGCGGCTGCCGAAATGGCGCATCATGCTCTTCTCCCTGCTGCTGATCGTCTCAGCAACGATCTTCACTCTCGGCGTGCCCGAGGCTAATAGTCTGCGGGAAATTTCCCACGCCATTTCTACTCTTGGTGGTGCCACGGTTCGACTCGGGCCGGATCCACTTCTGCGGAAAGCCGGTAAGATCTCGCTGAATGACACGGAACGCCTTATTCTCTACGGCGATGAAACGCAGACTTCAAAAGCGGGGATGGCGAAGGGCCTGTGGGATCGTTTTCCGGACAACCCCGCCTACTTCGGACAATATGCGGGGGCCTATCTCTCGGAAAATGGAAAGCTTCCAGCGGATTTTCTGGAGCAGGCCCGCCGGCTTGATCCTCAGAACTCGTGGTTCCTCTATCTTGCTGCCGGTGTCGAGGGGAAAGACAGTGTCAAAAAGAAGATCCAGTCCGCGAGCGCAAAAGCAGCCAAGGAGGCCCCGGAATGGGAAATCCTCGATCAGGCGCGGTTAGAGAATGCATTAAGATTGGTCCGTGAGGCTCGCGAACTGAATCTCTGCAATGATTACAAATCCGACCTGATGCGGGAAAAAATTCCTCTTATGGCCCAAGGCGATAAGCTCGAGCGGCTGATTTCCATCGGCCATTTGGCGGGAATGACTGCGTCCGATTTGATTGCGATGAGAAAGATCTCCGACGTCATTGCGGCGAAGGCGAGACTGCTTGGAAAAGAGAACAACATCGGAGAATTCCGGGAGCTGATGGCGGATTCTGGCGCGTTCGGACGCAAGATGCTTTCAGCGGAACCGAGCACCTTGGTCGCCGGACTGGTGAATGGAGTAAATGTCTCGGGGGTTTCCCAAGGTCTAGCAGCCGGGGCGAGGGATCTCGGTCTGAATTCTGAAGCAGAACGGTTCCAATCGCTTCATGACCGCTGGCGCCAATCCAGGGAGTCACAAAAGAAGAAGGAACTACGGGTGGATGGGGTGGAGTTTGCGAAAAAGGCAGCATTCCTTCCCGCCTTATCGCTTCCCATGGTCTGGCAGCAGGCCGTAGGTCCGCCGGCGATCACCGATGAGGATTTGAAAGCGGGGCGCTTGGTCGAACACGAGACCGCTTCGATGGTCTTTGCGGTGGGCGTGTTTTTCCTCATCGGCTTCTGCATGGCCGCAGTCTGGATTTCCAACTTCCTGCGCAGACCGGTCATCCGCCGACTCGCCAGCCGCATCGAATCGTTGCTTCTGCCTGTCGATTGGATGTGGTTGATGGGGTTGGGATTGTTCGTTCCGTTTTTGTTCGTGATGTCTATCAACCGTTTCACTTCTCTCGGAGGGAGGGATTTTAGTGTCTTCGGGATGAAGTTGTTTCTGCCATTTGGTCATTTTTTCACGATGGCCCTTTTAATGGTCATCGTCCCGGTGCTGGTGACACGTTGGCGGATTTCCAAGAGAGTACCGTTCCTGAAATCCGGTTGGGGCAAATCCTGGGTTGGTTGGATCGCGGTGATTTCGGCGATGGCCTACGTCGTTGCAATCGGCTACCTCGTCGTTTCGGATTCGCTGGATCGAGTGCGGGTGGTGACAGCCTTCCTTCTGTTTTTGCCGAAAATCTGGCTCCTGGCGATCGCCGTTCGCGCTCTGATTGCCGGGCCTGCTCGATCGCTGATGAGTTGCACTGTCGCGCGGGTTCTCGTCCCTGTTTACGCGACGGCGATGCTTTTGATGATCTCAATGGCACCTATCTTCAAGGCGGCGGAGACCTATTGGTTCGAGCACGATGCCTTCATGAGCCTCGATGCGAAATTTCCCGGGATGGGCACCTACGAATACAAGGTAGCCGTGCAGCTGCAGAAGGGGCTTCGTGAAGCACTCGGCTACGAAGCCCCCTAACATACTGTATTCCAAAAAACGCCTGATAGAATCTGCCACTCGCAAACCGGCACGGATTAAGCCCGCTGGTGATCTGATGAAGACCCTCGTAGGATTTTTACTTGCGACGATCCAGCCTAACATCCTGCATCAAGGATTTCACCTCCGTCACCAAAAACTTCCTTTTGAGGAGAATGACACCGTTCAGTCTCCGGCCCCGGATTTCAGCACTTTTTCCTCCAGCGCCTTGAGTCGTGCGACATACTTGGGGAGCCGTCTGACCAGGGCCTGCAGTTTCATTTCCTCGCGGAAGGGCAGAGCGGGTTTGCCTGCGTAGATGGTATCGCCCGGCAGGCTGGTGGTCACGCCGCTGCGGGCGGCGAGCATGACATTGGAACCGATGGTGACGTGCCCGCCGACGCCAGCCTGGCCGCCGATGGTGACGTTATCGCCGTAATGCGAGCTGCCGGAAAGGCCGACCTGCGCCACGACGAGGCAGTGTTTTCCCATGACCACGTTGTGGCCAATCTGGACGAGATTGTCGATCTTGGTGCCCTCGCCAATGATGGTCTTGCCGAAACGGGCACGGTCGATGGTGGAGTTCGCGCCGACCTCCACGTCGTCGTGGATTTCGACGATGCCGACTTGGTCAATTTTGACGTGACGGCCGCCGGCATACTCGTAGCCATAGCCGTCCGACCCGATGACCGCGCCGGGCTGAAGAATGACGCGATGGCCGATGACGCAGCGCTCACGAACCGAAACATTTGCCAGGATCCGGCAATCGCTGCCGATGGTCACGTCGTCCCCGATGACTGCATTGGGTCCGATGTCCGAGCCATCACCGATCCTGACGCCTGCGAGTATTACCGCACCAGCCTGGATCCGAACTTTTGACGGATCAAAAACGGCCGTGGGATCGACGGACGCCCGCGGGTGGACGCCGGGCTGGAATTTCCGGGTAGCGGCGGCAAAGTGGCGGACGACGACGGCGAAAGCGAGCGATGGATTGTCTACCGCGATGAGCGCGGTGTTTTCCGGCCCGGTCGTCACGCCGCGAGGGACGATGACGGCGGCGGCCTTGGTGGCCAGAAACTGAGCGTGGTATTTATCGTTGCCAAGAAAGCTGACATCACCCGGAGCCGCGGCATCCAGAGCGGCCATTCCAGTCAGAGACAAATCGAGCCCGCCCCGGACGATGTCACCATCGATCCACTGGGCGAGCTCGGAAAGCGTGAGGGCAAATGCCAACTCAGAAAAAGTGAAAGATTATTTGGCGTCGGGAGCATCCACCGGTGCGGCGGGGTTGGAGCCGGGGATTTCCGGAGCTGGATCGCCAGGGGTCGGCAGGGATTCTGCAGGCGCGTCCTTGTTCAAATCCTTCAGGATGCCGGCAGTGATGTCGGTGGCGTCTTTGGTGTAGAGGAGGAAAGGAACCTGCGAGGTGCTGAGGCCGGATTTGTCGAAAACGTAGTCGAAATTGTCCTTTTTCGCCTGCTCTTCGACGATTTTGCGGATTTCCTCCAGGATCCCCTTCATGCGCTGCACCATTTTCTCGTTGAGGGCCTGGTTGCGGCGCTGGAGGAACTCGCGGCGCTCACGGTCAAGCGCGATGCCTTCTTGTTGCTGGGTTTGCCAGTCTTTGAAGAGCGTTTGCTTCTTTGAGTCGTTGAGGGCTGGATCTTCGAGCTGTTTGCGGAGACTGGCGAGGGTGCCTTCCAGTTCACGGATGCGGGCGAGACGCTCGTTGTTGTCCTTGTTGATGCGGGCACGCTCGACGTTGATCTGCTTCTGAGCCTCATTCGTGCGGTAGTATTGCTTGAAAAGCTCCTGCATATCGACGGTGGCGATGTTGAGCTTGGCGTCCTGAGCGAAGGCCATCGTGGCGAGTGAGGCCGCGAGGGCGACCGAAAAGAAACGACGAATGAGGGTCATTGGATGATAGGTTGAAGTTCCAAAAAGTGGATAACGGTCGAAAAGTGAACGGAAAAGATACAGGCGTCAACGCTGTTAAACACCTCAATCCGGGCTGCCTGATTCTGAAATCACCGGGCTCCTGGCGCATCTACGATCGCCTTGAACGGTCGTTGATGCGTCTCACAGTTATGCTTGATGCACCTGCCTTGCTTGGATTCAGGACAAACGCGCGGCCAGCAACTCGCGTTGGAAGATCAGCTCTTTGGGAAGGTGATCATAGAGGTCGATGAAGAGCTCGCCCTGGCTGATGAGCTCAGCTTTCCATTCGTGCCGATTGAAAGCCATGACCTTGTCGTAGCTTTTTTTGGTGAAGCCATCGAGGCCATCAATGTTGAAATCCTCGAACGCCGGTGTCCAACCGATTTGGGTCTCATAACCGGCCGCAGCTCCGTTGCAGCGTTTGAAGATCCACTCCAGGACGCGCATGTTTTCACCGTATCCCGGCCACAAGAATGAGCCGTCCTCGTCTTTGCGGAACCAGTTCACGTGGAAAAAGCGCGGCAGGTTCGTGAGATAGCGGCGCATTTCGAGCCAATGCCCAAAATAGGCACCCATGTTGTAGCCGCAGAACGGCAGCATGGCCATGGGGTCGCGGCGCACTTTTCCAATCGTGCCGACGGCGGCAGCGGTCATTTCCGAACCCATGGTGGCCCCGACATAAACGCCGTGGCTCCAGTTGAACGCCTGATAGACGAGCGGCATGGTGGTCGGGCGGCGGCCGCCGAAAACGATGCCGTCGATGGGCACACCTTCCGGATTCTGCCACTCTGGATCGATCGTTGGGCACTGCACGGCGGGTGCGGCGAAGCGCGCGTTCGCATGCGCGGCGGTGTGGCCGCAATCCGGCGTCCAATCCTTGCCGGTCCAATCGATCAGGTGCGCGGGCTTGTCCGGGGTCATGCCTTCCCACCAGATGTCGTCGTCGTCAGTCAGGCCGACGTTGGTGAAAATGGTGTTCTCCTTCATCGAGTCCATCGCGATGGGATTGGTCTCGTAGGCGGTGCCGGGAGCGACGCCGAAGAAGCCGGTTTCCGGGTTGATCGCGTGCAGCTTGCCGTCCGCATGTGGCCAGAGCCAGGCGATGTCGTCGCCGACGATGGAAGTTTTCCAACCGGCGTCCTGATAGGATTTCGGCGGGATGAGCATGGCGAGATTGGTCTTGCCGCAGGCGGAAGGAAAGGCTGCCGTTAGATAAGTCTTGGTGCCGTCCGGGGCGTGGATGCCGACGATGAGCATGTGCTCTGCCATCCACTGGTGCTCGCGGGCAATGTTCGACGCAATGCGCAGGGCAAGGCACTTTTTCCCTAACAAAGCATTCCCGCCATAGCCCGAGCCGTAGGACATGATCTCACGGGTTTCAGGAAAATGGACGATGTACTTGTCGTCATTGCAGGGCCATGTGGTGTCCGCCTGGCCGGCCTCGAGCGGCGCGCCGACGGAGTGAAGGCAGGGAATGAACTGGCCGTGGCCGTCGCGTTTTTTCGGGGTGACGCCGGATGATTCATCCTCAAGACGCTTCAGAACGTGTGCTCCCATGTGACACATGATCCGCATGCTGCAGGCGACATAGGCGCTGTCAGAAATTTCCACGCCGATTTTTGCGAGTGGCGAGTCGAGCGGGCCCATGCAAAACGGGACGATGTACATCGTGCGGCCTTTCATGGAGCCTTTGAATCTAGCAGCCAGCTTGACGCGCATTTCAGCGGGGTCGTGCCAGTGATTGGTGGGACCTGCTTCGTCAGGGCGCTTTGAGCAGATGAACGTCCGGTCTTCCACGCGGGCGACGTCTGACGGGGTCGAGCGGGCGAGGAATGAGTTGGGACGCTTGGCGGGATTGAGTCGGGTGAAGGTGCCTTTATCAACGAGTAGCGCGGTGAGACGGTCCCATTCCGCCTGGGATCCATCGCACCATTCGACGGCGTCAGGAGTGCAAAGGGTGACCATTTCATCGACCCATTTCTGCAGAGCGGTGTGGGAGGTATTGGCTAAGGTGCTCATAGCACTTGCATGTAGGCAGGCGCTGCGGCGTTTGGCAATGCGATGCGGAGAATGGAGCAAAGATTCCCACAAAACGCGGAGACAAGTGTTAGCGGGAGTGACACAGCGCCGGGCTTGGCGGCGGCGGAAAATGGAGTTAGCTTCCACTCATGGCCAATTTACCCATCCTTTATATCAAACCCGGCTGCCCATGGTGCGACGAGGTCGTCCATTTCCTCTCGCGCAAAAACATTGAAGTGAAAACCGTTATCGTCTCCGGCAACCGAGCGGCCATGCAGGAAATGGTCGATCTATCAGGACAATCCAAGGCACCCACGATGGACTGGCACGGCGAGATGCTGGCGGACTTCGGCGTCGACGAGCTTGTTCCTTTTTTGAAAAAGCGCGGCATCGACTGAGCACGCACCATGAATCCACGCCTCTTCTGCCAGTTGGTTTCTGCGGGTTTGTTGTTGGTATCCTGCGACAAGTCTTCGGAGAAAGGGCTGCGCGAGGCTAATCCGGAATCATCACCCGCCGTCACCAAATCCCCGCGCAACTCGCGGGAAACTTCGCCGCAAGCCCGGAAGAAACTCCGCGAATCGCTCGAAGAAGCAGGCCGAATCGCCTCCCCCGCAGAACGAAACCCAGCCATCGCGGCCATCGTCTGGAACCAAATCGAGCTCGATCCGAAGCTTGCTGCCGAAGCGTTTCAGCAGCTCAACGCCGGCGCACCCGAGCGGGTCCGACTCGTCCAGCATCTCGTGATGCGCCTTGCCGAGAACGACATCGAGGCAGCCATCCGATGGGCTGACGCATTGGAAAATCCCGAGGAAATCGCCCTCGCCTATGGAAAAATCTCGCTCGTCCTCGCCGAGACCGATCCCCAACGCGCGGCGAATCTTCTATCCGAATCCGGTATGGCCGGGCGCGAGTTTGATGTCGCCCTCGTCCAGGTCGTCCAACGCTGGGCTGCCGAAAAACCCGCAGACGCTGCGGCTTGGATTGTCCTTTTTGATTCCGGCGAGGCCCGCAGTGCAAGCATGAACGCCGTGGTTTCGCAGTGGTCGAAACGCGATGTTTCCGCTGCTTTCGGATGGGTCGCATCTCTGGAAAACGCCGCCCTCCGCGATGAAGCACAGCGGGCGATGGCCGAGGCGATCCTCGAACAACCGCCAGCCACCCAGGACGAATGGATCCATCTTGCCAGCCCGGAAATCCGCAGTGAGTTGGAAAAACTGCAGCAACCGGTGGATCAAGACACCAGCCGATAACTCAGGACAGACGGCCCAGTTCGCGAGCCACAATCATCAGCGTTTCACGCACTCCGGGTGCAAACCCACCGTCCGTTTGCACGGCAAGCAGTACGGATCCCTCACGGATGAATTCCAACGGCACGGATCCCGCGTAAAGTTTTAAGCCGCCAGAACCGAAGCCGAGATTAGGCAAAAGGCTTTTCAATGCCTCGATCGTCGCCATGTCCTGTGCCGCCACGCGGGCGATGTTGCGCATGCCAGGAAGTGCACGCGAACGCTGGAGGATTTCATCCGGCGTCATTTCACGATCCACACCGAAAATCGCGCGGAGCTCGAGCTGGCGGATGGAAAATGAATCGGACTGTGAACCGTCCACCGGTGTGCCCGGGGTTGACGCGGCCACGGGTGCCATTGCAGGTGCTGCGGGCTGCTGCTGGGGTGCGGCACTGAAAGCCGATGGAACATGAGTGACCGGCGTGAACGGAGGAGGCGCAGCTTGCTCGAACACCGCCGTTGCAGGCGCAGCAGCGGGCTGGGAATCCTGCCAGTTGGAAAACGCCGCGATCGCTGCCTGAGTCGTCTGTGAAGGTCCTCGCTGCGGCTCAACAGCGACGGAGAACGGCGATGCTGCCGGCTGGGCAGGTGACGAAAATGGCGCAGGCACCGGGGCCGCCGGTTGCGGGGAAATTTCAAAAGGAGCCGCTGCATACGGCTGCGGCGTGGCCTCAAACCCAAAGCCTTCAGATGGCTCGGCCACTTGAAACGGGGAATCCTGCTTCCGGCGCTCTGGCAGTTTCGCCGGTTTGCCGGGCTCCACCTGCCGCGCGTCGGCGGATTCATCCACCACGGTGAACGGTGAATCCTGCCGCGCCACCGCTGCAAACGGGCTGGAAGCCGGCTCTGGCGCTGGTTCATGAACCACGGCAAATGGAGAGTCCTGGCGCGGGCCGGGCTGATTTGGAAAACTTTCGAAAATTCCTCGGTTCGTGCTCATTTTAAATTCGGTGGGAGTTGAAATGGAAAGCTTGGCTTGTTACGCGTTAACACTTGGAAAAAAATCTTAATGAGAGCGGAAAGTCGAGCTTCACTGTGAAAAGTTTCAACTTTCCCCGCGGCCGTCCAGCAAGCGCTTCAGGCGGTTTCTCATCGAGACCTTGGCCACCGCCGGCAGCCGGTCGACGAAGAGAACGCCGTTCAAGTGGTCGATTTCATGCTGCAACGCGCGTGCCAATAGCCCATCCGTCTCCACCACCAGCACCGAGCCATCCAGTTGCGGCAATGTCGCCTTCACCGACTCCGGCCGCCGCACCTCCGCGCGAATCCCGCGGATGCTAAGGCAACCCTCCATGCCAAACTCTTTTTCCTGACCGAAGGCAATTTCCGGATTGATGAAAATGAGCGGCATCACCGACACCAAATCCGCATCTTCGCCATTCACCTTGAGAAATGTAACACACTCCGGATCGTGCGAGACGTCGATCACCGCCAGACGGATGTCCTCACCCACCTGCGGCGCGGCGAGGCCTACTCCGTTCGCATCCACCATCGTATCCAGCATGTCTTCCACCAGCTCGATGATTCGTTCGTCCACCTCGGTGACAGGGCGGCAGCGTTGGCGGAGGACGGGATCACCATATTGGACAATTTCGCGAATCATGAGCGGATAGAAGGTTGTCTATCCGACCCCACTGCAAAGGTCAAACCCCGGAATCCTCCGCCTCAAATCATTTTTTCAGCCTGTGAATAATTCAAAAAAACACCCGTCGTAATCCCCGTCATCCGAAAAGAATGACGACCTTATGAAATCAAAAATCATCCAACTGACCCTCGCCGCCGCCGTTGTCCTGCTAAGCTCAATCCCTCAAGCCGACGCGCGTTCCCGCCACTCCTCCCGCATCTACATCAGTGGCCACCGATCCTGTGGCACGCCGATCTACACTGAGCGCTACTTCATTGGCTATGACCACTGCGGCAACGAGATCTGGGGCAAGCGCATCATCCAGTACGAACGCCGCCAACGATACGTCGCCCCCTGCCCGCCACCTCGCCATCATCACGCATACGGCACCTCCATTACCTTCCACGGCTCTTACCGCCGCTGACCCCCCGCCAATTCAACTCACGGCGAATCCAAGTATTGACACATCCGACCATCCGCCTTACTCACTCGCCCCCGCGCCATGCGAATGGCGGAGTAGCCAAGTGGTAAGGCAATGGTTTGCAAAACCGTCATTCGAGGGTTCGATTCCCTCCTCCGCCTCCAGCTAAGTTCTTTGAAAAATCACTTAGGGAGGGTGTTAAAACCTGGAAATCAGAACCGGAGGAAAGTCCTCAGCTTCTAAGCAGGTCAGCAGTTTGCGAAATAGTGTGCGTTTTCACTCAACATTCCTGATTGCCGCTAGCGGCATGTGCGGAACAAAAAAACCGGTGGGGATGTGCCGCCGGACATACGTGGCGCAGGTAGAGATGTTCTGAACAAAATCATTGGAACCGTGGAAGCAAAAGTGGCTCACTCTTGATCACTTCACTCGATTCCTGATCTGCCGCAATCGTGTTGACGGATAGCATCAGGCGGTATCCGCAGCTGGAGTATTTTGTGTGAACCAACCTGATGGATTCGATCGATGCTCCCGGGGCAAGTTTTTCGATGCTGTATCCCACTCCACACATCCCAGCAGCAGTGATCTCCGTCCAGTGTTTCGAGTTTTTCCTGCGTCGGACATGCTCCCGAAACAGAGGGCCTAAATTGTGGCCGAAGCAGAGGGTCTCGGTGGAGAGGTTGGTGATTTTGACAGGAACTTCGAGATAAACGGTAACTGCTCCGTCTTTTGTAACGCGAAGTTCCTTACGCTGTGGGATTCCAAAGGTGATTTTGGCTGATGGTGCGCCAACCACAAGGCCGATGGAAAGGATAGCTGCCGAAAACGCGACGAGGCTGTTTTTCATCGGACGACGGGCTCAGGTTTCACAAGAAGATGGACGATACGTCCATTCCCTCTATCAAACTGCCGTCGCGCCGAGAACTTCGCGCACGCGGCCGGCGATGACGTCGGCGAGGTTCGCTTCGCCTTCTTCGCGGAGGAAGTCGGTGTAGTTGGAGGCGACGGCTTCGAGGTCGTCTGCGTATTCGGGCCCGAGGGCTTCGTAGCCGGCGAGGGATTTTTCGAAATGACGGCGGGCCCACGATCGGTCGCCGGTGTTGAGCAGGGCGAGGGCAAGATTGTTGTGGGACTGGGCGGTGTCCGCGTGGTTTTCACCGAGAAGGGTGCGGCGGGTCTCAAGGGCGATCATGTGCATTTCGCGAGCCTGTTCGTAAAAACCGGCGGCCTGATAGAGGGCGCCGAGGTTGCTGGAAACGGTGGCGGTTTGTTCGTGGTCCTGGCCGAGCTGGGAATGGAGGATTTCCAGGGCGCGGAGGAAGCTCGATTCTGCGGTGTCGAGATCGCCGGCTGCCTTGGCGATGAATCCGAGATTGTTCGCCATGGCAGCGATATCAAGAAGGAGCGGGGGTTCATGGCGCTCGAAGAACTCCATGGCGATTTTCCAGTTGTTCACGGCGTGCTCTTCGCGGCCGAGGCCGTCGTAAGCGGCACCGAGCCCGGCATGGAGGCGGCCGATCTGGTCGAAGCGGTCGGGACGGTCTTGGAGTTGGTCGATGGCCTGGCGGTAGTCGTCACGGGCGAGCTCGAAGTTGCCGAGCTCACGGTGGATGTCGCCACGGATTTCCAAGGCTGAGGCGAAAGCGTCGATGCTGTCGAGATTGGGACCGAGGGTTTGTTGGGATTTTTCCACAGCGGCGCTCGCAGCATGAAGGGCTTCGGATAGGTTACCTGCAGCGCGCAGGGATTCGACGCGGTCTTGAAGGATGCCAATGAGGGTTGCGGTCGGGGAGTCCATGAAGTGGTGGGATTGATCCTAGTATCGGTCATTTCCGTCTCGTGACGAGCTGAAATCACTCGTTGGTGAAACTCTTTCAATTAACTCGGTGCGAGAAGCGGGTAATGTGCCAAGTGCGTCCCGCAACGAGATCGAGGCGTCGCCTTGAATTTGTGAAACCCCGAGAAGACGCGCGAGCTCTGTTTCGAAATGGCGGAGCGCCCTGAGGCTGGCGGGCGAAACTTCGATGTGGTCGAGCGCCCGCTGGAGGAGATCGTGCAAGGCAGCATCCGGGTGCTCGGGTTCCACGGCGAGTTCAAGTAACTGGCAGAAGTAGGCGGCGAGAAGCGTGGAAGCGTAGCTGCGGCGCAGGCCTTCCCGCCAGTGGCTGATGAATACTTCGCGGAGCTGGTGGAGATCACCGCGGCGGGCGTGGGCGACGGAAATTTCTCCGCCAAAAAAGAGATCCAGCTTGCCGGCGAAAGGGCTTTTTGGGCGGCGGGCGCCTTTTGCGACGGTTTTGACGAGCCCGTGGTTTTCCGTGAACCAGTGGACGATGAGGCTGGTGTCCGTCAGGCGGGTGAGGCGAATGACGATGGCCTGAGTGGATTGCACGAAAGGAGAATCAGGGGGTTGGAGCAAATTTTGCGATAAAAACAGAGGGGATCAGTGGTTTTCCATCGTATTTCTAACGTTCTATAGAGAGGGAACACCGAAAAGGTACGTTGACCAATCTTCGTTTAGGCCATGAAGTTAGTTGCTGTCCATTTTACGCACCATTTTTTGAGAATCATCCGAACAAACCAGATGTGGCGCGTCATCGAGTGCAACTCGGGCGTGACGTATTGTCTTGAGCGGCTGGCGCTGTGCAAATCCTACCGGGTTGCGGAAGTGTGTCAGGAATTGGGTTGCAGTCAGCGCTACTTCCACACGGTGTTCATGCGTGACATTGGTTTTCCACCGAAACAATGGATGATGATGGAGAGAATGGTCGTCGCGAGGCGAAAGCTCGAAGGTGGCAAATCCCCGGAAGAGGTGGCGAGCGACTTGGGATTCCTGTCTATCGAGACCTTCCGGCGCCAGTTTTACCGGTATTTTCAAATGGTGCCGGAACGCTTTGTGAGGTCCCGCAAGTTATTCGATCCCGCAAAAATGGCGGTGCGTGACGGCTGAAAAATAGCGGACCGCTTTCCCGCGTAAACGGCGCAAGGCAGCTATTTTTTCGGGATGACCAGCGATTGTCCCGGCCGGATGAGGGTGCCGGAAATGCCATTCGCGCTTTTCAGGGCAGAAACTGAGGTGCCGTTGCGGCTGGCGATGGCGGAAAGTGAATCGCCGGATTTCACCACGTAGCGGGTGGATTTGGGTTTCGCTTTGACGGTGGGCTTGGGCTTGGTTTTCGTTTTGGCGACTTCCACCGTCGGTTTGGGTTTATTTTTTACGGTGGACCCTGATTCGCGGCTCGGTTTCGAATTGCTGGCCATCGCTTGTTGCTCCGCCTTATTCAGCGGCCTGGTTTTCACAACAACGGCTTCCGGCTGAGAGCGTGAGGTGACAGTGGTTTTCGTGGCCGTTCGGGTTTCGGAAATGGTGGGTTTTGGCGAAGATGAATTGTTGTTCACCAGCGGCACCGAGTTGAGGGGAGGTTGCTCGTTTTGGGCGATCTGCGGGAGATCGTCCGTCTTTGTCACGCGGGACGGCGCACTGCTGCCGGGCCGCCGCCATTGCGAGGGGTTGTCCGCCCATTCCTCGCGGTATCGGCCCTGGCTGTCGAAAGGCCCGATGCCGGGTTGCTGGGAGCCGCCGGCACTGTTGCTCCCGGAGTTGCCGCAGCCGGTTAGCAGGAGCGGGAGCGCGCAGGCAGCGGAAATCCATGAAGCCGTTTTCATGGCCGGATCATGAAGCATCCGCCGACTTTGGCAAAACATTGTTAATCGCTCCGTATGTTTTTTCCGCAGGTGCCTGCCGGATTGATGCAAACTTCCATCTTGCACTGCGGGGCTCAGGCTGTCAGTCACTCCGGCGTGGAATCGTGAGGGGCATTAGCTCAGTTGGTAGAGCGCTTCGTTCGCAATGAAGAGGTCAGGAGTTCGAATCTCCTATGCTCCACGCCTTTAAAACCGTTGAAAACCCCTAGGTTTTAGGGCTTTTTTCGTTTCCGGATAGAATACCCTTCCTCCGCCGGAATCCGCCCCGGCCCCCCGAAATCCGGATTAATGGTGCATTTTTGGCAACTGGACTGGCAACTATTTTAGGTTCCTTAAGTATTTCTTCCGGTGACAAATACTCGTCGGGGATCGAGCATCCCGAAATGAGCCAGTCGTCGTCGAAGCCATCACCTCCGAGCTATCCGGAATTCGCGGTCCGCCGGGAAACGATTAGCCGCTATTTTCATCCGCCGCTTCCCCGCAGCACGTTCCATGATTTCGTGAGCAAAGGCAAAATCCTGCCGGTGAAGGGAATCCGCGGATTCTACCGTCTCAACGAATCGCTGAAGCGTCTTGGCTTGCGGGAAGTGCCTTGCCTACCGATCGAGGCCTCGAAACGTTCCATCGAGGACATCTTGCGGTTGGCGTTCACGATGATCGATCCAGAGGTTTTCCCGATGCCTCCTTGGGCCGTGACTCAGGAGGAGCTGGATCTGCGGGAGATCGATCATGCCAAGCACTTGGCGGAGATGCACCGGGAAGCCATCGAGTCGTTGGAGTCTTTCCAGGAAAGGGTCGCTTATGGGGCTGGCGCACTGGATGCACAGGCGGAGCTGGATGCGGAGTCAAAGTCCGGCGCGGAGTAGATGTGACGCATGCAGTTTGCGTGCTGTCACTTCACTGGCCGTGATGGAGATCACGTAAAAATGGCCGAAATGTCGGAATGCCTTCCTTTGCCCTTCCCGGCTATCGGATTTCCGGCTTTTCTCCCCAAGTGTCAGTTGCCCAATATTAGCCACATTTTCACTACGTGGTGATCGAAAATGCATCCATGTCTGAGGGATTTACCCAGCACATTGTCGGGCTCCGCTCTGCTCTGCAGACCGCTCGGCGGGAGCATTTCCGCATCATCTGGGTGGCGGGCGGTTCGGCAACCGAGCGTTCCGCCGTGATCCGTGCCGTGGCGGACGCGGAGGATGGTGCCGTGCTGGATGTTGGAAGGCTTCTCTCGGCGGCGCTGATCGAAATTCCTTCCCCACACAGGGCCGTGTCGGTGGACGACGCCTTTTCCGACATGCTGTCCAGCGGGGGCAAGGAGGTCCTTTGTCTCGATCACTTGGAAATCTTGTTCGAGACCAGCCTCATGCTTCAGCCGATCGATATGGTGAAGAATGCTTCACGGCGATTCCTCCTGGTCGCATCGTGGCCGGGGACATTTGCGCAAGATTCCTTGGTCTTCGGGCCGGAGGATCATCCCGCCCATCTCAAAACACCGCGGCAGGACTTGGAATGCATCATCCACGAAATTTAGAAATATCACCACCCATGCGTTACTCCGATCTCATCCAGTTCGATCCCATCGAGTCCGTCGTTCAACTCCGGGAGAGCGACAAAAAGGAGAAGGCCCAGGAATTGGTCCGATCGTATGTGATTTCCAAGGACATGGCGGACCGGTTGACCGGCATTTTCTTCTCCAACCTGCTCCTTGAAGGAAATCCAGATACGAAGGGCGTGCTTGTCGTTGGCAACTACGGTTCGGGGAAAAGTCACTTGATGTCCGTCATCTCGGCGATCGCGGAAGATGCCACCTCACTGGAGGGAATCGAAAACCCGGAGGTGAAGAAGGCAGCGGAGAAATTTGCCGGTCGCTACAAGGTCATCCGGATGGAAATCGGTTCCACCACGATGGGCCTGCGTGAGATCCTCACAGGATCCTTGACCAAGCAATTAGCCGCCATGGGCGTCGATTACGTCTTCCCGGCGGCGCACGAGGTGTCCGAGAACAAATCCTCCTTCGAGGACATGATGGCGGCTTTCCACAAGGTCCATGCCAAGCACGGCCTGCTGGTGATCGTGGACGAGCTTCTTGACTACCTTCGTAGCCGGAAGGACCAAGCGTTGGTTCTCGACCTCGGATTCTTGCGTGAAGTCGGGGAGGTTTGCAAAAGCCTGAAGTTCCGTTTCATGGCCGGCGTCCAGGAGGCGATTTTCGATTCGGGTCGGTTCGCATTTGCCGCGGATAGTCTCGGCCGGGTCAAAGACCGGTTCCAGCAAGTCCAGATCGCCACCTCCGATGTCAAATTCGTCGTGGCTAACCGCCTGCTCAAAAAAACGGCTGCGCAGAAAAAAAGCGTCCGCGCCTACCTTGAGAAATTTGCCAAATACTATGGCGATTGGAATGAACGGATGGATGACTTGGTGGATCTCTTCCCGGTTCACCCCGATTACATCGACACATTCCAGCGGGTTCCCATTGTGGAGAAACGTGGAGTCTTGCAAGTGCTCTCGCGCACCATCTCCGCCATGGCGGATTCCGATGTGCCTCATGACGAACCCGGGATACTGGCGGCCGATGGTTTTTGGTCGCACCTGATGGGCGAGCCGGCATTCCGCGCCATCCAAGACGTCAAAGCTGTGATGGAATGCACCGTCGTTCTTGAGGAAAAGGTCAAAAGCGCTTTTCCCAAAAAGCAGTATAAGCCGATGGCTCTGAGAATCATCCACGGGCTTTCTGTTCACAGGCTGACCACCAACGATATTCATTTGCCCATCGGTCTCACGCCCGAGGAACTGCGGGACCGCCTTTGCCTGTTCCATGCGATGGCCGGTCAAATTGGCGGTGCCCCGGCGGATGACCTATTGAGTCTTGTCGAAGTGACCCTCAAGGAAATCCGCACCACCGTTAGCGGCCAGTTCGTTTCCCAGAATACCGACAACCGCCAGGTCTATCTCGATCTCAAGAAAACCGACGATTACGACGCGCTGATTGAAAAGAAGGCCGAGAGCCTTTCAGACGATTCGCTCGACCGTGGCTACTATCAGGCACTCACCGAGATCCTGGAATGCAGCGATCCTTCCGCCTACACCGGCTTCCGAGTCTGGGAGCGCGAAATCGAGTGGACCGAACGGAAGGCGACGAAGCGGGGTTGGCTGTTCTTCGGTGTCCCCAGCGAACGCTCGACGGCCAATCCTCCCAGGGACTTCTACCTCTATTTCATCCAGCCATTTTCTCCGCCAAAATACACCGACGAGAAAAAGCCGGATGAAGTGTTCTTCAAGCTCGATGGCCTAGATGCCGGATTCACTGATCCGCTGAAACTCTACGCTGCCTCACTTGATCTTGCCGGCACGTCCACGGGACAGAAAAAGCAGGCCTACTTGGCGAAATCCGAGGAACATTTTAAAAAGCTGACCCGATGGTTGCGCGAAAAATTTCTCACGGCGGTCCAGGTCACCCATGAAGGGAAAAAGAAAAACCTAAGCCAAGCGCTGGCAGGAGCGAATGCCTCCGGTCTCACGCCGGTTGAGCAGATCTTCACCGCCGCATCGCGCCAGTTGAGCGGCCACTTTACCACCATCTGCGGCGACTACCCGACGTTCTCGCGTCGGATCAGCTTTGGCAGAAATGGGAATGCCGTCGCCGCCATCCAGGATGCGCTCCGTGGGTTATCGGCGAATCCAACGCAAACAGGCGTCGCCGTCCTCGACGGGCTTGGGCTGATGAACGGGGACAAGATTGATCCCTATAACAGCCCCTACGCCAAGCACGTCATCGACCTCCTCGATAAGAAGGGCCACGGGCAGGTGCTCAACCGTTCCGAGCTGATTCAGGACATCTACGGGGTTCCCTATTTCGTCGCGCCCGGGAAGTTCCGCCTCGAACCGGAATTGCTGGTGGTGGTGCTGGGGGCTTTGATCCACTCAGGCGATGTCGTTCTCTCAGTTCCCGGAAGAGAATTTTTAGCCACCGACCTCAAGGAAATGGCGACACGCGCCTTGGACGAACTCACCGAGTTCAAGCACATCAAGAAGCCCAAGGACTGGAACATCCCCGCCATCAAGGCGCTGTTCGATTTGCTGGGACTCCCTTCGGGGCTGGCCGTCCAAGTGACGCAGAATGATCCCGAACCCGTCGTCAAATTGAATGTCGAGGTCATCAAGCAGGTGGAAAAACTGGTCCTGTCCAAGCAGGAGTTCGGCCACGGCATTCCGTTCTGGGGCCACCGCCTGCTGGCAGATGACGAAATCACCGCTCTTGCCGTGAACATCGACAAGGCGAAGGACTTTCTCGAAAGCCTCCAAGCCTACAAGACTCCGGGCCAGCTCAAGAACTTCCGCTATTCGAGCGATGAGGTGAAGGCGCTGGAGCCCGTCTTCGAAAGCGTCAAGGAAATGGCCGAACTCAAGGCATTCGCCAACACGCTTTCAGAATACACCGCCTACCTGACCAATGCGGAGTCGGTTTTACCCGAGAGCCATCCATGGCGGGCCGGGTGCCAGCTTGCCAAGAAAAAGCTGCGGGACGAAGTGGTCGCACCCGCCAACCGGAAATCCGATGTCTTCCGCAAGAAGTCCATTCAGGCGTTGAAGGATCTCAAGGCCGGCTACATCACCGCTTACCTGGATCTCTATCAGCATGCTCGGTTGGACACCAAGCAGGACAAGCGCAAGGCGGTGCTCCTTACGGATTTCCGGATGGATCAACTGCAACAGCTTGTCGGCATCCCAAGTATCAACCGCAGCCAGCTTCTCGAAATCCAGGATGAGTTCGGCAACTTGAAAACTGGCGAGACACTCACTGCCGGCGATCTCGAATCCAACGCCACCTGCGGGGATTTTTTCCCGGCGATGGAAAAGGGTGCCGGAATCTCCGCCGAGCAGCGGCTCACGAACCTCGCCGCCAAGGTCGAGCAAACCTACGACACCTGGATCAAGGCCCTTCTCAACGATCTCGACGATCCCGTCATCCAGGAACATCTCGACCTCTTGAAGCCCGCCGAGCGGAAACTCGTGGATGAATTCCGGTCGGAGAAGGCCTTGCCGGATCCTCTGCCATCGAAACTCGTCACCACCCTTCAACAAGCGCTTAGCGGACTCTCGCGAGTGGCAGTGTCATCCGAGAAACTCTTCGCGGCCCTGTTCCCCGCTGGTGCTCCCGCCACCGTGGATGAAGTGAAGGAGCGTTTCACCCAGTTCACCGACGAAATCGTTAAAGGCCAGGACCGCAGCAAGGTTCGTCTGGTTTTGGAGACGGCTTCTAGCAACAGCTCCGATCAAGTCCAATGACCCTTGGTGATCTGAATGCACGCCTGAACTAGCTTGAATGGAACGGCATTGAGTTCAAGAAAGCCGCTGGTGGGATTCCACAGAGGATTTGGCGGTCCGTCTCGGCTTTTTCGAATACGCGAGGCGGTTGGGTTCTTTTTGGCGTCCGGGAATCAGACGGAGGTGACACGATCCAAGGCGTTGCGAATGCCGACGAGGTAAAGAAGGGCTTCATCGGGACGCCGCGAAGTTGGCCGGTTACAGGTCGATGGCACGATGGTCGAAATTGAAAAGGAGCCATCGTCAGGATGGCTCCCGGTTTTCAATGATTCGTCGCTCTTCGTCCGTGCGACTCCGGAAGAGGGCGATTCACTTGCCTCCCTTTTCCATGTTCTCCATGGGAGCCATTTCCTGATCTCGCGCCTGAGATGCAAAGACCATTGGAGAAACAAGCAGACTGAGAATGATGATTATTTTCATGATACTAAATTAGAGAAGGTTAACGAGGAGAGAGATTTGATACACGTTTGCGTCGTCCGAAATTTCGTTAGGGTCAACATGCCCGAGATCGGCTGCAAGTTCCCCCTTGATCTTTGCTACGACACCGCGAAGACCCTTGAGAGCGGTTGAATCCAGGAAGTAAGAGAACGTTCGAGGATGGTGCAGGGTAAGGTAGGGATTCCTGCAGATCAGTTCCAGCCAGTCGTCGGTGGAGAGACAAGGGTCCTTCTGGGCAAACCAAAGGGAAAAGCCACGTTGTCTGAGGTGTCTTCCCCGGTCTTGGCAACTCGCTCCTTTGACGATTTCTCCAGTTCCCGGAAATATTTCCTCAAGTTGCAGGTGCCGGCTTCCTTGCCTTGGACTTCGACGTTCAAGTGCTTGAGAACCACCTCCATGTCTTTCGCCACTTCCAGCAGGAGCTCGAACGAATCGAAAGCCTCGCCTTTGTTGGGAAACCCTTTCGCGAATTGTCCGCACACGGCATCGCACAGCGATTTCCTGCCGTAGCCATCTACACCGATCTCAAGGCACCCCTCGTTCACCTGAAAGGTTCCCGGTTTAATCTCGGTGACCAGTACCTTGTCGCGGAGGTATTTGATGAGGCCTTTCGCTTCGAAGTCCGAACAGCGGAAAAATTCGATCACGTCCTGGTGCGAAAATTTGAGGTTGGCGCTCTGTTTGAGGTAAAAGCGATGCGCTTCGGCCTTCATCTTTTCAAGAATGATCGATCCGAGAGACTCTTCGACGGCTTTCCTGTTTCGATTGCGGGCTTTCTGGAAATTGCCGACGTCCACCGTTCCCGCTTTGATCGTGTCATAGGTCTTGCGAAGGGAAGTCGCAGCCTGATGGCCTGCCTCCCACCACATTTGATACGTGAAGTGATTGAGCACCGGACCGCGTGCCTTGGGCCCGGCGGCGACCAGATAAGAAGCGCAGCGGGCGAAGTCGGACTCAATCTCCTTCCTGATGGAGGCTATCCAAAAGGAGGTGGGAACGGCACCGAGCAAACCGGACTCAGAAAGATGTTTCATGGTGTGCAATACAGGTCGATGAAATTGGTATATTTGCAAGAGGAGGGGATCAGAAAGTGTCCGTCAAAAAACACCTGTCAGAAACTGTGGACAATCCCGACCGCTGGGCCGGCTGGACACCGGAAGCCACTGCCGAAAGCAGATTGCTTCGGCAGCGGCTAGGGACAGGGCAACCGTCGCGACCCCATTCGTTAATCAGAAGCCGCTATCTTTGCTTGGCGGGATCTGGTCCCAGTGCCGGATTCGGCAATGCTCTGGGGGTAACCCGCAACGCCTTCTCGGCCATCTCTCGGCGGAACTGGCGGAGAAACTCTTGCGTGAAGCCTCCATCCAGCGACCTGACCGCCGCCGCGTTGTTCAGTTCGATCACTTCGGGGAAGCTTGCTTGAGTGACCGAGTATCCCGACGCGGTTTGGCTCGCGACCACCCCGGAGAACAGTTTGCTGTCCGTCTCGGACCAAACGGCTTTGCGGGTAGCGATGACATGAAGCTTGTCGCTATTCTGGTCATCCTTGTAGACAATTCCCCGGGCAAGGAACATTGCCGCCGCCACATAGGGATTGCCCGACGCAGCGCCGCCCGCGACCGCGCCACCGGTGACATCGTCACCCCCATCCCCACTTCCTCCCGAAAGCTTGAAGATTTTCTCCAATGCTTCGAGGGCCTTCTCACTAGCATCCCCGCTGTCGGTATGATTACGAAGGGTATCGAGGTAGGCTGCGTAGCGACGGTGGGCTTCCGCCAACTCCGTTTGGTGGGTGGCATCTGCCTTAATTGCCGCAGCCCGGTGATCTTCTGCCATTGTCGCCAATCGCTCGCCGGTCGCCTCCTCGAATGGCTTGAAAATGAAGCTGGTTGCCGCATCCAACAATCGAGGACTCGTGACGTCCCGGAGAAAGATGCGCGACGACATGTGCGACGCGCCAGTCGCCGACTGGTCGATTGAGCTGTTCATCCAAGATTCGACCGTCTTGCGGGTAGAACCCCAGAACAGGAATCCCTTCTTCGTGGATCGCGATTCGGTGACACGGTCGTACAGCTCCTTGGAGACCGCCTCGGCGAATGTGTTGAGATTGTATTCCGCCATCGAGACCTGAAGGTTGCTGAGGGAAATCTCCATATCGGCGTGCACGCTGAAGCGACCGTTGAAGAAGAGCCGAGCCGTACGAATGTCCAAACCTTCCAGGTCAATGGCGATCGTTGAGGTCGACGACAAGGTGGAGCCCGGATTGAAGACCGTGTATCCGCGTACTGATCCGCCACATTCGAGGGTGAGCGCTACCCTTCGCGGTGCTGCAATTTCCATCTGGTAGGCAGCGGCGATCGCATCGGTCGCAGCGTAGAGCTTTGGCAGCGCAGGGTTCTGTTTGACGATCGCTTCGATCTCGGGGACGTCAGCCATGATCAGGGCGCGGTAGAAATAGTCGTCTGCTGGAACGTCGCGCATCGACGGATCGTTGCACATGTGCGCCAGCAGCATCGCCTTGGCCAAGGGACTGATTGAAGGCGGCGACAGCCTGAAGACCACCCGGCCGGAAAGTGGCTCATTGGGCGCAGTCACTGACTCCCTTTTTCCCGCCTCCTTGGACAAATCGGGGAAAAGGTCTCGCTGCGCCAACGTCCGTCCAGAGCCGTCGAAAATCTAGACGGATTCAGGCAAGACCACGAGGGTGGGCAACAGCCACAATTTCGAATGCGGAAGCTTGGGACTGTTCGGAGCGGCGGCGGGTTGATCCACTCGCTCCTCGGCGTAATACTCAAACGGTCCGAGTTTGAAAAGGCCGGCATTCGCCTTCACTGACTCGGGGGACTGAGCATTGATTCCGACAGGGACCAATGCCGCGATGGATAACAGTAGTAACGTGATGTTTGATTTCATAACGGCATCACGTTAGTTTCGGGGTTTGCTCGCGCCAGCCAACCTGCCGGGTCAATTTGCACCCGTTGAAATGTGATGGAGACATCATCGATTCAATCGTCGGCCCCGCCGGCTCGATGATAGCATCAGCCCTTGGTTTTGAAGTTCAGACATCCGCTATTACCCCTGCGCTGGAATCACCCCTCGTCACGCCGACGTAATTCACCGGTCAATAGTCGGCACCCGCGCGATCGCCGAAGAGCAGCAGCTTTTCCAAGCTCAACTTGGGGTTCGACTTTCAAGCGACGAAACCCGGATTTTTGCCTTGGTTTGCAAGACTGGAGCAATCGAGTTGATGGAAGCGAAAGTGCTCTGGCGAAACCAGAGAATGATGTTCGTCGGATCTTGGGTCATCTCGTAGTTCAAGGGCTCGACGATGTATCTGATAACGAAAGCCAGTGGGCCTTGAAGGAGCATTTGAAGGCGTCGCTCCGCGTGCCGACTGACCAAGCTGAACCCGCAACGGTAAACTTGGTCACTGGCGAAACTGACCAAGCTGCTGAGCGGTTGCCACGGCCGGTCTCAGGGGAGAGTGACCAAGCTAGTGTGGTTTTTCCGAGCTTAGTCACTGGAGGGAGTGACCAAGCTCTGTCGCAACATCCAAGGAGGATCCTGCGGGCGCTGACTACTGACCAACGTGAGATTTTACTCTTCTGCGATATTCCGAAACGCCAGGAAGTGATTATGGAGTGCCTTGGTATGACGAATCGCACTCATTTTAGGAACAGACATTTACGTCCGCTTTTGGAAGCTGGCTTGCTGATTCAGACTCACCCAGACAGTCTGACTCATCCTCAGCAAGCTTACGTGGTGGCGCCGTCAGCTTTGGATTTACTGGCGCGACTCGCTGAGACCAGTTCTGCGGAAAATCCATCTGAAGCATCAAGTCCGTAACACAAACCTGCACAATATCCTTGACGGATTTATCGTGCGGATAATGGTTACAAACGAATGGCCTTGTTCGAGGAGGATTCCGAATGGTCGGCGGATTGGACGACTTGATCGCAGAACGCATCATATCTTGGAGATGTCCCGAGCCCTTGGGGGTTGCTGGACGTTTTTCGCCAAAACCGTTCCACAAGACTTGGTTCCAAGGCACGGGATTCATAAGGCTGGGGCGGATTAGCGACACGGTTATGCACGTTGTTCAGTCCCGAGCCGACGAAGTTTTCCGCAAGAAGAAGGAAGTCCGGGGAGGATGCATCTACTCCCCGAACGCACGCTGATCTCTTTAAGAAACACTTACTTCTTTCGACGGGACACATCCAATCGAGAATGATAGCCATAAGGTCATCGGCAATATGAAAACCACCCTAATTGTGCTGTGCATCCTCATTCAAGCTCTCGGCGTTATGAGGGGGACCGCCGATTCAGGTGCCCCCGTTGCAGACGAGATCGATGCCCTGCGAAATCAGATTACCTTGAAAATCGATGAAGATCTGGAGAGGACAGCAATTGCCTTTGCTGATGCGAGGGAGCTCAACAGAGCTCTTTTCTGGTCAGATCTTTTCAGCGCTCCACTTGAGATTTTCACGAACGCAATTTCTGGTTTGATTGCATACAGGGAGGTTACCGGCCTTTTCAAACCATCAAAAGTTCGTAATTGGGCATCGGACGGATTTACCGCCGCCAACTCGGCGCAAGAAGCTCATGCCATACTATTCAGTTTTGAAAGACTTCAACAGGATGGTCAGAATCTTGCTTTGGCAATCGATGGTCCATCTTTCGGAGCTCGAACAGAGGCCATTATTGCGAGGGCTGAAGAGACCGTCACGTTTCTCCATTTTGATAAGCATCTCTACCAGGAATCAATCCGAAATGACCTTTATGGGATTGGTGGTGTAGCAAGTCCGTTGTCTGTATTGCGACGATCCGGCTTGGTCGATCGCAGAGGAGGGAGCGTATTGCCATCGATCTTTGAAGCGCGGCGGACAATTCGCAACGATTTACAGACTCTGAGTAGTCAAATCCGGTCCACAGAAATCGCTGCAACTCGTTCGCAAGAGCTAATTGCGTATGTCAGGACTCTGAAACAGGCCGTTCAACAGTCTCGTGCAGGAACTCACAGGTTTATCTATCAAGCGGTTTTGACAGATGACTTAGGTGTAAAGAATTTAAATGTAGATCTATCAATTGGATACCCACGTTCTTTGGAGAACTGGAGAAGCGCGATGATTAATCAATTCGCGTCAAACACCGCAGTTGAAATCAGGCTTCGCATGATAGAGTTGATCTCCGATTCAGTGGGAATTGTCTCGGGTGATGCAGTTGATGCCGTGAACCTTCGCCTGGATGTGGAAGCTGTCGTTGCAGGCCAGACAGGCGCGAACAAACTTGCCGAAGGTGTAGGCGTGCTGACCATGGGGGTTTTGGCAGATCAGTTTACGGGATCGCTTGATGATGTCCGGTCGTTCGCAAGTAACGCACGAGAGCAAGTCACTTACATTCCTCAACAAATGATGGAGGCTCTCCCGGGAGAGGTTTCGAATCTGATTCTGGTTGCTGACGATGTTTCCCGGAAGGTCAAAACGGGAACGGCAACGGGGCCGAGACCTTCAATCTCGTCGGTTTCTCCTCTCCAACTTCTTGGAAAGCCACTTCCCCAGACCACGACCTTCACGATTACGGGAACGAACTTCAGTTCCGCCTCTCGCCTGGAATTCAAAGATGGCGTCAACCCTTCGTATACGAACAGGGTGCCGACATTCACTCCACCCAACCAACTCACCTACGCCATCGCGGTCGGGATGGAGACAGCAACGTGGACCGTCAAGGTGGTGAATCCTGGAGCGGAACCTTCGCTACCCGCTAAATTCAATGTTATTGGGGGAACCTCGTCGGGAGCGACTTTGACGTCATTCGCCGTCGAAGGATCTGCCTACGTGAATGAGAATTCTTCGAAGCAATTCATTGCAAAAGCCTATTTTAGTGATGGAAGCAGCCAAGAGGTACAAGCCAATGCCACTTGCATTTGGAGCGAGAACTCATCGAAAACCAGCATCAATGCCACCGGTCTGCTGACCGCCGGATCAGTCTCTCTTGGAGAGTTGGTCACCGTATCGGCCACTTACACTCACGGCGGCACATCGTTAACCGCTGACACCACGATCTATCTCAACAACTCGTCCATTGGCGGCGGTCCCAATGAGGTGGAGCTGATTCAGAATGGAGGTTTCGAGGATGAGGAAGCTGACTGGACGGCCACGGGCAGCTTTCATGCCAGCACCAACTTCACGACATCCAGACGCGGATCGGGATACGCCTACCTTTCCCTGACCGACGGCACTGCCGCTAACAATCTCGATGGCACCATTTGGCAGGAAATCCAAATTCCTGCGAACTCTGAGTTGGTTACACTCACCTACTGGATCAACGCTACCACCGCTGAAACCTTATATTCGGCCCGGGACACACTCGATATTGAAGTTCGGAATACTTCAAATCAGGTTATTGCAACCTTAGGCACTTACGATAACGGCCATGCCCTCTCGGATGGAAACACCAAGGGCGTTTATCATCAGGGCCTTCAGTTTCTCACGAATTATGCCGGGCAAACCATCCGGGTTGCCTTTCGAGGAAAGAACAAACGCTTCTCTCCCCACGACCTTTCGCATTGACGATGTCAGCGTGGTGGCGGCGTTGGCACCTACACTCGAACGGATTGAGATCGAAGGGCCAGAATCGGTAAGCGAAGGTGCCCAGGTAACCTATAAGGCGGTCGCTTTTTTCAGCGATGGAACCAGTGACGAAGTCGATGCGGATGATTGGGACGAGAATTCCTCATCCACGACGATCAACAGTTCAGGCAGGCTTACCGCCAGTCAGGTGAGTGGTGACAAATCCGTGACCGTTTCCGCCACTTACACTCTTTATGGAGTAGAGAAAGCGGCTACTAAGCGAATTACAGTTGTGGATACGAACCCTCCACCGACTTTGCAAAGCCTCGCTATCGACGGATCTGGTTGGGTCAACGAGGGATCCTCGAAGAATTACACTGCGCTTGCAATCTACTCGGATGGCTCGACCGCTACGGTGACGCCCAATTGGTCGAGCAGTGGTGCTGGAGGATCCATCAGTTCGACCGGCATACTTTCAGCTCAAGAGGTGGCTGCGGACCAGGTGATCACGATCACCGCAGGTTATTCATCGGGAGGAATCACGCGAGAAGCCACAAAGGAAGTTCTGCTGATTGATGGAGCCTTCGTCCCATCCATTGCTTCGCTGGAAATCTCCGGACCAGTATCTATCAATGAAGGAACGTCAGCATCTTACGAGGCAATCGCTCATCTCAGCGATGGAACTAGTCAAGCCGTCTTGCCGGCATGGACGGAAAACAGCGGAGCAACGAGTATCAGCAGCTATGGGCTTCTGGTGGCCAGCTATGTGAGTGCCAATGCAGCGGTGACGATTTCAGCAAGTCACACGATTTCTGGAGTGTCCCGCAGTGCCAGCCTGAGTGTCTCCGTGATTGATGTTCCGGACACTCATGGTCCCGGACTCGCAATCGAAACTCCGGCAAATGGAGCCGAGTTCAGCACACCTACGGTTCAGCTCACAGGAGTCGCCAGCGATTTCGGATTTGGGAACAACGGCGTCTCATCCGTCACGGTCAATGGGGCGGCCGCAACCGGCGGAAACGCCGCCGGCGGAAGTGTGGCGAGTTGGAGCGCTTCAGTCGTTCTCGCCGCGGGCAGTAATCCCATTGCGGTGATCGCCCGAGATGCTCTTGGCAATTCAGCCACCGCCAGCATCGAGCTAACTCTCGTGGTGCCTGATTTTCCGCCAAACTTCACATGGGCGATTGCTGCCGGCGGTAGTGGCGACGACCGGATTGCACGAATTGCAGTAGATCAGGAAGGCGGCGTGGTTTGCCTCCTTCAATACCGAACGGACCTATCGGTCGGCGGCCGGTCCGTAACGGACGGCAGTGGAGGAACCCAGACAGTGGTTGCAAAATTCGACACCCTCGGTGTTCTACAGTGGCTCGTCCCGCTCCACTCGCCCGAAGTCATCTTTGGCGAAGGGCTCTCCGTGAGTCCTGGAGGACGGATCTTGGTGGGAGGATACTTCGGGACCTCCTGTCAGATCGGCCAATTCGCCTTGCAGGCAAAAGGAAACAGGGACGTCTTCGTCACCAACCTCGATCCCTCAGGCCGGATCATCTGGGCCCGGGGATTTGGCAGCCCTACAGGGTCCAGCAATGACCGAGGCTACCTTTTCGGAGCGAACATCTTGTCCGACGGAAGCTCGGTTCTTGCCGGATACTTTCTAGGAAACATTGGTTTTGGTGCCAGCTCTCTCACCAGCGTCGGGGATCGGGACGCGTTCGTCGCAAAACTCGATCCAAATGGTAATCCTGCATGGGCGGTTTCGGGCGGTGGAGCCGGGGTTGACAGGGCTTTTGAAGTTTCTTCAGAACCAGCAGGTGGTTTCTACGTGGCAGGGGACTTTACGGGCAACATGACGTGGGCTGGAGCAAATGTCGCCAGTAGCGGAAGCACGGACGGCTTTGTTGCCCGCCTAGGGTCGGATGGAAGCCTTTCTTGGCTACGCAGTTTTGGCGGAACCGACGTGGAAAAGGTGACAGGTTTGGAAATTCTGCCTGGTGGCTCCCCATGCGTCGCTGGCGAATTCTCGGGAACCGCCGCTTTCGGTTCCTCCAGCATTACAAGCGCTGGTGCACAGGATGCCTTTCTCGCCCGATTCGAGCCCAACGGATCTGCATCTTGGGCAAAGTCGTTCGGGGGAACCAATTCCGACATTGGTTACGATGTAGCCACAGCCCGTGACGGCACCATCTATCTTAGCGCGACCATGAGCGAGTCGGTCTCCTTCGCTGGCCAAAACCACGTTGCTGTGGGTGACCTTGAACCCGTCGTTGCTGCCTACTCACCCACTGGAAGCGAACTGGGCATGAAGGCGGCCACCGGCATCACTTCTCCTGACGTCGGATTCGGCAGACGTTTGACCACTGACTGGGTCGGAAACATTTACATGAGCGGCCTGATCAATGGGGGCTTAAGATTCGGCACATCGGAGCTCCAAACCGCTCCGAGCCTCGACCAGTATTACGATCTCTTCATCGCAAAATTGGGTAGTCACTCGCTTCTCCGCCCGGATCTGAGAATCGCCCGAAACGGAAGTCAGATTCAGTTGACCTGGCCGTCCGGCTGGAATGACTGGATCCTTGAAACGACGAGCACACTAGACAACCCCGCCTCATGGCAGGAATTGACTACTGCACCGGTGGAACAGGCGGGAAATTTGAACGTCTCGGCGACCGTCCAAGGTCCCAAGAGATTCTACCGGCTTCGCCTGCGGTGACCAGCAGTGGTCAGATTGTTCTCCAAACGTGTTTCCGTAACGCAATCCCACCCAATATCCTTGACGAATTTATCGTGCAATTTCTAGTTACGGACGCATGACAGAACTCGGAACCCGCTTGATCGATTACTTGCAGTCGATGACGGGAGAACCGCCGGATCTTCAGCGCGCGCACCCGGACCGGACTGTCGATTTGTCGTTGCCCCTTTGGCGCTACGACCTCTACACCGTCCGCCTGTTCGGCAAAAAATGCCTGCTCGCCCTTGAAAGTCCGGTTAGGGAGCCGGCCTCACCGGCGGAATATGGTTCTCACGCAAAACTCCTACACGAAACGCTCGGTGAACCCGTCGTCATCGTCATTCCTTCCATCGCTTCCTATGCCCGGAATCGGATGGTTCGTATTTGCGTGCCCTTCATCGTTCCGGGCAGCCAGCTT
>JANODE010000152.1:0-6893 GCA_031412525.1 Akkermansiaceae bacterium | reverse complement strand
GGCCCATCAGAGACCGAGTCATACCAGAACCCATGGGCCGTGGTGGCGGCGGCCCCGGTTGGGGTGCAGGTGTTCCGCGCGGAACGGATCCAGAAGTTTGCCGCCTGATTGTCGTTCTGCTCCGCAAGGTTCTTTTGTGTTAGAGCGACTGCCTTGTTTTCCAGAGCCAGGTTTCCGCGGAAAATGTTATCTGTCGCATTACCGTCCTCGATGCTGAAGTTATGGCCAGTCGTCGCATGCACCACGTTGTTTTCAATCAAGGTCCCGGAAGTGCCGTGAACGACGATGCCGCGCTGGATCGAGCCGTCGATCGCGCAGTTCCGGATGTATTGGCCGGTCGCGGCACCTAGCAGATGCCAGTGGAACGGATAGCGCCCGAGGAGGTTGAGCTGGCCCATCCGCACGAATCCGACGCCATCGATCCGCGCGCTGCCACCCGCCATGATCATCACATGCCCGCCGAATTTCAGCGTGGTGGACGCGGCATCGCCCTGAATGACGATCCGGCGCGTCAGGTGGCCGACTTCGCTGCGCATCTCCAGCCGCCGGCCATCGACAATCGGGGCGGTCCCGGAATGGTGGAAGTTGAAAGGCCGATCCACCGTGATGGTGGTTCCCCGGATAGACCTGATGATCCGCCTCTCGGTTTGCCCGGGGAACTTGACGCGCGGGGCGATGACGATGGCATCGCCCGGTTTCCATCCGGCCGCCGCGCTGACACGGATGTTAGTCGCGCCGGGAACCACGTCCTGAGTCAGCCGTGACCACGAGGTTTCTTTCGGGGCATGGATTGAGAGCCTGCCGCCGTTCATCACGCTGATGAATTTTGCGCCCATTTCCATTCCGGAGCATATGACGTTTTCCGCCCGGTCCTTTCCGGTGAGTGTTAGAGTGACCCGCTTCGGAAAGGGTGATGCCTCGGTGCCGATTTCGAACAAGCCATGCACCATGATCCAGTCCGCCGTGATCCGGGTGTCACGGGGGGCGAGCCGCAGCGTTCCCTCAATGAAAAGCGCTTTTAGTGGGGGAGGATCGATATCGAGGGTCACCTTCACTCCCGCCGGGATGCTCACGCGATCGTTCGTGGCGGGGAGTTTTCCGCCCCACGTCGCCGGGCGACTCCATGGACCGGATCGGGTGGCCATCTTGCCGTTGACGGCTTGCACCGTGCAGCAGGGTGAAGATTGTGCGTGAACGGGAGCGACGAAATCATGGTTCCAGTGCAACGCCAGAGTGGCAAGCAGGACGACACGTGGTGGGACAAGGCTTTTCATAGGCATCGAATGTTAATTCCCAGCCCGTTGGTTTCCCACGGGCCTGCTGTTGGCGAGGAATTCGTTTTGCTGCTTCAGGGATGCCAGAGATGTCCCAGCTCTGGCGGAATCTTGAAACTTCAGAAAACAAAAATTTCGGCAGGACCGTAGCTTTTCGAGCCTTTTTGCCAAGCATTCTTTTGAATGCCAAAGTAAGGCTGTTACGCCCTCACCAATTTCAATGGCTCCAGCCAGGAGTGACGAGCCTGATAATCCGGGAGACCTTGGTGCCGCCGGGACCGATGGGTGTCCAAGTCATCTCCAAGGTGACGGGTGTGCGCGGGTTTCCGGCCATGGGGTGGAGGACCGCCGCAACTTCCCGACTGGCGATGCAAACGATCGGCTGCGGATCGTCACGGTGTTCGATTTGGAAACTCACGAAACTCTCGGGCATGCTGGGAAAGTTTTCGGGCTCCGGCGAGTGGCTGAGGTAAACGCGCAGAGCCTCAATCGTGGTTGGGCGGCGCTCGATGAATTCACTCCAGTCGAGCGTGCCGTAGGCGGTTAGACTTTCCCAATCGACGGCGAAACGTTGACCGTCCCAGACCATGGCCACCGGATAGCGGGGGCCGGAGAAGGGTTCGATTTGAAACAACACCGCGGGGGTGGTTCCTAACAAGGTAGCATGTCCGGGTGAGACGCGGCCGAGTGTCTGATAGGGATGGTTCCGGCGGTCGTGATGGTCTTCCATCAGCCGCCGCACTCGGGTGGGATCGCGGACGAGCTGGGATTTTGATGCGGTGTCGGGCGCTTCGAAGTATTTTTCCAAGGCCGCGAGGGCAGCGGGCTCCATGGGCACGGGAGGTGTGGCGATGGGGGAGGGGGGTGATGGGCCCGCTGGAGGCTTTCGGTTCCTTTGAATCATCCCCTGGCCCAAGGTGAGTGCGAGGGCGATGATGAGGACGATCAGGATGAGGACGGCGGTGATCCAGGCTTCAATGCCCCGCGGTGGATGGGAGCTGCCGTCATCTCGTGGTTCCGTTTCCATGGATCAACGCCTCCGCCGGGCGAGTCCAGCCAACGCTGCCGCGATGATGAGCATGGCGGAGGAGGGCTCGGGGACCAGATCCCAGCCGATCACGTCGAAGGCCGTTAGGTCCAGCGTGGTCGGCGTGTTCACTTGGCCAGCTGGATTTGCGGTGGGGTCCATGATGCCAAGGCCTAACTGATCCTTCCAGTGGCTGGCCTGCCTGCCGTCGCCGCCATTGGCAAGCGACCCGGTGGAAAACGCGCCAAGAGGGGTGATTCCTCCGTCGAGTGAAAAATAGGAATTCCCGCCGACTGCTAGATCCAGAATGCCGGGTGCGCTGTAGCGAAACAAATCAAGTGTGGTGAATACCGCGTAGGGATCGAGATCGAGGGGATTGGTGATGAAAAGATCCACGTCATCCACGCCGCTGACAAATCCGAGGGCATGGCCCATTTCGTGAATCGTCACGCCGACGAAATCCTGCAGACCGGCGCCCACGCCGTCAGAGGGATCGAAATCCCAGGCGAACGAGGAACTGAAACTGATGGCAGAATCGACGTAGGTTGGATTTCCAGGATCCCAGCCGAGGGCTCGCGCGTTGGCGCTGGTGAGGGCGAGGAACTGGTTGTTGTTGGCTGCGATTCCCAAATCATCGTTGTCGAGACTGACGAGGGTGCTGCCGCCTTCGGTGTTTTGCTGTGTTAGAAAACTCAGGTTGCCCAAGCCTGATAGAGCGGGGAAACCACCGACCGCCAGCAGGTCGTTGGCCGAGCTCGCATCAAAGGCAAGCGCACCCATAACATTGGAAACCGTGAAAGCCAGTTGGCTGGAGCCGGTGCTGCCGAGAATCCCCGGGCCAAGCACCGAGAAGTTGACGTTGATGTTGACGGTGACGTCGTCTAACAATTTTGACTGCCAATAATTTGCCGCGAGTTGAAAACCGGAAAGTGCGTTGGGGTCCAAGCCAGGAGCTGGATTCAAATTGATGATCAGCGCGCGGGCCGGCGCGATGCACGCAAGACAAACTCCTGCGGCGAGGACGAGGTTTTTCATGAACGCGAGCGTAAGGGTTGCCGCGGATGATCCACGAGCGGCGGCGTCAATCCAGAAGATATTTGGACGCCTGTTCCACATCCTTGTCGCCGCGGCCGGACAGATTGGCGATCAGGATGCAGTCTTTCGGCAGACTTGGGGCGATCTTTGAAATGTAGGCCATCGCGTGCGCGCTCTCCAGCGCCGGGATGATCCCCTCGCTGTGGGCAAGTTCCTTGAATCCAGCAAGCGCTTCGGCATCCGTCGCAAACGTGTATTCAACACGCCCGATGTCCTGCAAATAAGCATGCTCGGGACCGACGGCGGCGTAATCAAGACCAGCGGAAACGGAGTGCGTAAGCTCGATTTGGCCGTCCGCGTTGGCGAGCAACCAGGTTTTCGTGCCCTGGAGTACGCCAAGTTTTCCCCCTTGGAATCGTGCAGCATGCCGCTCCGGAATGATCCCGTCGCCCCCGGCCTCCACGCCGACCATGCGCACGTCTTCATCATCGAGAAACGGATGAAACAGGCCGATCGCGTTTGATCCACCGCCGACGCAGGCCACTAACAAGTCCGGCAGGCGACCTTCCTTCTCCAAAATCTGCTGGCGCGCCTCCACCCCGATCACCCGGTGGAAATCCCGCACAATCATTGGAAATGGATGAGATCCAAGAGCGGAACCCAGAATGTAGTGGGTAGTGTCCACCGAGGCGACCCAATCGCGCATTGCCTCATTCACCGCTTCCTTGAGCGTTGCCTGGCCGGCCGTGACGGCGCGCACTTCCGCCCCCATCAGCCGCATGCGGGCGACGTTGAGCGCCTGTCGCTCCATGTCCACCTTGCCCATGTAAACGACGCACTCCATGCCGAAGCGCGCGCAGACGGTTGCCGTCGCCACGCCGTGCTGGCCAGCCCCGGTTTCGGCGATGATACGTTTTTTCCCGAGGCGTTTTGCGAGTAGGATCTGACCGATCGCGTTGTTGATCTTGTGGGCTCCGGTATGCAGAAGGTCCTCGCGCTTGAGGTAAATTTTCGCGCCACCGAGCAGTTCGGTCCAGCGTTCGGCAAAATAAAGCGGAGTGGGGCGGCCGCAGTAGTTGTGCAGGAGATTTTCCAGCTCCGCGTGGAACGCGGGATCCGCTTTCGCTGCGGCGTAGGCAGAGGCGAGCTCCTGCAACGGGGCCATCAGGGTTTCCGGAACGAACATGCCGCCGAACTGGCCGAAGTGACCGGTGGCGTCTGGAGTTACGGGCATTGTGGGAGTTTCGGTAGCCATGTGACGCCGGAGTGTCTGGCGGGAAGGGCGGGGTTTCAAGGGGAGAATGTGCTTCTTGTGATTCTGGACCCATCAGTTGCTGCCGGTTTGCAGCCATCAGTAAAACCGGAAGCTGCGGCGAGGCCGCGCCAAGATTCTGCTCGCCACCCTCGGCGACTCGTCGTTTTTCACCAACCAACTCACCGCACTAACAGGCGCGCCCACCACCCTCGTCCAGTCCGACCAACGCCCGGTCCCACTCGAGTTCGAATACTCCACCACCCAGCTCCAGGAAAAAGTCGCCGAACCCAACGAACAAGGCCGCTTGCCCGACTATCTGGTCCACTTCACCCAGAACGCCTGCGCCGACACCGCCCGCGACCTGCTCTCCACCAACTTCTGCACCAAGGAGGAAAAACACGCCATCGCCCGCGCACTCGACGACGCCGATTTCCGGTCCGCCTACGGCCGCGAAACCACGCGCTTGAGGACCAGCACTTCCACCTCGGGAAGGATGCCTTCTTCGGCGAGGAATTCGCGGAAGTCGCCACGGTGGGCGTTTTGAGATGCTTTTGTTTTCATCGGTTGGATCGAATCAATTTCTGAATCTCATCGTGGTTGCCGATGAAGAAGAAAACCAGTTCCGGCGGTATGGCGATGAACACGAATGCCAGCCTGTCATCCAAGACTACCCGGCACTCGAAAATCGTTTTGGTGAAACGTCGGATGCCGATGCCTGAATGCATGTGCGGGCGGCCCCAACTCTCAATGACACGATTGATCGCATCGCCGATTTCCAAACGCTCCGCCTTGGACTTGGAGCGAAGAATCTCCAGCAGATCGTCAGTGACCCTTGCCTTCAAGGAGGGCTTCGATGTCTCCAGTGAAGTCGTAGAGCTTACCGTCTTTCCTGGCTTTTTCGATTTCGCCATGAGTCCGTTGTTCGAATTGATTCAATTCCATCGTCGTCGCGCCGTATTCGCGTGTCGCATAGTCCATAGACTCCACCGCGACCGGACGAAGCGCGACGATCTTGCCGTCCACGACAATCCCGATGTCGTCCCCCTTGAGAGCGCGGCGCAGCAGCTCGGAAAGATTGCCACGGGCGGCAGTTGGCGTCAGGGTCAGCATACTCATAGCGGAAAAATGCCGCATTTCCGTCGCAAATGCGAGCAGCATTTTCAGAACTTCCCAACCCAGCATTTCGCTCCTCCCCAAAAAACTTTGCTCCGCTCCGCGCCTTCTTGACCCGGCAAAGCTTGAGCGACGACGGTTTGCGCCTTTGCGGTAAACTCTTCCTCCTCCATCGTCCCCCCATGTCCGCCCCGCTCAGCCGCAAGAATCTCCCCGAATACCCCACCCCGGACGACATCCTCAACGCCTTCCTCGATTACCTCTCCGCCACCAACACCGAGCCCTACGACCACCAGGAAGAAGCCATCCTCGAGCTCTTCGCCGGCAACAACGTCATCCTGAACACCCCCACCGGTTCCGGGAAATCGCTCGTCGCGCTCGCCCTCCAGTTCAAATCCCTCTGCCAAGGCCGCCGCTCCTACTACACCGTCCCGATCAAGGCGCTCGCCAACGAAAAATTCCTCTCCCTCTGCCACGTCCTCGGCCCGGAAAACGTCGGCATGATCACCGGCGACGCCACCGTCAACCACGACGCACCCGTCATCTGCTGTACCGCCGAGATCCTCGCCAATATCGCCCTCCGCGACGGCGCGAACGCCCCGGTGGACGACGTCATCATGGACGAGTTCCACTACTACTCCGACCACTCGCGTGGCGCCGCCTGGCAAATCCCGCTGCTCACCCTGCCGCGCGCCCGCTTCCTCCTGATGTCCGCCACCCTCGGCGACTCGTCGTTTTTCTCCAAACAACTCACCGCGCTAACAGGCGCGCCCACCACCCTCGTCCAGTCCGACCAGCGCCCCGTCCCGCTCGAATTCGAATACTCCACCACCCAGCTCCAGGAAAAAGTCGCCGAACTCAACGAACAAAGCCGCTCGCCCGTCTATCTCGTCCACTTCACCCAGAAAGCCTGTGCCGACACCGCCCGCGACCTGCTCTCCACCAACTTCTGCACCAAGGAGGAAAAACACGCCATCGCCCGCGAAGTTGATTCCTAGGAAAATTCGACTTCATCTCTCCTGCTGGTGTGCTAGTTTCACTCCATGTCCACTGTCCTTCCTCCCTCTTCCACCCTCAAACCGGATCTCATCCACCGTATCGAGTCGATGTCTGAGGAAGATCTGAGATTGGTGCATGAAGTTATCCTCCATGCGGAAAAAGACCGGCTATGGCGGGAAATCTCAGCCGA
>JANODE010000151.1:0-40431 GCA_031412525.1 Akkermansiaceae bacterium | reverse complement strand
GTGTTAGCCCGTGCGGTCCAAGTTGTGATCGGGTCACTGACGGTGACCGTTTTCGTGACGACAGTACTCTGCCCCTTCATGTCGGAAACCGTTAGTTTCACCGTGTAGGTGCCGCCGACGTTCCAGGCGAACGAAGCGGTGTCGCGGTTGTCAAAAGTGAAGCCCTGGCCGAAGTCCCAGGAAAAAGCGAGTGGGTCACCGTTCGGATCGCTAGCCTGGGCGGTGAAAATACAAGTCTGCCGAGCGCCAATGCTAGCAGGACCGTTGAGCGAGGCGTTGGGCGCGGAATTTCCGGGAAATGGGCCGAGATTTACCTGCACGTCCAGATACTCACCCGGCGAAGTGCCGCCGCGGGCGAGTGTGGTGATGTGGACATTCGCAACGGGGTCCGAGTAGGTGCGGCCGATGGCGAGCGACCCGTCAGTGCGGTCCGCCTCTCCGACAAGGGTGTTAGGGGTGGTGTCGATGAGCCATGAGCGACCGTTCAGGCCTTGTTCCCAGACGATGTTGGCTCCGGCTTTCAGCCATGAGTTGGAAAAGAGCCGGCGGTAGTTGAGCCAGTAGTATTCGTTTCCCGACTTCGTGATGCGGAGTCCGCGAATGCCGGTGGTGTCCGGATGGTCGATACGTTTGATCCGATAGACTCCGCTGCCGCCGGCGGTGGCGTCTGCCCAATCGCCGCTGGCGAGCCAGTTGAGACGCTTTTTTGCTTCCGCATGAAACACACCTTCCGGCACCGGGCCACTGCCCATGACGTCGAAGTGATCGCCGTATTCTTCGTAAGATCCCGCTGGATCGACCGGGTTCTGGCTGCCCACCGGCGGTGTCCAGAAACTGGAATGACCGATGCCATAGTTGTGGCCTAACTCGTGGACGTGGATGTCCGCCTTCTGCGAATTCTGGATCCACAGGTCCGAGCCACCGGCGAGTCCCGCGTAAGTGACGCCACCACTTTGCATGCCGATGCCGGCGAACCAAATGCCGACAATGTCATACGCAGCGAAATTGGTCCCCGGATGCAAGGCCTGATAGGCGGCCCGGGCATCTGCCAGGATCTCGAAGTTCCGGCTCGTGCTGAACACATCCAGTTGGGTGTAGTAAGACGCAGCTTGCGGCAGTCGCACGATCTCGGTGGAAACCGTCGCTTCGATCCAGGTTTTCCCATAAGAAAAATCGCGGATGTCATCAGACACGGTGGTGTTGAGCAACGATTCGTAAGAGGCTTGGTTGACGACGCGATTGGCGGGGGAGTCCGGGACATCAGTAAAATCGCAGCGGATCATGAGGACTTTTTTCCGGGTTTCCGTCCACGTGTTTTCCAGGTTCCGGTTCAGGATTCCTGCTCCCGTGAGATTGAATGGGCCTGCTGTGCCCGCTGCTGGCATTGCCAGAAATAGCACCGCCGCGCCGCTGTGTGGACCTGGAGTCACGTCGAGCGCAGCGATGGCATTTTCGAAAGTAGCTAAAGAATCATCGTCGCTGAACCTGAATATCCGGCCGCCGGAAAGAGTGGTGACCGGGGTTGAGCCTAATGGTTCTCCAGTGCTGAAGTCGCGGTCGGGCAGGGGATTTGCGATCGGATAGAGCGTCTCGGCGATGGCGATTTCCTGCGGTTCCAAACGATGGAGCACCTGCTCACGCAGCGCGGCGATCCCGTTCAGGCGAATTCCCTGGATGGGTGAATTTTCCTTGGTCGAGAGGGCATTTCTACGCCCGAAAACCGAACTCCCCAATTGCCTGCTGCCCGCGATTTCGGCGTATCGAATGACGTTGCGGGTAGGAATGCCCTCACCGCAAACCGGAAGCACACGGAAATTTCCCAGCGCACTGAACGGCTCCTCGACTTCATTCTGCAAGACCGGGGGGAGGTTTTTCCAAACATCCAAAGTGACGGCATGGGCGAGAGCTTCCCGTGGATGATCGCGAATCAGCATCTCCATTTGGATCCGGCGTTCACGGGCAAGCACGAGACCGGTGCTTGTCTCCCCAGCGCGCTGGTCCGCCGGCGTGGCGGAGAATTGATCCAACCATTTTTTAAAATCCCCGAAAACCTGATCATTTTTTACCACCCGGATTTGAAGTGGGTCAGCTCGTTTTTCAGGCGGCCTGACGTTGCCCTGAAACAGCCAAACCAGTAGCCCGATGATCAAGGTGACTCCAGCAATGAAAAGGGCCGGACTGAACTGAAAGCGAAATTTCATCGGGGAACAGAAAATGCGCACTAATTAGATCGAGTCGGCTTTGGGATCGAAAAATGACATGGTGAATACATACCGTGCAAACCGCCGGATGACAATGACCTAATCGCGTGGGGAAAACCGACTATTTCCGATCAAACACGTCGGTCGCGAGCTTTCCGAAGGTCTCGCGATCCAAAAGGAACGGGTTCGGATCAGCATCGAGGCGGCCGTAATAGAATCCGGGGTTGGGACCGGGAACGTTCGGCGCAAAACGGATGGTGCGTTTCGTAAGCCCGATGAAATCCCCGAGATCGTTCGTGATTTTTTCCACGACGGTCACGGTGAGCGCGGGACTGACCAGCGCATTGGCTGCCGCCTCGTCAGCGGGTGATAGCCAGCGGGAGACTTTGAGGCTTTCTAGAATGCCGAGCATGTAGTTGGCGCGTGACGGATCAAGCTCAGCTGTTAGGTTTTTGTGATCGAGGGTCGCTTCCCATGTTTCATCAGAGAATCGATAGCGAAGCAGAAGGGGTGACTGCGTGCCATCGGTGCGCTCGATGGCCATGAGATTCAGCTTGTCCAACGACCAAAGCCGCGCGTGCCGCCACTCGTAGGGGCGCACGGCGATGGAAGCGATGAGCGAGGCATCCACGCGCATGACGGATGGTGTTCCGGTGCGATTGACGAAGTAGCCGCCCTTGCCGTCGATGCCGAACGCCAGCTCGAGGACCTGGTTGTCCTGGCCGAGGAAACGGAGTTTGAGAAACGGTTTGTCCAGCCCCCATGGCGTGAAATCCGTGGCGGCGTCGGTTTCAAATCCGATCGCCCGCCCTTCGGTGACTGCCTTGAGCAGCGCGAAAAGCCGCTCTTCGTTGGCTTCGATGGATTTACCTTCGATGGTCGCCATCCACGGCTGCGGTGCCGTGCGTGAAATCACGATTTCAGGCCCGGTGGTCGGCTGGATCGAGACGCCGCGCAGGGACTGGATGTTCAGGTTGGTGAGTGTGGGGTCGCGCAGGTCATCGACGGAAAGCGGCAGGTCGGCGAGGGAAACCACGTTTGGCTCCGGCTTGATCGGAAGATCGAAGACCGTGTCGGTTCGATCGCTCACAGTGGCCTTCGCATCGCTTGCGCCGGGCGTTTCAGGCGGGAAAATTTCCAGCACGGTCTCTGTCTCCGAGCCGAATGAGGAGATCGCAATCCGGGTGGAATCGATGGCGGCGCTGTTAGCCGGAAGGGTGACCGAGGCGCGGTCCGAGACTTTTACTGCCTGAAGTTCATAGATGCCTTCGATGAGCGTTTTGATGGCCTTTGGATCGGTATGGAGGTCCAGCGGTTTTGCCACGCGCCACGCGCTCTGCGGCGATTCGCGCCCGAGCGTGAGCTCTCCCTGAGCGGAGCGGATGCGGATTTTCTGGAGCGTTACGGGATTGAAATAGAATGGGTGGTGGTCGCGCAGGAACTTCAGCCCGTCCTTGAACAGCGGGGCGATGTCGCCAGTGCAGGCGTAGATGGTGCTCTTGCGGTTCTCGTCGCGGGTCCAGACAAACACGGTGGGCACGGGTTTTTCCGCATCCTTGATTTCTGCCAGCCATGGGGTGCGCCGCCCGATCTTGTAGCGTGCGAGGAGCTGTTTGCTGCCGTTTTCCAGCCAGACATCGATGCCGCTCTCGCGCAGGCCAGCTTTCTGCGGGTCGATTTTTTCCACCGGAGAAAGGTCCTCGACACGCATGCCGAGGGTGAAATTGATGATGGCCACTGCCGCCCGAGGATCCATGCGGTCCTTCCATGGCGAGGTGCACTGCCAGCCGTTTGCGCCCAGCTCAAAGGCAGCTCTAACACCATTCTGGGAGACCTGAATGCGCTTCACCTGAGAGGGGCTGAACGTGGGAACGAATTTATTCTCCTTCGGGCTGTAAACCGAGTAGATCCTCTCGCCGACAGGAGTCGGTGGCGCGCCGAAAACGGAATCGAAATTTCCTTCCTTCCATTGCCAGGACGCCACGCCGCAGACGATTGCGGCGAGGGTGGCTAACAGCAGCGTGAAACCAATGGAGCGCATGACAGGTTAGGCACGGCGCGAAGACCAGACGAAGGCTCCTGCCAGAACAAGGAACGCGGGTAGGAAAAACAGGTTCACTCGATTGATGAAGGACACCTGGGCATCGAGGATCGGCAGTTTGTAAGTCCCCAGCGAGCGCGGGCCGATGCCGGCGAGCGACTCGCGGTTGATCAGCCAGTTCACCGAAGACGCGAGGAAATCGATGTTTTCCGCGCGCTGGTTGTCGGGATCGAGGAAATCCGTATTGGCGACGACGATCATGCGCGAAGTGTCTGCGGAAAAGCGGTCGTCATTCGCCGCGCCGCGGGTGACGCAGGCGGCCAGATAGAGCGGGCTCTGGTTGTCCTCCTTCTCGTCAAACGCCTCTTTGCCTTCGCCGAATTTCGTCTCCCCCCATGAATCGGGTGAGGCTTCTATCAGACCAATCGGATTGATCTGGCGGTTCATCAAATCCTCCGCGCCTTCGCGAACTTCGAGCGATGCACTTGCGCCCTCGAAGACCGTGGACTTGCCCTGCAGGTCCTTCATGAAATCCACGTTGTAGGTGAACATGCCATGCGCGGCGGTGTTCACGCGCTTGTCCTGCATCGCGATGACCCGATCGCGCCGAGGTGTGACGCCGTATCCACGGAGAAAGGTGCGTAACTTTGGCGGTGTGTCACCCGGCTGGAGCAGCACAAGCAGCGCGGCCTTCGGGCGGTTCCAGTATTTTTCCAGAACGGCCAGCTCTTCGTCGGTTAGATCGTACTTCGGAGCGACGAGTGCGACACCCTCCGCGTCATCGGGGATTTCCTTCAGTCCTGCCAGATTCACGCCACTGAGTTCGACGTTCTGAAATCGCAAGGTGCTTTCGAGGGATTTCCACGGGGAATTGTCGCCATCCGCATCGATCCGGCTCTTGTCTGCTAGAAACAGCATCTTCTTCGGCCTGCCTTCGATCGACTCGACGAGCCGCGCGGTCATCAGGTCTTCGCCTTGGAATCCAGTGATGCTGCGCTGTTCGTTGCGGGTGGTGTAAATTGCCATCTCCTCGGCGAGCACGATCTTTACGTTGGGATTCAGCGTCTTGGTTCCGGTCTTGTCTTCGCTGGTCACCGGGCTGTCGTCGGTGCGCGCGTCCATGATGATCAGGTCCTTCAGTAGCGAGATTCCATAGGCGGCAGTGACCTCCTGCGTGCGGTCCGAACTGCGCATCGGATCGACGATTTCCAGCTCGATCTTCCCCTTGGAGTGGCGTTCATATTCCTCTGCCAGAATGCGCACCCGTTCGTAAAAAGGCGAACTGCGGCGGAACGCCATGATCCATTTCATCGGCTTCCCGCGATCCTTCACGGCCGCGTCTGCCAGATAGCGTTTTGTGGCTGGCGAGAGCGTGTAGGCCGCCTCGCGGCTGAGGTCGAGTCGCGTGAAATACTGCGCCGCCAGATAGTTCAGCGTGATCAGGATGATCCCCAGAAACGCGATCTGCAGCACGGAGAGCGTGCCGATTCCCCAGCGGTTCAGCGGACGGGACGGCTTGAGTTTCGGTTCGGAAGATTCTTCGCTCATGACAAGGAGTGACGGATCAGCGGCGCCAGCGGCGGTAATCCACGACTTGATAGGTTAGAAAAAGGGTGAACAGCGCGAGGCTCAGGAAATAGACGATGGGCCGCGTATCAAGCACGCCGCTCGCATAATAATGCAGGTGCTGCTGCCACGAAATATAATGGAAAAACGCCGCGCCGGCGAAGGACTCGCCCCAGATGATCGTCACATAGCCGAGGAAGTACTGGATGACTAACAGACCAATCGTGAAGATCCCCGCGATGATCTGGCTGGATGTCAGAGCCGAGGCCAGGCAGCCCATCGCCGTGAAGGCTGCGCCCATCAGCATGACGATCGCAAACGTCCCACCCATCGCTCCGGGCGACCATGCGGGTGGCAGATCCGTCATCCAGACGAACATCTTGAACTGGATGAACGCCGGAATCCACAAGGTCATGTAGAAGATCATCGCTGCCGCGTATTTGGAAAACACCACCTGCCAGGTTCGGACCGGCGCGGTTAGCAGCGTTTCCAGAGTTCCGGATCTTTCCTCCTCCGAGAACAGCCGCATCGTGATCAGCGGGAAAATGAACAGAAAATAGAACCAGAACAACGGTGTGTGGAATGTGACGTAAACGAGGCTGTCCCGCACCGGCGTATCGCGGAAGCCCTTCATTGCTGTGGAAAGCGAGACGCCCTGCATCACCGTGACGAAGGCCAGAACGATCCAGCCGAACGGAGTCAGGAAGTACCCCTTGAGTTCTTTGAAGGTAAGGATGCGGAACAATCTCATGCGGTGGTGGGGCGCTCTTCGTAAGTGATTCCCGCCTCTAGGCAAAGGTAAAAGGAATCGCTGGAATCCCCTCTGTCTGAAAGGGAGCCGTGCGAAAAACCGTAAACGTCCGGCATGAAATTGTCTGATGTCCGTCCCCGCTCCATCCGGCGGCTTAGAGGAATGAAACCTGTTGCGTTGATGGTTTTAATGGTTTCTCCGCTGGCCGCCCAGACCACCTATCAGACAGAGGCCGGCGAGGCGCTCCTGTTCAAGTCCACCGGAGCGGTTCGGATCGCCGAAAAAGTGCGGGCCAATGCGCCAGGAGTCATGGTCGAGGTCTTTGTGAAGATTGGAGATGCGGTCAAAAAAGGCGACATCCTCGGTCATACCGAACTCGATGCCACGAAGCTCCAGCTCGCCCTCGCGAAACGTGCTCTGGAATCCAAGGCAAACGTCGACGCAGCCGAAGGTCAGGCCGAAGCATGGTCGGTGGCGCGCGAAGAAACCGAGGAACAGGTGGAAAAGCGCAAGGCCGAAAAAACCCGCCTCGCCTGGGCGGTGGCCATGGAAAAGATGTATCGCGCCAACTACGAGGTGCAACTTGAAGCGGAGAACGTCCAACAGGTTCAATACGATTACTGGAAGGATCAGTATGAAAAGCGCTTCATGAAGGCTCCGGTGGACGGCATCATCTCGGAAATCGTCATGGATGTCGGCAAGAACGTGAATTTCGCCACCCACGTATTCACGGTCAGCAACGAAAACACCTTCTCGTTTCCCGTGTCCGTACCAGCTCCACTGGCGGCGACGATCGCACCCAGCGACAGGCTGCCCGTACGAACCGCCGACGGGAAATCCGTTAGCCGCGCGCTGGTCGACAGCATCATCGAGGACCCCCGCTCGGTGGGTGGAAAAATCGTCCGGCTGCTCGTGCAGGCGACGGATTTCCCGGCTTCGACCCGGGCCAATCTAAAAGGCATGAAATTCGACGTGCTGCTGCCGCAGGTGGCGCATACCATGGTCGAGTAACCGTCGTATCAAAATTCTATCAACCCGCAACCGGAGGCCGCTCAGGCTCCGGTATGCGGCGGGTGAGAGGCTCGATGTTCTCACCCTCCATCACCCACGATTGATAGAGATCCGGCAGCTCGGACGCAAGGGTGATCCTTCCGTCACGCTCGAGGCGACGCAGCACGACGCGCAGGATGGCAAAGGCCATCTGCCCGAGTTCGTCGTCGTCGCGGTTTCGGTGCACGCGTTTGACCAGGTCGGTCTGGGCAATGCACTCGAGTTTTCCTGCGGCCGCGAGATCAATGAGATGGGCGATTTCCACGCCGTAGCCGGTGGGGAAGGGGAGTGACTCCAGCAGCCTACGCCGGGCTGCATACTCACCTGCTAACGGTTGGAGGATGAAGGAAAGTTCCGGATAGAACAGCGAGACCAACGGGCGGATCAGGATTTCCGAAACACGGCCACCGCTGCTGGCGAGCGTGCTTTCCCCGCGGTCAAGAGGGCGTTCGTAAAACGCTTTCACGTAGCAGATCTCCGGGTCCGTCAGCAGCGGGCCTATCAGCCCGGTGACAAAGCCGGGGTGAAAATTCGAGATGTCACCGTCGATATAACAGATGATGTCGCCGGTTGCCACGTGAAGCGCTTTCCACAGATTTTCGCCTTTGCCGGTGTGGGTGCCGTGACGGGCTGCGATTTCCGATGAGAGAAACACCGCCGCCCCGGCGTCCATGGCGGCTTCCCGGGTGCCGTCGTTAGAACCGGAATCGATCACCAGGATCTCATCCACCAACGCGGTATCTTCCATCAGCGAGGCGCGGATGATGGAAACAATCCCTCCGATTGTCTCCGCCTCATTCAGCGTGGGGATACAGACGGAGATACGTTGTCCGGCGGTTTGTTTGAGTGCTGTTAAACGGGAAAGATCGCCGAACTGCGAGTGATGGAAACGCTGCATGTCACAAAGGAACTCAGGCTTTCAGCTCCACGCGCTCGTGGCGATCCTGATAGTGGTCAGTGGCGGATCTGGAATCGCAGACGACCATCGCATCCGGATAGTAGAGGCGGGTGTGATCGGAGAACTCGATGCGGACCTTGGTGTCGCTGTTGAATGGCTGGCAGGTTTTTCCGCGGAGTTGACCGCCTAACGAAAGCAGCGCACTTGTGGAGATGGCGTTATGCTGGTTAGTCGCCCCGGCCATCGAGTGCACGGTTCCGCCAAGGTATTCATGCTTCACGTCGCTGCTTTCCTCCCCCGCGAGGTAATCGTCGATGGTGATGAAATTCGGCTGTTTAACGACAGTCATGGCGCGAAAATAGCAGAGTGGGTGAACGTTGCAACCTGTTCAAATCATGTCACGAGTGACGCGATACCTCGCGGCACAGCGCGGGCACTGGATGGTGATGAATTCCGCACCTTCGAACAGTTGTTCGGGCTTGTCCTTCCAGCCGCCGAGGATCGGGAGGATCCGGTCGAGCGTGCAGCCGCAATGGAAACGGAACTGGCGGGATTCCAGCAGCGTGGTTTCCTCGGTCTCGGAAATCTGCGCCACGGCCGCCTCATCGAGCGATTCCAGCCACGCGAGGTCGCAATCCGGCTGCGCAGCGACGAGGGCGAAATTCTCATCCTCCAGCCGAAACGCGCGGGCGGGCCGTTGTTCGGACTGATCGTAAAACTGCGAGATCCAGGCGATCGGGTCCTTGCCGACGATTTCCAGCGTGGAAAGGTTGGGCTTGGCTCCCTCCACGGCGGTGGTTTGTGAGTAAAAGAAATTTCGATCCGGTTCGCGCACGTCCTCGGTGAAGACCCGGCCGGTCACCGCCTGCTCGAACGAACTGCCGGTGACAAACAGGTTGATCCTGGGTGCGCGCAGGTTCGCGGTCCAGGCGATGCTCTCCGCCCACGGACGGGCGACGAGGTGAAGCGTCAGCATCGCCAGCGTGTCCTTGAGCATCTGATCCAGCTCCAGCGGCGGACGGATCGCGTGCTGCATGAGATGCAGATAGTAGTCCGTGTAAATCGGCGTGAATTGCCCGCGCAATAGCAGGGCATTGCGATGCCGGACAAAGATCGATTCGATGCGGGTGAAATCTTCTGCTGCTTCCATGGGACGGACGGAGAAGAGCACAGCGGCGAAAGCCACGCCACACGGAAACGCGTGGCGGCCCAAATTGGCGTAAGGATTCCCTTCAATAGAACGGGTCGTGAATACGCGGACCATTTCACCTTGATGAATGTCACTTTTCTCCCGCTTTTCCGGGTTTGCCACGGAGGGATGAGGGACTTTAGGTTTCGCCATGGAAACGCGGCATCCCCATGAATCAGCGCCGACAAGGCGCGTCCCGCAAGGCCAAGTCTTCGCGCCGACACCATGGACGATGGTGATGGCTGCCTCGGTGGATGGCTGCGGCGCGCCGTCAGAAGCGTTGGAGGGATTGTGTCGGGCGTATTGGCCGCCGATTTTCACCCAGATCCGCATGAGGGGGCACGATCTCCATCAGGCTGAAGACCTCACGCAGGAGTTTTTCAGCCGCCTGCTCCGGGGAGGTGCCTTCGCGGGTGTGACGCCGGAGAAAGGGCGTTTCCGCACATTTCTCCTCGCCGCGCTCCGCCATTTCCTGATCAACGAATGGAAGCGGGATCACACGCTCAAGCGGGGCGGCTCGGTCCGCATCGTGAATCTCGATTCGCTCGATCCTGCGATGCGTGATGCCTGCGAACCACGCTCCGGCGAGAATTCAGAGCTGCTCTTTGATCGCCAGTGGGCGCTTGCGGTCATCGCAAAAGTGCGCGAGCGCCTCCGCCGCGAATACGAGGGCGCGGACCAGTTGGACCGCCATGAGATGCTCAAGACCCACCTGATGGACTGCGGAGATGCGGGAACTTGCCTGGAAACGGCGGCCGCACTCGGAATCACGGAGGCTGCCGCGAAGTCCGCCATCCACCGGATCCGCAGGCGATTTGCGGAGCTGCTGCGCGCTGAGATTTCCCGCACCGTGGCCGATGCGGACGAAGTGGAGGATGAAATCCGCCATCTGCTCGCCGCGCTGCGTCATTCCTGAGAAACTCCGGGGCTGCAATCTTTCTTCGTATTGTCGGAAACCATGAGCACCTGCACCCCCACTGGCGAGCGATGCCCGCGCTGCGACACTCCCTGCCTGCTGGCGGGGAGCGAGGGGTTGTGTCCCGGCTGCCTGCTGGAGCTTGCGCTGGAGCCGGACGAGTCCGGCGAGGGTCGCGAGCCTGCGTTTTCCGGAGCAACCTGCTGGCTCTATCAGTTGGGCGGCATGCTCGGGCGCGGCGGCAACGGCATCGTCTTTCTCGCGAGGCGGCAAGGTTCCCACCAAACCTACGCGCTCAAGATGCTGGCTTCCGCCCGGCTCGCAGGGCCGGACGAACTCCGCAGGTTCCGCCTTGAGGCGGAGTCCGCCATGGCGCTGGAACATCCCAATATCGTGCGCGTCGTCGATGTGGGTGAGGACAACGGGGCGCCGTTTTTCGTGATGGATCACGCTGAGGGAGGATCGCTGGCGGATCGGCTTTGCCAGGAGGAGGATCCGGAAACCCTGCGAGCAGCGCTCCATGAACGCGTGGACATTATGATCCTCGTGGCGCGTGCCGTGCATTTTGCCCACGAGCGTGGCGTGCTCCACCGCGACTTGAAGCCTGCCAATATTCTCATCGATGGCGGAGGCCGGCCGCTGGTGGGGGACTTCGGGCTCGCGAGGCTGCTGCACTCGCCCTCCGGCGTGACGATGACCGGCGCGGCGCTGGGCACCCCGGCCTACATGGCACCGGAGCAGGCGGCGGGGGTGACGCTCACCACGGCGGCGGACGTCTTCGGCCTCGGCGCGGTTTTGTTTCATCTGCTAACAGGTCGGCCGCCCTTCGAAGGGAAAACCCCGCTGGAAACGCTGCGTCTTGTCACCACCACCGACGCGCCGGATCCACGCACGATGGCACCCTGGATCGACCGCGATCTGGCGATGATCTGCCTCACCGCGCTGCGCCGCGAGGTGGCCGGACGCTACGCCTCGGCTGCAGTGCTGGCAGATGATCTCACGCGCTGGAGGGAGGGCAAGCCGGTGCTGGCGCGGCCCTTGTCGTGGCCGGAAAAGCTGGTGAAATGGTGTCGCCGCCACCCCATTGCGGCGACATTCTCATTGAGTTCCGCAGTGGCGGTAGCGGTGTTGGCCACGGTCTTCATCACCGGCGCGATGATGCTGCGCGAGGAGCGCAACCGGGCGCTCAGGCAGGAGGTCGTCGCCCGGATGAACGCCGCCCACGCGACTCTCGCTCGCGACGAGTCCCGCCTCAACTCCTATGCGGCGGACATCTATCTCGCTTTCCGCGCGTATGACGATGGCCACCTCGGCCAAGCGCGCCGCATGCTGGCCCGCCAGGAACCAGCTCCGGGGCTGCCGGACCTGCGGGGATTCGAATGGCACGCGCTTTTCCGCCGCTGCCGTGGGGATGATTTTAAATCCTGGCATGACCACAAGGGGGCGGTGACGGCCACCGCTTATCGTCCGGATGGGAAACAGCTGGCTACCGCTGGAAGGGATGGCCGCCTGGTCGTGCGCGAGATGCCGGACGGCGGCATTACCCTCTCCCTGCCGAAGGAGGACGCGCCGCGCGGCATCGCTGAGATCCCGCTGATGACGGCCGTCACGTCGCGTTCCGCAGAACTCAGGAAGATGATGTTGGAAAAGCGGCTCAATCCGGACGAGGTGCGCATGCGCGGACGGCCGTCGAAGCCCGGCGAGATCGCCGCCGTGGCGTGGTCGCCCGATGGAAAGCGGATCGCGACCGGCGGGCTGGGTTCCTATGTGCGCGTCTGGTCGCATCCGGCGGGGGATTTGTTAGGTGTTATTCCGGTGATTACTGCCGTGAATCTCGCGTTTTCCCCTGATGGGACAAACATCGCGGTGTTCCTTCACGACGAGTCGGACGAGGCCCGGCACGAGCTGAGGATCTATCAGGCGGATCTCTCGCTGGTCGCCCGCGTCCCGGACATTCGGGCGGCGCACGCGTTTTCGGCTGATGGGGGCACGCTTGCCACCATCGCTGCTGATGGCACACGCGTCACCCTGCGGGACACCTCCACGGGAGTGGCGCGCTCGTCCTTCGAGGCGTCCGTTGGTTTGAAGCGGTTGGCGTTTTCCCGCGACGCTTCGGTGCTATGGGGTGTGGAGAACAGCGGATCTTTTGTCACTTCCTGGCGGACGCAGGACGGCGTGCGGACCGGTAACGTGTTTCCCGTAGCGGGAAAGTTCGATCTGCTTTGTCCGCTGGCGGATGGCTCGTCCCTCGCCTCTACCGGAAGCGGCCAGGCGCTTACCATCCAGCACGCGGCAGGTGACGCTTCTGCCTTGCTGCTGGCGGGTCACGAAGATGCGATCCATTCTCTAACCGCTTCTCCCGACGGACGCTGGCTCGTCACGGGCGGCAATGATCACAGCACGCGGCTGTGGAGAGTGGAGCGGGAGATCCCGGCGGCCCTGCCGGACGCGGGAATTCCCGGAGTTGACGAGCTCGCCGGGCCGCTCAAGGCGCGCGTGAAACCCGGAGCAGTGATCGCACGGGCAAAGGACGGCGTCTGGATCGGCGACGGGGCACCTTCCGGGGAAATCCGCTTCCTGGATCACGGCGGTGTCGGACGCCGGGAGATCCGCGCGCCGGCTGGCCGTTACATGCGGCTCGTCTGCACTTCAGATGGGGCGAGGTTAGGTGCCTTCGCCTGGCCGCGTGGATTTCATTTGCTGGATGACGGCGGCGGGGCGTGGGGCGAAGTCTGGAAACTTTCCTCCGGCACGGTCGGCCCCATCGTTTTTTCACCGGACGGTTCGTGGCTCGCATCGGGCGGGGATGATAACATGGTCACCGTGCGCAAGACGGCTGATGGATCGGTGACTGCTCTTCTGAAAGGCCATCAGGGTGGTATTGTGGATCTTGCGTTCACTCCGGATGGCCGCACGCTCGCCTCGTCTTCCGAGGACTGCACGCTGCGCCTGTGGCACACCGCCACGTGGCGGGATCTCGGAATCCTGCACCGCGGCGAGCGCCTCGAGCGTCTTGTGTTCTCCGAAGATGGCTCTCGGCTGCACGCCTCGGACAGCGGTGGGCAAGTCCGCGAGTTCGGCTGCCCGGGAAAATGAAGTTGGTAAAATTTTCCGAAGTTTTCTGAAACTCCGGCTGCCTGATCTTTTTGAATGAGGGGAACACCAATACCCTCCCATGAAAATTAAACTATGCCTTTTCGCCGCCTGTTTGATACTGACCGCCGCTTCCGTCCGCTCGACCGCCGCGGTGGTGATCGATAACCTGAGCCTCGGCACCCAGTCTTTCTCGCAAACCCTGAGTGGTCCCACCGCAACCGGCTTCTTCCTCCCCACTCCGATGCCTGATCGAGAGGTGGCGTTCTCCTTCACGACGGCGGGCACCGATGTCTATCTGACGGAGTTTGCGTTCGGCGTTTCCATCGGCAAGGCGATTCTCGATCCGATCCGGCTTACACTGAGCAAAGGCGCCTCGGTACCCGGCGGCATCGATCCCCAGGTGATCGGCGAAGTGACGCCTCCCGCTACGACACCGACCAGCCAGATCCTCACCCTCACACCGAGCCTGCAAGTGCTGCTCGAAGCGAATACCCAATACTGGATGCACGTGACGGTGCCGGTCGGCGCGGCGGTCTATTCCTTCGCGAACACCAACAACCCGGTCATCGAGCCCGGCTGGATCCTGGAAAACTCGTGGAGCCAGAATCCCCAGAGCCCGTGGAGCGAACTGACATCCGGCCCGCAGGCGCGCATTCGCATGACCGTGGATGCAGTGCCGGAGCCGCAGGCAGCCCTGTTGGGAGGTTTCGGCATGCTCGTGCTGCTGCTACGCCGCAGGGTTTCCTGATCCAAGCCTTTCCGCCGTCCCTGATAGTCCGGGGAAGGCCATCCTACCTGAAAAATTCCAACCATCCATTCACCATGAAAAGAACATCCATCATCCTTGCCTTTACCTACACCCTTTTAACAGGACTCTCGCCGGGAAGAACCATCCCGGATCACGCGAGCGCGGATCGGGTTCTCGGCCAAAACGGTTTTACCACGAGTGAACCGGGATCGGCTGCCAGCTCCCTGTCCTCGCCCTCGGGAATCGCTTTGGATCCCAACACCGGCAAGGTCTTCGTGGCGGATTCGGAAAACCACCGGATCCTGCGCTATCCCAGTGCAGCAACCCTCGCGAGCGGAGCCGCCGCAGAAGCCGTGCTCGGACAGAATGGATTCACTAATGAACCCGTGGCATCCACCAGCAGCCAAGGCATGCACCGGCCGGGCGCACTTTTCGTGGATCATCTCGGGCGGCTTTGGGTCGCGGATCGTAACAATGCGCGGGTTCTCCGCTTTTCCGCCGCCAGCACCCTCGCCAGCCACGCAGCTGCGGACCGGGTCTATGGCCAGCAGGATTTCAACTCGAAGGAGTTCGCGGTGACTGCCGCGGGCATGATCAACCCGACAGCCGTCTGGGTCGATTCCGGAGACCGTTTGTGGGTCGCGGATGAGGCTAGCTGCCGCGTGCTGCGCTTCGACGACATTTCCAACAAAGCCAGCGGGGCGGGTGCCGATGGTGTGCTCGGCCAGCCGGACATGACGAGCGGCACGCAGCGATCCGGGGCGGCAGGGCTCGAGCGCCCAATGGCCATCGCGATGTCCCGGACCGGATCCTTGTTTGTCGCCTGCGAGCGGGCACACCGCGTCGTCCGCTTCGACCAGGCGGCCAGCTTGGCCAATGGAGCAGAAGCCAGCGCAGTTTTCGGCCAGACGAACTTCAGCGGAGATTCGCCCGGACTGAGTGCGACGGCATGGAATAACCCGACCGGACTTGCCATTGCCAAGGATGATTCCTTGTGGATCTGCGATCAGAATAACAACCGGATCCTCCGCATCGGAGGGGCATCCACACGTGGCAGCGGCGTCGCCGCAAGCGGTGTTGTGGGCCAGGCGGATTTCATCACTGATGATTCAGGAACCACGGATCAAGCCCTGTATTCCCCGCAAGGTGGCATGGTGGTGGATCCGACAGGAAACCTTTGGGTTGCCGATCGCTCCAACAACCGAATCCTCCGTTTTCCCGCCTTTGTCAGCAGGCCCGTGCTCACGGTGGCCAGCCAGGTTCCCAAAACTACCCGGAGCAGATCCATCACGATCAAAGGCACCGCAAGTGATCCTAACGGGCTCGACAGCGTCCATTACCGTCTGGGCGAAGGCTCCCTGAAAGAGGCCGAGGGTGCGAAGAGATGGAAGTTCACCCAAGCCCTGAAAAGGGGTGAAAACCGGATCATCATCACCGCGGAGGATTCGTGGGGCGATCTGAGCAAGAAGAAGGTCATCAAAATTACCCGCAAATAAGCGGGCCGAGTGCCAAAAAATGGGGCACCCGACAATCGTGGCGGCGTGCCCCTTAAAAGTCGTGATCGAGCGTGACCAGGTGGAGTGGTTCAGGCCCCCGGCAGCTCGATGAAGCCTTCGAGCTTCCGGATCCGGGTGGGGTGGCGCATTTTTCGCAGGGCTTTCGCTTCGATCTGGCGGATCCGTTCGCGGGTGACCTGGAACTGGCGGCCAACTTCTTCAAGCGTGCGGCTGTAGCCGTCCTTGAGGCCGAAGCGTTGTTCCAGGACCTCGCGCTCGCGCTCGGTTAGAGTGTCGAGCACGTCCTTGATTTTGTCCTTGAGCATCGAGAAACCGGCTTCCTCCATCGGATTGTCGGCGGCCTTGTCTTCGATGAAGTCACCGAAGGAAGTGTCGTCCGAATCTCCAACAGGAGCTTGCAGTGAAATCGGCTGCTGGGCCATTTTCAGCACCGCTCTAACACGCTCGACGGGCAAGTGGATTTCCTCGGCGATTTCTTCCGGGGATGGCTCGCGGCCGTATTCCTGGACGAGCTGCTTTTGCACGCGCATCAGCTTGTTGATCGTCTCGATCATGTGCACCGGAATCCGGATCGTCCGGGCCTGGTCGGCGATCGATCGGGTGATCGCCTGACGGATCCACCAGGTGGCATACGTCGAAAACTTGTAACCGCGGCGATACTCGAATTTTTCCACCGCCTTCATCAGGCCCATGTTTCCTTCCTGAATCAGGTCGAGGAACGAAAGCCCGCGGTTGGTGTATTTCTTGGCGATGGAAATCACGAGGCGCAGGTTGGCCTCGACCATCTCGGTCTTCGCCTTGAGTGCTTCTTTCAGCCAGTGGCGGAGTTGTTTGTTAGCCTCCTCAAACGATTCCTGGGTATGCCACGATCTCTGTTGGACTTCGCGCAGCTTGGTGACGAATTCCTTGTCCTCGGGATCGGTTTGCAGCTTGCGGCCGTATTTCCAGAACTTCTGCATGTATTCATCCACTTGCTCGCAGAAGTCCTCGACGACTTTCTGTTTGTAGTAGAAGCGGGTGAAAACGCGGTTGAGCGTCTGGATGTTTTTGTTGAACTCCTCCTCCAGCTTCTTTTTGCTGCGGGGATTTTTCGCGGAGAGTTGGCGGAAAAGATCGTCGTTTTCGTGATGGAGCTGCTTGAGCTGGTCGCAGAGTTTCGGCAGGCCCTTCATGTAGCGCTCGCGGGACTCGATCTTCTTGTCGAGGATCACCCGGTCGAAGCGCTCCTTGCCCTTGTTCAGCTTGTCGGCGAGTTCCAGATAGGAATCGGTGACGAAACCAAACAGATGGAGATGGCGGGCGACTTCGATTTCAGCGTCTTCGATGCGCTTGGAAATTTCCACTTCCTGCTCGCGAGTGAGCAGGGGGACCTGGCCCATCTGTTTGAGATACATCCGGACCGGGTCGTCGAGGATGTCGAGCTTCTGGTCGGCCTTGACGTCTTCTTCGTCACCATCGCCTTCATCGCGTTTCTTGTCCTTGTAGCGATCGACTTCGGAAGCATCGATGATGTCGAACTCCATGTTGCGGAGGCGCTCCATGATGGCCTCGACATCGTCTGGATCTACCAGGTCGTTAGGCAGGATCTCGTTGATGTCGTCGTAGGTCAGGTAATCCTGCTCCTTGGCGAGTTTGATCAGCTCGCGGATTTTTTCCTGAATCTCGGGGGTGTCGATCCGGCGCTTGTTGGAATCCGCGGCGGCGCGGGTGGTGGCCTTGGTCTCGCCGGAGTCCTTGATTTCCTTTACCGGTTTTTTCGAGGATTCCGGCATGGCCTTCGCTGGGGTGGCAGCGGGCTTTTCCGGAGTCTTGGCTTTCGGTGCGGGGGCGGCTGGCTTGGCAGGCGGTTTGATTTCGACGGCAGGTTTGGCAACGGTTTTGGCAACTGCCTTCACTGGCACGTTGACCACGGGCTTCTTTGATTTGGCCGCCACTTTCGGGGTGCTGGTGGCTTTCACTTCAGGCTTGGAAACCTTCTTGGGAGCAGGGGATTTTCCGGCTGCAGCCTTGGATTTGACGGCGGGTTTCTTAGGCGAAGGTTTAGAAGAAGACATGGAATAAAAGCGCTTGAGTCGGAAAACTGGATACAATTCAACTAGCCTAGGGGCACAGCGAAAAATTCACCGGCGGGGCGGAATGAAAAGGCGATGGGTCGGAGCGTCAAGACCTTTCTGATGAATTGAAGAAGCGACGATTTTCATGGGCTCTCGCGGGGAGGAAACCACAAAAGAAAATTGTTCTTTCCCGTCCCTGCCAGCATGATCCGCGCTCCGCGTATTTCCAGTTTCAAATCCACGCAAAAGCACCTACGGTCTCTCTAGCAACATGATCACACTCACTCCCAAAGCCGTCGAGGAACTCGGAAAGCTCCTCGCCCGGAAAGCCAAGTCACCGGACTCCGGCCTGCGCCTCGCCGTGCGCCGCGGCGGTTGTGCGGGGTGGCAGTATGAAATGCAGGTCTCCGGTCCTGAAGCCGGTGACGTGGTGATCGAATCAGGCCTTGCCCGCGTGATCGTGGCCGCAGACAGCGTGGAAAAACTCCGCGGCTGTGAGATCGATTATTCGGACGACCTGACAGATGCCGGTTTTAAGATCCACAACCCGGTGGCAGTGCGTTCCTGTGGATGCGGCACTTCGTTTGAAACTTCCGACGAGCCGCCCGGGGCCGATGCGGTGGCGGATGGTGAAGCTTGCGGCACACCCTGACTCATTTCCCACTCGTGCCCCGCGCCATCGAAGAACCGCCACCCAGCCGCCCCGCCTATTTCTGGTGGTTGTTGGCAAATGCCCTCGCCCTTTGTTTCGCCGTCGTGAGCTGGGCCGTGTGCCTGCACATTTTCGGCAATCCGGAAATCCCACGGAACTACGAGATTCTCGGGAAAGTCGGCCGCCTGCCGCAACTCAAGCGCTACACCGTGCTCGATGTCCCTAACGGAAATGCCTTCGCGCCGAAGGAACTCTACAAAAAATACTTCGGCATCAACGCCGACGACATGGTGCGGGTGAACTCATTGCTGATGAGGAACTACCTCACCAACTTCGACAGCCCGCTGCTGCTCACCTACGTCGAGGGTGACTATCAGGTTGCAGAGGTCCGGCGTCTGACGGCAACGGATTTTTTCAACCCCGGTGTGGTCATCCGCGCCCAAGCGCTGGTGAAACCCGACGATTTCACAAAACCTGCGCCCTACCCGGTGTTCATCGAATACCTCTTCCCCACCGATCAGGCGGCGGCAGCCGGCTATTTCAAAAAGGGCGACATCCTGAGCGTCAAGAAGAGCCCTAACTGCGCCGCGGTCGTGCACGTGGACAAGGTCATCAACGACGACGAACCCGCGCTGCTGCTCACCGTCATTCCCATCGCTTACGGCTCCTATCAGATTGGCGACGCCGCATCGTTCACCATCGAGCCACCGGGAAAACTCCTGCCAGCCGCTGGGTTTCCGGTGATCAAGCCTTAGCCAGCCCTAGCGGAAAATCGCTAGAATCGCGCGGTGGTCGGATGCATCATTCCAATCCGGGTCATCGATGATTTTCGCGGATGGGAAATTCACATCTCGCTTCAGCGCTGGACTCACCATGACATAATCGATGCGAGAGAAGATCTCGTGGGGAGCCCAGAAATGCGTCCATCCCTCGCCGTTGGAATCCTTCGCCGGGATGGCCGTGAGGTAGGTGGGATCGTTGTAATTCCCGGTGATCGCCTTGATGACCGGAGTCGCACGGGTGTCGTTGAAATCGCCGTAAACCACCAATCGCGCGGCCGAATCCGCTGCAAAAATGGAGTCGAGATGCCGGCGCAGCAAACGGGCTTCATTCAAGCGAATGACCTCTTGATCACCCTGATCGCTGTCGCGCTTGGATTTCAAATGGACCCCGACAAACCGGTAGGATTTCCCACGGGCATCGACGCTGGCGTCGAGGATGCCGCGGTTGATGCCGAAGGTTTTTCCATCGAGCTTGTATTCCGTCTCAACGGGTTTCGCCGTTGAAGTGATCGGGAAACGCGAGAGAATTCCAAGATGGCGGGTGGGATCCGTGCCGCCAGTGTAGTGCAGATGGGGAAGGTTGAGACCGGCATCCTTGAGTTTTTCCTGAATCTCGGCGAGATCGGATGCTTCACCGATTTCGCAAAGCCCGAGAACGTCCGGTTGGTGACGGCTGAGGAGCTGGACGACGGCTTGCTTTTCCTTGTCAGGTTTTGGTGCGCCTTTGAGGTTCTTGCCATCGACGTAGCGGTCCATGGTGAGCCAGTTTTCAACGTTGTAGGCCATGAAACGCAGTCCATCGGTGGAGGGAGTTTCGGCGGCGGGAGATTCTGCTACCTCGCGTTTGGCAACTGGAACGATCTCCGTCGGCGTGGAAATCGTAGCCTCAACAGGTTTCGGTGCGACGGGAGCGACTGATGCTTGCGGAGGGGCGGGTGCCACTTCCGCAGATTGGGTTCCGCTGGCCGGCGTGTCCCAATCCGGAGTGGATGATTTTTTCCCGCAAGACGAACTGACGAGGAGGGCGGAAGCACAAAAAACAGCCCCAAGGATCCTTGGGGCTGATTGTTGAATCGAATTCAGGAAAACTCTGAGGCTAATCATGAAAATCAGGATTCGCGCGGTTCCTTGTTTGGCACTTCCTTGACTCGTGTTTCGGTCTCGGAGCGGGTGATTTCATGCTCAAAGTCCTCACGGGCTTTTTTGAATTCACCCATGCTCTTGCCGATTCCACGGGCGAGTTCTGGCAATTTTTTTGCTCCGAAGAGCAGCAGGATCACGACAAAAATCATGATCATTTCAGGCATTCCGATGGGTCCCATGGTGGTAATTTGGTGTTGTTGGGGAAAGTGTAGTCCCGATGGATGCGCATGCAACGCATTTGCTATGAAACGAAACAAACGTGCCGAAACTGTCTAGAATTTCCGGCTAAACTGTGCTCCGACCTCAATGGCACACCGGGCAGGTATTGAGCGACGTGAAGAAATCATTTCCCTTGTTGTCCACCAGGATGAAGGCGGGGAAATTCTCCACCGTGATCTTCCAGACCGCTTCCATGCCCAGCTCGGGAAACGCGACGACCTCCTGCGACCGGATGTGATCCTGGGCCAGCAACGCGGCCGGGCCACCAGCGGATCCCAGATAAAAGCCGCCATGTTTCTGACAGGCGTCGGTGACTTGCTTCGAGCGATTTCCCTTGGCCAGCATGACCATCGAGCCGCCGTGGGATTGGAAAAGATCGACGTAACTGTCCATCCGCCCGGCGGTGGTCGGGCCGAACGACCCGGACGGCATGCCGGCGGGAGTCTTGGCCGGGCCAGCGTAATAAACCGGGTATTTTTTGAAGTAATCGGGAAGATCACCGGTGGTTTCGAGGATTTCCTTGAGCTTCGCGTGGGCGATGTCCCGGGCGACAATGATCGTGCCGGTGAGCGCAAGCGCAGTGGTGACCGGGTATTTTGACAGGGTTTTGAGGGTCTCCTCCATCCCGAGATCGAGGTCGATCGGGACGCCCTTGAATTTCCAATCGCGGTATTTTTCAGGGATGAAGCGGCCGGGATTGTTTTCGAGTTTTTCGATGAAAAGTCCGTCTTTCGTGATCTTTGCCTTCGCCTGGCGGTCGGCCGAGCAGGAAACACCGATGCCGACGGGACAAGATGCACCATGGCGTGGCAATCGGACCACTCGCACATCGAGTGCGAAATACTTGCCGCCGAACTGCGCGCCGATGCCGACCTCGCGGGCGATGGCGAGCAGCTCTTTTTCCAGCTCGATATCGCGAAACGCTTGTCCGTGCTCGTTGCCCGATGTTGGCAGCGAATCATAATAGCGGGTGGAGGTCATCTTGACGGTCTTCAGGCAGTTCTCCGCCGAAGTGCCGCCGATGACGAACGCGAGGTGATAGGGTGGACACGCGGCGGTCCCGAGCGAAGCCATTTTCTCGCGGCAGAATTCCTTCATGCGCTTGGGATTGAGCAGGGCCTTGGTTTCCTGATAGAGAAATGTTTTGTTCGCCGAGCCGCCGCCCTTGCTGACGAAGAGGAATTTGTAGGCGTCGCCCTCGGTCGCGTAGAGGTCGATCTGCGCGGGTAGGTTGGTCTTGGTGTTGACCTCGTCATACATGGTGAGCGGGGCCGTTTGCGAATAGCGGAGGTTTTCCTTCGTGTAGGTTTGATAGATGCCTTTGGATAGAAACTCCGCATCGTCGCCGTCGGTCCAGACCTGCTGGCCTTTTTTCCCGATGATGGTGGCGGTGCCGGTGTCCTGACAGAAGGGGAGGATGCCGTGGGAGGCAATCTCCGCGTTTTTCAAAAGCATCAGCGCGACCATGCGGTCGTTTTCCGAGGCTTCCGGATCATCGAGAATAGCGGCGACCTGCGCGAGGTGAGAGGAGCGGAGGGTGAAATTAATCGACTTGATCGCCTCCGCCGCGAGCAGAGTGAGTCCTTCCGGGGCGATCCTGAGCACGGGTTTCCCCTCGAATTCGGAGACGCTGACATGCTCGGACGTGAGCAGTTCGTATTCGGTGGTGTCGGGGCCGAGCGGGAAGGGATCCTGGTAGAAGAATGGTTTGTCAGACATGGCGTGCGCCTTTTTCTATGCCCGCCGCTGTAGGGGTGCAAACCGTTTCCCCGCAGCCCGCAATCGGAGCTTGGAAAATGGTGGAAAACGCCCGCCGGCTACCCCGCGAAGCTGACGCCGAGTTCTTTGGCAATCTCACTGAGCCGGACATCAAAGGTCCACAAAGGCACTTGCCCGAGAATCGCCGACGCCAGAATCCGCGCGTCGTTCCACTGGATACCGCGCCCCCACAGCCGGCGCGCCTCCACCATCTGACGCGTTTCCGCAAAACTGGCGATCGGCGGGCGGTTCAGCTTTGCGAGGTCGAAAATCGTCTGCTGGCGGTTTTTCAAATTTCCCATTGCAAGCTCACCGACCACAATGGGGTGGCACCAGACTTCACCGTCCTCCAACATGTTGACTAAAAGTGGATTGCGCTGCCGGAAGTGCCGGATCCAGATGCATGTATCAACGAGCACTGCGTTCATTTTGGCTCTTCTGCGACTTTGTAACCCGAGATAGGAGAATCTGAAAAGTAGCTGACTCTGGCGTCTCTTCCTGCGATGTCCAAATCCGGCATGCTGCCACCCAAAGCGGCAAGCCTTCTCGCGGCCATGCGTTTCACGTAGGCATCCAACACGAAGTTCAACAATTTCGACTTTTCATCGATCCCGCTGAAATCCGCCGCCGATGCGAGTAATTCGTCATCAAGTGTCACAGTCGTTCTCATGCATCAATTGATGCACTATGTGATGCGAATTTCAAGGATTTTCTTCTCGCCCCTCAAATTTTCCGCGCCGCAATGTCTTGCCCGTCCCCATGCTGACGAGTAAACCCGCCTCGTCATGGCCAAGAAACCAGTAGTGCTCATCATTCGCGACGGCTGGGGTGTGAATCCCGGAGGAAAAGAAACTGCTGTCAAGGATGGCAACGCGACCCTGCTCGCGAAAACTCCATTCCACGAGGTGATGTTCGAAAAATACCCGAAAGGCTACCTCAGCGCGTCGGGCCTCGACGTGGGACTGCCTCCCGGCCAAATGGGCAACTCCGAGGTCGGCCACCTCAATTTGGGAGCCGGTCGCATCGTTTACCAGGATCTCACCCGTATCAACAAAGCGATCGAAGAAGGCACGATCGAAAACAACCCGGTCTTCTCGGGGGCGCTCGATAAAGCAAAATCCAGTCGCCTGCACTTCATCGGGCTGGTTTCCGACGGCGGCGTCCACAGCCATCAGGACCAGCTCATCGCGATGGTAAAACTGGCGAAAAAAGCCGGAGTGAAGGACATTTTCATCCACGCCATCACCGACGGCCGTGACACCTCGCCCACCGGTGGCCAGGCCTATCTTTCCAAAGTCGAGGACGAGGCCGCCAAGTGTGGGGCTCATGTCGCGACGGTGGTCGGCCGCTACTTCGCGATGGACCGCGACAAACGCTGGGACCGCGTGAAGCTTGCCTGGGACGCGATCGTGTTGGGAAAAGGCGAGAAGCGCGACGTGCTCGCCAGCGAGGCCGTCGCCGACTACTACCGCCTCGACAAGACCGACGAGTTCATGCCGCCGATGACCTTCGTCGAGTCCGAAACCCAGCGTGTCCGCGATGGCGATGTGGTTCTGTTTTTCAACTTCCGCTCGGACCGCGCGCGCGAACTATCAGAAGCATTCCTTCACGCGGACTTCGATGGCTTCGACCGCGAGGTGACGCCTCATGTCCATTTTGTCACGCTCACCCAGTATGACGAAAAATACGACTGCCCGGAAATCTTCTCCGCCCAGACGCTCGACAAGGTGCTCGGTCAAACGGTGTCCGACGCCGGCATGACCCAGATGCGCATCGCGGAGACCGAAAAATATCCGCACGTCACCTACTTCTTCAACGGCGGCGAGGAAGTCGCCTATCAGGGTGAGGACCGCTACATCATCCCGTCGCCGAAAGACGTGCCAACCTATGATTTCAAGCCTGAAATGAGCGCCCAACAGGTGACGGACACCGTCGTTGCCAAGCTCAAGGACTACGACATGGTCATCCTCAACTTCGCCAACCCCGACATGGTCGGCCACACCGGCGTTGTCGAGGCAGCGGTCAAGGCCTGCGAAGTCATTGATGCCGACGTGAAAGTCATCGTCGAGGAAACCCTCCGTCTCGGTGGCAAGCTCCTGATCACCGCCGATCACGGCAACTGCGAATACATGCGCAACCCGGACGGCTCGCCTAACACCGCCCACACCACCAACCTCGTTCACCTCTTCTACGTCGCCGCCGATGCGGAAAACTACTCCGTCAACGATGGCATCCTGGCAGACGTTGCACCCACTCTGTTGGAGATGCTCGGTGTGCAAAAGCCTAAGGAAATGACCGGAAAAAGCCTGCTCGTTGCCAAAAAAAGGGCCGCCGCGCCCGCTGCGAAAAAAGCTGCCAAGACCGCCATGGTAAAACCCACCACCAAAACCACCGTGGCTCCCGTGGCGAAAAGAAAGGGCTCCGTCGTTAGAAAGACGAAAGGCCGCTCGAAGAAATGGGGCCGCTAGATCATCCCCAAGGGAGTGGTCTCCGGCCCACCAGTCATCCTCATAGCTTTCAAGGCCTTCAAAGGTGGTTGCTGCGTCTCGCAGCAAAGCCCCCCCTTAGTAGGGGCGGATCCGCCGGGCCGCCTCACTTCACTTGTCCCGGCATAGTGCCACGACGCCGGACGTGTCCCGGCATAGCATCGCGACGCCGGACCCTCTCCCGCCGGAGGCTTGTCAGATAGTTGATAGTTGATAGTTGATAGCAAGAGATCTACCCCACCATCCCCAGCGCGCTCCCAGAAACCGCAGATGCCCGTACAGCGATCCAGTGCACGAAAGGTGGTTGCTGCGTCTCGCAGCAAAGTCCCCCCCTGGTAGGGGCGGATCCGCCGGGCCGCCCCACTTCACGTGTCCCGGCATTGTGCCACGACGCAAAACCCGGGGCGCAGCCGCCATGCGCCGCGCCCCGGTTTCCTTCTTCATGCAGCTTCCTTCTTGTCCTGATCCTTGTCGTCTTTCTGCGGACGGCGTGCCACGTGGCTGGCCGTCAGCCATTCCGCCAGCGCCGCCGGGTTGTTCCGATACTTGTTTTTCACCAGCGGATCCGCGTCGCGCACGGCATCGCAACCATCGCTGATCGCTTCGGCGATCGTCCTGGTGGCTCCCGTCTTTTTGCCCTTTCCATCACCTTGGGCGTCCGCCGCCTTTTCGTAGGCTTCGATATCGTCCTTCAAGTCCTTCATGAAATTCGGGTCCATTTCACAGGCGAGGAATTCCGCTTCGAGTGGTTCCACGTCTTTCAAGAAAGCACGGGCCGTCGTCAGGATGTTGAATTGCGAAATGGAACGCGGCAGACGGAACTGTTCCACCGCTCCCGGCACCGTCTTGGAAACCGTCCGTGCCGTGCGGCGGATGGCTCGCAGATCCTCCAGAAATCCCTGATAGAGATCCTGTTTCGTCTCCGTCCCGGCACGGGCCGCGCCGTCTCCGCTCGTCTGCTCCGTCCCGCCCGAAGTGGCCTCCGTCTCTGCGGCCAGCGCCTGATCCAGGAGCTGGGCCAGCTTCGATCCGGTGGTGATCTCGGCGTTGTGGCGTTGGCGGAATCCCGCCACTTCACCAAGCATCTTCAGTCGTCTTTTCTGATCAGCATTCATTCGTTTCGTTTCTTTCTGTTGGGGTTGGTTAGGTTGGTTTTTCAAAAGGGTGCGTTTCGCAGCCCAATCCCGTGCCGTGTATCAGCCTCCCCGAAATTCTGCCAGAGATCTAATCGGTGTTCCTGGTCCTTTCCTTGATTCCATCAGGAAAATCCATCCTCGCAGGGGCAAAATTTTTTTCTGAACGCCGATTTCACCCCTGTTTCGTGCATCATTGCGGCCCCGATCAGTGCCTCAAAGGAGCGCGTTCATTCTGAACGCTAGGTGCCGCGGACATCCTGTCCGCCGCCTTGCTTTCGGCCCATAAAATGTCGGCCTGAAAACGTCCATGCCTCAGCTCGTCAGCTGCAAGGTAATGCTCGTTGGCTGCAAGGTAACGCTCGTCGACTGCAAGGCAAAGCTCGTCAGCTACAAGGCAACGCTCGTCAGCTGCAAGGCAACGCTCGTCGGCTGCAAGGTAACGCTCGTCAGCTGCAAGGTAACGCTCGTCGGCTGCTAGGCAAAGCTCGTCAGCTACAAGGCAACGCTCGTCAGCCGCAAGGTAACGCTCGTCAGGCGCAAGGCTGCATTTCCATCAGGTAGGGGCGGATCCGCCGGGCCGCCCCACTTCACCTTCTCCCGCCAGAGGCCTCCATCCACTGTATCGGCGGCTTGTGCCCGTCGCACTTCACGTGTCCCGGCCTAGTTCAAAGACGCCGGACTCTCTTCCGCCGGACCTGCCTTCATTCCTCCCTTCGACTTTTTTACCCGATCCCCGCTCTTTCCGCTTCTCTTCTATCAGTCATTCCGCTTTCCTGAATCCGTGCTGTTGGACTCCGCCATCGATCGCCTCTACTCCCTCAATGTCGGCATCACCGGCGTGGCGGGCGAGCGCCACGAGCGGCCGCACAAACCATTGCTCCTCCTCGCTGCCTTCGATCTCATCGACGAGGGCCTCGCCACTCCCGACCGCATCCCGTGGTGCCAGGCGCTGCGCGACCGCTTCACCCCGCGCTTCAATCTCGTCCGCAAACACGACGACCAGAACAACCCCGAACTTCCGTTCCGCCACCTCGCCAGCGACGGCATCTGGCTTCCGCTGGAAAACGACGGCAGCACCCCCGTCCGCCGCGATCTCCGCGTGTCCGATCTCGATCAAGCCTTCGCCCGCTTCGCCGCTGGCTTCGAAAACCTCGCCGCCCTTCCCGCCACCCGCCAGCTCCTCCGCAACGCTCTCATCGCCCGCTATTTTCCGCAGCTTTTTTCCTCTACTCATTCAAAATCCAACATTCAAAATCCAACATCGCGTGTCGCCGAAGACACGCCCGAATACGGCCGCTCTCCCGCCTTCCGTCGCAAGATCGTGGAAATCTACGATCACCAATGCGCCGCCTGCGGCCTCCGCATCAAGCTCCCCGCCGGCAACGACGTCTCCTTCATCGACGCCGCCCACCTCATCCCGTTCTCCGTCAGCGAGAACGACCACCCCACCAACGGCCTCGCCCTCTGCAAAAACCACCACTGGGCGATGGACCGGAATTTGATTGCTCCGGCACCCGATCACCACTGGCACGTTTCCGGGATTCTCGATCCCCGGCGTTCCACAGGAGAGAAGGAGCTCGCCGGTCTGTCAGGAAAATCTCTGCTGCTACCGCAGGATCAGGCTTTCCACCCCGATTCAGAGGGGCTGAGGTGGAGGTGTGATAAATTGATCGCCTGATCCTGAATCGATCACTTTTACGGTCGCGGCTGAAAATTCCCGCTTTTTCGCTTCCATTCTATCAGGATTTTGACTTATTCACTGTCACATTGAACACCATTTCTCCCATGAAGAAGCCACTGACCTTCATTGACCTGTTCTGCGGCTGCGGCGGGTTTTCACTCGGCCTCCAGCGCGCCGGATTCAAGGGTTTGGCCGCGATCGACTTCAATCACGAGGCGGTTGAAGTGCTCAAGGCCAATTTCAAGGATATCCCCCACGTCCTCGAGAAGGACCTGACTGCATTTTCTCCTTCCAATCTTGAGTCCCTGATCGGCGTCGGCGAAGTGGATTTAATTGTGGGCGGTCCTCCGTGCCAAGGATTCAGCACCGCCCGCCAAGTCGATGGGGCGAATCACGGAGAACGGCTTAAGGAGGATTCACGCAGACACCTGTACAAGGAGTTCCTGCGCTATGTGAAGCACTTCCAGCCGAAGGTGTTTGTCATGGAAAACGTGCTCGGCATCCGCTCCGCCTCTGGCGGTATTTACTTTTCGAGAGTGCAAGCAGAAGCCCGGGCCTTGGGCTACCGGGTGCATGCCCAGATCGAGGATTGTGTGGATCTCGGCGTGCCACAGAAACGTCGGCGGCAGTTGTTCATCGGTACCCGGGAGGGTCTTCCTGCTTATTTCCACCCGGAACTCAAACCGGCCGAGCGGGCCATGGTCGGAACCACACTTTGGGACGCCATCGGTGACCTGCCCACGTTGGAGCCCGGCGAGGGAGAAGAAGAATGTGAATATGATCTGCGCCAACGTCTCGACGCGATGGCCTGTCCGGCGGCGGCGAATTACATCTTCAACGTGTTGGAGGTGAAACAAGCGGCCGATCTCAGCGCTCACCGTGCCCGACCGCACAGCGAGCGCGATCTGCGGGACTTCAAGCGCTTGAAAGAGGGCGAAAGTTCCGCCGAGGCCATGCGGCGAGGAGTTGAGTTCGAATTTCCTTACGATAAGACCAGCTTCAAGGACCGCTATACCCGTCAGCACCGCGGACGTCCGTGTTCCACCATTGTCGCCCATTTGGCGAAGGATGGCTTGATGTTCATCCATCCGACACAGAACCGGACGCTGACCCCACGTGAGGCAGCTCGAATTCAAAGCTTTCCGGACTGGTTCGAATTTCCTGTCGCCAGAACCCATCAGTTCCGCGTGATTGGAAATGCTGTTCCTCCTTTGGTGAGCGAAGCAGTGGGCGATGCAGTGGTAAAATATTTGAAAAGTCTTCAGGTTAAACCGAAGCGAGTAACTTCAAAGTTCGTAATCCTGCCTAAATCAGATGTCCAAGCTGCTGAGTGGGTTGCGAATGTAGCGAAATTAAGCCCTCAGGAGCTTCGCCGGGTGCCAATTGAGGAGATCAAACGGGCATGGTATTCGATAGCCTTCCTCTACATGGGGTTACACCCGGACAGCGCGCTTGAGCACGGAACGGAGATATTGGATGACGCTGAGGATTATCCAGAGGTTCATGAAATCGAACCACGACTGATTAATCCGTATTACGAACAGAGCGGATGGCCTGTTTTTCTGAAAGACTTGGGGAACGAGGCTTGGCGGAGGTTCGACCTTGGACAGCTCGTGGACGAAGAGTTCTATTGCTCCGATGCCCAGTTGGCCGGAGCTTGCTTCCGAAACCCCGAACTTCTCAGATCGGTTAGGGAAAATCGCAAGTCTATAGCCTAAGAAAAATTGAAACACCCGCCGGAAAACGATTTTGAAGTCGTCGAGCCACGTGCGGCATCACTGGTCGAGTCACTACGCGCATTTGGTTACGATTTGGGTAGTGCTATTGCAGACATTGTGGATAACAGCATTTCAGCTAAAGCCACCACTGTCCGCGTAGACTTTACATGGGATGGGGCAGCCTCCACAATATCGGTTGGCGATGATGGAGAAGGTATGGACAAACACGCGCTGCGTTCGGCGATGAGGCTGGGAAGCCGCAACCCAAATGAACAAAGAGGAGGTCACGATCTCGGTAGGTTTGGGTTGGGTCTAAAAACAGCATCGTTCTCACAGTGCCGATGCGTGACTGTGATCTCGAAAACAAATGGCGGGGAGGAATCCGTGATGCGCTGGGATCTCGACCATCTGTCAGACAAGGATGCCTGGCATGTTCTGCTTTCTACGCGTGATGGAGCAATGACGGATCGAGTTGGTTTGAAAAATCTGAAATCAGGAACCCTTGTTCTACTTCAAGATCTCGACCGGGTTGCAGGAATTCCGACTAAGGATGCGGCAGGGAATAAAGAATCCTTCATGCGGCAGTGCGAAGAGGTAGAGGAATACTTGGCACTTGTCTTTCATCGGATCATTGAAGCTCGGAACGGTGTCCAGATATTCGTCAACGATCGACGAATCAGACCGATCGATCCATTTTTCGTCGTTGAAGCTACGCAAATTCTCCAATCTCACAAACTGCGCGATTCGAATGGTGCAACGGTGATAGTCGAGCCATTCGTTATGCCTCACGAATCGAAAGTGACTGATCGCTCAGCACGAGAAAAAGCAGGTGATTATCGTGACTGGGTCGCGAAACAGGGGTTTTACATCTATCGGCAGGATCGCCTTCTGGTTGCCGGATCTTGGCTTGGATTCCGGGGATGGAGAAAAGATGAGCATCACAAACTCGCTCGAATACGCATTTCCATAACCAATCAATCCGACGACCTATGGCAGATCGATGTAACTAAGCGCAAAGCGAAACCACCCGAGCAATTCAAAGAGGCGCTTCGCAAGATCGGAGAGACGACACGGGAACGAGCGAAGCGAGTTTACACGTTCCGGGGATCACGTATTTCGCCTAGCTCGGCTTTTGAAATGAAGTTCGTCTGGGAACAAGTTGTCCTACACGGTAAGACGAGCTATCGGATTAACCGCGAACATCCTCTAGTGCTAGCAGCCAAAGTGTCTGGGGACTCCCCTTCACTCGAGCGGCTCTTGAAACTTGTCGAAGACTGTTTTCCCACACATCTGATTGATCCAAATCAACCAGATGATGCTGCTGCGGAAAATGTAAAACCCTCTTCCGGTGATGATAATGAAATCCGTAAGATGCTTGTCACCGCATGGCATTCGCTCAAGGATAAGGGGTTGGATCATCCTCAAATCATGCCAATGCTTGCGGCGTGGGAGCCTTTCAACACGTATCCCGCACTCGTCGCACAATTGCACTCAAACCCACCTTGTTAATGATCGATCTAAATGCCGCAGAAAAACTGGTTTTGGACAATGTGAGCCGAGCCTTGCGCGACGGAACGAAAAGTACATCGGAAGACATCCGGACGTTGGTCGATCTGTATGCAGGTGTCGCCAAGATCACCAATTCCGAACTGATAGTTAGAATCGACGAACTGGTTGCTGAAATCGCTCATGCAGCTTCAGTTTGGACACAGAGTTCCATCTTCCTGACCGATGGAAAAGTCCGACCCTGGTGGATCGAACGTAAGCCGGGAATCGAACCGATGCGGTTCTGGCGGCGTTACCGGACTTATCTCGCCGAGGAGAAAAGCTTCGGCGAAAAAGAATTGGATTCGGTGGACGAGCAAACCGATACGGTGTTGGACAGAATCGAAGATCCAACAAAAGAGGGAGCTTGGGATGTCAGGGGAATGGTCGTCGGTAGTGTGCAATCTGGAAAGACCGCCAACTATACGGGAGTGATCGCGAAGGCTCTGGATGCCGGATACAAAATCATCATCGTCTTGGGTGGCATCCACAAAAATCTCCGTGCCCAGACGCAGGAACGGATCGATGAGGGAATCGTCGGTTTTGACAGCCAGCGTAGACCTACTAGCGGGAGATCTGATTACCGGATAGGGGTTGGCAAAATCATTTCACCGGAACTCGGCAATACTCCCGGCATCACCACCATGACGAGTAGCGCAGACAACGGTGATTTCACTGAACGGGCACAGTCGGTCAACGTCAGCTTGAAAGGCGGGCCGATAATTATGGTGGTGAAGAAGAATGTGAGTCCGCTGAGGAATATTCTCAGTTGGCTCGATGTGGCGGGAGGCAGTTTGGGCCATAAGGAAAAAGGCCAACCAATAGAGGGGCTGCCCCTCCTTCTGATTGATGACGAGGCAGACAACGCCTCCATCAACACCAAGGACAAGCCCGCTACGGATGACAAAGAAATAAACATCACGCGCACCAACCAACTGATACGCCTTATCCTCGCGAGATTTGAGCAAAGCGCATACATCGGCTACACCGCGACGCCTTTTGCTAACATTTTCATCGACCCTGAATCGGAGCGTGATGAGGAGGGCAAGGATCTCTTTCCTAGGGATTTCATCGTCAATGTAAGACCCAGCTCGCGGTATGTGGGACCGGCTAAAATCTTCGGATATTCGGCTGAGCTTGAAACCGGGATTGAAGATGCCACCCCACTTCCCATTTTCCGAGAAGTTTCAGATCATGAGAATGCTTATCCTGCCAAGCACAAGTCGGATTGGCGTCCAGCCTCACTACCGGACTCAATGGTAGATGCCGTGCTGTCTTTCGTCCTAGCTTGCGCAGCGCGGCGCTTACGTGGGCAGAAGAAAGCACATTGTTCGATGCTGATTCATGTTACCCATTTCAAGGCTGTGCAGGAAGGGACTCGCGAACTTCTCGACGAAGAATTTGGCAAAGTTCGGCGAGCGATACGATACGACCGTTCAAATCAGATCTGGCAACGATTGGAAAGACTTTGGGAAATAGATTTTTGTCCCTGTACTGATGCAGTCAGGAAACGTGAGAGAGACGAGCGCTTGCTCACAGACGAATGGCAGGAAATCGCGAAAGAGCTTTCGGTAGTGGTCGACAAAATCTCGATACGAACAATCCATGGCACCAGCGGAGAACTGTTGGACTACGGCCGTGAGACTGAAGGGCTCTATGTCATCGCAATTGGTGGAAATAAGCTCTCACGGGGACTCACATTGGAAGGACTCACCGTAAGCTATTTTCTCCGATCCACCAAAATGTATGACACTCTCATGCAGATGGGCCGATGGTTCGGCTATAGAGAAGGCTATCTCGATCTCTGCCGACTCTACACGACGGACGAGCTGCGTGACTGGTTCAGTCATGTCGCATTCGCTGAAGAGGAGCTAAAAAGGGAGTTCGAACACATGTCGAATGCCCGCCTAACTCCTGCGGACTACGGACTACGGGTGAGACAGCATCCTGACGGGATGCTTGTCACAGCCCTCAACAAAATGGCACATGGCGAAAGCAGAGAAGTGACTTTTGCAGGCCAACTTGTGCAAACAGCATTTTTCACCCGGGATGCGGAAATTCAGAAAGGCCGTGCTGCGACTTGCGAGCAATGGTTAGAATCTTTGTCAGACTTCAGGTCGGATTCTGCTGGGAATTTACGTTGGACTGCAACTCGAGTGCAGATCCTCGGACTCTTGGAACGCTTCCGCAAGCCAGGTTACACCCATCCCAAATGCAGCCGATTCGGCCCCGAACTTCGCAGTTACATCGAAGCTCAGGAGGAGAACGGAGGACTGGCCGAGTGGACGGTCATCGTTCCCAAAGGAGTGCGGAAAGAGGCGAAAATCGCAGGAGGTACAGTTAAACTCGTGCGGCGGAAAGACGTCTCGTCGCAAGAGTCATACTTCAGCCTCAGTAAAGCCAACGTTCAAGATCCTGCTCACGAGATTCTTGATCTCGATGAGCTCGAGTTTACTCCTGAGTTACTTTCCGAATCTCTCGCAAAGCTTGAAATCACGCAGCGTGCAAATCAGATTCCACTCATACACCCGGGAGAGGAAACACAGGCAATCACGGCTCTAGTCGGGAGGCCGGTTTCAGAAGCGGTCATAGCACTCGGAAAATTAAGGGGCAACGAGGGTGCAAGCCGTATCAGGGAAGAAGTAAGACAGCTCCGTCCAAGCGGCCGTGGTCTTTTGATCCTATACGCTATCTCCACAGAAGACGTTGGGGGATTGGAAGAAGTTCCTTTCGTCCCAGGCTTGGCGTTGAGCTTCCCGGCCACTGATCGTGCACGGCGGGTGCAATACAAGGTGAACAAAGTATGGATCAAGGAACAGCTTGAACGCTACGAACTGGGGGACATTTTTGATGAAGAAGATTGAAGCGCTTTGGGAGGAAATGGAAGCCGAGCTTGCTTCCGGTCCGAGTTCGGGTAAGGGCTCCGGAAACCTCACGAGGCTTGCGACACCTGACAGCGGACAGCGACTCCGTGTTGGCGTAGAATTTCCGTCCAAGGTGCGACTGCTACTTTTCTCGGCGGATGCTGCAGCGCTCCCTCCACGAGCAGCGTGGCCGGAGTGTCGAGGGTTGGAACTTCTGATTGACCAAGGAGTTTCTGGAAAATCTACCCTGGTCGTCAGGTTACGCGATCCTAGGGGAAAGGATGTTTTCACGGCTCTAGCAGAAGATTTGGCCAAGAAAGCGGTTGGCGGGTCAGAGGCGGATGCAGCAAGACGCGTCATCGCAGCCTTGGCTCGATGGCAGAGATTTTTGGCATCAATGGGGCGAAGCCTTTCCGACGATGCGCGGCGCGGCTTGTGGGGCGAGCTGAAGATATTGGAAGACCTCTTGATACCAGCCGTAGGAGTCCAAGCGTCGGTGGATGCCTGGAAAGGGCCGTTCGGAGTACCGCAGGATTTCCAGCTTTCCGATGTAGCGCTAGAAGTCAAAACGCGAGCAGCGAAATCGCCTGCCGTGGTCCGTATTTCAAGCGAGCGTCAACTTCACCCGGAGCCTTGGGGGCATCTGTTCCTGATTCAGGTGGCGGTGGATGAGCAAGATGGCGCTGGAGAGACACTGCCTGAACGGATTTCGAAATTGAGAGGAATGTTGCTGGGTCATGCGGCGGCGGAAACCTTTGAAGACGCGCTGCTGGAAGCGTGTTGGTTGGATGCCGAAGAAGCGAAACACTGGAGCCGGGGCTTTTTGGTGAGGGAAGTGGTGATGTTCAGGGTGGAAGGCGATTTCCCCCGGCTGACTCCACCGCTTTTGCCACAGGGAATAGGCGGGGTGGTCTATGACCTTTCACTGGATGCTGTAGCAGGATTCGCGGTTTCACGGAAAGCAGTTGAGGACATTTTAAAACGGATAGGAGAATGAACGATATGGAATTGAAGGAGCTTGCAAAACATTTGGATGAGGAAGTGCTGGCGCGTTGCGCAGGAGATCAGGATCTTGAGGGGCCTGAAGACGGGTTTACCGAGGTGATGCTGGAGTATCTGGCCCGCGAAGGGCAGGTCGATACGTGGGAGCTGGGGTATGCGAAAAAGCCCGGGCGCAGGGGTGCCCCGGCGTTCAAGATCAACGCATGGCACGTGCACTCACAGGGAGAGGATGACAGTGCCCCTATCGTGGATCTCTTCGTGACACTCTACGATACGGATTTGGGAGGGGAAGCGGTTCCGAAAGCGCGGATCGCTGAGCATTTCCAGTGGGCGCGGAATTTCCTCGAAGCATCGCTGACCGGCTTCGGCGGGAAAATGAACGAGATGGAGGAAAGTGCGCCACCGTATGAATCGGTGCAGACGATTTACCGGCGGCGAACCGAGCTGGAGACGGCGAGAATTTTCCTGCTGACCAATGGTGTGGCAAAGCAGAGTGATGAAGTTGATGGCCTGATCCACGGCGTTAAAGTGAAGCATTTCCTTTGGGATCTGGAAAAAATGCGCAGAATTCTTGGGAGTGGTCAGGAGCGGGAAACGATCATGATCGACCTCGAAGGGGATTACGGAGGCGGTGTGCCATGCATTTCCCGGGACGACGGCACCGGCGAATACACAGCCTATCTATCGTTTTTTCCGGCGACTCTACTGGCAAGGATTTACGGAGACTACGGTCCACGTCTTCTTGAAAGAAACGTGCGCTCCTATCTCCAGGCAAGAGGCAAGGTGAACAAGGGAATCCAGACGACCATTCGCGAGGCCCCGCAGCGCTTCCTTGCATACAACAACGGCATCTCGGCGACAGCGGAAACGGTGGAAGTCTCTCAAGACGGAAAACTGCGGGTGCTACGCGATTTCCAGATCGTGAACGGCGGTCAGACGACGGCTTCGATCTACCATGCGGTCAGAAAAGAGAAGGCGGATATTTCCAATGTGTCGGTGCAGGTGAAGGTTACCGTTGTACATCGCACGGAACAGGTGGCTGAGTTCGTGCCTCTAATCTCGCTATACGCAAACAGCCAGAACAAGGTGAACACGGCGGACTTTTCCGCGAACGATGTTTTCCATCAGAAACTGGAATCCCTCTCTCGGACGATATGGGCACCTGCGGCGGACGGCATGTCACGGGGAACGCGCTGGTACTACGAGCGAGCGCGTGGATCGCACTTGGATGAAAAAGCCCGGGCTGGCACCCCAGCAAGACAGAGCGCGTGGTTGGCGGAGCATCCGCTCACCCAGATGTTCACAAAAACGGATGTCGCGAAGTATGAGCACACATGGGATCAGCTTCCGCACATAGTTGGTAAGGGAGCGGAGAAGAACTTTGTGGAGTGGACGCTGCGGCGCACAAAAGCGAAGACCGAACTTCCGGATCAGGCATTTTTCCGCCGACTGGCGGCAAAGGCGATTCTGTGGCGTAGAGCGGAGAAAATCGTGACCGCGTTGAAGCAGGGAGGATACAGAGCAAACGTGGTGGCGTACTCGCTGGCATGGCTTTCTCGTCAGACCAGCGGAAATCTCGACCTAGAGGGAATATGGGAAGCGCAGAAGCTACCTGAAAACGTGGAGGAGGCTCTCCGTTGCATCGCTATCGAAGCCTTTGCATATTTGACGGGGACAGCGGGCGGCCGCAATGTGACGGAGTGGTCAAAACGTGAGGAATGCTGGGACGGCTTCAAATCCAGGAAAATCGAAGTTCCAGAGATGCCCAGAGAGCGCAGGAAGCCTGCGACTTCCACAGAATCCAAGGGTTCGGGAACCAAGCCGGGGGCAAGGGAGAAGATGTCATGGCAAGTGCTGTTTGGTGAAATTCAAAAGCTCAGCATGGGGACTTGGGATGACTTGGCAAGTTGGGGTAAGGAGACTGGGAACTTGGAACCTTGGCAGCAGACCCTTTGCATGAACTTCCGGGCGAAGCTTGAGAGAGGCAAAAAGCCGAAAACACCAGAATGCGATGCAATGCTGGATATGCTCGATGCCGCTTGTGAGAAGGGTTTCCAGCAGTGACTGCGAAAATGGCGAAAATCGCCCAACGCTGGGAAGCAGTATCCCGAAAAGCAAAGGGTACTGCCTTGGCTTCGTCGAGGGTTCGTGATCTCGCGAAGAAGGCGGGTTTTGAATGGTATGTATCCCGTGGGGATGAGCGTCTAAAGGAGTTTCTCGACTATGATGGCGAGGGAATTTTCAGACTGTATAGTTTTGGCAAAACAAAGATCACCACACTTTGCGATATCTTGGAAACCTTGCTGGAGAACGAACCGGAAATAGAAGTGGAAGCGGAAGAGGATCTTCCACCAATGACGAAGGCTCTCGAAACGGTGGAAATGTGGAATGTCCCCGTTAACTTTCCGTGTTCCCTAATCGCTCTGCCTATCCGCGTTAGGCACTATTGTGAAGAAAATCAAATCGCTACGCTGGACGCGCTTCTCGGAGAGTGGGAACGGTTGGGACATTCCGGGTTCAAAGCAAAAAAGAATCTTGGACGGAAATCAGTTGATGAACTGGAGACATTTATCGGCAGCCTCATCTCTGGAGATTTTAAATTGGCTTCGCGTTTCCTTCCGCTTGAACCGGATGGCTCCGGAGCGGACTTTGCAGCCTCTTTGACTCATGTGCTGTTGGAGTAGTCGCCTGCAGAATTGGAGATGCTAAAGCTTCGAATTCAGGATGGGATGACCTTGGAAGAGAGTGCCGAAACCTACGACCTAACGAGGGAAAGAGTCAGACAAATGGAGGCTAAGTTTCTCGCGCAGGTGTCATTGCGGTTGGATCATTTCCCCAGTTTGCACGAGGATCTTTTGAGGGCATGGGTCGAAATGGAAGACTGGTTCGCATTGGTCAGGTGGAACGGAGATCCCGATCACGGCCACCTTGCCAAGGCGGCGCTTGAATCAATCTTCCACGACAGTCCGCAGGGGGTGGCTCGTGAACTCTCGGGCGAGGCACGGATGGAAGAGCTGGAGGAAAAGCTAGGAGCCTGTCCTGATCTTTGGTTCGGTGGGACAAGTCTTGTAGGTTTTCTAGACGGAATGAACGCGAATGAAATGGAGGCGTTCTGCGAACAGTTGACTGTGGGTCGGCGTTTCCGCGTTGATCACGCGACCGGACGCGTCCATCCGGCGAGAACCGATTTGCGGCGCTGTATTGAGGCGATGGTCGCGGAGGAAGACGATCCCATTCCACTTACCTGGATCGTCGAACTCGTCAGAAAGACTGGTTATCATCCTACGCTTGAGCGCATCGACGTGTTGCGGAGAAGAAGCTCGTGGCTACAGAGGTACGATTTTCCTGACCAGATGATTCTCTGGCGGGAGTGAAAACTGGGGAAGGGCCTGAAAGATCGCCGGGGAGGAGCTTGGGAAGGGGCAGGGGATCCGAAGTCGCCTCGGAGCTATGCCGGGACAAGTTTTTGGAACCGGCGTCGTCGGCAGCGCTGCCGGGAAAAGTTTCTGGATTTTTGATTTTGGATGTGGAAGAAGGGAATTGGAAAACTCCGCGTTCCTTGGCTGCCTTGGCGGCTTGGCGGTTCAAACCCTTTTGAACATCGAACATCGAACGCCCAACATTGAACATTAAACGACGAGCGGGATCAGCGGGAAAAGGCGGGTGGGATCCCCCGATGATGGGTGCATCAAACGCGGGGAGGCTGAAATGGAGATGAGTTTCCTGCCGAATCAGCTTTGCTCGGCGAGGTAAGGGCGGACTTCAACCGGTAGAACATCCGGTCGTGGCCGGATTCAGACGGTTCGGAGCGGATTTCGAAGAGGCGGCTGGCGATCAGAAGCGCGGTGAGCGATTTTTGCTGGAACTGGTCAAGGTGGACGCGGATTTTCTCGTGAGGGAAACCCTTGAGCTGTTTGGTTGCTTCGCCGAGTTGAGTCCAATCTTCCGGTTCCGGGTTTTTCTCCGCAAGGCTGGCGAGATTGCGGATGAGAGGGCTTTGTTGAATTTCTGGAAGACAAAGTTCGGACTGCAATTCTGAGACATCGAGGAACTTGTCCAGCTTCTGGAGAATGGAACGGGCGTCCCTGAGATCCTGTTGGAGTCTCTGAATTTCGGGGAGGATCTGCCGACGCTGTTCGTCGAGCTCGTCCGAGATGCCCACGCAGCTTTCGGAAGAGTCTGGATTGATGCGCGAGAAAATTTGATGGACGAGTTCATTCCGCTGCGCAACGAGCCGGTCGAAGGACTGCCTGCGTTCATCAGGATCCGCCCCGATTTCAAGCTGAAGTTTGACCGCGATCGAATGGATGCCGGAGTGAGGATGGGTGGTAGCGGCACATGGGGAATCGGCAACCGGCGGTTGAGGTGTCGAGATACGTTCCAGATAAAGGTTCGCCACCTGGCCCATGGTCATCTTGTGGCAGAACGAGGCTCTCTGTTCGAACTCCTTCAAGCTTTCCCCGGCACGCGTGGAGAGTGATCCAAGCGTGACGAGCCGTTTGATGAGGCCCTCTGCCTGTTGGAAGAGCAGGAGATTTCGGCCGATCTTTTTCAAGACCTTGCCGTAAATGTCTTTTTGTTCGGTTTCGGCACTCATGGGATCATGCGTTTCGTGCTGACAAAGATTTCAAGTGGTCGCGGGCGGCGGTCTTGCGGTCGGTGGACTGGCAGAGAGACTCGAGTTTGGAAATCGTGGTCTTCACGGCAGCGGGATCGAGAAGGGGAGCGGTGTGTTTCCTGATCCATGCGAGCAGGCCTTGGTCGAGCAAGTTGCCGGGCATGGGGTTTTTGAATTCGGCCCCACCAATGAAGAAGACGAGGGAATGAAAGTGGTTTTCGGGGATGCCGAGGAACTTTGCGAGAGCACCCACATGAAGCTGGTTTTGATGAAGCGGATTTTGAAAGCGGTGTTTGGTTCGATAGATCTGTTGGGTCCACTGGCGCTGCTTTTCGGAACCGAAGATCCAACCTTTATAGTTTTTCGTCTCGATGACAAAGATGCCGAAGGGAGAGACGACGACATGGTCGAGCTGGGTGGTGCCCTGACCGTCAGGGCGAGGCAGATAGAGGTCGTGGAACTGCCGGTAGTGCTGTGGATCCAGACGGCTCAAGCCCCGGCAGACCATCGACTCACCCATCCGGCCTTTGAAACCGGTCGAACCGAGGTATCTGACGAGGATGTAGACACCGATCAACAAGGCGAAGAACGGCCAGTTGGAAAAGAGTGGACTGAGAAGCTGTTGAAGTAACACGACACGACAATGACTGATAGATTGTCGGATGGGAACCGGAGAATTCTCCGCGATGCCGTAGGGTGTTAGCGGCCGGAAAGGGGAGTTGCACGGCAAGGCAGCGAATTTCCCGGGGGAGAATTTCATCAATGGCAACATGCGGTTGATTTCTATCGGTTGGGTCAGA
>JANODE010000150.1:0-3360 GCA_031412525.1 Akkermansiaceae bacterium | reverse complement strand
GGCATACTCGATGTTTCAATCCGCGCCCCCCGCGAAGGGGGCGACCCGGGGCTTCCAACATTTAGAACACTAGAAGTTAGTTTCAATCCGCGCCCCCCGCGAAGGGGGCGACCCTTCCCCCGGAAATTCTTCGCATGTGCTGGGAGTTTCAATCCGCGCCCCCCGCGAAGGGGGCGACCCGACACTATAACTCGCCGTCACCTCAGCAAAAGTTTCAATCCGCGCCCCCCGCGAAGGGGGCGACTGCGACACTTTGAAATGCTTTCCGCAGTAGGGAAAGAACAGAGTGTTCCGCGAACCTCCGAAAATCCGGGCGCGACACCGCGTGATTTTTCTGCGTTGTGATTTCAAAGAGCGGAAGCGGTAGCCTTGGCGGCTGGCGCGAACCTTCCGGTGATACTAAGATCGCTTGGGGTTCGCGGGGCTGCGGGCAGGTGGCTTCATCAACGGGTGGAAAATGACCGGGCCGGACTCAGACGACAAGCGTTCCTTCGACGTCGTAGCCGTCGTTCGCTCCATGATGCTCGACTTTGTGATGCCAGTTGCTGCCGAGGTGGTAGAACCGAAGACTGTCGGTTTTCGGGTCGATGATTTCCAGGAGCCGGGCCTTCAGAGCGACGAGTTGCGCCGGATCCAGCTTGCACTCGAAGACGGAGTTTTGGACGCGCTGGCCGTAATCGAGACAGGTTTTCGCGGTGCGGCGCAGGCGGGATTTTCCGGCGGGCGTGGTGGTGGAGACGTCGTAGGTGATGAGAACGTACATGGCAGCTACTTGGCTAGGAATGCGGGGTAGGCATCGAGATCGCCGCGCAGGTGGCGGGCTAGCAGGCGGGCCTGAAGCTGGCAGAGGAGGCCGACGGTGGTTTTCTCGTCGAGGAAGGCGTGGTTGATTTCGTCCTGCTTGCGTTCCTGCCAGGCGGTGAGGACTTTCTTGCGGGAGTCGTCCTTGAGCAGGACCGCTCCGTTTTCCTTGATGTCGAAATCCTTGAGAGTGATCTGCTGGCGGTTGAAAAGAGACAGTGCGGTTCGATCTGCGAGAAATGCCCGGAACTCTTCCATCAGGTCGAGTGCGAGGGAAGGTCGGCCGGGACGGTCGCGGTGAAGGAAACCGCATTGGGGATCGAGGCCGCAGGATTCGAGGGCGCTGCGGCAATCGTGCATGAGCAGGGCGTAAAGAAACGAAAGCAGGGCGTTCACCGGATCGAGGGGGGGACGGCGGGACCTGCCGGAAATTTTGATTTCCGGATCATGATTGGTGAGAAGGTTGGGAAATACGGCGAAGTAGGCGGCTGCGGAATCGCCTTCGATGCCGCGCAGGGTGTCGAGCGAGGTGGCGCGGGAAACGAGGCCGATGCGGACTGCGAGGAAATCAGCGGCGTTGGTGAGGGCAAACGCGCGCTCGGCGGATTTCTCGCCGTGGTCGCGTGCAGCCCGCATGAGGATGTGGCGGGTGTTGGCGAGTTTCGCCGAAATCATGTTGGCGGCGATGGCGAGTGAGGCCGGCTCATGATCGGCCCGGCGGTATTGCTCTCGACGGAGAAGGATGTTGCCAGAGGTGAATCCGTTGGAGGCTGCTAGAAATTTCCCGTGCGGATTGTGGAACGAGAGCGAGACCTTTGCCTCGGCGCAGGCGGCCATCAGGGCGGAGGAGCAGGAAATGTCCCAGCCGAAGCAGGCGATGCCGTCGAGATTGTGAAAGGGGACACGCAACTTGGTTTCGCCTTCATGGCGGATCTCGATGGCGGCCCCATCCTTGCGGAGGTAGGCACCTTCCAAGGTGACGAAGAGAGTGTTGAGGTGGCGGCGCATGGCTTTTTGAAGAGTTAGAATTTTCAACCGCAGATGGACACGGATAGACGCAGATGAAAGTAGGGATATCTTGAATTCAGCCGGGGATTTTCAGACTGGAATCGAACCACGCCTGGGCCCCTCGCTTGAAGCGCATGGCTTTCGGTTGGCAGAGTTCGATGAGCGAGCAGGCGTCGCAACGACTTGCCAGATACTCGGCGGCGGGCGTTACCCGGGAGTCTATCATCGCATGCAGCGCCACGATGGTATCCTCGAGGAGTTGCCGTAGCGACGAGTCGAACTCCACCAAGGTCCGCCGCCGGTTTTCTCCATAAAACAGGCATCCGTTGGTGATCGTCACACCGAGCATTTCCTCTAGGCATAGTGCCTGCGCGCAGAGCTGAACCTCATCCGCACGATGGGACTTCGGTTTTCCCCGCTTGTATTCCACCGGGATGACTCGCCCGTCGCCATGGAATTCCACGATGTCACACTGCCCGGAAATCCCCAGCACCAGCGACCGCACCGACAAACTCCGCGTGATCCGCACGCCGGCTTTGCTTTCGTCGGGTCCCTCGTGCGCCTTGTGATGCAGCACCTGTCCCTCGGCGGTGAATTTGTTTTCCGCCCACACCTGCTCCAAATGGATCAGCGCGCACTGGCGCGGGCAATACAACCAATGCTGGAGCGCGGAAACCGGCAGGAGCTGGTCTTCTTCAAACATGTCAGGGCGCCTCCTCCTGCACGATGCTTTCGATGTCGCCGACTCCGAATTCCACGCCCTTCAGTCGGAAAAGCGGGGGATGGTAAGGGCCTTTTTTCGGATCATCCACCCATTCGAGCACTCCCGTTAGCGGCTTTGCAAAATCCGCCAGAGTCACGCGCACCCGGCGGTTCAGGATGACTCCCCAGCGGGTTTCGAAGGCGCGTTTTTTCGCATCAAGCTCCTCACGCCATTTCCGGAAACCGTCCTCCGATCCCTTGGCGTCGAAATTGAATTGTCCTTGATTGAAGTCCATGGGTTCTGTTGTTCGGTTTACCTCAATGAATCCCTGCCGCCGCTTCCGCGACTTTCAGCCGCCGCGCGAAATCCTCGCGGATGAAATGGATCAGGAAATCTCCCAAGCCCCCGGCGATGCTCACCAGATTCTCCGCCGGGAGACCGTTAGGATGTGCCGTCAGAATCCCGTGGGCGAAAATATGCCGTATGCTCGCCGCCAGGGTGAGTACCGAGAAATCATGCCCGTCCCGGAACCGTTGCAGATGGGTTTCATGCACCGGCAACAGCGATTGCGTCACCAGAAACTCACACAACCGCTGCTCCGGATCGAGCGACCGGCAATGCGCCGCCAGTTCATGGATGTGCCGCCGCGGATGATGCGCGAACAAAGCACGGAACGGCGGCCGGTCGTTCGCCAGATCCGCGTATCGCTCGAAGGCCGACCACGCGAAAAACACCCGCGTCAACGCATCATAACCCGCCGCCGTCTCATCCGTGAAACCGTCCAAACTCATCCCCCGGAACGAAACCGCCAGCCGGAAGCGGTTCGCGAACCGATAGAAATCAAACTT
>JANODE010000149.1:0-29236 GCA_031412525.1 Akkermansiaceae bacterium | reverse complement strand
GGGGGGGGGGGGGGGGGGGGGGGGGGGGGGGGGGGGGGTGGGGGGGGGGGGGGGGGGGGGGGGGGGGGGGGGGGGGGGGGGGGGGGTCGGGGGGCGGGGTGTGGTGCTGGGGGTGGCGGTCTGGCGGGCGGCGGTGTTTCGGCGGGGGCCGGTGGCGGGGGGCGGCACGGGGTTCGAGGGGATTTCGGGGGCGTGGACGCTGGCTCTGTATGGGTTGTTGGCGGTGGCGGGGTGAGAATTAGGGATTACGAATTAGGAATTACGAATTGGGAGGGGGGATTATGGAGCGGGGGGGAGGATGTCGTGGAGGGCGGAGTGGAGGGCGGTGATCATTTGCTGGAGTTCGCGGGCGGTGACGACGAGGGGAGGCATGAGGAGGAGGACGTCGCCGACGGGGCGGGTGAGGAGTCCGTGGCGGCGGGCGGCTTCGGAGACGCGCCATCCGGTGCGGGCGGCGGAGGGGAAGGGGCGGCGGTCGGGCCAGTGCTCGACAAGCTCGATGGCGAGGATGAGTCCGGTCTGGCGGATGTCGCCGACGTTGGGGTGGTCCCAGAAGATCTGTGAGAGCTGGCGCATCTCGTCGGCGCGGCGGTGGAGGCGGGGGGCGAGGGCGGGTTTTTCGAGGAGGTCGAGGTTGGCGAGGGCGGCGGCGCATCCGAGCTGGTTGCCGCTGTAGCTGTGGCCGTGGTAGAAGGTGCGGTCGGGGCCGCCGCGGAAGGGGGCGACGAGGTTTTCCTGGACGAGGGTGGCGGCGAGGGGGAGGTAGCCGCCGGTGAGGCCTTTGGCGAGGCAGAGGAAATCCGGGATGACGTTTTCGTGCTGGCAGGCGAACATTTTCCCGGTGCGGCCGAAGCCGGTCATGACTTCGTCGAGGATGAGGTGGACGCCGGTTTCATCGCACCATTTCCGTAGGTCGGCGAGCATGCCGGCGGGCCATGGGCGCATTTCGTTGACGCCCTGGATGAGAGGCTCGATGACGACGCCGGCGATGTTTCCAGTGGGGAGGGTTTTGAGATCATCGAGCGTGGAAACATGCTGCACGGGAAATCCCATGCCGCGGAAGCGCTCAAAAAAACGCCCGACGCCGCCGAGCGAGGCGGCTCCGAGGGTGTCGCCGTGGTAGCCGTTGGCGAAGGCGATGAATTGGTTCCGCTCGGGCTCGCCGGTTTGCAGGCGGTATTGCAGGGCCATTTTCAAGGCACATTCGATGGCGGTGGAGCCGTCGTCGGAGAAGAATATGCGCTCCAGAGTGTTTTCCGGGAAAAGGGCGCAAAGCCGTCCGGCGAGCTCGGCGGCGAGTGGGTGGGTGAAGCCGAGAAAGGAGCTGTGCGAAATTCTTTCGAGCTGCCCGCGGATGGCGGCGTTGATCACCGGGTGGGCGTGGCCGTGGATGTTAGTCCAGATCGAGGAGTTCCCATCCAGATACTTCCGGCCTTCGGAATCCCACAGCCATGATCCTTCTCCTCGACTGATGACCAACGGCTCATGACTTGGGGCACACCACTCGGACTGGCGGGTGAACGGATGCCAGCAGTGCGCCTGATCAGCGGAAATCCATTGGCGGGTGTCGTCACGCATCGATGCGATTATGGGCGGGAATGGCAGCGCGGAAAGTGGGAATCGTGACGAAATTGTCAGAGAAAAATCTTGGTATTGATCCTGCTTTACATGATGACGTGCCCGTGTGCGGCCGGAAATGGGACCTGTCCTGTTTTCCCGCCACAGACAAACGCCCCCCTTCCCCCCCAAAGTAAAGCGCTGCGAGGCGCAATGCTCCCCCCAAATCAAAGTCGGCGGATGTTGGAGATTTCCCCCTTCAACATCCGCCGATTCATTTCACCGGCGGAGCGCAAGCCCTGACTTCCCACGCGATCGCGTCATATCTTACGGCCGGAAATGGGATACTTCTTGGGTGTCGCCGCAAGCACACTCCCCCCCATGGTGCTGCGGACAACGGCACATTTCCCCCCGAAAAACACGTCGGCGGATGTTGGAGGTTCCCCCTTCAACATCCGCCGATTTGTGTGGGTGCCCGACGTGTGGGGCTGATCGTTTCAACCCTGTCACCTCGACGTGTACGTGGTTTCACGTATGGACAGAATCTGGCGAAAAGTGCCAGCATCCTTGAATGCGAAATGGAATGATGTTTCTCGCGCGGTGGGTCGCGGTGTGGGCCGGGCTGTCGGTCGCTGCGGCATCTGGCGGAACCTTCGAGCTAAACACCACCCGCGGAGTCTGGCAGTTAGACGGGAGTTTGAATGCCCGCTATGCCGCCGCCCAGCCGGCTTTGGAAACCAGCGGATTTACGGTGGGAAACGCGCCGAACTCACGATTCGCCACGGAATCGCCGCTGGGGGTGCTGCACCAGCATCTCGTGGTGAACAGCTCGACTGCCCCATTTACCGGGCTGAAACCGTCAGAAGTCCTGCGGATGCCGATCCCCGCGGGCGGGAATGGTTTCACCGGCGCGACGTATGTCAACGAGTGGACGATCGTGATGGACGTGCGGTTTCCGTCGATCGGTGGCGGGTTCATCAATCTGTTGCAGGACCGCTTTGCCAATGATGAAGATGGCGAGATTTTCCTGAATTCCGCAGGCCAGTTGCAGTGTTTCGGGATGACGGGAACCGGTGGTTTTGCGCCGGTGGTGTCTGGCGTGCTGAGTGCTAACACCTGGTATCGGCTGGCTTTTAGCGCGAGCTACGATGCGGGCACAAACCAGCAGATCATCGGCGTTTATGTCAACGGCGTGCGAACCACACAGACGAACGCCGGACAAGTCCGCTCTACTCCGGAAGGGCGCTATGCCTGGGAAACGGCGGTTGCCTTGTTTTCCGACAACAACAACGAGACCGGCATCGTCCACCTCGGTGCGCTGGCCTATTGGAAGCGGACCTTGTCGGACGATGATGTCGATGAGATCGGCACCTATTCAGGAAACGTGCTGGCGTGGGCCGGTTTTCTGGCTTCGAACGCGACGCCACCGCTGCCCGCGCTGACAGGGCGGATTTTATATGGAACCTTTGTCGGAAATTACACTCCGCCGACCGGAGCCGCACTGCTCGGGTTGGCGGACTCGGCCACCGCATCGACCTATCCTGATGCGGTTTGTGATGTGAATACCACCCTCGGCAGCAACGGCGGAACCATCCAAGGATTTCCGAACCATCGTTTCGGCGGGCCGGTCCAGCTCTCCGTGCTGGCAAACGGCGACGTGGTGTCGCGCTCCAATGCGACCGTCAGCTACACGGGCGGCGGTGCGGACATCGGCACCGCGCCTGGCGATGTGCGTTTCACCCGGAGCAATTTGAATTTATTGACCGGCGTGGGATTAGTAGCCTCCGCCCTAACGGTCTATTTGCCGGCGGGCATGAATGTGGCGATGGATGCGGACACGCGTTTCGCCTATGATCGCGCGGATTTTTCTTTGGTGACCTTGAACCAATCACTGACGCCCGCGGCGAACCCGGTGATCAGCAAAGGGAATTTTCCTAACCATTTCGGACAGGCTGGGCTCATCTACCCGAGCACGGAGCGGGTTCCTGTCAGGTTGGCGGCGAATAACATCACATGGTCGGTGGCGAGCGGACAGTTCAATTTTTCCCAAGCCGGCAACGCGATTTATCATCAGGCGAAACAACTGGCGACGCTGTCGAGTCCGGCGACCGGCACCGTGGGAAACAGCACTCCGCGGTCCAATGACTTCCTTTTTCTGTTGGCGAAAAACGTCAGCGGTCTGGTCATTTTGGGCAGTCGCGCTGGGGGCAATTCCACGGTCCAAGCGCTCACCTTGTCGCTGGATCCCGCGACCTACAGCATTCCTTCGTTCGGCTACGTGGCTCATCATCCACTGATGGACGTGAAATGGAGCGGAGCCGGCAGCATCATTTTCGCCAACAATGCCGTGAGCTCGACCAGCGGCCTGCCCGGTGCCTCAGCCACGACGATCCAATACGCGCGGGCCGTCGCTTCGGCGAATTGCCAAGGTCAGGCCGGAGCGTTGGCCGCATCTTCGGGCGTTGCAGTTTTCCTGCCGACCGGCCGGATCTGGCGATTCACCCAGGACGGCGGCGTAAAAGCGGACGGCAGCGTGGGTGCCACGCTGAATGTAGGCACGGACTCGCCAAGCGGGGTGATGATTCCCCAGTGGTCGGGCTACACCGCGGGAAATGGCAGCACTCGTTTCGGCCACACGATCAGCGGCGGATTCACTTCGGCACGCGTCATTTCTGCGGGAAATGCGGTGCTCGGCTCGGATGTCGAGGGTCTGGATCCGGCGCAGCGGCCGTTCGGTCTGCTCGGCGCGGGGCACAGCACTCCAGCAAGCAGCACTTTGATTGAGCGTCCGGGTTATGTGAATTACAAAACGGGAGCTTCGGATTATCCGGGACTGAACCTACGGGCGCCGGCTGGCCTAACTGCCACCAGCGATCTCGCCGGAGTCTCGACGGGAAATTACCCCTTGGCCGATACCGCCAAGTATTACCTGCGCACCGGCGGCGTTTCCGGTCTTCACGCCTCCAGCGCCACCACGCCCATCAGCCTATCAGCTTATGGCGGCTCGTTTTTCAATTTGTCCTCCCTGCAGCTATCCTTTCTCGATGGCATCAACAAAGGCTCCGGTGTGAACGGAAACATCACCGTCCCCACGCCGAATTCCACGAACTTCACGCTCGGGATGAAGCGCGTGCTCTTCGGTCCCCAGGGGCAGATCCAGAATGCCTCGCTCGCCTCGCCCCAGGCGGACATCAATCTCGGCTACTGGAATTTCACCTTCTCGCCTCTCGCCATCGACTTCCCGCAACCGAAAGGCTGCCCCCCGCCATCGCCGGATCAGGCCTTCGTCCGCATTTCCGCGAGGGCGACCTTGCCCGCGCTCACCACGACGCCGGTCGTCGGGACGCTCGGATTCCACAACTCGGATCTGGTTACCGAAAACTCCGCCATCGCCGCCGGGCAGAAGAATGTTTCCCGCTTCGAGGCTGGCCCCGCGCTGATCGTGCCGGGTCCGTCGGGGAAAAACTGGCCAGTCGTCTGCACCACAGGCATCTATCTGAACCAGAAGGCCGCCTCCGGAAATGACAGTGCCTCACTCAATGCCGGCGGGCTGATGAACGTGCCGTTTTTCAATGATATGGAAGTCCACCTTCGCACGCCATCGTCCTCGGACGCGACCGGGCGGCTCCTCCACGTGCGCGAGGCAATTTCCAGCCTCGCCGCCAGCACGACCTATGATCCCGGCCATGTCGGAAGGCCCGACGTCAGTTTGGATGTCAGCACCTTCCTGACAGACCAGACCTTCGATCCGCGGGCGTTCAGGAAATGGCAGAACCTCATCGAGTTCGACTACCGCGTCGCCTTCCAATCGGCTTCCAACACCTTCCGCAGCCGGAGTCCATATACTCGGAACCTCCTGCTTTTCCCGCTCTCGCAAGGGGTGAAAACCATGACCCCCGACGGCGCGGAGATCCTTTTCGATGGAAAACTGGAAGCAGGCATCGACACCTTCCTGCCACAAATCAATTTCAGCACGCTCGCCACCGGCACGCCGCTTCCCTCCATCCAGGGCTTCATCAATCCGGCGCTGGATGCGGTAGCGAAGCTCGACCTGCTTCTGTCTGATCAGATCCAGCCCCTGCTGAAGCCCGCACTCCAGGCTGCGGCTACCAATCAGGCGACCGGCACTTTTTATAACACCCTGAGACTTTCCCCAGATCGAAATGCCACCATCGACTCGCTGGTCAACGGTCTTACGAACGATGTCGTTTCGCTTTACGGCCCGTCCGCGAGTGGTCTCAACGGCAGGGCGCGGCGCGATACGGAAGACAGCATCCAGTCGGCCATCGACGGCCTGACCCAAGCGAAAAACCTCATCGCCTCCGCCGCGAGCATCGACGCGCTCGCCCAGGGAATCGGCACCGCCCTCGGCCTCGGCGGCACTCGCACCGCGGTGGAAACCGCTCGCCTTGATGAGCTGCGCGTGCTTTTCGACCGCTCCATCAGCGATTTGCAAACCGCGAAAACCTTGATCGGTGCCCCTCTAGCCGCCTCCATCAGCGCCAGCTTTGCCGGGGAATTCCAAATCCGTGCCGCCGTCGATCTCGCTCTCAAGGACCTCCGTCAGAAATGGGCGCCCACGGATGCCAGTCTCGCCACCGCCCTTTTTGCCACGAAAAATTCCGCCGATTTCGCCGCGGATCTATCGGTGGCCTTGTCCGACCGCATCGGCGGCTCGTTTTTCCCGGCGCAGGCGAACACCGTGCTGCGGCGTCAGCTCGGAGACGCGCAATTCCTCACCCGCCAGGTGCTGGATGAAACGCTGGCCCTCGCCTCCTCGCTGCTGGACTCGATGCCCACTTCCGCGGCGGTCTCCGGGCTGGGTGCACTGAGCGGCAAACTCGCTTCCGCCAATCTCAAAGGCTACGCGCATATCAATGGCGACTCGCTCCACGAGCTGCGCCTGGACGGCCGTGCGGAGCTGACTATCGGCTTGGACTCAGCGGATTCGATGGGCTTCGACGCCCATTTCATCCTCCGTGATGTGGATTCCTCGACCCCCGGCGGCGCCTGCATGTTCGGGGGAGGAGCGAAGTCCGAAGTCATCGTCGGCGCGTCCACCAATCTCGATTGGATCGGCCAGGATGTGGACATCAGTTTGGGCGGAAAAGTGGCTCTCGACGGCAATGGAGAAGTGATCGGCTTGTTCGGTGACTTGAAACTCGTGGGCGAGCTCGATTTCAGCGAAGTGAAACTGAAAGAGCTCGGTCTCGGCTTCGGCTACGGTGCGAACAATTATTATTTCTACGGAAAAGGGGCCGCCAAGGTCGCCTCGATGGATGTGGCGGCGGGGATTTTCATCGGCCGGACTTGCTCGCTGGATCCAATCATCAATGCGGACCCGGACATCGGTCTGGTGGTCGCCCAGGCCGGGCTAACTCCTCCCTTCACGGGAGCCTCGGTTTACGTTTTCGGGGCCATGAGCTTGATGCCGATCATCGGCATCCCGCCGAGCTGCCTGCTCGATGTGCGGGTCGGCGGCGGGCAGGGATTTTTTGTGTTCGATACGCCGGAATCGACAATCGCAGGCTTCAAAAGCACGCAATCGGTCAGCGGTGAACTTTTGTGCATCGCGTCGGTCACGGGACGCCAGGATACCTTGATTTCCGGTGCCGGCCGTATTGATGGCGGAAGCCCCGTGCTCGTAAATGTTTCCGGCACCTCGCGCTTCACCCTCGCCGGCTCGGTGGGCTACGGCTGGCTTTCCTATGATTTTGAAAAATCCGTCGGGCTGAGGGTTCGTGCCGTGCCGTCGCCCGTTAAATTCAGCCTCGATTTCTGAAATCCGTTGCCCATGACACACCCCTTCAAAATTTTCGTGGGACTTCTCGCTTTGGCCGGGCCACTTGCTGCCCAGTCCTCGCCCATCCCCCCCGTGCTCAAGCTGCCACCCTCGCTCTCCGCCAGCGGGACGGGGGTGGTAGTCGATGGCGCGGCCTGGGGATACGTGGTCTGGCAGGCCACTGCACCGGAGTGGTATGAGAAAAACCACATCGCGGTCTATCTGAAACCCGGTCCTGCGACCTCGACCGAGCCCTTTGTCCTGCAAGGCACCATGGCCCCGCTCACCGATCCGAGTGCGATCACGGCCTGGGTGAACCGGGCCGCCCGCCTCTCCGGAGCGACCGGCGGCCTGGCGGAAAACCTCAGCATCTGCAAGGCCCGCGCGCAGGATCTCATCGAAATGTGGAGTCCCACCCAGCCTGCGGTTTTGCCCGGCGCGCTGGTGGACTGTCTTTCCGTCGTCGCAGGCCGCGCCGCCCAAGAGCCGAATGCCGCGGCCACCCTCCGGACGATGGGGGCGAATCATCCGATGTATCGGTTTCTCACTGGCACGGGCTGGGCCGGACCGTTGAATGTCCCGATCGGCCAGGATGCCACGTTGGAACTCCGTGAAGTGGCGAAGGCCACCGGGATCGAAGGCTCTGTCGTCGCCAGGGTGACCGTGCGGGCGACCAATTTGGCGAATTCCCGGATTTCCCCGGATCTGCTTCTCGCCCCCGATGCTGTGGTCCAGGTGAAGCCGGACTGGCCGGCCAATCCGCCCGCGCCGGAATTGGCATTTATCGTTCCGCCGGCCACCGTTTTGCCCGATCTCGCCCCAGCCCTGCGCTGGAGCATTCCAGATGAGCTCCGCCGACAAATTTTGCTTTCACGGGGATTCATGGTTTGGCGCAGCCCTATCAGTCGGTCGATGACCACACCTGAGAATCTGATCAACAGTTTACCTTTACTAAAAGCCCTGCTCCGAAATCCCGCCCCGGCCTCGAAACTCTTCAGCGCCATCAACGGAACCGGCACCGGACCCGGGGTGGAAAATTTCTTTTTGGACCGCAACACTTGGTTTTATGCCGATGACAACGAGCGCTACGATTTCACCGTCAAGCCGCCGCCCGGCCAGACTGCGGTGATCACGGGCACCCCTCATGCCGCAAACACGGTTTATCACTACTACGCCGCGCCGGTTGACCTGTTGGGCCGATATGGCCCCCCTTCTGCAGGCCGCACCTCCACCGCCATACGCACGCTGCCACCGGCGATTCCTAAAATCAAAGCGGTGGAAAACATCGTTTCCAATGGCAACCAGAGGCTGCGGATTTCCTTCAACCCCGTGATCCCGCAGCCCGGCGAAGTGCCCGTGCAGCGTTACCTGATTTTCCGGGATCGTAACGTCAACATCCCGCCATCCTCGCTGCAGACGCTCGATAGCTCGATCGACCCGGCGAAGAACAACGATTTGATCTACGTCGGCCAAGTCGCCCAGCCGGGAACGCCCACAGCGCAAACGGAACTCACTTTTGTTGATCAGGCATTGGCACCCGTATTTACCACTCACTACGGCTTGTCCTATTATTACTGCATCCGCGCCGTGAATGACGTGCCGGGCTTCGGCATGAACATCTCCTCGCCGAGTGCACCGGTTTTCGGCACCATGCGCGACCGCGAGGGCCCACCCGCCCCAACGGGAATCGTCGCTGCGGAAGCCGCCCGTCCGGCAATCACTTTTCTCGATCAGGCGGCCATCATTACCGACAGCCCGGGGCTTGCGGCCGATACCACGCAGTTCCGTTTCCGTTTCACCCGCCAGGATCGGGGAGTTTCGAAAGTCCGTCTGAGAATCCGGCGGAATGTCACCAGCGGAGAAGGCGGATTTATCCCCATCAACTTGCCGGAATTCCACTTCGGTGGCGGGGATAGTTTCGAATACGATTACGCGTTTGGCGGCGACAGCGCGGACGTCCTTATTTTTACGGTCGAGGCCATTTCGGAAAACGGCAGGGTCAGCCATGCGAATGTGACGCCAGGTTTCCCGCTCAGTGGGTTCCAGAAGAAAAAAACCTACACCATCGAAATCGGGGCCGCGACCGGCGGGGTGCTCGACATGGCGCCGGAGCTGAATTTCCTGTGGCAGCCGTATTTCCGCAAGGCCGCGGACAACTCGCCTTCGGTCTATCCGATCACGGTAAGCCCGCAGGGTGACGGGACGTTTTCCGCGGCGTTCCCCGGTGGGTTGGTGATCGACCGGAATCGCACGCTGCTCGTCCAGCGACGGGTCAACGCGACGAGCCCGTGGCTCAACTACCGCGCCGCCCGATTGCCCGTCGGCCAGACGCAGTTCAGCTTCCTAGTCACCGGTATTTTGCTGCCGAACGCGCAATACCGGGTCTGGGAAATCATCGACCCAGCCGGCTCCGCGGATGTCCGGACCTTGCCGCACGATCGGCAGCCGGGTGCGGAAACGAACAACCAGCCCGTCAACGTCACTCTCTCAGTGCCCGCCGGTGCCACCGAATACCGGCTCTACCGGCGCATCGACCAAGGTTCGCTCTTTCTTTTAAAACAGGACACCGGCACTTGGGATCCCGCCACCGTCAAGACCACCGTCTTCGCGGACGGCCTGCTTCCCCCCGCGGGCGGCACGATTTCCTATTTCGGCCAGACTTTTGACGAACATGGAAATCCCAGCCCGCTTGCACTGCTGGATCAGAAAATCGGACTGATCCCCGATCTGCCGGTCCCGGTCGTGGATGTGCTCGAAAGCGGTGGCAGCGTCGGAGACCCGCGCATGATTCTCCGGACTTCCTGCCCCAGCCCCGGGGTGGAGCGGATCGAAGTCATCATCACCCCGAAGCAGGAACTCACCACCGTGCTTGCCTCACAGCCGGTGGCACCGGGCATGTTGTTCAATTTCACCCCGGGCTCCTCGCCCTCCGCCCCGCAATCGTTCGACGCCATTTCGGTCAGCAACACCGTGGTCGTGGAATCGCCGAGCCAGCCGTTCATTTACAATCCCTCCATCCGTATCAAGGCGGGCGTCGAATACACCGTGCAGGTCCGCGCGCTGGGGATTTACGGCACGAGCGGCATTCCTTCTGCCGAGCAGAAATTCACATGGACCGAGCCGCTCGTGGGATCGGCCGTCCCTTGGCCCGCCCGGCCCGGCCCACTGGTCATCCCGTGGAGCCCTCAGATCCAGGCGTTCCGAAATCTGCCGGAATATCAGGAAATCACCATCGCCTCAGGCGTCCGGCCCATTACCGATCTCACCCCTGGCTTTCGTCCGGTGGCGGTCCAGATCGGCAGCATCCCGCTCAATAACGCCGAACCGCGCGATGTGGTTGGCGCATCGAATTGGCAGTTCCCCCGCCTCTCGGTCGCTGGAGGTCAATTGGCCAACGTGCTCGCACTCTACAACGCACCCGGATTTGCCAGCCCCGGTCCGGCTGATTTGTTTCACCAGTATCTCGCCCGCAAGGTGAAAAACGACGGAGATATCTCAAGTTTCGACTATTCGAAAAAGCTCTTTCCCATCGTCCTCTACCGCCAGCAAACCCACCGCACGATCGCCGGCACGCAGTTCTCGGTGACCGGTGCCGATCTGGTGCAGGTGTCGCCAATGATGGAAAACATCGCATGGGCTCCCTTCTCCGGTGCCGCCATTTTGCTGGATCCGTACATCGGAGTTCTCGAACGCAATCCGCTTTCATTGGGAAATCCGGCGCTTTCCCTCTGCCTCTTCGATTGCAGCCCGGTCACCGCGGGGGCCAGTTACCGTTATTATCTCGTCCATTTCACTCCGGAATACGAACCGGATTTCATCATCGACGCCGGCAGCGTCACCCTACCTTCCAATCCATGAAACCCTCGTCCATCGCCCTCTGGCTTTTTCTCGCTCTTGAGGCGGCGGGCCAGTTGCCGTTCACCTACGAGACCGATCAGGTGATCACCTCCGCGGGGGATTTCGGAAACGCCGATGGCCGCCGCGATGTCGTCGTGGCTGATCGTGTGACAGGCCAAGTGACCTTTGGCCGTCCTGATGTGAATGGGATTTTCAACTGGAGCGTGCCCGAGCCCATCGGCATGGAAAACCTGACCGGTCTCGCCGCCGACAAATTTCTCGGCGGGTCCGTGGATTTTGTGGCATTCACCACGCCCGCTGCAAACCGCGTTTCCATCGTCACTCCCTCCACGGCGAATACGCAACTCGAAGTCCGCCACATCTATCCGAGCAGTCCCTCGCCGCTCACCCTCGCCTCGTTCGATCCGAATGCGGACGGCCAGGCGGATTTGTTCATCGCCGGTGACCGCAACAACGGCGTCTCGAACCGCTATTATTATGAATTCCGGACCGGCCTGATCGGGCCGTCCTCCGAGCAATGGAACACGGCGTTTTCCGTCCCGACGCACCGGGTTTTCCGCTACGTGCGCAAGACCGGCACGACTCCCGTGCTGGGAGAAATCTACGGAAGCCAGTTTTTCACCGAGACCCCCACCACTACCGGAGTCACCTCGGCGATCGGCCTGCTGGGCGTCGCCGTCACTCCTGCCAGCCTGATGACCTATGGAAATTTCGACGGCACGTTGCTCTCGCAGCTTCTGATCTACACCCCCGGCAGCAGCACCGCCCGCGCCGCAAAAATCACCGAACCGAGCCCCGGTGTCTTCAACTGGGCCGCGGCCACCACCGTGACTTTTCCGAAAGCGGTCAAGCAGCTCGTCACCATTCCCAGCGGTGCAGCCACCGCGCGTCTCGGCATTCTCTTCGTGGATTTGACGGCGGCGGTATTTGATTTCGATGGTGCCACCCTCACGCTCCGCAGCTCGCTTTTCGGCGAGCCATTCACTTGGCTCAATCCCATCGGGACCGACTCGCTGCTGACGCAAAACCGGAACGGCTGGGCACGTTACAACGCCGCCGTCGTCTCTGCGAACAACACGCCCACCCAAGCCGGAGCGTTCCCCGCGCTCGGGGTGAAACAGCGTGTTTCCAACGTGGTTTTTTTCTCTGCCGAGCCATTTGTGGACCCCGCCGCCACTCCGCTCACACAGGCGGCGATCAGGAGTTGGTCCACCAACACCAGTGGTTCCGGCACCACTTGGAATGTCTCCGCCGCCGATGTTTCCCCGCTCGGCATCGGCACGCCCAGCACCACGTCCTACACGCCGGTCGTATCCGCCAGCCATGCGCTGCCGAACCAATATCGGGCGAACATTTCCACCCGCAATCTGGAGGCCGCCGCTGGTCCGAATGCGCCGGACCTCACGATCCAGCCGCCGGGAGGCACCTTTCGACCGGGGGAAAAAGCGAAGATTTCCTTCAATCCCACGCTCGCCAACTCCAGCGTGACCTACCGCATCAACAACGGAACCTGGGTCGGCTACAATCCGCGGAACCGGCCGGAAATCACCCTATCGGAAACTCCGCCGGGAATGACGGCGGACTTCGTGATCGAGGCCTATTCAAGCAGCAGCGCTGGCAAATCGCCCACCCGTCGCGCCGTCTATCGATTTGCCGCGGCCACCCCCTTGTCCATCGGATCGAGCATCGATGCGGATGGCGACGGAATGGCGGACGCTTGGGAAAAATCCTTCAATCTCACCAACCCCGCGGGCGATGCGGACAACGACGGCATCGATAATCTTGCTGAGTTCGATTCAGGGACCGATCCGCGTGACGCCTCGGACGCACCGCCGCCCGGTGATTTCGTGCTGCGCCAGGAAATCCAGTCGAACGCCGGGATTTCGACTCTTCGGCTCGCGTGGGATCTCGCGCTCGGCAGCGTCACCCTGGAATCCAGCCTGAATCTCCAAAGCGGATCGTGGCAGCCGGTGACGGAGGGCATCGTCATCGAGAATCAGGAGCGGGTGCATTATTACACGCTCGAAGCCAGCGGGCCGCAGAAGAGATTTTTCCGCCTGCGCCAGCCATGACCCCGGCGCCGCTCACCACTCCCAGAGGAATTTCAGCGGAACGGCGAGAATCTTCGCGCCATCGAGTTGGAGGATGGTGGAGCCGTCGTAGAAAATGATGCCGGATTGGAAATCGTTTCCCGACTGGGCTGCCAGGCGGCGGAGGCCATTTCCGTCCGAGTGGTGGAGGGTGGCGGAGGCTTTGATTTCGACGCCCCAGACCATGCTGCCACGCGTCATGACGACGTCCACTTCCACCTGATCCTTGTCCCGGTAGTGCCAGAAACGCAGGTCCGGATCCGTCCAACCGGCTTGGGCGATGAGCTGCTGGAGGACGAAGGATTCGAGCAGGTGGCCGAATTTGTCGCGCCGTGTGAGCCAGTCACCGGAGGAAATTCCCGAGAGCGAGGACGCAAGGCCGCTGTCCACCAGGTGGATTTTCGGCGTCTTGATCAGGCGCTTCGCGGAGTTTCTGTGCCACGGTGCGAGGCGGCGGATGAGGAAGAGCCTTTCAAGCACGGTGATGTAGCGCTCGACGGTCTGGCGATCGAGACGGAGGTCGTTGGCGAGCGAGGAAATGTTGAGCAGGTTGCCAGTCTGGTGGGAGAGTATTTCCAGCAGCCGTGCGACTTCCTCGCTGTCGCGGACGCGCGCAACGTCGTGGATGTCGCGATCGATCACGGAGCTGAGATACTGGCGGTGCCATTGGCGGGCGCGGACGGGTGAGCGGCCCTGCGGTTCCGGGTAGCCGCCGGCCACGATGCGGCCGGGCAAGGTGGAGGGAGCCATGGTGTCTTCGCGGAGTGTATTGCCGGAAAGGCCTTCGGTGAACCATTTCGAGAGGAACAGGCCGGGGCTCCAGGATTTTTCCGCTTCGGTCAGCGGGTGGAGGTAGAGGCATTCCATGCGCCCGGCAAGGGAGTCCGGCAGGTGGGGAAGCTGGAGGAGGTTCGCCGAGCCGGTGAGGAGGAAGCGACCGGGGCGGCGGTCTTCGTCAACGGTGCGCTTTATGGTGAGCAGCAAGTCAGGGGCGCGCTGGATTTCGTCCAGTGTGACGGCGTCCGGGAGCTGGCCGATGAATCCCTTCGGATCGCGGGTGGCGGCGGCGAGCAAATCGACGTCGTCGAGGCTCAGATACTGGCGCGAGGGATCGAACGAGCGAGCGAGGGTGGATTTCCCACATTGGCGCGGGCCTAGCAGGCACACCACCGGCGTGTCTTTCATCGCTTCCTTCATGGCATGTTGGATGCCACGGGGGAGTAGGGTGGGTGGAGCGTCCATTTGCGGTATAGAGTAGCGTCCAATTGTGGTATTGGCAAGCGTCCAATTGTGGTATTGATGCCCGTCCAATTGTGGTATTGACTCGCATTTCCGGGGGTGGGAACGCATCAGGGCTTGATCGGGGGGAGCGTGGGGTTTAGTCCCTGCCTCCCGTTTCATGTCCCTCTCTTCTTACGCCACTCCCTCGCCCGCGCTGCAACGCGAAGTGACACGCCGCCGCTCATTCGCGATCATTTCCCACCCGGATGCCGGAAAGACGACGCTCACGGAGAAATTCCTGCTCTATGGCGGCGCGCTGAACCTGGCCGGCAGCGTCACCGCGCGGAAAAACCAGCGGGCGACGACCTCGGACTGGATGGATCTGGAAAAGCAGCGGGGGATCTCGGTTTCCTCCACCGTCCTGCAGTTCGAATACAAGGACTGCGTCGTGAACATCCTCGACACGCCGGGGCACAAGGATTTTTCGGAGGACACCTATCGGGTTCTAACCGCCGTGGATGCCGCCGTCATGGTGGTGGACGCGGGTAAAGGCATCGAAAGCCAGACGCGTAAACTTTTCGAAGTCTGCCGCCGCCGGGGCGTGCCTATTTTCACCTTCATGAACAAGCTCGACCGCCCGGCCCGGCCGTCGATGGACCTGCTCGACGAGTTGGAATCCGTACTCGGCATCCATGCGTTTCCAGTGAACTGGCCGCTCGGCGATGGCCCGCGATTCCGCGGGGTTTACGATCGCGAGCAGAAGCAGGTGCATCTTTTCCAACGCACGGTCCACGGTGCCTATCGCGCGCCGGTGGCCGTGACCGGCATCGAGGACGAGAGCGTGAAGGAAGCGGTGGAGGAGGGGACTTACCGGCAGGTGTGCGATGAACTCGAGCTGCTGGAAGGCGCGGGCGCGGAGTTTGATTTGAAAAAAGTCCTCGCCGGTGAACTGACGCCGGTCTTCTTCGGCAGCGCGGCTAACAATTTCGGCGTGCAGCTTCTGCTGGATCGTTTCCTCGAACTCTCGCCGCCGCCCCTGCCTCGCGAAAGCGGTGGAATGATGATCGATCCGGCGTCCGAGGAATTTTCTGCCTTCGTCTTCAAGATTCAGGCGAACATGAACCCGAAGCACCGCGACCGCATTGCGTTCGTTCGAATTGTTTCGGGGAAATTCGAGCGCGACATGGATGTGATCAACGGCCGCAGCGGTGAAAAAGTCCGGCTGGCGAACTCCCAGCGCCTCTTCGCCCGCGAACGCGAAACGGTGGATGATGCCTTCGCCGGCGATGTCGTGGGACTGGTGGGAAATTACGATCTGCTCATCGGCGACACGCTTTCCTCGAAGCCCGGCGTGACGTTTGATGAAATCCCGAGGTTCGCGCCGGAGTGTTTTTCCTTCCTGCACAACAAGAGCACGGCGAAATACAAACGCTTCCGCGACGGTCTCCAACAGCTCCTCAAGGAAGGCGTGGCCAGCGAGTTTGTTCTCATCGACAGCGAGGGCCCGCAGATTCCTCTGCTAGGCGCGGTCGGTCCGCTGCAATTCGAAGTCCTGCAATACCGCCTCGAAGGCGAATACGCCGCCGAGACGCGGATCGAGCAGGCAAACTGGTCGCTCGCCCGCTGGCTCAAGCCGAAGGAAGGCGATCCGCTCGCACCTGAAGCCCGGCCGAATCTCTCTCTCGGCGCCGCGCTTGCCCGTGATTCGAACGGCTGGCTCGTCGCCCTGCTCCCCAGCGAGTGGGCGCTGAAAACCTTCGCCGACAAGAACGAAGACTGGATTCTATCCGAACAACCATTTCCACCGCCGGTGGTGGTGAAGTGATCGGGTGTCTTATTCCATCGAATCAAGTCTCGATGGAATAAAGAGTGTTTTTATTGTATTGAAATCGATTTCGGTTAAATAAGGTGCATCCTTATTACCCGAAACCGCAATTTCCGCAATAAATCCCGATGAATTTGAACCCGGACGACGCGATAGCTGCAGATTTCAGCCTGAGGGTTACTATGCCTTCATCCCGCCACCGCTCCCGCCACGGCTGCCGCTTGATTGGAAGCTCGCAGCACTGATGTCCGAGGCGGATCGCGCTTTGGCTGAGCTCAGCGGGGCTGGTCGGTTACTGCCCAATCCTCATCTACTTATTCGCTCTTACCTGCGTCGTGAGGCCGTCTTGAGTTCTTTGATCGAAGATACCTATGCCGAGGTGGATGAACTCCTGCTTTTCGAGGTCGAGCCACTGGCGGAGCCTCCCCGCGCCTCGATCCGTGAAGTCGCCAACCACGTCCATGCGTTGGAAATCGGCCTTGCCCGCCTCGCCGAAGTTCCCATCAGCAGCCGCCTGATCCGCGAGGTGCATGGTGTCCTGCTTTCCGCCATGCGAGGTGGAGAATCCTCCAAAACCCCGGGTGAGTTCCGTCGCTCTCAAAACTGGATCGGGCGTCCTGGTTCCAACCTTAAGACCGCCACCTTCGTGCCTCCACCCCCGCACGAGCTCGAGCAACTTCTTTCCAAATGGGAAATCTACCTCCATGCCGAGTCTGACGAACCCGATCTCATCAAAGCCGCACTCCTCCATTATCAGTTCGAGGCGATCCATCCTTTCCTTGATGGCAACGGCCGCATCGGCCGGCTGCTGATCACGCTGTTCTTCTGCGCGCGGGGCACCTTATCCCAACCACTCCTCTATCTTTCCGCCTATTTTGAAAAACATCGTGATGATTACTACCGACACCTGCTCACCATCAGCACTCGCGGAGATTGGCACGAGTGGCTGATTTATTTTCTCACCGGAGTGCGCGACACCGCCCGAGACGCTTTGGCGGACACCCACGCCATCACCGATCTTCATCACCACTACCGCAGCATCCTGGATGCCTCCAAGCGTCCACCCACTGCCGCTGCCGGTATGCTCGACTCGCTCTTCGGTTCACCCATGCTTTCCATTCCGGTCCATGCCAGCCGTAGTGGCGAAAGCTATCAGAATGTCTCCAAGGCCGTTGCATTCTGGCAGAAGCATGGCCTCGTTACCGAGATCACCAACCAGCGCCGCCATCGAATTTTCACCGCGCCCGAGATCATCAAGCTCACCCGGGCAAAGCCATGATGAATTCCTCAAGCACTCATCAACGCTGCGCTCTTGCTCTTCGGTTGGTTCTCCCGCTGCTCCAGCAGATGCACGAAATGCCTCACCATCAGTGACGGGCTGTTCGCCTGCCAGACAGCCCACATGCGGAATTCAAAATCTGTTTTGTCCGACTGGAGTGGCACGATGGTCACGCCGTGGTTCGCCAGATCGAGGATTTCCGGGAGGAGCGAGACGCCTTGATCGGCGGCAACGAGGGTGACGAGCGAATCAAATCCCTCCACCTGCCGGATTTTGTGTGGCGTTACGCCTTCGTTAGCGAAGAAATTCAGCGTGTCCTCGCGGTGGATCGACTGCGGCTCCTTGCCGAGACAGAGCACGGTTTTGTTGCCCACTTTGCTCAGCGGCACGCCGGTGCATTTGTTGCAGGCGTTGAGCTTGGAAACGGCGATGCCGAAGGTGGACTGGATCACGCACAAGCTGTCGAGGCCAGGGATGTTTCCGGCGTTCTGACCGTAGGCGAATCCGATGTCGATTTTCCCCGCGGCGAGCGCGCCGAGCTGCTCGGGCGGAAGCATTTCCACAAAAGTGACTTCCACTTCGGGATAGGTCTGTTGGAAAAGTTTCAGGGTGCCGGGCAGGAAATCCGTCGCAATTACGCCCACACTGCCGATCCGCAGGCTGCCGAGATTGCCGTTCTGGGCTTCGCGAGCGCGGGAAATCGCTTCATCCGCCTGACCCAGGACTTCGCGGGCGTCGGCGAGGAAAATTTCCCCGGCCTTCGTCAGTGCCACACTCACCGTGTCGCGAGTGAGGAGTTTGACGGAAATCTCGTCTTCCAGGTCCTTGATCTGCTTGCTGAGCGCGGGCCGGCTGATGTGCAGGCGTCCCGCTGCCTTGCGGAAATTCAAATCCTCCGCGACCGCCACGAAATATCTTAAATGTCTCAGCTCCATTCCGCGGGACTGGTAATCTATAGTTACCAGCTTGGAAACATCTAAATCATTCCGAATCGCGGATTCCCCCCCATAGTGACGTTCCGTCTGCTCTTTGCACCGGAAATTTTTTTCACGCTTCTTTCTCATGCGACCGATTCTGTTCCTCCCCTTGTCCGTTCTCTGGCTGCTCCCTTCCTGCGGGAAAAAGCCGACCGCCGGACCACCCCCGATGCCGCCAGCCGCGGTGACGTTTATTACCGCGGCCACTGAAACAGTTCACATCACCAAAGACCTGCCCGGCCGAATTGATGCGCTGCGCGTGGCCGAAGTTCGGGCGCGGGTTTCCGGCATCCTCCTCGAAAAAAGCTTCGAAGAAGGCGTCGATGTGAAGGCCGGCCAGGTGCTTTTCAAAATCGACCCCGCGCCGCTCACCGCCGTTCGCGACAGCGCGGCGGCAAGTCTTGCCCGGGCCGATGCGAATCTGAAAAAGGCGCAGAACGACTCAAAGCGCTTTCTCGAGCTCATCGCCACCGATGCTGTTAGCAAACAGGAGACGGAAACCGCCGAGTCCGCGCTGCAAGTCAGCACTGCGGAGCATCTCGCCGCGGAAGCCACCTTGAAAACCGCGGAGCTCAATCTCGGTTACGCAACCGTCACCGCGCCGATCGCCGGGCGCATCGGCAAGGCTCAGGTCACTGAAGGCGCACTCGTTGGCCAAGGCGACGCCACGCTGCTCGCCGTGATCCAACAGCTTGATCCGATCTACTTCGATTTCACCCAGTCCAGCACGGACCTGATCGCCCTCAAAAACAGCAGCGCCGGCGGCGAACAAAACAAGGTCACGCTCTTGCTGGAAGATGGCAGCGCCTACGAGCATCAGGGGAAAATCCTTTTCTCGGAAGTTTCCGTGGATCCGACGACCAGCATGGTTTCCCTCCGCGCCGAGTTTCCCAATCCCAAGCGCGACCTGCTTCCCGGCATGTTCGCCCGCGCCCGTGTGCTCCAGGCGGTGACGGAAAACGCCGTCACCATTCCGCAACGAGCCCTCACCCGCGGTGCTGGTGGCGTGGGCAGCGTGATGATCGTGGATGATTCTAACAACGCTCAGGTCCGCACGGTCCAGACCGGCGAGATCACCGGCGACAAATGGGTCGTCACGTCTGGTCTCAAGGCGGGTGAAAAAGTCATCATGGAAGGACACCTCAAGGCCCGCCCGGGTTCGCCAGTCGTGCCCGAGCCATTTGCCGCCAAGGAGCAGCCGTCCCAAGCCAGCAAACAGTAACCTTCCGATTTCATGGCACGCTTCTTCATCGACCGCCCGGTTTTCGCCTGGGTTGTCTCCATCCTCATCTGTCTGCTAGGAGTGATTTCGATCACGAAACTCCCAGTCGCCCAGTATCCGGCAGTCGCCCCACCGTCCATTTCCATCACGGCAAACTACGCGGGTGCTTCTTCGGAAACCCTCAGCGACACCGTGACCTCCGTCATCGAGCAACAGCTCAACGGCATCGACAACCTGCTCTACATGTCGTCCGCCAGTGACGCGAACGGCAGCGCTACCATCACGCTTTATTTCCAACCCGGCACCAATCCGGATGTCGCCCAGGTGCAGGTCCAGAACAAGGTCCAGCTCGCAACGCCCAGCCTCCCGCAAACGGTCCAGCAGCAAGGCGTGGTCGTGGCCAAGGCGACGCGGAATTTCATGATGTTCATCGCTCTATCAACTGATGACGGCAGCCTCGATGCGATCGCTCTCGGAAATTATCTGGCCGCCAGCGTGCTTGATCCAATCCGCCGCGTGCAGGGCGTGGGCGAGGTCATCCAGTTCGGCACCCAGTATGCCATGCGCATCTGGTTGGACCCCGATAAACTGCTCAGCTATGGCATGACACCCGGTGACATCTCCGCCGCCATCGCCGCGCAAAACACGCAGGTGCCGGTCGGCCAGATCGGCCAGCTTCCTGCAGTGGAAGGGCAACAGCTCAACGTGATTCTGCAAGGCCGCGCGACACTCCGCGAAGTGGACGAGTTTAAAAACATCGTGCTCCGCGTGAATACCGACGGCTCCCGTGTCTATCTGCGCGATGTCGCCCGGGTGGAAATGGGCGGTCAGGATTATTCGATCAAGGCGCGCATCGACGGCAAGCCGACCGCTGCGGCTGCGGTGAAGCTCTCGCCCACGGCCAATGCGCTCGACACCGCTCAGGGCGTGCGCGACGAAGTGGATCGTTTGAAGGAGTTTTTCCCACCCGGCGTGAAAGTGATCTATCCGCTAGACACATCCACGTTCGTGAAGATTTCCGTGGAGGAAGTGCTCAAGACGCTGGTGGAGGCCATCATCTTGGTGTTCCTCGTGATGTATCTTTTCCTGCAGAATTTCCGCGCCACGCTTATCCCGACGCTAGTGGTGCCGGTGGCATTGTTAGGGACCTGCGGCCTGATGGCGGCCTTCGGATTTTCCATCAACGTGCTGACCATGTTCGGCATGGTGCTGGCAATCGGCATCCTGGTGGACGACGCGATCGTGGTGGTGGAAAACGTGGAACGCATCATGAGCGAGGAAGGTCTGCCCGCGAAAGAGGCGACGCGCAAGGCGATGGGCCAGATCACCGGCGCGCTGATCGGCATCACGCTCGTTCTAACGGCCGTGTTCCTGCCGATGGCGTTTTTCGGCGGCTCGGTGGGCACGATCTATCGGCAATTCACGATGTCGATGGTCTCATGCATGCTGTTCTCGATCTTCCTCGCGCTTTCACTAACTCCCGCGCTCTGCGCCACGCTGCTCAAGCAAGTGGATGCCGGTCATCATCATGCGAAGGGTGGTTTTTTCGGCTGGTTCAACCGTTCGTTCGATGCCGCCACGCGACGTTATGAAAGCTGGGTGGGCGTGCTGGTGAGGCGGACTTTTGCTGGAATGTTAGCCCTTGCCTGTGTGATTGGCGTGGTGGTGGTGCTTTATAAAAACATGCCGTCCGCTTTCCTTCCCGAGGAGGATCAGGGATACTTCATCACCCTGATGTCGCTTCCCGTCGGTGCCACCGACGAACGGACCGGCGAGGTGCTCAAACAGGCCGAGGAGTATTTTGCAAAGCAGCCGGAAATCGAACACTTCTTCACCGTCGCCGGCTTCAGCTTCGCCGGGCGCGCACAGAATTCCGGACTCGCGTTCCTCCGGTTGAAACCATGGGAAGAACGGCCTGACAAGGACAGCAAGGTGCAGGCTGTCATTCAGCGTGCGATGATGGGCCTGGGCGGCATCAAGGACGCGATTGTTTTCCCGCTCAATCCGCCGGCCATTCCTGAACTTGGAACCTCGTCCGGATTTGACTTTTGGCTGCAGGACGTCGGCGGCATCGGGCATGAGGCGCTCGATGCGGCGAAAGGTCAATTGTTAGGCATGGCCGCCGAGAATCCAAAACTGCTAGGCGTCCGCCCGCAAGGTCTGAACGACGCCGCGCAGATGAAGATCGAGCTCGATCAGGACAAAGCCAGTGCGCTCGGTGTTTCCCTCGCGGACATCAACACCACGATGCAGACGGCCTTCGGTTCCGCCTACGTGAACAATTTCGTCAACGGTCCCCGCGTGCAGCGGGTGATCGTCCAGCTCGATGCGAAATTCCGCATGACGCCGGAGGACATCGGCAAGGTTTACGTGCGAAACCGGTCGGGTGGCATGGTTCCCCTATCAGCCGTGACGAAGGTCGAATGGGCGTTCGGCTCGCCCCAGCTCCAGCGCTATAACGGACTGCCCGCCGTGAACATCGTGGGTGCTGCGGCCCCCGGACTCAGCTCGGGTGATGCGATGGATGAGATGGAGAAAATGGCGGCGAAGCTTCCGCCGGGACTCGGCTTCGAGTGGTCCGGACAATCGCTCGAAGAACGCATTTCCGGCAACCAGGCGCCGCTGCTGTATGGGGTTTCCATCCTGATCGTTTTCCTTTGTCTGGCGGCGCTTTATGAAAGCTGGTCCATCCCGGTGGCGGTCATCATGGTGGTGCCGTTAGGAATCGTCGGTGCGCTGGCCGCGGCGTCGTTCCGCGACCTGCCGAACGATGTTTATTTCAAGGTCGGCCTTCTAACGACGGTCGGGCTTTCAACCAAGAACGCGATTCTGATCATCGAGTTTGCGCTGGATTTACAGAAGGAGGGACTGGGCCTGATGGAGTCGATCCTCAAAGCCGTTCGCCTCCGTTTACGGCCGATCCTGATGACCTCGCTGGCCTTCATCCTCGGCGTGTTGCCGCTGGTCTTCAGCTCGGGTGCGGGATCGGCGAGCCAGAACGCGATCGGCACCGGCGTTGCTGGCGGCATGCTCTCCGGCACGGTGCTCGCGATCTTTTTGGTTCCTGTTTTTTACGTAGTGGTCCGCAAGCTGGTTTCGCGATTTTCCGGAGAAAGGGAAATCCAAACCGCGGAACACTGACGGAGTTGATTTTGCCCGCCACTTTCATGGTTGGCGTGGCAGAAGGCCCGACTGCGACCGGGGGGGAGCGGTCGGGCCAAACTCTTCTCTTTCACAGCCCGCGGAACTCGGAGGCGAGTTTCTTCGCGGTGGCGATGGTATTGCGATGCAACTTCGCGGTGAATGCGGGCTCGCGGTTGTAGCCGCCGCCATAAAGCACGGCCACCGGGATGCGGTTTTTAATGAACGCGCTGAGCAGCACCTCGTCGCGGCGCTGGATGTCCTTGAGCGAAAGATGCATTTGCCCGAAGCGGTCGTTGCGGTGGTTGTCCGCACCGGAGATCCAGATGACAAGATCGGGAGCGAACGCATCCAGCGCGCCGGCGAGGCTGGTGAAGAGCTGTTTCAAATACATTTCGCCCTCGACGTAACGCACGGTCTCGATGTCGAGAGAGCCGGTGATTTTTTTCGTCGGATAGTTTTTCCCGACATGGATCGAGTAGGTGAAAACCCGCGGATCATCGCCTAACAACGCGGCGGTGCCGTTGCCCTGATGCGCGTCGGTGTCCACGACCATGACCTTGATGTTAGGCTGCTTGTCCTGCAGATCGCGGATGGCGATGGCGATGTCATTGAACACGCAGTAGCCCTCGCCATGCTCGCGGAACGCATGATGGGTGCCGCCGGCGAGGCAGACGCCGACGCCTTCCTCAAGCGCGGCGTGGCAGGCGAGGCGCGTGGCCTCCACCTCGGTGACACTGCGCTGATAGAGCCGCGGCGTGGCAGGCAGGCCGAGCAGCATCTGTTCCTTCCTCCCGAGCAGGCCCGACTCGATCTTGCGGATGTAATCGGTCTCATGAACGCGCTGGAGCAGATGAAAATCCGCCGCGCGGACCTCGATGATCTCATCGGGCCGAAGAATGCCGCCTTCGAGCAGCATGTCCTTCGAAACACGGAACTTTTCCATCGGAAACGGATGTCCGGACGGTAGTTCAAGTTCGAGTTCCTGAGAATAAAAGCAGCGCATGGTTTCGCCGCCAAGTAATCCCGGAATCCCCGGATGGCCAAGCGGTAAGTGGATTTGATGTGAATCGACCGGGGAGCGCCGCCATGTTGTCGGCTGTCTGCCGCAGAATCTTGTCCGCCGTGTTGCATTCGCCGGACAGCATGTCCGGCGCAAATAGCGTTCAAAATGAACGCGCTCCGATGGACTGCACTCGCCTCATTCTTTCCTCTTTTCAGCGCGGTCGTCCCTCCCTACTTTGCCGGGGTGTTTCAGATCGTTTTCAATGAAATCAGCGCGGCCGAACTTTCGAAGCTCGGGACTTTGGAGCAACTGGAGCTTCTGGATGAGTTCAAGGTCGGCAAGGAGGATTTGGAAAACCTGAGCGGCGAGCGTTTCGGGAAAATCGACCGCGACGGCCGGGTGCTCTATCGGTTCCGGGCGAAGGACTATCGCTTCTATTTTGAGGTGAAGGACGGCTCGGTGATCGTCCACCGCGTGCTGCATAAAGGGACATTTTCAGATTTCAAATTCCGCTCCAGCCTGCCGCTGGCCGAGGACGAGGCGCTGGCGAATTCGAAACATTTCTGGAAGCTCATCGACGAAGGCCGCAACGCGCGGCGGCTGTGAGAACGGGCTGGTAGATTTTTCTTCCAGTGCGGCCTGGAGTTTCACACGCTCCACGAATGATGAAATGGCTCATGTATCTGGTCCTGGCGGTTCTTGTGGGAGGAAGTTGGTTCATCTATTCGAAATCCGGCGGAGAGCTGAAAAAAGTCACGGCGGAAATTGAGCAGCAGCAGGATCTGGGCGACCCGGATGGCAAGGTCGCAGAGCTCAACAACCGCCTCCAGAACATCGAGGGCGGACGCACGTTCAACGGCATTCTTCTGGCGTTCCTCAGCGCCGGCTTGGTGGGCATTTTTTTCGTGCTCAACGTGCTGCCGTTTTTTGCTCAACGCATCACCCACGCCGTCTATGACAGCGCGGAAATGATCGAAAAGGACGTCATGCACGACGCCCGCTCGCTGATGGCTCAGGGCGACTATCACGGTGCCATCGCCGCCTTCCAACAGGCGGCTGCCGCCGATCCCCTCAACCGCCTGCCATGGGTGGAAATCACCAAGATCCAAAAGGATTATCTCGGCGACCCGGGAGCCGCCATCGAGACGATCCGTTATGCTTTGGAGAGCCAGTCCTGGGAGGTGAATGACGCGGCCTATTTCCTTTTCCGCCTCGCCGAGCTTTACAATGAAGTCAACGGCGACCGTGCCTCCGCCGTCGCGATCATGCAACAAGTGGTGGAGCAATTTCCCGGCACCCGCCATTCGGCGAATGCGAGCCACAAGATTCATGAATGGGGCCTTGCGGATGCCGCCGCCGAGGAGCAGGCATTCATCGACCAACAGCAACAGGCTGCCGAGGAAGATCCGCAGAATCGGGTTTGAAAAACTTCCGTCGCGCCTGAAATCGGTCCCACTCCCGCCCCATGCTGCACGACCCCATCGGCATGCGCGGGAAAGCGCTGGGGTTTTATGAAAAGCACCCGCTTTTTGTGGTGGCAATGGTGGCCGTTGGCTCGGTGGCTGCCGCTGGTCTACATGCGGGTCTAGGCATGGGCACGGCAGTTCTTTTGGGGCTCTGCGGGCGATTTCTCAATGGCGGGAAACACGGGCTCGCCTGGCTGATCTGCGGCTTGATCGCGGTAGGTGGATTCACTTGGCGGAATGATGCAAGGAATTCGGCGGAACGTGAACTGCTCGGCTCCACCGGCGGCGAACGACGCGGCACCGTGCTTGCGGATGCCAAAGGCTCCTACTACTGGGCGGCTCCCGTCCGACTGGAAACCGGCGAAAAAGTCTGGTGGCAGGGCAGGGGAGAGGGCCCGGTGTCTGGCGCAGAAGTCCTGGGGAGGGGAAATTTCAGCCCGTTGCCACCGCCAAGAAATCCCGGTGATTTCGATCAAGCGTCCTGGCTCCGCAGCCTCGGAGTCGCGGTGGTTTTTGAAGGCTTGCTCTCGAAAACCGAGGTGAAAACCGGGGACTTCGCGCGATGGAGTTCGCAAATCAGGAAAAGTTTCCGCGCGGCGGTCACCGTGGGGCTGGATGAAGAATCGGAGCAGGCGAGGGTGATCCGGGCGATTGTGATTGGCGAGCAGCCGCAGGATTCCGAAGTGCTCGTGGCAGCGTTCCGGAACAGCGGGACGCTGCATGCGTTTTCGGTCAGCGGACTCCATGTGGCGATGGTGGGGAGCATCGGTTGGTTGATTTTGAGGATGCTGGGAATCCCGCGGCGCTGGGCAGTGGTGGTGCTGCTGCCGTTGATTTTCGGGTATTCATGGCTCACTGGAAACAGCGCGCCCGCCGTGCGGTCGGCGTGGATGGCGGCGGTTTTCCTCGGTGCATTTGTTTTCCGCCGGAAGCCGGATTTGCTCAACGCACTGGGCGCGGTGCTGCTGGCAGCGATGCTTTTCGACGGACGCCTTTTGTTTCAGCCGGGCGTGCAACTTTCCTACGGCGTGGTCGCGGCCATTTCCGTGGGCACGGCCTGGATGGCGAAACTGTTTTCCTGGATGGCCCAACCGGAACTCTATCTGCCACTCGCGATGATGAACCGCTGGCAGATGGCGTGGCTGAATTTCCGCCGGAATCTTGCCCAGTCGCTTGGGGTTTCCGTTGCGGCAGGGATCGGCTCGACGCCGCTGACGGCGTGGCATTTTGGGCTAATAACGCCGATTTCCGTGTTTGCCGGCATCGTGCTGATCCCACTCGTGTTCATCCTCCTCTCCGCGGCGCTGCTTTCAGTCGCGCTTTATCCAGTTTCGCGGCCAATGGCTGGGTGGGTCAATCAACTCAACGCGAAGGTGGCGGACGGCTGTGTAATCACGGCGCAGGGCTTCGCGGCGATCCCGGGCGGGCATTTCCAGCTTCGGCAGAACAGCCAGCCATTTCTGCTGGTATTCGACTACGAGCGAGGTGCCGGTGCCGCTTGTTTTGCAGGCGGAAATGACGGCGCGGTTTTGATCGATTGCGCCGATCCATATCATTTCAAGCGCCGCCTCGTTCCTTCGTTGCGGCGTTTAGGCGTGACGCCGGATTCCGTGATACTCAGCCATCCGGACGGCGGCCACCTCGGCGGTGGTGCGGCCGTTTGGGAGGCGTTCCCCATCAAACAGGTGCTCCTGCCGGTCGAGCGCTCCCGCAGTCCCGCCTTCCGTTCATGGCTGAACGATGCTCCGAAAGCGGGAATAAAGATCCTGCAAACGGCGGAAATTTCCTCGCTCCCCATGCCCGACGGAGCCCGGTTGGAAATCCTCCATTCCCCCGATCCCCTTTCACAAAGCGCACTCGCCGACGAGCGCGTCGCCATTTTCCGCCTTCACTGGCGCGGCTGGAAAATCCTCCTCACCAGCGACGCCGGAATTGAAGCGGAACTTGCCCTGCTGGATTCCCGCAAAGACATTTCCGCCGATCTCATCATTGCCGGCCACCACCGCGGCGATCTCACCTTGACGGATGGATTCCTCGACGCCGTCAATCCCCAAGCTATTCTCGCGTCGAATTCCCCCTTCCCGGCATCCGAGCAGCTTGACCCCCGCCGCGTCACCTACTGGCGCACTCGCGGCATCCAAGTCATCGACCAGGCAAAATCCGGCGGTGTCACCCTCACCATCGACAAATCCGGCAATCTCCGACTCGAAGGCTTCGCCGACAAATCGACAGTCATCCTTCAGCCCCGCTGAATTCTCAGCGGTAGGGGCGGATCCGCCGGGCCGCCCCACTTCACTGGTCCCGGCATAGTAAAACGACGCCGGACCCTCTCCCGCCGGAGGCTAAATCTCTTTCTGCTCACCTGTGACCGTCCTCTGCCCTCTGCCCTCTGCCCTCTGCCCTCTGCCCTCTGCCCTCTGCCCTCTGCCCTCTGCCCTCCAAAATTCAAAATTCAAAATTCAAAATCCAAAATCACCCCCCCTTCCTCCCCCTCAATCGCCACATCCTCTTCCCTTCCGCCTCCCACTGTCTCTGGAAATCCGTTTTGGGATAGAAGAACGTGTCCTCTTCCCATTCCAGCAGCTGGAACATCCTGAATTCCCGAACTTTTTCCATCGCCCATTGGAAGTATTCCTCATGGTCCGTCATGAAAAGAAACTCACCACCAGGGACCAACGACCGATGCACCGCCTCCAGAAATTCGATTTGCACCAACCGCCGCCGCTGATGCTTCAGCTTCGGCCACGGGTCCGGACAAAGCAGGTGGAGTCGCGTTACCGACTCGTCCGGCAGTAACCATTCCACCACATACCGACTGTCCAGCCGCAACACCCGTGCATTGTCCAGCTCCCGTCTTCGGATCTTCTTGCAAACCTTCCTCACACGACCGAGCAGCCGTTCCACCCCCAGAAAATCACGTTCCGGAAATTTCTTGGCCATTTCCATCAGGAATGAACCATCCCCGCATCCCAGATCAATTTCCAACAACCGCCCGGCCCGGCAGATTTCCTCCCACTCCAGCGTGCGAAAATAATCCACCGGCACCATCTCCCCCGCCATCGCCGCCCTCGGCAGCACATTCATCTCCTGTCTCGCGATCACCCCGGCATTCACCACAACTAAACCATCCGACTCAAGCAATTACCCCCTTCATCCCAACGGCAGGGGCGGATTCGCCGGGCCGCCCCACTTCACCCTCTCCCGCCGGAGGCTAATCTTCCTTGTTATTTTCTGCGCCCTCTTCACTTCGACGTTCGATGTTGGGCGTTCGATGTTCAATGTTCCCCCCACTCTCTCCCCTCACTTTTCTAATTCCTGTCCCATGAAATAGGGACACTGAAATCCAAGAAAATCACCGATTGATTCACGAAAACCTGCCTTTTCGTCACATTTGTTCATCCATTCGATGGCTTTTCTTTGGGTCAGCCAAATTTGTCATGGAAAGCGCTAAGGATTTAACAATGAATGTGTTGTGTAGAGGTTGAAACGGCGGCTCACGTTGGGAAAATACCTCGATTTCAGAAATTTTGTAGTTCACGTAAAATTTTCTTGCCGCCCGCGCCGTCCCGTTGTTTCCTACTGACGAAATTCATGAGTGCGCAAAAGTTATTTTCATGTGGCGTGATCGCTGCTGAAACGCCGAGCACAGGAAAGTTTCAACCAGCTGAACAGCATGAAGCTCCCATCTGAGCCAAACCTTACAGCAATCTCAGTCTCCTAAATACACAATCCCCTGAACCAAAAATCCAATCCAATCCTGTTATGAAAACACACCTCACCTATTCTCTCCTCGCCGCCGCAGCCGCCTGCGG